>DATJNW010000124.1:0-31009 GCA_035507655.1 Bryobacteraceae bacterium | reverse complement strand
CCCCGCCAGCGTTGGCGGGGCGGCTCCGCACTACCGCCCCGCCAGTGATGGCGGGAGTTCCGCGATACAACCCCGCCAGTGATGGCGGGGGCCCCGCACTACAACCCCGCCAGTGATGGCGGGGGGCTCCGCACTACAGCGCCGCCAGTGATGGCGGGGGCTCCGCACTACACCCCCGCCAGTGATGGCGGGGGGCTCCGCACTACAGCCCCGCCAGTGATGGCGGGGGCTCCGCACTACAGCCCCGCCAGTGATGGCGGGGGCTCTCCATCCTCCACGATCAACGCAGGCCCGGCTTGCGCTTTTGCCGGCATGATTCCGCGTCCGCAACGCAAGTCTGCCCGCTTACGCGACTAAGTTGCGGCTCACGCCACGCGTGTCTTCGAAGTGAGGCGGACCGCAAAATACAACCCCAGAAACAGCGCCGCGGCGATCACCGCAAACAACCAGATGTGCGCCTGCACCCAGGGCCACGATTTTTCTCCGAGCGTCGCGCCGAGATACGCCAGGCCTAAATAACGCGGGATGCGTCCGGCCAGGATCACCAGCAAAAAGCGCACCCGGCCGACGCGCATCGCGCAGGCGCTGGCGGCAAAAAGTTTGAACGGCAGAATCGGGATGGGTAAGAGAGCGGGAACAAAAACCGTGATCAGGACGTAGCGCAGGAACCACGCGCGGAAGCGCAGGCCGCGTCCTGACGACGTGTAGCGGCTGAGCAGACGCTCGCCGCCGCGGCTGAAAATTTCATAAAAAATCACGCTGCCGACCAGCGCGCCGAGCACGGCGAGTCCCGCGGCCAGCACCATCGACGACGGCTGCGCGATGGTCACCGCGATCAGCAGCAGATCCGTCCCGCCGGGATTGGGAACGCCCGCGCCGTCAATCACCGCGAACACAAAAATTCCGGCCGGTCCCCAGGCTAACAGAACGTCTTTGAGATGACGCATTCAGGACTCGATCATTTTGAGCAAGGCGGCTTCGTCAATCACCCGGATGCCGAGCGATTCCGCTTTATCGAGCTTCGATCCGGCATCGGCGCCGGCGACCACGTAATCGGTCTTCCTGCTCACCGACCCGGTGACTTTTCCGCCGGCCAATTCAATGCGCGACTTGGCCTCCTCGCGCGCCAGCGTCGGCAACGTGCCGGTGA
The DNA here is from genome assembly GCA_035507655.1 of Bryobacteraceae bacterium. Taxonomy (GTDB): domain Bacteria; phylum Acidobacteriota; class Terriglobia; order Bryobacterales; family Bryobacteraceae; genus Palsa-187. Next base: position 29,859 of record DATJNW010000124.1, on the reverse strand, counting down.
GCACGAAGCTCAGCCCGGCCAGCGGTCCGCCGGTCTTCGGCTTGGCTTGATATTTGAAGTTGAAGCCTTCCTCGCGCAGGCGCCCGATCAGTTCGCGGTTGCGTTGTTCATGAAAAAACCGGCGGATGCTTTCCGCGATTCGCGGGCCGACTTCTTCGGCGCGCTGCAGCTCCTCTTCCGGCGCTTGCGCGATTTTGTCGAGATCGCCGAATTCGTCGGCCAGGAATTGCGCGGTGCGCTCGCCGACGAACGGAATGCCGAGACCGTTCAAAATTCGCGGCAGCGCCACGCGCCTGGAACGGTCGATATTGGCGATCAGTTTTTCCGCCGATTTTTGGCCCATTCGCTCCAGATGGACCAGCTGATCGATGGTGAGCCGGTAAAGATCGGCGATATTTTTCACCAATTCCTGATCGACCAGTTGATTCACCAGCGCTTCGCCCAGGCCGTCGATGTCCATCACCCCGCGCGCGGAAAAATGCAGGATCGATTCCTTCAGCCGCGCCGGGCAGTTGGTATTGACGCAGCGGCTGGCCGCTTCGCCTTCGGCGCGGACCACTTCGCCGCCGCAGACCGGGCATTTTTCGGGCATGCGGAACGGCCGGCGATGCGCGCCGTGCCGCGTGACGCGGACCACCTTCGGGATCACGTCGCCGGAGCGTTCGATGATCACCGTATCGCCGATCTCCAGGCCCAGCCGCGCGATTTCGTCTTCATTGTGAAGCGTGGCGCGCGCCACCGTGACTCCGCCGACGTTCACCGGTTTCAGATGCGCCACCGGCGTCAGCGCGCCGGTGCGTCCCACCTGCACTTCGATGTTTTCGACCACCGTTTCTTTCTGCTGCGCGGCGAATTTATAGGCGATGGCCCAGCGCGGAGCTTTGGCCGTCCAGCCCAGCCGGTTCTGCTGATCGACGGAATCGACTTTCGCCACCACACCGTCGATTTCGTACGGCAACGTTTCGCGTTTTTCCGCCCATTCCTTGCAGAAAGCCACCAGCGCTTCGATATCGGGGCACAGCTTGCGGCGCGGGTTGACCTTGAACCCTAGCTGATCGAGCTTGTTGAGCGATTCCCACTGTGACGGGAACGCGGATTTACCATCGGCGAAGAGAAAATAGCTGAAAAATTCCAGATTGCGCGACGCGGTGATGGAGGGGTCCAACACGCGCAGCGATCCGGCCGCGGCGTTGCGCGGATTGGCAAACCGCGGCAGGCCTTCGGCATCGCGCTGGGCGTTGGCCTTTTCGAAGGCCCGATGAGTGAGCACCACTTCGCCGCGAACCTCGTAATCGGCGTGGCTGGATTTCAGGCGCAAGGGCAGGGAACGGATGGTTTTCGCGTTTTCCGTGACTTCTTCGCCGATGACGCCGTCGCCGCGCGTGACGGCCTGCGTCATCGCGCCGTTCTTGTAATGCACGGCGAGCGAAAGGCCATCCAGCTTCAACTCCGCCACATAAGCGAATTGTTCAGCACCCAGAAGCGACCGAACGCGCCGGTCGAAATCGCGCAACTCGCCTTCATCGAGCGCGTTATCCAGGCTGAGCATCGCCGTCGAATGCGCCACCTTGACAAAGCCCTCGCGCGGCTTGCCGCCGACGCGCTGGGTGGGCGAATCGGGCGTGATCAGCTCAGGATGGGCTGCTTCGAGCGATTTCAGCTCGCGCAGGAGCGCGTCGTATTCGGCGTCGGAAATTTCGGGCTGATCTAAAACGTAATAAAGATATTCGTGATGGCGAAGCTGATCGCGCAGGAAATTGACTCTGTCCGCGATTTTACCGGCATTTTTTGTCGGAGTCGAGCTCACTGAGGGTATACTTAGAAGATCGTACCGTATCGGCAACCGGTTCTCATCTATAATCCCACGGCGGGCAAATTCCGGCGAAATCCAGAGCGCAATCTCGAAGGCACGGTCGCGGCGCTGGGACGCGCGAACCTGCACGTCACGCCTGTGCCCACGTCCGGTCCGGCTCACGCCACCGAAATTGCGCGCGCCGCGGTGGAAAAAGGCGCGGATCTGATCATCGTTCTGGGCGGCGACGGAACCATCAACGAAGCGGTGAACGGGATGGTCCATTCCTCGGCTGCGCTGGCGATTCTGCCCGGCGGGACGGCCAATGTTCTGGCGACGGAGCTGGGGTTGGGTTCGCGGCTGGGCGCGGCGATCGAAGAAATTCCACAATGCGTGGAGCGGCGGGTGGCCGTCGGCCGGCTGTGCTCGCCCAAACAATCCCGCTATTTTCTGTCGATGGGCGGAGTGGGTCTGGACGCGAAAATCGTGTACGATTTGAATCCGACGCTCAAGGCGTGGGCGGGCAAGGCGGCTTATTATCTGGGCGGGTTCGGCCACGTAGCCCAGCCGGTGGGCCAGTTTGAGGCGCGGATCAACGGCGACGTGTACCGCTGCGGCTTCGCGCTGGCCAGCCGCGTCCGGAATTACGGCGGCGATCTGGAGATCGCGCGCGGCGCCTCGCTCCAGCGCGACGATTTCGAGGTGGTGCTGTTTGAAGGGTCCAATCCACTGGTTTATCTGCGCTACCTGGTGGGTGTGCTCGCCAAACGCGTGCAGGAAATGCCGGGTGTGCGCACGGCGCGCGCGGGAAGTATTGAACTGGCCGGCGACGTTCACGTGCAGGTGGACGGCGAGTACGCGGGACGGCTGCCGGCGCGATTCGAAATTGTCCCCGCGGCGCTGACCCTGCTGATTCCGCCGTCTTACCAGTGAAACCGCGTGGATAATCTGACCCACTCGCTGGTCGGGCTGATGATGGCGCGCAGCGGGATCGACCGGAAAATCGCGCGCGCCGCCCCGCTGATGATCGTGGCCGCGAATATTCCCGATGTGGACGTGATTTCGCTGGTGCGCGGGCCGCTCGGTTATCTCACCTGGCATCGCAGCTACACCCATTCCCTGGCGTTTGCTCCGCTGATGGCGCTGCTGGCCGCGCTGATCGTGCTGGGGCGGCGAATTTCCTGGTGGGCGTATTTTTTTTCGCTGCTCGGCGTGCTGAGTCATCTGCTCCTCGATTGGACCAATGTTTATGGCATCCGCTTGCTGCTGCCGTTTTCTTCGCGTTGGCTTCGTCTGGATCAAACTGAAGTGATCGACTTATGGATTTGGGCGATTTTGCTGTTGGCGCTGGCGGCGCCGGCGCTGGCGCGCATGGTCAGCGGCGAAATCGGCGCGAAATCGCGCGGGCCGAAACGGGGATGGGCGTGTTTCGCGCTGGTCGTGCTGCTCGGTTATGAAGGCTGGCGAGCCGCGGCGCATCAGCGCGCGCTGGCGGTGATGGGCGCGCATCTGTTTAACGGATCGATTCCCTCGAGACTATCGGCGCTGCCCGCGGGTGCGCCATGGCGCTGGCGCGGCATCGCGGAGGGTCCCGGATGGGTCGACATTGTGCCCGTCGATTTGCGCGCGGCTTTTGATCCGGAGGCGGGCCGCGTTGATTATGCGCCGGAGCCGTCGCCCGCCATCGCTGCGGCGCGCAAGACGGCCGCCTTTCAAGGCTTCGCGAAATTCGATCAGCTACCGTTCTTGAAGGTGACTCCGGCGGTGGATGGAACCGTAGTCGAATTGATCGATCTGCGCTTCGGCACGCCGGAGCGGCCGGGATTTGAGGCTCGCGCGATGGTGAATCCTGACGGTGTGGTGACCAATTCAGGGGTAACGATGGGCGCGAATCCGACGCCAAGATGACATGTGGTTTCACTACGTTTCGTACTTTTTCGGCGGAGCGTTCCTGGCCAACGCGATTCCGCATTTTGTCAGCGGCGTCGCGGGCCGTCCGTTTCAGAGTCCCTTTGCCAGGCCGCCGGGCGAGGGGCTTTCTTCCTCGACGGTGAATGTGCTGTGGGGCGCGTTCAATCTGGTTGTCGGCTATCTGCTGATCTGGCAGGTGGGCGCGTTCGATCTGCGCAGTCTGGCCGATACCGGAGTGGCGGCCGCCGGCGCGCTGCTGATGGCGCTGATGCTGGCGCGCGCGTTCGGGCGGTTTCACGGCGGAAATTCGCCCGGAGGACCGCGCTAGCAGGGTCGGCTCAGCAAGAGGCTGGCGGCGGCAGGCCGGGGCCCGCCCCACATCCGCGCAAAAATAATGGGACACCGGAGTGCGTCTGGCGGCCTAAAAAGTTTGTCCACCGTGTTTTTTCACCCACCCGAATTGAGGAAATCGTTCAAATCCCGGCGCGCTTTTTCGCAGGCTTTCTGGGCCTGTTCGATCCTCTTGTGTTCGTCTTCGAACTCCTTGCCCACCAAGCGGCTGGCTCGTTTAACCGCTGAATCCAATTCACCCACGGCCAGGCGATAAGCCTGGACCAGGCGATCCCATTGCGCACGACTCACGTCTCTGGCCGAGGCAATTCGTCAGCCAGAACAGCCGCCCTGGATTTTTCACAGCCGCGGGTACGCCGGCGTCCACTGCGTCGCCGTTACCGATTGCAGCAGCGATTCCGGCGACCAGCGCGGTGCGTAGCCCGACCGCAGCGCATCGCGGCCGACCGCGAACGCGATGTCGCGGCTGACCTGCCGCAAATCCTCGAGCGCCGGAAGCAGCGGCGCCGAGGGGTCCTTCAATGCCGGCGAGCTCGCCGCCAGCGCCCGAGCCGCGGCCAGGAACATCGAATCGGTCACCCGCCGCGGACGCGCCGCTACCGCGCCCAATCCCATCGCCGGGAAAATATAAACGTTGTTGCACTGCGCGGTGGCGATGGTGCGGCCGTCATAATGGACCGGCGCAAACGGCGAGCCGGTGGCGATCAGCGCGCGTCCCCCGGTCCAGCGAATCAGGTCTTCCGGGTTGGCTTCGGAACGCTCCGTCGGATTCGATAACGGCAGAATGATGGGGCGTTCCGTTTTGCGCGCCATCTCGCGGACGATTGGTTCCGTGAACGCGCCGCCGGCGGTCGAAAGACCGATCAGAATCGTCGCGTCGACCGCGCCGATCACGCCGCCCAGAGTGCCGTCGCCGGTCATTTCGGCTCGCTCGTAGAGGCGCTGTTCGGGCGTGAGGCCGGCGCGCGATTTTACCAGCAGACCGTCTTTATCGATAATCCAGAAATGAGCGCGCGCTTCCGCGTCGGTCAGGCCGTCTTCGATCATCGCGGCCAGCAGATAATCGGCCACGCCGATGCTCGCCGATCCCGCGCCGAGAAAGACGATGTTCTGATCGCGCATGAGGCGGCCGGTCACCTTCACCGCGGCCAAAATCGCGCCCAGCGCCACCGCGCCGGTGCCCTGAATATCGTCGTTGAAGGTCAGCAGTTCGCTGCGATAGCGGTCGAGAATCGCACGCGCGTGGGGCTGTGAAAAATCTTCCCATTGCAGGCAGGCGTCGGGCAGCTCCTGCCTTACCGCGTGCACGAAACGGTCGACGAAGCCGTCGTATTCGGCGCCGCGGATGCGCTGGTGATGCCAGCCGAGATAATTGGGATCGCGCAGCACGTCTTCGTTGTTGGTGCCCACGTCGAGCACCACCGGCAAAGTGCGCGTGGGATGAATCCCGCCGATCAGGGAATAGAGCGACAATTTCCCGATGGGAATGCCCAGCCCTCCGACGCCCTGGTCGCCGATGCCCAGAATGCGTTCGCCGTCGGTGACGCAGATCACGTCGACTTCCGGGAACGGCCGGTTGCGCAGCAGTTCCGGGATGCGGTCGCGCAGCGGATAAGAAATGAACACGCCGCGCGGCCGGCGGTAAATCTGGCTGAAGTGCCGGCACGCCTCGGCGACGGTCGGCGTGTAGACCACCGGCATCATCTCGGCGATATGATCGAGCAGCAGGCGATAAAACAGAATTTCGTTGTTGTCCTGGAGCTGGCGCAGATAGATGTGCCGGTTGAGCGGTTTTTCGTAGGCGCGATAAGCGGCGTAAGCGCGGGCGACCTGCGCCTCCAGCGTTTCGACGTACGGCGGCAGAAGCCCATGCAATCCCAGCCGGGTGCGTTCTTCGTCGCTGAACGCGGTGCCTTTATTCCAGGCGGGCGAACTGAGCAGCCGCGCGCCGCGCAGGGCATCGGGGAGTGGTCCCATTGGAGCGATGGTAGCGAATAGTGGCGTAAGCCGCCAGGCTTGCGCGGTTCGCGGCAGGATTTCGCATTCCGTCGGCAGCGCAAGCCTGGCGGCTTATGCTGTTCGCGGCGGGATTTCCCACTCCGTCAGCAGCGCAAGCCTGGCGGCTTACGCCACTACAATGAATAAAGAAAATTTCATGGTTCCGCGGCGTTGAAGCTAGAATGATGGGATAGCGTAAATTTTTTCGTCAACAAGTCGCGTTCCGGTACGTCCAGAGTAACGTGAGGATTCACAAATCTATATTTCTATTGGCCCTGGGCCTCGCTTCCGGGGCGTCTGCGCAGAGTTGGGACAACAGCGGCAACGGGTTGCTCAAAGGAACCTATTATTTCCGCCATGTGGTGTGGTTCATCGGCGACTCGTACGGCGACCTCGGCGACGCGTTCTCGATCTACAACACCATCACCTTTGACGGCAATGGGAATTATACGGTCACCGGCGCAACTCTTTATGACGCATACGAAAACGAGACGTTAACTTTCAGCGTCAACGGGACCTATAGCATTGCCGCCAGCGGCTACGGGTTCCTCCAGAGCCCCGCGTCACAGTTCATCGGCGAAGAGTTGGGAATTACGCTTTCCACGCCGGATCTGATCTACGGGATGGTCTCGAACGGTATTTTTATGGGCGCGGCAACGGAGCAGAATAACTCCTATAACGATATGTTCATCGCCGCGCCGGTGAGTAGCGCAACCGCCAGCACCTTCTCGGGATCGTACTCGCTGACCGGGATGGATGCACCGGGGCTGGGCGAGACCGAGGGGGTTGCCTATACGCTCGACTACTACATTCAAGGCAGCGCGGATGGCAAGGGCAATTTCAACGTGTCCCAGGCCGGAGGGTATATCGGCGCCAACGGCGGATCGGCCACGGAGCAGAACGGGATCGGCGACGCCAAGTACAGTTTCAGCAACGGCGCCGCAAGCATCAACTTCAACAACAATCTGGAAAACCTGGCCAGCACCGCGGTGGTGGCTGGTCAGCATTTCATGTACATCTCGCCCGACGGGAATTTCGTGTTCGGCGGCGAGCCGTACGGCTGGGATTTCTTCGTCGGGGTCAGAACCGGAAGCTCGACAACCTACAGCGGCCTCTATTATCAGACCGGGATGGACACGACCCTGACCAGCGGTGGGGCCGGCGGGCTCATCGAAGAAGAGGAGGTTTACGGTCTTCAGGATTCCTATTTTTCTTCGTTTAAGGCCAATTCCGTGGCGGACCAACGCCTGAACTCCCAGGCCTACACCGACAGCAGCGGAAACGTGATTCCTTTCGACTACACCTATATCGACGATGTGACCGTCAGCGGCAACGCGGGCGACGATGGGTTCCAGCATTATTACTATTCCTCCAACGGGCAATATCGCGTGGGCGTCGATGAGTTCGCCAATACCGGCGTATTGGGTTTCAGCATCGCCATGGCTGCGCCAACTTTCAGCGGCAGCGGTCTGGCGCTCGACCCCACCGGAATCGTGAATACGGGAAGCAACGCGCCGTTTACCGCACGGATCACGCCGGGTGAATTGATCACGCTCTACGGGCAGTCCGGCTCCACGCTGGCCAACGGATCGGCCGACTATGCCGGAGGCACCATGCCGGTCGTTTTGGACAATACCCAGGTGATGGTGAACAATGTGAACGCGCCGGTTCTGGCGGTGAATGAATGCGGTTCGTATCCGTGCGTGACGTTCCAGGTTCCCTACGAAACGGTCTCGCCGGGAATCGCCGATATTCAACTGGTCAACCAGGGACAGACCTCGAACACCATCAGCGCGTTTGTCGGCTACACCGCTCCGGGCCTGTTTACGTTGCCGCAGTTCGCGCAGGGATCGGGCAACATGCAATACGTCGCCGCGGTGCATGTGACGCCGAACACGCCGCAATATGGCACCGTCGTTTCGCCGTCGAATCCGGCGCAGATCAACGAGACGGTTGCGCTATTCCTGACCGGCATCGGCCCGGTTACGCCGAGCGTGGGCGATGGCGTGCTGGGTCCGACCAGCACCCTGGCGTCGCCGGAGAATACCTTCGACGTGTATCTCAGCTCGACCAGTCCGACCGGGGCGCAAGAGGTGGAAGACACGCCCAGCTTCATCGGGCTGGCTCCGGCCGAAGTGGGGGGACTGGCGCAGATCAATCTGACCATCCCCAGCGGGATCACCTCGGGCGATAACGTGGTGGAGATCGTCGGGCCGGATTCGGATACCTATATGGCGCTGATTTCGGTGAGCTCGACCGCGGTTTCGGCGGCCAGAACGCCGGGCCAGACGATGCGCCGCGCACGTCGCGCGGTGAGGCAGCACACGTTTAAATCGCACCAATTGCACGCGGCGGCTTTGACCCATTAGCCCAAATGTGACGAAGCTTATTTTTGCACTCGGAACACGGCCGCTATGCCGCGCGAGGAATCGGGCGCGATCCACACGCGGTATTCGCCCGGCTCGGTGACCAGTTGCATTTTCGCGTTGTAAAAAGCGAGATCGCCGCGCGTGATCGTAAAGGCGACGGTGGTGGACGCACCCGGTTCCAGATGAACGCGGCGAAAATGTTTCAGTTCGCGAACCGGACGCGCGACGCTCGCGCCAGCGGGTCCGCTGGTGTACAGCTCCACGACTTCGTCGGCGGCGCGAGGGCCGGTGTTGGTGATTTCTGCGGAAACCGTCAGGCGGCCGTTCAGATTCGCGGAGGAAACGCGCGTTTCCGAGTAGCGAAATGTGGTGTAAGAAAGGCCGAATCCGAACGGATATTCGGGCGTGAAATCGACGTCGATATATTTCGAGGTGTAGCCTTCAGGATTCACGGGATTGCCCATCGGCACGCCCAGCTCGCTCGCCGTGGGCGGGCGTCCGGTATTCAGGTGCGCGTAATAAATCGGCACCTGGCCGACGGTGCGCGGAAACGTCACCGGCAATTTTCCCGATGGCACATCGTCGCCGAATAAAATTTTGGCGATTGCGGGACCGCCCATGGTTCCCGGATGGAAGGCAAACAAAATCGACTGGACCTTCTGCGCGACCTGGTCAAAGGTCAGCGGACGGCCGGCCATGAGGATCGCGGCCATCGGTTTTCCGGCCGCTGCGACGGCGTCCACCAGCGCTTCCTGCGCGCCCGGCAGATTCAAGAATGCGCGCGAGCGCGCTTCGCCGGAAAGAATCGCCTCTTCGCCCAGGAAAAGCAGCACGACATCGGAGCCGCGCGCTGCGTTCACGGCGTCCGCGAATCCGGCGTGCGAAGTATCGCGGCTGTTAGCCAGCGCTCGCGCGTAGACGACGCGATTCGCGCCCAGCATTTCGCGCAGCGCGGCCAGCGGCGTGCGAACCCAATCCGCGCGGCCGTCCATCGACCAGGTGCCCATCTGATCGACGGGACTGTCCGCCAGCGGACCGATCACCGCGACTTTTCCGATCGATTTTTTGAGCGGCAGAAGATCGTTCTGGTCCTGCAACAGCACCGCGCTTTCCGCCGCGGCCTGCTCGGCGACGGCCAAGGTGTGGGCGTGATCCGGCGCGGCGGGCGTGGGGCGATGGTCGAATAACCCGAGCTTGAATTTCAGCCGCAGAATATCGCGCACGCTGTCGTCGATTTCCTGCATGCTGATTTGGCCGCGTTGCAACAGCGCGGGCGCGTCGTCGTAGAAAGTGGTGCTGACCATTTCCATTTCGACGCCGGCGTTGATCGATTTGCGCGCGGCCTCGCTACCATCGGTGGCCACGCCGTGCGGGATCAGATTGGTGACCGCTTCGTAATCGCTCACCACCATTCCGTCGTAATGCCATTCGCCGCGCAGAATCTCGCGCAGCAGAAACGGATCGGCGGTCGCCGGGATCGCGTTCAGCGCGTTGAACGCGGTCATAAACGTCGCGACGCCGGCCTCGCCCACGGCGTGAAACGGGCGCAGATAAACGTCGCGCAGAAGAATTTCGGGAATCCACGTGCTGTTGTAATCGCGGCCGCCTTCCACCGCTCCGTAACCGGCGAAGTGTTTGGCGCAGGCCGCCAGCGAATCGGGCGCGGCCAGCGAATCGCCCTGAAACCCGCGCACCATCGCCACGCCGAGCACACTGGTTAAATAAGGGTCCTCGCCCAGGCTTTCGGCGATGCGGCCCCAGCGCGGATCGCGCGCGATATCGATCATCGGCGCGAAGGTCCAGGCGATGCGCTGCGCGGCGGCTTCGCGCGCGGCTTCCCGCGCGGCGGCGCGAACCAGATCCGGGTCCCAGGTTGCGGCCTGGCCCAGCGGGATCGGAAAAACGGTCTGATAACCGTGGATCACGTCGCGTCCGAACAGCAGCGGAATTTTCAGACGGCTCTCTTCCGTGGCGATGCGCTGCGCTTCGGCGCGGTCGGCGGGACTGCCGGCGTTCAAAAAAGATCCCCAGCGGCCGGCGCGAATCTCGGATTTGATTTTTTCCGAAAGCGGCGTCGCGAGCGAGGTCGACTGCGACATCTGGCCCAGTTTTTCCTGGAGCGTCATGCGCGCCAGCAGATGGTCAATGCGCTGGTCGAAATCGGCGGCGTGGAGGCAGGCCGCCGTCAGAAGCAGCGCCAAGGCGAAGACGCCGTGCGCCGCACTCAATTTGGGGTGCGCGATCCTCATTGCAAACGATACCCGGATTTCATGTCACAGTGGAAAAGTTTCGTTCCGTCTTTCGACTTCGTGACGTTACACGAAGCCCACGTCAGTCCCCATTCCGGAGTCAGCGGGAAAACAATATCCTGGCCGCCGACCGTGGCTTGGATGCTGGGACCTTCGCCCGTCGGCGGAAGAGTAAAATCCATCGAGCCATCGAAAATCGCGGGATAGGATTCGCGAATCGCATCGCTCACCATGGTGTGCGTCACTTCAGCTTCAAACAGAAACGTTGCGGTGTCGGACCAGTTTCGCACCAGTACGTCAACGTGCCGGCCGCCCGCCGAAAAATCATCTTTCTCGATGCGCGTGAACGGGCACGGTCCAGCGATGCAGGTGACGCGCGCGTCTTCGAACGAATTTCCGTCGCCCGCGTCCAGCGCCTTGCCCGCGAGCGAAGCTTTCCATCTTCCATCGGGCGAACAGGGCTTCGCTCCATTGCACGGAACGTTCGCCTGATTGATCACCTCGAAGGTCTGCGCCGCGCTGCCGACATTGATCGTCGACGTTTCCCTCACCGCGTAACGCACCCGCGGACTGGTAACCGTTACCTGATTCGGAATCTCGGGAATTTTTGCCGGGGCGGGCCTCAGAAAAAAAACGTACGATTCATTCGTCGCCGCGACGGTGGTTTCAAGCGTCTGATAACCAGGATGCGCGATGGCCACAGAGAGCGGCTCGCCCCTGCGGAAATTCGGCGGCAAATTGAGCCGGAACAAACCCGAACCTGCGGTTTTCGCCGGCGAACCCATTCTTGCCGGCAAACCGGCGGCGTGAATTTCGGCATCGGCGATGGGAACCTGGTTTCTCACCTGCTCATCCGCGCGCAACACCACGCCGGTAAGGGTTTTAATCTGGCCGGCGGATCTGGCGTGAATCGCGAGCGCGGCTACCAATCCGGCCGTCACGGCGCCGGCCGCGACGATCAGAATTTTTCGCCGTCCGGTCATCACCCGTTACTTGGTTCGACGCAGGAAGCCGCTTCCGCGTGTTCGGCTATTTTGCGGGGACGGCTATGAGCTTGTCCCGGCGCGACTTTCTCGCCGCGGTGACGGCCGCAACCGCGCTCGGACAGAATCCGCCGGCCGCGGCGATCTCGCCCGAAGACGATCAGTTTCTGGAGGAACTGGAGCGCGCCAGTTTCCGTTTTTTCTGGGAACAGTCCGATCCGCATACCGGGCTGACCCTGGATCGCGCGAACGTGCGCGCCGCGGAAAAACAGCAGGCCGCAAGCATTGCCGCCACTGGCTTCGGACTCACCGCGCTGTGCATCGGCCACCAACGCGGCTACGCGCCGGCCAACGAAATTCGCATGCGCGTCCTCAACACGCTGCTTTTTTTGTGGAAGCGAATGCCCACGCATCGCGGATTTTTTTATCACTGGGCCAATCCGCAGACGGGTGAGCGCGTCTGGGATTCGGAAGTATCCTCGATCGATACGGCGATTCTTTTGTGCGGCGTGCTCACCTGCCGGCAATATTTCACGCAGCCGGGAATTCGCTCGCTGGCCTACGACATTTTCGCGCGCGTCGACTGGACCTGGGTTTCCGAAGACACCACCCTGCTGCCGCTCGGCTGGACTCCGGAGCTGGGCTTTCTTCCGTATCGCTGGGATTACTATAGCGAGCTGATGATGATGTACCTGCTGGGGATGGGGTCAGAATCGCATCCGCTGCCGGTGTCGGCGTGGAGCGCGTGGAAGCGGCTCACCTTCGAATATGACGGGATGCGGTATGTCGGCTCCTATGCGCCCTTATTTGTGCATCAATATTCCCAGGCGTGGTTTGATTTTCGCGGCCGGCGCGATAAATACGCCGATTATTTTAAAAATTCCACGATCGCCACCGAAGTGCATCGCCGCTTCTGTATCGAGCTGCATCCGCGCTTCGCCGATTACAGCGACGATCTGTGGGGGATCACCTCCTCGGATTCGGTGCACGGCTACGTGGTGTGGGGTGGTCCACCGGAGATTGGGCCGATCGATGGAACGGTGGTGCCCAGCGCGGCCGGCGGATCGCTCGCGTTTCTGCCGCAGCCGACGCTGCGCGTGCTCAGGAACATCAAAGAAAAATATGCGGCGCGGGCGTGGTCGAATTACGGATTTATCGACGCGTTCAATCCGCTCACGAACTGGTACGACAGCGACGTGATCGGGATCGACACCGGGATCACCATGCTGATGGCGGAAAATCTGCGCACTGGATTCGTGTGGGAGATGTTCATGCGGAATCGCGAAGCCGTGCTCGGGCTGCAGCGTGCGGGGTTTGAACCGTACACCTGAATGCCCCGTCCGGAAATCGGCTCGAGCTCGACTTATCGAACGGCTTCTTCCTGGCTGTGGCCCCATTCTTGCACAGACACGTTTCGGAGGCGATTCGGCAAACTATGCTGTACTACGCTGTCGTTTTTTTGGTGATCGCTCTGGTGGCGGCCGTCTTCGGTTTTACCGGGGTTTATGTAGCCGCTGCGGGAATTGCGAAAATCCTTTTCTTCCTGTTTATCATCCTGTTTGTAGTGAGCCTGTTGTTCGGCCGGCGCGCGGCGCCATAAATCGGGAGGAAAATTTTACGCTGTGTGCAATCCCGGCGCGCGATTACGAATCGAAGGCGATCAGCCGGCCGGTAACCACGATTCCGGCCCACAGCAGCAGCGATAGCGCTCCTGCCAGCCTGGCGCGCGCCGGGCTTTTTTCGATCCGATCCGGATACGCATAGACGGACCGGAACACCAGCGCGTGCACTCCCACCAGCGCGAATAAAATCATCTTGATCCAGAAATTGGGACTGCGATAAAGCTTCAGCGGCTCGCACCAGGCGAGCAGCAGGCCGCTGGCGGCGACGATGATTCCGCCGATCCATTTCCACACCCGCAGGCCGTCGATCAAATCCACTAAGGATTCGCGCCGCAGCCCGAGGCCGAGAAGGCGCACGTCCGTGGTGAGGATCATTCCGCCGAACAGCGCGATGGCCAGCAAATGAATCCCGCCGATGACCGGATAGAGCAGCGCACCCTCGCGAATCGCGGTGCCAACGGAGGTGTCTTGCAGCCAGTTACAAAAAGAAAGCAGCATGTTTTAAACAAACGCGATGAATCGCCCCGCGGCGATGACGCTGCTCCACAGCAGCAGCGAAACGCAGGCCGCGAATTTTTGGGCGATGGCCGCGCCATTCGATCGCGCGATCACGCGATGCACCGTGAAGTTGAACAGCAGGGCCGCGGCCAGGCACATCATCTTCAGGCGAAAGGACGGATTTACGTAATAGGTCACCGCGTCGGCCGAAAACATGGCCGGACCGGTGGTCAGCATCATCGCCAGACCGGTGTAAGTCCACGGTGAAAGATCGCGCTCCAGCTCGCCCGCCGGCTGGCGCAGGCCGAACCCCAGCAAACGCAAGTCGACCATGGCGATGGTCCCGATCAAAAACGCGAAGCCCAGAAAATGGATCGACTGGACCAGCGGAAAGGCCCACTCCGGGCCGTTCATCGCGTTGGCCAGAGCGCTCGATCCGATCCACTGCATCAGCGGGATCATTTGATCTTCGAAAAATCGGTGGGTTCCATGAATGTGGAATCGACCTTTTCGACAATCTTGCCGTCCGCCTCGGACGCTTTCGAAACGGCCTGCCATTCCGGATCGGCGCGGAAGGCGTCCCAGTTCGCTTTGGCGGAGTTGCGGCTATCGTGCTCCAGAATGTAGATCAGCAGGTTATCTTTCAGCGGCGCATCCTGCGGCGTCCAGTAGCCCACGCTCTTCATGTGATGGCGATTGAAAATGGTGATGGTGTGATCGCGGAAGCGGGCTTCGAGCGCGGGCAAGCGCCCCGGAAAAGTGTGATACATACGCAGCTCGTAAACATGCGTCGCCGCCGCATGCACGTCGATTTGCCGGGTGAGCAGAGACCCCGCCGCGAAAGAGAACGCCGCGAGCGCAAATATGCGAAGAGATGGAATGGTCATGGCCTTTGCAAGATGATATCACTGCTGTGAGCCCGCGCCTTCCCGAAACCCGAGCCATCGAGTGGGTACACTCCCGCCAGTCACGGCGGGGTTTGTCGAGTTTCTCAGCGCTGCCCGGTAGCCTGCGCCGAGGTGTGCGCCGCGGCGCAAAGAGCGCCCACCGCATCTTCGGTTCGCCGCAGCGTCGTCACCATCGAACCTCGCGCCAGCTGGCGCACGATGGGATCCACCAGCCAGCGCACCGCCACCGGAACATCGCGGCTCAGCGCCATCGCTTCCATTTCCAGGTACACGCCTCCGTCGCGCTGTTCATAACGGGCGATGCTGTACAGACGCCAGATGTATCCGTGGCCTTGATCCGGCGGCAGGGTATGCTGGTCCGAGTCTCCGTAATCCTCGATCTCCTGAACCCGCGTCGTGTAAGAAATGCTGTACCAGCGATGCGGGTCCACTTCGATGTAGTTTGCCTGATCGTCGCTCATAAAGGCCGTCCTGGCCAGCGCGGCGCGGCTGATCATCAACAAAGAAAACAAATCGCCGGCGCCATCCTGCCCTAGCGCTCTCGAAGCCAGCACGGCCGCGGGATAAAAATCTCTGTAATGGTCATAATCGCGAATCACGGAGAACACGTCGTCCAGATGAGCACCGGGAAGAAAAACCGCGCCGATCCAATGGTGAATCAATCCATTAGGAACGTGTTTCGGGTTTGGATCGGTCATGGGTGTGACCACGATATGCCCCGCGTGCACTTGCGGGAAGAATTGAGGATGCTGATCGAGCCACAGAAAAGGTTGATCGGGGCGCAGCCGCGCCATCATGCAGGAGTTGGCGGCGCGCACGTAATCATCCCACGCTTTTAGCGTTTCTTTGCTCAGCTCACCCGCGCTCGCCACCGGCAACAGCAGAGCAAAGGCGATCAAGCGGGAGACTTTCTTCACTTTCCACACGCCCCCAAACTCCCTGCGCACTTCGAAGGCCAAACACGCCGCAAACGAGCCGGTCAATTATGCGCTTCAAAACCGATGGATTTACGTGCAATAGAGCAGTTTCCGAAAACCCTCTCATTGGCTTTGATGCGTTCTTTGACGCTATCGATTCGCGGGAATCCGCGTTTTTGAATCGCGCGCCTTTAGCAGGGTGCTGAAAAAAGGGACAGACCGCTCTGTCCACGGCCATGGTCGCACGCGCCGGCTCAGACCTACCGCGGAAACGCAGCCGGCGCGGCGATTTTCCAGCCTTCGCCGTCAAGCGCGGAGAGAAAGTCGAGCAGATCCTGCTTGGTTTCCGGATCCATATAGAACGGCGCGAGGCGCGTGTCCTCATGCGGATTCGGCAGACCTCCCTTGGCGTAAAAATCCAGGACGTCGCCCAGCTTCGTATATTGGCCGTCGTGCATATAACAATCGCGGGCGGAGAGATCGCGCAGCGTCGGTACTTTGAATTTTCCGAAATCCCGGCGATTTTTCGTGATCAACTCGCGCCCCAAATCGAGCGGTCTCCGATCCATGCCGACCCCCAGATTCACAAATTTTTCGTCGCTGAAGCTGGCGCCGGAATGACATTCCGCGCATTCCCCCGTCTTTTCGAAAAAGTCCAGACCATCCTTCTGTGGTTTGGTCAACGCGCTCTTGTCCCCCGCGCGGTATCGATCATACGCGGAATTGCCGGAGACGATAGTCCGTTCAAAAGTCGCAATCGCCCTGGCAAGGCGATCGAGCGTGACAGTGTCATCGCCGAACGCGGCGGCGAACAGCGGGCCGTAGCCTTGGATGCCTTGTAATCGCCGGATCACTTTCTCGGGCGTCATTCCCATCTCGTGCGGATTGGTCAACGGACCGATCACCTGCTCCTCCAGCGTCGCCGCGCGTCCATCCCAGAATTCCGATTTGCCCCAAGCCCGGTTGACCAGCGTCGGCGTGTGGCGCGTTTCCACTTTTCCGTCCACGCCAATCGACAAGGCCGTGCTTCCCGAAAACGCGTGAGCCGGATCATGGCAGAAGGCGCAGGATTCCACGCCGTTCGCCGAAAGGCGGCCGTCGAAGAACAGAATCTTTCCCAGCTCGGCGCGCGCCGGAGAATAAGGATTGTCCGCGGGCCAGGGAATCGGCGGCAGCCCCAGAGGAACCGCAAAACCGGCCGGTGGGACTTGCGCTCCCGCCGGCGGCGCCAGAACCAAAAAGAAAATCAACAACCCCAGAAGAGTTCCATTCACGCGGCTCGGCGCACACTTCAATCGATTGCTCCCGGCGCCTCCGGCCGCGGCATATGCGGCGTGATAAAGCGAAAACGGTGCCCGATGATCATTTTCACCAGCAGATGGTCGGTGCCGCGCGTGACGCCCACGCCGACGCCAAAATTGAATTCCCAGTTGGGTCCAAAATCGTAATCGATGGCCGGCACGATCTGCTGTCCCTGCTCGTAGATCTGGTCAAAACCGGTGATCGGTCCCAGCGCGCCGTAGTATTCCAGTCCCGCGCTGAATTTCCGGGTGAGAGAATAAGCGGCTTTGAAATTCGGAGAAAATGCGATGCCCTCCGGTACGCTCGGACCGTGAAACGACCGCTCCAGCGCCGGATTAAAGGCCAGGTACCACGCCTTCCATTGTTTATCGATGATCGGACGAATTTCCCACGTCCAGGTATCGGCGGAGAAAATCGGCCGCTGGTAACCGATTTCGGTGGAAAGGCTCACGCCCACCGGCCAATTCCACTTGTCGGGAACCCGGATGCGCGGGCGAATGTGATCGCCCACCCACTTGTAGCCCTGATTGTTGGGCCCGTAGCTGGTGAAGATGTAGAAGCCGGTCTCAAACCAGTCCGTCCAGCCCTGGGTGATCTCGACGGTTTCGTGAAGCTGATGATCGTCCGGAAGCACGCCGTCCATCACGGTCTTGAAGCCTTCGAAGGTAAAGTTGCTGTGCAGTTCGACCATGGTCCGGCCGGGGGACACGGTGTCCGCGCCATACACCTGAATTTCGTAATTGCCTTGACCGAAAACCGGAACAGCAGCGAGGACCGCCAGCAGAGCGAAAGAGGGACCGTTCACTGAAATTGTCTTTTTTGATTCTACACCCGCGGGTCAGGTGGCGTAAGCCTTCAGGCTTGCGCCCGGCCGCGAACGGCGCAAGCCTCGCGGCTTTATGCCACTCTACACTTCCTCCTCGGGATGAGGTTCCGGCAGGACATCGTGCTCGGCTGCGATCCAGACGTATAACGTCGGCAGCAGGAAGATGCTCATCAGCAGCGCGGCCAGCAAGCCTCCGACGATCACAATGGCGAACGGGCGCTGCGAATCGGAGCCGATGCCGTGCGAGGTCGCCGCCGGCAGGAGTCCGAGCGTCGCCACCAGCATGGTCATCATGATGGGGCGCAGTCTCAGCAGCGCGCCTTCCTGCGCCGCGGCCATCACCGTGCGGCCGCGCACGCGAAGCTGATTGATGTACTCCACCATGATCACGCCGACCTGCACCGATACGCCGAACAGCGCCAGGAATCCGACGCCGCTCGATACGCTGAAATTGGTGTGCGACAGCCACAGCGCCACCACGCCGCCGACCGGCGCCATGGCCACGTTCATCAGGATCAGCAGCGCCCATTTCATGGACTTGAACATGGAATAGAGAATCAGGAAAATCAGCAGCAGCGTGAACGGAATGATGATCGCCAGCCGCCGCTGCGCGCGCTGCTGCGATTCGTACTCGCCCGCCCAGTCGATGTGATAACCGGTGGGCAGCTTCACCTCGCGGTTCACCTTGGCCATGGCTTCTTCGACCGCGCCGCCCAGATCGCGGCCGCGCACGCTGTATTTGATGGCCACGTAGCGCTGGTTCTGTTCGCGATAAATTTCCGATGCGCCGTCGATGGTCTGGACGTCGCAAAGCTGGGCCAGCGAAACGCGCTCGCCCGTCGGCGAGAGCAGCCGGATATTCTCGATCGCTTGCTGCGTGGTGCGATACTGCGGCAGATAGCGCAGCACCAGGTCATAGCGCTGCTCGCCCTGCAAAACCTGCGTCAGGGCGTTGCCGCCGACCGCGGTTTGAATCGCGTCCTGCACGTCGGCGACGTTGATCTGATAGCGGGCGGCCTTATCGCGATCCACCACGAAATTCAGATTGGGCTGGCCGATGACGCGGAACAATCCCAAATCCTGAATGCCTTTGACGGTGCGCATCACGTTGACGATCTGGTCGCCTTTTTCTTCGAGCGTCTTCAGATCGTCACCGAAAACTTTGATGGCCAGCTCGCCTTTGACGCCGCTGACGGCTTCTTCCATGTTGTCGGAGATGGGTTGCGAAAAATTCCAGATCACGCCGGGAATTTTTTCGAGCTCGCGATTCATGGCCGCGATCAGCTCGTCTTTGTTCTGATGAAATACCGGACGCCACTGTTCCTTCGGCTTCAGATCGACGAAATATTCGGTGTTGAAGAATCCAGTGGTGTCGGTGCCGTCGTCGGGACGGCCCACCTGGCTGGTGCACTGCGGCACTTCCGGAAAACTGCACAGGATGTCGCGAGCCTTATTCGCCACCGAAATTCCCAATTCCTGATCGGTGCTGGGCGCCAGCGTGCCGCGCACCCAGATGGCGCCTTCATCGAGGTGCGGCAAAAATTCCGATCCGATCTGCGTGGAGGCCAGGTACAGCGCGAAGGCGCAGCCGGCCAGCGCCACGCCCAGCGTCGCCCAGCGGAAGCGAATCGCTTTCGCGAGCACGAAGCGGTAGCGCGCCGTCAGGAACGTCATCATCGGGTTGCGCCATTCCTTGGCGCCCTTGCGGAAGAACAAACTCGAAAGCACCGGCGCCAGCAGCATCGAAAACATCAGCGCGCCGAGCAGCGCGAACGCCACCGTCCAGGCCATCGGCTTGAACAGGCGTCCCTCCACGCTTTGCAGGGTGAAGATCGGGATATAGGCGGTAACAATGATGCCGATCGCGTAGAACACCGGCCGCTGCACTTCATGCGCGGCGGCGCGGATTTTTTCCATCGGCGTGCGAAAATCGTCTTCGCGTTGATGGCCCATATGACGGATGATGTTTTCGACCATCACCACCGCGCCATCGACCACCATGCCGAAATCGAGCGCGCCCAGCGACAGCAGGTTCGCGGGAATGTGACGAAGATCGAGGCAGGTGGCCGCGAACAGCAGCGAAAACGGAATGGTCAGCGCCACGATCAGCGCGCCGCGCACGTTGCCGAGGAACATGAACAGAATCACGACGACCAGAACAATTCCCTCGGTCAGGTTGTGCAGAACGGTGTGCGTGGTGTAATGCACCAGGTCGCTGCGGTCCAGAAACGGAACCACTTTCACGCCCGGCGGAAGAATCCCGTTGTTCAGCTCCTCCACTTTTTTATGAATCCCGTCGAGCGTCGAATCCGAATCGGCGCCCTTGCGCAGCAGCACGATGCCGCTGACCACGTCGGGATCGTCGATGATGCGGCCGTCGCCGAGATGCGTCGCGCGAGCGAACTGGCCCAGGCGAATTTTCGGTCCCTGCTCGACCGTGGCGATGTCTTTAATCCGCAGTGGCGTGCCGTTTTTGGTGAGAATCACCGTATTTTCGATATCGCGCACGTCGCCGACCAGGCCCACCTCGCGCACGTTCACCTGCTGCAATCCTTCGTCGATGAAACTTCCGCCGGCGTTGACGTTGTTGTTGCTGAGCTGCTGCTCCACCTGCGCGATGCTCAGGCCGTAGGCGACCAGTTTATCGGGATCAAGACGCACCTGATATTCGCGCGTGGGTCCGCCGAAACTGGCCACATCGACCACGTTGGGCACCGATTTGAACTGCTTTTCGATCACCCAGTCTTCAATCGACTTGAGCTCCATCACGTCGTACTTGGGGTTGCTCGATTCCAGCGTGAAAAAATAAATCTGGCCGACCGGGCTCCAGTCGGTGCCCATCTGCGGCTGGACGCCGGGCGGCAAATTGACTTGCGCCAGGCGCTCCAGAGCTTTTTCGCGGTTCCAGTCGTTTTCCGATTCGTCGTCGAAGGTAAGTTTTAAATCGGAAAGACCGAACAGAGAAAAAGAACGCAGCGTGGTCAGGTGAGGAATCCCGTTCATCACGATTTCGAGCGGGATGGTGACCTGCTGCTCGATCTGCTCGGCCGAAATTCCGGGCCACTGGGTGATGATCTCGACGTAGTTGTTGGCCACGTCGGGATAAGCTTCAACGGGGAGCTGATGAAAGGAAATCGCGCCAGCGATGAACAGCAGCACGGCGAGCGCGAGCACCAGCAGGCGATTGTTGAGCGCGAAATTGACCAGGCCGCTAATCATTTACGTTCCCGTTTGTGGGGAATGTGGGGCAGGCCCGTGGCCTGCACAGTTTTCGGTCGAGCTCGAGGTACACTTCAGATCTCACTGCTCCACCGTGCTCTGTAAGGTTAAGGCGTTGGCGACCACCCGCGTTCCCGGCGTGAGACCCGAAACAACTTCCTGCATGTTGTTCGGCAGCAGCGCGCCGCTGACCACTTCCAGACGCTTGAAATGACCCGGCTCGATCGGCGTGTAGACCCACTCGCGATCGTGCAGGTGCAGGATCGCGGTGGCCGGAATCGCCGCGTAAGTTTGCGAGGTCAGGCCGTGGAACGCCGCGGTCACGAACATGCCGATGCGCAGCAATCCCGGATTTTCCACTTCCAGACGCACCTTCGCGGTGCGAATCGAGGGATCGAGAATCGGCGCAATGAAGCCGACGCGCGCCTTCAACACGCGATTCGGATAGGCCGCCAGATGAATATCCGCATACTCGCCGACGTGGACCTGCGACAGATCGTTCTCATACACGTCGCAGATGATCCACACGTGCGACAGGTCGGAAATGGTGAACGGATTGGGCGCGCTCAGCGCCTGCACGCCCGCGGCGTTGGTGATCTGCTGATCGGTGATCACGCCGGCGACCGGAGCGTACACATCAATGATCGCGGTGGGATGATCGGGGTCCGAGCCCAACAGCTTTAAATGGTCGATGGACGTATCGACGTCGACCTTGGCATTGTCCTCGGCGTTCTGCGCCACTTCGACGGCGCTCTTGGGAATCGCGCCGTGCTCAAATAAGAGCTTCGCGCGATCGAGCTGCACATGGGCGAGCATTTCATTGGCGATCGCCTTGCGATAATCCGAATACGCGCCGCTCACATCCGTGCTGCGGACCTTAAAAAGGAGCTGGCCTTTTTTCACCGTGTCGCCCAACTGCGCGTCGATTTCGACCACGCGTCCGGTCGCTAGCGACGGCACCGGCACGTTGCGCGAAACGTCCGGATTCACCACGCCGGTGACGTTCAGCTCCGGCGTGTCGACGTGCGGCAGGGCCGCCACCAGCGGGAATTGGTCGGGGTGGTCCACTTTAAAATCGCTCGAATTGGGGGCTTGTTCAACGACGGCCGGAGGCGGAGCTTCGGCCTTGGGGTCGGCCTGGACCTTGGTCTCGCAACCGCTCGAAACCAGGCACGCCGCCGCGCCCACCACGGCCAGCCAGACGATGAAGATGGTTTTCATGGAAGCACCTCGCGCCCGACCGCCAGGTTTAACTGCGCCGCCGCGGTCAGGTAAGAACCAATCAGGTTGAGATAAGCCAGCCGCGTGTCGCGGTACGCTTTTTCGGCGTCGAGATAATCGAGCAGCGATGCTCCGCCGTGCTGGTAGGAGAACGAAAGCTTGTCGCGCTGCGTGACCGCCAGCTTCAGATACTTGTCGCGATACGGCTTTAACAGGTTCAGTGTGCTTTCGAGCGTCACGTAAGCCGAATCGACGTCGTTGAACACCTGCGCCTGGGTCGCGTCGCGCAATTTTTCATTGCGCGAGATGTCGATCTGCGTCCGCGCTTTTTCGCCCTGGTTGCGATCGAAAATGCGCAGCGGAATGTTGACGCTGCCGCCCACGGTGTTATACGCGTAGGGATTGCTGAAGGACGCGTTGTTGGTATACCACAGGCTGAAGGTCGGATCGGTGGAACCGTTGGCGATGGCCAGCTGATGATTCAGGCGCGCCAGCTCGATATTCTGAATCGCCGATTTCAGATCCGGCCGCGTTCCCAGCGCCGCGGTCCGAAGCTGCTCAAGCGGCGGCAGTTCTTCGTTAAAATCGTATTCGCCGGTGATGTCGAAGCGGTCAATCGGGGTCCGGTCATTCAGCAGCGCGAGCAGCTGAATTTTGTTGGTGCGCAGATTCACCAGCGCGTTCTGGTAATCCGATTCGAACTGCACCCGCTGCAATTCCAGGCGGTCCAGATCCACTTCGGCGAGGTCGCCGGCCTTGAACCGCTGCCGGTTCACATCCAGTTCGCGATCCCAATACTGAAGATTCTGCTGCGCGTTTTCGAGAACAGCTTTGGCCTGCAAGGTTTGAACGAAAGCCGAGCGCAAAGTGAACAGCAGCGTTCGCGCCTCGTCCTGATAGCTCGATTCGGCGATCTGGGTGGACTGGTGGGCTGTGTCGCGGCGCAGTTCGCGCTTATGATCGCGTTCGTGAAGATAGCTGATGGCGGGCGAAAAGTCGGTTCCGGAGAATGGCTGGTAAATTCCCGCGTGGGGAAAAAGCTGGGTGCCATCGGCAGTCAAAGTGAAATCCGGATTAGGGCGAAGAAAAGCAGTAATTTCGCCGGCGCGGGCTTCGTCAATGCTGCTCTGCGCCGCTAAGAGCGTCGGATTGACGGTTTGAAATCGGTCTTTAATCTGCTCCCACGTAAAGATTTGCTGGCCGCATACCGTACTGGCGAAAAACATGACGAGCCATCCCCTCAGCGAGGGAGTGCGAGAGATTATTTTCATCACTGCGAGCGATCCGACAAAGGACTAGACTTTCAATCTACCGCCCAAGGTTAGCGAAAACAAACAAAACCTTGTTGTCCTTTAATTTATCTTTCGATCACACCTCTGGTTACGGATCGTCTAGGCTGAGGTTCGTAAGGAAAGCATAACGAAGACGTTAGAATGTTGCAAACGCAGGATTTATCGCTGTAGATCTTATTGGTAATCTTTCGATTAACCATCAGAGTTGGTGGCGATAGCGTTCGAGCGCGGCGCGAACGAGCTGGCTGCGCGTGCGGACGCCGATCTTGGCGAAAAGCTGTTGAAACGTGTTTTTCACAGTGCTTTCCGAGACGTCCATTTTTCCGGCGATCTCCTTATTTGATAGGCCCTGAACCAAAAAACGAAGCACCTCCGTTTCGCGGCTGTTCAACTGGCTGCGATCGTCATGATCATTGGGGACGCTCGCCGCCATGGCAGCGGCGCCGTCTTCGGTCTCGCCGATAATGGCGGCCAGTTTCGGAGTGGCGCCTTCTTTGTAGGTGGAAAACCAGACGTCGGCCATGAAGGACTGGCCGTCATCGCGATGCCCGCGGCACTGCATCGAGGTTCGGAACTGCGGCCCTTCTTCGCGGCGGACGGCGTGGTGCAGCTCGGGTAGAAAAGCCGCGATGGGATGGCCGATGAGGACGCCGTCGCGCGGGGCCATCAGTTCGGCCGCGGCGCGGTTGGCGAGCTCGATGAAGCCGCGGTCGTCGATGGTCACAATGGCGGCGGGACTGGTTTCGACCAGGATGCGCAGACGTTCCTGCGCTTCGAGACTGAGGCGGCGGTTGCGCATCAGCTCCGCGACGAACAATCCGCAGCCGGCGAGCGCCAGCGTTTCAAACGACAGGCGAACGGTGGAGCGCTCGAGCGAGCTGAAAATCTCGCTGAGCACCGCGCAGCCGGCGCCGAGGATGGCGATCATCCAGCGCGGCAGAAATCCGGCGGCGAGCATGATCGGAAAGAGGTATAAAAAGCCCAGCGACACGTAGGGTTCTGTCCACCAGTCGACCAGGGCGATGGCCAGAATCATCGCGCCGCTCACGAGCAGGACGGGGACGCGGTTGCGCTCATCCCACATCCATTCCAGATGAGGCATGGATTCAGCTTCATTATCCCATCCCGCGGGAAGTGGGCGCGTCAATCCCGCGGTCGTGCGTGAGATCTGCGTTGCTTCGCGATGAGCCCCCGCTGTAACGCACACCAGCCCCGCCAGTCATGGCGGGGGTCCACTACCCAATCCGCCGGCTCGACGGAGGAGTCGCGCCAAAGCTTGTGCTACCTCATCAATGGGGCGTAGCGGTTAACATGGTTTGCATGAATCTTGCCAGCTACACCATTACCCAAGGACGCGATCGCGCGCCGGCGCGGGCCATGCTGAAGGCCATCGGATTTTCCGATGAGGATCTGAAGAAACCGATTATCGGCGTCGCCAATACGTGGATCGAAACCATGCCGTGCAACTATAATCTGCGGGAGCTGGCCAGCCATGTGAAGGACGGAATCCGCGCCGCCGGAGGCACGCCGATGGAGTTCAACACCATCGCCATCAGCGACGGCGTGACCATGGGAACCGAAGGCATGAAGGCGTCGCTGGTGAGCCGGGATCTGATTGCGGATTCGATCGAATTGGTGGCCCGCGGCCACATGTTCGACGGAATCGTCGCGCTGGTGGCCTGCGATAAAACGATTCCCGGCGCGGCGATGGCGCTGCTGCGGTTGAACACGCCGTCGGTGGTGCTCTACGGCGGATCCATCATGCCGGGTCATTATCAAGGCCGAGATTTGACCATTCAGGATGTTTTCGAAGCCGTCGGCGCGAACGCGGCGGGGCGAATCAGCGATGCGGAATTGCTGGCGATTGAAAATTCCGCCTGCCCCGGCGCGGGCGCCTGCGGCGGGCAGTTTACGGCGAATACCATGGCGACTGTGATGGAGATGGTCGGGCTTTCGCCGATGAATACGGCCGCGGTGCCGCAAGTGGATGCGCGGAAAAAACAGGTCGCGTTCCGCTGCGGTGAAATCGTGATGGATGCGGTGAAAAAAAATCGCCGGCCGCGCGATATCGCCACGAGGAAGGCGTTTCAAAACGCGATCGCGTCGGTGGCGGCAACGGGAGGGTCGACCAATGCGGTGCTCCATCTGCTGGCCATGGCGCACGATGCCGGCGTGGAGCTTTCGATCGATGATTTTCAAAACATCAGCAGCCGCACGCCGCTGCTGGTGGATCTGAAACCGGCCGGCCGCTTCGTTGCCGTGGATGTGGATCGCGCGGGCGGCATGGCGGTGATCGCGAAACGGCTGGTGGATGGCGGCTACGCCGACGGTTCCGCGCTGACGGCGACGGGACGCACATTCGCGGAAGAAGCGGCTGATGCTAAGGAAACAGCAGGCCAGGAAGTGATCCGCGCATTGGCGAATCCGATCAAGAAAACCGGCGGCCTGGTGATCCTGCGCGGCAATCTCGCGACCGACGGCTGCGTGATCAAAGTGACGGGACTGGAGCGGACGTCGCAGCGCGGTCCGGCTCGGGTATTCGACTGCGAAGAAGACGCGATGCACGCGGTGACCGGCGGAAAAATTCGCGCGGGCGATGTAGTGGTGATTCGCTATGAAGGTCCACGCGGCGGACCGGGGATGCGGGAGATGCTCGGAGTGACGGGAGCGATCGTCGGCGCGGGATTATCGGAAAGCGTGGCGCTGATCACGGACGGCCGATTCAGCGGCGCGACGCGCGGGTTTATGGTGGGGCATGTGGCTCCGGAAGCGGCCAGCGGCGGCGCGATCGGAGTGGTGCGGGAAGGCGATTCGATCGTGCTCGATGTTGAGAAACGGTCGATTGATGTGGAGATTTCGCCGGAAGAATTGGATGGCCGGCTGCGCGAGTGGAAGGCTCCGAACGCGAAGTATGGGTCGGGGGTGTTTGCGAAGTATGTGAAGCTGGTCGGGTCCGCGGCGCGTGGGGCGACGACGTCGTAAGCACGATGGCTCGCCTGCTGGCCGGGTTTCTCGTGGCTGCGGCCGCCGCGCTCGGGCAAACTGCCCCGATTGCGGCGGCAGACGACAGCACTTCGTCAGCCCTGGTATTGGTGCTGCTCGTCGCCGCGCTCTTGATCGCGTTCTTGCTGTTCTGGGTGTTTACTGCGGACGGTCGCGAGGCGCGCCAAAAACCGCAGCTGAGGTCACTGCCGTCGCGGAACATCTACGTTCCCGAACGATTCGTTGTCTTCGACCTTGAGACGACCGGGCTCGATCCATCCAGACACGAGATCATCGAGATCGGAGCGATAAAAGTCAACCGTGATTCGGACGTCCACGAATCTTTTCAGACCCTCCTGCGGCCCACCAAGCGAATTTCCACGCGCGTCACGGAGATAAACGGCATTACACAAGAGATGACTGACAGGGACGGCGAACCGGCGGCCGAGGGAATCAAGGCATTCCTCGATTTTATCGGCGATCTTCCCCTCGTTAGCTATAACGCGGACTTCGATATGGACTTCCTCCGGGCATCCGCGAGGAGGCATAGACTCCTGTTTCATAACAGAGCGACGTGTGCGCTGAAGATGGCGCGCCGGGCGTGGCCGGGACGCGAGAGCTACCGCCTATCAGACCTTGCCCGCGATGGGAACCTCTCGACCGAGGACGCGCACAGGGCGCTTGGGGACTGCAAGCGAACGGTGATCGTTTACATGGCGGCGGCCTCGAAGCTCGGAGATCGCAAGCGTTATCGCGGCGGAGCGCCCAAGTGATTCACGCGATCCACCGGGTCGGGTCCTTCGAAACCGTGGCGCCATATACGCTGCGTGTTCGATTTGAGGACGGCGCCGAACAAACGATCGATTTCCTTCCAGTGCTCGCGGGCGAACTCTATGGGCCGCTGCGAAATCTCGAACTCTTCAACCAGGTCCGAATCGATCCCGAGGTGAAAACGCTGGTCTGGCCCAACGGCGCGGACTTCGATCCGGCCACTTTGCACGATTGGCCACAGAACGAGGCCGCGTTCAGAGAGCTTGCTCGCCGGTGGGAACATCCGTCGAAAACAGGCTGAATAAACCGGCCCGAAGCCGTCAGGCTCCCCTCTATCCCAGTTGCGCGCGAGGATAGCACCACATTAAAGTGGTTTCTGTTTGCGGCAAACGAAGTAGAATAGAAACGGGACGTTATCTCGCTTAGTATGAACCCTTCATCCACCTTGGTCGCGCCTTCGGCCGACCTCGATCCTGCGTTTAACTGGCGTCATATCGCACGGCTCTTCCTGACCTCCCGTTTTCTCGACGATCTCGAAGAATCGCGCCTGCTTCCGGAAAAGAAAATTCTGTATCAATTTTCCGCGCGCGGCCACGAGCTGGGTCAAATCCTGCTCGGATCGCTGCTCACTGAAGCGCACGACGCCGCGTCCGGATATTATCGCTCGCGTCCGCTGCTGTTGACGCTGGGTCTCACCCCCGCCGATGCGCTGGCCGGCGGGATGGCCAGGAGCGGGGGCGTCAGCGACGGCCGCGATATCGGCGCGGTTTACAATTTGCCCAACCCGGGCGGCGCGATGGTGCTGCCGATGGCCGGCGGCGTCGGCACCCAATACACGCCGACCGCGGGATGGGCGCACGCCATCGTTTATCATCGCGACACTTTGCGCGAGGAATCCTGGCGCCGGTCGATCGCCGTGGCGCTGGGCGGCGACGGCTCGGTCGCCACCAACGGATTCTGGTCCGCGCTGAATATCGCCACCACGCAGCGGCTGCCGATGCTGTTTTATATCGAAGACAACGGCTTCGGGTTATCGGTTCCCTCCACGGTGCAAACGCCGGGCGGAAATATCGCGGCGAATCTCGGCTCTTTCGGCGAGCTTTACCTTCGCGAAGGCGACGGCGCCGACCCGCTGGACGCCGCGCGCTGCCTGCGCGACGCGGTGGCTCGCGTTCGCGACGGCCAGGGTCCCGCGCTGGTGCGTCTCACCGTTCCACGCCTGTGCGGCCACTCCGGCCAGGACACGCAGGCCTACAAATCCGCCGAACTGGTGGCGCGCGAACGCGCGCACGACCCGCTGCTCCGCTTCAAGGCGCACCTGGTTCCAGCCGTTTTCTCGGAACGCGAATGGTCGGAGCTGGAGCGTTCGGTGCAGGCCGAAATTGACGCCGCGCTCGAAAATGCGCTGTCGCGTCCGGAGCCGGAGGCGGCCTCGGTTCGCCGCTATGTTTTCGCGGAAGATCATTTCCGGCCCACGCCCGCCGTGGTCCGCGAGCCGGCGCGTCTCAATATGCTCACCGCGATCCGCCGTACGCTCGAGCATGAACTCGAAATCAATCCCAAGGTTCTGGTTTTCGGCGAAGACGTCGGACCGAAAGGCGGCGTGCACGCGGCCACCATGGGACTTCAGGAGATGTTTGGCGGCGATCGCGTTTTCGACACCAGCCTTTCCGAAGAGGGCATCGTCGGCGGAGCCGTCGGCATGGCCATCGCCGGATTGCGTCCCGTCGCCGAAATTCAATTTCGCAAATACGCCGATCCCGGCACCGAGCAGCTCAACGATTGCGGGACCATCCGCTGGCGCACTGCCAATCGGTTCGCCGCGCCGGTGGTCGTGCGGATTCCCGGCGGATTCGCCAAGTGCGGCGACCCGTGGCACAGCGTATCGAATGAAGTTTTCTTCGCGCACGCCATCGGCTGGCAGGCGATGATGCCGTCGAACGCCGAAGACGCGGTCGGCCTGCTGCGCGCCGCGCTGCGCAGCGCCAACCCCACCATTTTTTTCGAGCATCGCGCCATGCTCGACGCGTCCTGGGCGCGGCGTCCCTATCCCGGCGACGATTTCCTCATTCCGCCCGGCGTCGCGCGTCGCGTGCTGGAAGGAAGCGCGCTGACCCTGGTGACCTGGGGAGCGATGGTGGAGCGTTCGGTTCGCGCCGCCGAAAAAACCGGCGCCTCGGCGGAGATTCTCGATCTGCGGACGATCTCGCCGTGGGATCGCCCGGCGGTGCTCGCCTCGGTTGAAAAAACGCGCCGCTGTCTGATCGTTCACGAGGACACGCTGACGGCCGGATTCGGCGCGGAAGTCGCCGCGGTGGTCGCGCAGGAAGCGTTCCTCAATCTGGACGCGCCGGTGACGCGGCTCGCGGTTCCGGACCTTCCGCTGCCGTACAACATCGGATTGATGAACGCGGTTTTGCCGGGCGTGGACCAGATCGCGGCGAAAATCGAAGAACTGCTGGCGTTCTAGGGCCGTGGCATAAGCCGCCAGGCTTGTGTTGTTCGCGGGCCGAATGAATGCGCCCTCATCAATTCGCGTGCACGGTGGTCACACGAGGCTTCGTCTCGCCGCGCAGCCACACGTACAGCACCGAATCCGGCGCTGGCGGCGCGGGCAACTGAATCGCGAGTTGCTGCTTCACTCCGTC
>DATJNW010000123.1:0-13896 GCA_035507655.1 Bryobacteraceae bacterium | reverse complement strand
ACGCGACTGCGGGCGGAGGGATGCGGCTCTCGCCTTTCGCGAAAACGATGACCCGCGATTCGTATGGGGCGAATAAAAGCGACAGTCGTGTGCCACCTGCCGTAGAGATGTGGCCGCTGAGCGCATTCCATTCGGAGGCGAAGACGCCGCGCGGAGGCATACGAAACGTCGCCTCGGTCTTGACCGGATGGTTCGAGGTATTGGCGAGGAAATAGATGTCGGCAAAGGCCAGCTTGCGGTGAACGAATCCGATTTCGGGCGCAAGGACGACGTCGGGATCTAACGCCTGATGAAGCGCATCGCCGAGCCGGGTCTCCGCGGCGACGAGTTGGAGGTTCGCGGAAAGGCGGCGGATTTCGGGCGTGTCGCGATCGGCTTCCATCAGGCCCGGCGCAAGCGAGGGACGACGGCGCGTCGCGATTACCGTCACGCCTTTCAGGGCTGCGATCTTCTGCATCGTCGCGAGCGGAATGCGCTCGACATTGGGCAGGATCAAAATGCGATACGGCACGCCTGCGCGCGCGATCATGCCATCGTCGATGAAATCAAAGTTATAGCCCGCGTCTTCGATGGCGGGAATGAGATCAGGACCGAAGAGGTCATCCATGGCTTGATTCACGGAAGCGCGGCCGCCGATTTTGAACGTGGCGAAGGCGTCAGCCGTGGGGAGATAGACGGCGACGTCGTTCGCCGGCGCGCCCTGACGCATCAGAAAGCTGATGCGCTGGAGATACAGCGCGACGTCGGGCATCACGAGATACCACGGGTTGTGGTCGTTGAATACCGCCGCGGCGTAGAAGCGCCAACCGGGTTCTCCGGCCGAAGGAGGCGAATAGGGCCAGCCGTGGCCGACCAATTGGTTGATGCCCTGGAGAAAATGCAGGTCGGCCTCGGCCTTCATGTCGAGCGGAGTGGCGCGGAAGACGGGGGAGTGGAGCCATGTCCAGGTTTCGGACGAAGTGATCGAACGGCCAAGCAAGTGGCTCGCGGAGGACGCCCAACGCGCGGAGGAGAATCGCCGCCAGCGCGGTCCTTCCTCGCCTTCCGGCAGATCGACGTATTGATAGCTGGAGAGGGTTACCGGCGGAATGCCGTAGGTCTGCGAGCGGAAAAGGGTATGGTGCTGATGTGCCCACTCGGTGACTGGCTTGAGGTAGTTGTCGTCGCAGAGTTCGCTGAGAGTAAGGCCCCAATCGTGGCGGATGGCAGCGGTTTTTTGGCCGATGTCTTCGTAGAGAGCCGGGAGGTAAGGAGTGAGATCGTAGCCGCGGCGTTTGCGGAATTCAGTCAGAAAATCCGCGGTCCAATCGGAGTTGTAGACTTCGAGAGAGTCGCTGAAGACTGCATGAGGGGGATTGGCGGCGACGGCGTCGAGCAGCTTGACGCCGACCGACTGGAGATGGGCGTCGATGGCGGCGCGGCTGTAGTGATCGAGCACGAAGCCCTCCGCGCCAACGGAGGGGCGTTTGACGGTTTGTCGCGTGTGGCTGGCGATGAAGAAGAGCGACTGACCGGAGCCGTGGGGGAACATGGCGATCAACTTCTCGTCCTCCTGGAGCGCCGGCAAGGACGCGGATACCACCGCCTTCAGTTTTCCCGCTGCGAGATTGATGGGGATGTGCGGGCCGCCGAAGGGCCATCCGCTGCCGAGCGTGAGATCGAAACGGAGGCCGAGTTCGCGCGCCACGTGCGCAGTGAAGCGGAGATCGTCCAGGAACTCATCGGAGAGATAGGGAAAGTTGCCATCGAGATCGAGAGGATAAGTGGGCTGCACCTCGAATCCTCCGATGCCACCCTGCTTCATGGCGCGGAGCTCGCGCTCCAGTTCGGGCTTGGCGACGGACGGGCCGAACCACCACCATCGCATCATGATGCGAGCATCAGCAGGCGAATGCACGAAAGCTTCGTGCAAATCGGCGAGCGTTTCGGGCCCAGCGGCGCGGAGAACCAGCGCAGCAGCGAGCATGGGCAGCGTCAATGGCAGACAGAACGGCCGCAATGTTCGGCGATACATTGCTCCCATCCTATTCCACACTCTCTGACAATTGCCAAGAGGTTAGCTGTTGCGCGTCTGAGGCGCCTGGAAAGCGAACGACCTACCAGCCAGGAACAAATGCCATTTGCTGATCGGAATCGCAGCCGATGAGAGGGGATAACTGGGATCGTACTACAGGCGTATTCTTGATACGATGATTCTGAACCGCACGGCGGTTCGAGGAGGTCTTGTGGCGACCATCAACGTGAATGGAATACAGCACGAGGTAACGGCGTCCAACGATACCCCGTTACTTTACGTCTTACGTAATGAATTGGAATTGTCGGGTCCGCAGTTCGGTTGCGGAATCTCTCAGTGCGGCGCTTGCTCCGTTCTTCTGGATGGAAAGGAAGTCCGTTCTTGTGTGCTGCCGGTTTCAGCGGCAGTGGGAAAGGAGATCACTACGCTCGAAGGGCTTCCGGGCCGCTGGGCCACCAAAAAGGGGCTGTCGAAATCCGATGCCGAAAAGACACTTCATCCCATTCAACGGGCGTGGATTGAAGAGCAGACGCCCCTGTGCGGATTTTGCCAGAACGGAATGATGATCAAGGCCGCTGAGCTTCTCGAAACGAATCCCACGCCGAGTGTGGCACAGATCAAGGAAGCCTTCACGACCTCTGGCCCGTCGGCGCACTTGTGCCGCTGCGGCAGTTATACCGCGATTATCGATGCCGTGCGGCGAGCCGCCAGGCTGATGGCCGAAGGAGGTGCGCGATGAGAGAACAGAATTGCGTCAACGTTTTCGGCGCTGCGCTCACGCGGCGCAATTTCGTAAAAACCGGTGGAGCGATGCTGGTCGGCTTCGGACTGATTGACGCGAAAGCCGCGCCGGCGAAGAACTCGCTCGATCCGACGCGGCCCGGTTCGTGGATCGAGATTCACCCGGACAACACGATTCTGATTCGCACCGGCAAGAGCGACTTCGGGCAAAGCACGGCGTTCACGGCGTACAAGCAGATCGTCGCCGAGGAATTGAGCGCCCGGTTTGAGGCCGTCACAACGGTCGTGATGGGCGATACGGATCGTACGCCGGACGGCAGCGGGGCCTTTGATTTTCTCGGCGGAGGGATGCCGAATATCCGCAAAGCTGCGGCGTACACCTATCAGGCGCTGCTCGATCTGGGGTCGCAGCGGCTCGGTGTTCCCAAAGATCGGATCAAGGCCGCCAACGGCGTTTTCTCGGCGAACGGTAAGAGCGTCACGTATGGACAGCTCGTGAAGGGGCAACAGCTCAAGCTCACGATTCCGGTGGAAGGCAATCTCACCGATATCGGCGGCCTTACGGTAACGGGTGACCCGCCGATGAAGCCCGTAAGCGAGTACACGATTATAGGCAAGTCTTTCCGCAACCCGGTGATTCCGTCCAAGGTCGGCGCGACGGAAAAATGGGCCACCGATGTGCGCCTCCCCGGCATGATGCACGCTCGCATGGTGCATCCGAAGACGCTGGGATCGACGCTGGTCTCGGCCGGCCAGGTGGATAAGACGCGTTTCCCGAACGCGCAGGTGATCGTGAAGGGAAATCTGGTTGGCGTCGTCGCGCCGACCGAATGGGAAGCGATCCGCGCGGCGCAGCAGGTTTCGAACTCGACCAAATGGACGGACTGGAAAGGACTGCCCGGCAACGCCAATCTGTTTAAGCATCTGCGCGAAGAATGCGACTGGACGTCGACGCCCGTCACGAAGAGCGACAAGACGCGCGGCGACGCTCCCGCCGCGATCGCGGGCGCAGCCAAGACGCTCAAGGCGACTTATGAGATGCCGTTTATGAAACACGCCCCCATCGGACCAACGATGGCTCTGGCCGATGTTCGCGCCGACGGTACCGTTCATATTTACACGCACAACCAGAACCCTCAGGCCCTGCGGGGGGAAATTGCGAAGATGCTCGGCATCTCGATCGATAACGTCGTGGTGCGGGTTT
This sequence comes from Bryobacteraceae bacterium, assembly GCA_035507655.1. GTDB lineage: Bacteria > Acidobacteriota > Terriglobia > Bryobacterales > Bryobacteraceae > Palsa-187. Next base: position 9,937 of record DATJNW010000123.1, on the reverse strand, counting down.
ACTCGGGCCCCGGCCATTATGGCCGATCGAATGGCGGCAACGCTGGCGCCGAGGATGAAGCCGTGATTCTTTCGAAAGCCGTAGGCAAGCCGGTGCGTGTGCAGTGGATGCGTCCGGAGGATTTCCAGTGGTCCACGCAGTCTCCGGCGGCATACTCAGATGTCGAGATTGGACTAGACGCGAACGGCAAAATGGTCGCCTATCAGGTGGATCATTATATGCCGGCAATGCAGGACGATCGTCCGGTCGGGGCGATTCTTGCGGGCCTTCCGACCATGCCTGCTCCCGACGAGAAACAGGACTTCGTGCAATCGACGAAGAACGAAATCGAAGATCCCTGGGTGTACGACGGCGTGGCGATTCTGGCGGAGCGTGGCCATGGCACGTTCCAGATCGGGCAGAAAGCATCGCCGCTGGCGATCGGGCTGCGCGACCACAGTATGCGAACTCCGGGACAATTTCAGCAGAATTTCCCGCGTGAGCTTGCCGTCAGTGAGGCGGCGGCCCTTGCCGGTGCCGACGCGATCCAGTTCCGGATCGACCATGCCAGGGAGGATCGCGTCCTCAATATTCTGAAAGCGGTCCGCGACGCGTCCGGCTGGCAGACGCGAGTATCGCCGGCGCCGCATGCGACGTCCACGGGCAGCACGGCGGTTCGCGGGCGCGGCGTTTCGATGATGTTTCGTTCGGGAACCTACTGGGCCTGCGTCTGTGAAATCGCGGTGACGCCGGCGACGGGTGCGATCGTGGTCGAGAAATACACGATCGCGGTCGACCCGGGCATTGTGGTGAATCCGATGCAATTGAAGCGGCAGGTCGAAGGGGGTGCGGTGATGGGGATCAGCCACGCGCTGCTCGAAGAGGCCAGCTTGGATCAGAGCGGTATCACCAGCCGCGACTGGTTCAGTTATCCGATCCTCAAAATGGCCGACGTTCCTGAGATCAAGGTGGTGTTGTTGAATCGTCCGGAAGTGGGCCGCTATGGTGGAGGATCGGAGGCGGCAAACGCGCTCGCCGCACCGGCGATTGCCGCAGCTCTTCTCGACGCCACGGGCAAAACAGCCCGGCGGCTTCCATTGAAGTCGGTGTATGTACAAGCTTTGATGAAGACCTGAGTTTGCCGGGCGGATAATTTCGACACTGCGGATCGAAATCATTGAAGGGAAGCTCCGACCAATGAAGCAGCCTGCGGCGATTTTTCAAACGATCATGTGTGCAGCGCCAGTGATATAGTCCCCCGCATGAAAAATCTAGACCTGATCGCGATGTTGAGCATGGCTTTCGTCGCCAGCCAGGCCGCGCGGCCGATTCACCTCGATGATTATTACCGCATCGAAGGCGCGTCCGCTGCCGCGATTTCGCCAGATGGAAAATGGCGCGTGTTCGGCCGGTCGATGATCGTTGAAGCGCAGAATTTTGAGATAAGGTTCCCTCCGCGTACTGCCGCTAAAGAGACCGCCTATCGTCGGCGAAACCCCTAGCATGAATTTTTCTTTTCCTTTCTTGCTTTTGCGTTTGTAAGTCCGTCTCGAAACCGCCGAGTCGTGGTCAGGTATAAGTAATTCGCTACAAATGAGGGGCTTGCGCGAAAATCCGCTAGACATCGCCGATTCGCCCAACCCCAGCGACACCATAAATTTATGGGTCATATCAGCTGATGTCGCCATAACACCGGCGGAACGTCCCACGGTCGCCGGTCGATGCGAAAGGCCAGCGCGGCTGTCCGATCTTCGGACAGCGACCGTTTTTCAGGCAAGCGCGACACTGAAGTGATTCGACTCGATCAGACGGCGCGCCTTCGAAAACACTAATTCTGTCAGCACAGAACCAGGCACGGATTAACACCCCTGCGGATGGCTTGCCAGTTGCCACGCAGAAAACCGAAAGTCGAGATCGAAAGGCCTCATGGGATCGAACAGTTGCTCGGGAAAATGCCCGGATTGCCCCGGCACGCCTCGTATGGAGAACCGCCGGAGCGTGTTGTCGTGGTTGTTGGGCGGCGGCGTCATGGCTTCCATGGCGTCGTTTCTTTACCCGGTGATCCGCTTCCTGAATCCGCCACCGGTCACCGAGGTTGCAGTCAATGAAGTGGACGCCGGTAAAGCGTCGGATATGAAGCCAAACTCGGGCAAGATTGTCCGGTTCGGCACCAAGCCGGCGGTTTTAATCCGCATCAGCGACAGCGAATGGCGGGCGTTTTCGGCGGTCTGCACGCACCTGAACTGCACCGTGCAATATCGCGCGTCGAAATCGGACATCTTTTGCGCCTGCCACGGCGGCACCTACAATTTGAATGGTCAGGTGGTCGCCGGGCCGCCTCCCAAATCGCTGGAAGAATACGCGGTAAACCTGCGCGGCGACGAAGTGTTCATTTCAAAAAAGGCATAGGCTATGACGGCAAAAGCGATTCAGTGGCTCGACGACAGGCTTGGCCTCAGCACTCTCCGGAAGTTGGCGGATCACAAAACCGTTCCCATCCACTCGGCCACACGCTGGTATTACTTCGGGGGCATCGCGCTGTTCCTGCTGGGCATCCAGGTGATCACCGGCACTCTGCTGCTCTTCTACTATCGTCCCACGGTGGCTGAGGGATTCGACAGCGTGCGTTTCCTGATGACGCGCGTCGAGTTCGGCTGGCTGATCCGCTCCATTCATAGCTGGTCGGCGAACCTGCTGATCTTCGTGGCCTTCGTCCACATGTTCAGCGTCGTGTTCACGCACGCCTACCGGCCGCCGCGCGAGCTGACCTGGGCCAGCGGCATCGTTCTGCTGGGCCTGATGCTGGGCTTCGGTTTCAGCGGGTATCTTCTGCCCTGGAATCAAATTTCTTACTTTGCAACGAAGGTGGGGACCGACGTGGCGGGAAGCACGCCGCTGGTCGGTGCGGCGATCGCGCGGATCCTGCGCGGCGGCGATGACGTCGGCGCGGCCACGCTGACGCGCTTCTTCGCGCTGCACGTGATGGTGCTGCCGATGATCACCGGGGCGTTCGCCCTGTTGCATATTTTGCTGGTCCAGAAAAACGGAATGAGCACCCCGCCATGGGTGGCGGAATCGAGCGTGCGGCAGATCAAATTTTTCCCGAACTTTTTCCTGCGCGAGCTGATGGTGTGGTACGGGGCGCTGGCCGTGCTCGGCGCGCTGGCCGCGATTTTTCCCTGGGAACTCGGCCAGAAAGCCGATCTGTTCGCTTCCGCGCCGAACGGCATTCGTCCGGAATGGTATTTCCTGGCGCAATTCTACACGCTCAAGCTGATTCCCAGCCACGTGTGGGTTTTTGAAGGCGAACTGCTCGGCATCGCCGGATTTGGCGCGCTGGCGGCTGCTTGGGCGCTGCTTCCGGTGTGGGGCGTGAATCGCGCTGGCCAGGCGCGGGTGAAGCTGGTCAGCGGCGCGGCGGTGGTGCTGGCGGTTTATCTGGCCGTTTTCAGCCTCTTGGGGTACTACAAATGAGATTCGTCACGATTGCGGTTCTGCTCCTTCCGGCGGCGCTGATCGCCCAAACCCGGGATTCCTGCATCCAATGCCATTCTTCGATGGACGGCGAGATTCAGAAACCCGCGCTGCTCATCAAAGACGATATTCACTACGCCAATGGGCTCAGCTGTGCCGATTGCCATGGCGGCGACCGCACCAGCGACGATCCCAGCGTCGCCATGAGCCCGGCCAAAGGCTTCGTCGGCGCGCCCAAGCGCACCGCCATCCCGCAGTTCTGCGCCCGCTGCCATAGCGACCCCAATTTCATGCGCCGCTTCAAACCGCAGCAGCGCGTCGATCAGTTCGAGCTTTATAAAACCAGCGTCCACGGCCAGCGCCTGGCCAAGGGCGATGAAAACGTCGCCACCTGCATCGATTGTCACAGCGTCCATGACATCCGCGCCGTGAAGAATCCGGCCGCGCCGGTCTATCCGACGCACATTCCCGATACCTGCGGCCGCTGCCACGCCGATGCGCAGCGAATGGCGAAATACGGCATTCCCACAGATCAGCTCGCCCAGTACCGCACCAGCGTCCATTGGGCGGACCTCAAGAACGGCGATCTCGCGGCCCCCACCTGCGCCTCCTGCCACGGCAATCACGGCGCCAAGCCGCCGGAAGTTTCCTCCGTCGCTGCGGTTTGTGGAAATTGTCATGTGCTGTTCGCGCAAAATTACGACAAGAGCGTTCACGCGCCCATTTTCTCGGGCGCCGAGGGCGGCGGCGGATGCATCGTCTGCCACAGCAATCACGGAATCCATCCGCCGTCGACGGCCATGCTGGCCGGCCCGCAGGCGGTCTGTTCGAAGTGCCACGAGCCGGATACGCCCGGCGGAAAAACCGCGGCCGAGATGGCGCAATGGATCGACGGGTTGGGCGCGGCGCTGAACCACTCCGATGCCGTCCTGACCCAGGCCGATCAGGCCGGCATGGAGGTTTCCGACGCACAGGAAAAGCTCAGCGACGGGCGCGAAGATCTGGTCAAGGCACGCCTGGCGATGCATCTTTTCGAACCGGAAGAGATGCACAAACCGATCGAGGCGGGCATGGACGTCGCCGCCGAAACGCTGCGTGCCGGCCAGGAGGCGCTGCATGAGAAAAACGTTCGGCGTATCGGGCTGGCTATTTCCGTTTTCTTTATCGCCGTCACAGTTTTTGCCATCTGGCTGCTGATCCGGCGGTTGGAAGTGGGCGGTTCCGGTTATATCGAGCCGTCCAGTCGAAATCCATAAAAAGAGGGAAATATGAAAACCATCGCAATCGCATTCATCGCTGTTTCCGGACTCGCCTTCGCCGGTGCCCCCGAAGGCAAAACCGTTTTCGACTCCAGATGTCAAGCCTGTCACGGGCCGAACGGCGAAGGCAAGGCTGCCATAGCCAAGCTGTTCAAGGTCGACCTGCCGCAGCTCGGCTCGGCAAAGGTTCAGTCCATGACCGATGCGGAGTTGAAGAAAGTCATTACGGTCGGCACTGGAAAGATGCGGCCGGTCAGCGGACTTTCCGATCAGCAGGTCGACGACGTGATCGCGTTCGTGCGCACGCTCAAGCAGTAACCACGGGACCTTGCTTGCTGATAGCATAAGCTGGCACGGGTTTTATGGGTGAAAAGCACTGGTTCTGGGCCACGTTGACCCTCTCCAGCATCACGGTGGTTTCGGTGGTGTTTGCGGCGTGGGAATTGGTTGAAAATCGCTTCTTTCGCGACGCCAACTATCTCACGCTGCATTATCTCTATATCACGCGTGGCGTCGCCTCGTCGCTCGTGCTGACATTTTGGGCGGCGTGGTTCGTTCTGCGGCAGCGGCGGCAGAATGAAGAGGACCTGCGCCGCTCCAACGAACGCTATCGCGGCCTGCTCGAGGATTTTCCCGGTAGCGTGATTCTCTATGACAAGGACCTCCACGTGGTCGAATGGAACGCCTTGGCCGAGCGCATGTACGGTTTTTCCAAGGCCGAAATCTGCGGCCGCGCGCTGCCCACCGTACCACCCGGGAAAATGGAAGAGTTGCGCGAGTTCATGCGCCGCGTCGACCGCGGGGACGCCGTCTTCGACATCGAAACCACCCGGCTCGAGCGCGCAGGATCCTCATTTCCGGTGCAGTTGAGTCTTCGGCCTTTTCGCGAGCGCGATCAGCCGATTCACTACCTGGAAGCGACCTCCGATATTCGCGAGCGGGTTCGCTGGCGCGACGCAATGCTTGAACTGGAAAAGCTGGCCAGCATGGGTAAGATGGCGGCCGGAACTGCGCATCATCTAAATTCGCCGCTTGCCGCGCTGCTGCTTCGCGTGCAGCTCATGCGCGAGCGCGCAGAGGATCCCGATCTGGCGCGCCTCGAAGAAGGGCTCAACTTCTGCCGCCATTTCGTGCAGCGCCTGCTGGAGTTTTCGCACATGGGTCCCGGACACAAGGACGTTCAGGATGCCGGCCAGACGGTGGAATCGGTGGCAGCGTTTTTTCAGCCCTTAACCCGTTCCAAGGGCGCCGTTCTCCTCAGCGAGACTGGCGAAGCCAAGGATTTGCGAATTTGCGCCGATCGCAATCTGCTCGAAACCGTGCTGCTGATTCTGCTCAGCAATGCACTGGATGCGATTCCGACTGGAGGCGAGATTCGGATCTCCTGCCGGCCGCTTGCTTCCGAGCAGGTGGAGATCACGGTGCAGGACAACGGGACCGGGATCGATCCCGCCAATCTGGCGCGCATTTTCGAGCCGTTTTTCACCACCAAGGAACCCGGCAAAGGTACTGGACTGGGTCTGGCCATCGCCCGGAATTTCGCCACCGAGCACGGCGGATCGATTCGCCTGGAAAGCGAGCCCGGCCGCGGCGCGACCGCTTATCTGCAACTGCCTCTGGCCGGTGTGACCGTGAAAGAGGCGGTGATGCGATGAAGCACGGCCCCGCGATCCTGGTGGTGGACGACGACGCGACGCTGGCGGCCGCGCTGCGGGAATTTCTTTCGCGCGAAGGTTACGAAGTCGAAGTGGCGCAATCCGGCGCCGAGGCCCTGGCGATCCAGGAGGCCAATCCGCGCATCGCGCTCGCGCTGGTCGATCTGATGATGCCGCTGATGGATGGACTGACGTTGACTGTCGAGCTGCGCCGCCGTAATCCCGATATCGCGGTGGTGATCATGACCGGCTACGGGACCATTGAAAGCGCGATCGACGCCATCAAGAAGGGCGCGGAGGATTACATCACCAAGCCCTTCGATTACGCCGCCGTGCGCAAAAAAATCGCGCGCCTGATGGAAGTGATGGAGTTACGCGAGCGCGTAGCTCAACTGGAAGGCCATCTGGAACGGCACGCCTGTTTCGAAAGTATGATCGCTGTTTCGCCGGTGATGGAGCGTGTGCTCGAACGCGCCCGTCTGGCCGCGGCGACCGATGCTTCCGTGCTGATCGTCGGCGAGACGGGAACCGGTAAGGAGATGCTGGCGCGCGCCATCCACCAAGCCAGCCCGCGCGCACGGATGCCCTTTGTCGCGGTCAACAGCGGCGCGCTGCCGCGCGAATTGGTGGAAAGCGAGCTGTTCGGCTTCCGCCGTGGCGCCTTCACCGGCGCTTACGCCGATGCGCCCGGCATTTTTTCGGCGGCGTCCGGCGGGACGGTCCTTCTCGACGAGATCGGCGAAATGCCCAAGGACGTGCAGGTCAAGCTGCTACGGGTACTTCAGGAGGGCGAATTGCGCCCGGTCGGCAGCACCCGATCAGTGCACGTCGATGTGCGCGTCGTCTCGGCCACGAATCGCAGCTTGAACGATCTGCGCAGCACGTTTCTGCGGGAGGACCTTTATTTCCGGATCGCCACCGTGGTTTTGCAGGTCCCGCCGTTGCGGTCGCGGCCGGAAGATATTCTGGTGCTTTCCCAACACTTCGCGGCCCGCCTGGCGCGCCGTTATGGACGCGAAATCTCCCTTTCCCGCCACGCCCTCGAACTGCTGTTGGTGTATCCGTTCCCGGGCAATATCCGCGAGCTGGAAAGCCTGATCGAAAGTGCCGCCGCGATTTCAGTCGACAATCCCCAGGTGATTTCCGAAACTGATTTGAAACCGCTGCTGAGCAGTCCGGTGCCCGAGAACATCGCTACGGCCGCTGCGCACGGACCCGTTTCGATGGAACAGATGGAACGGCTTACCATCCAGCAGGCGCTACGCATGTCCGACGGCAATCGCACGAAGGCTGCTTCGCTGCTGGGCATTTCGCGCGATACGCTGTATCGCAAGCTCCGCGAGTATCAGGGTTGAATCGTCCGAGAATCGGACAAGTGTCGCGATTTGCGGCGAGCCGCCTTGTATTAACTCCGCTCAGCAATAAGGATTTACGTTGGCGTTCGGCGTGCACCTTCCCGTGCATGACTACACCCGGTGGACGCAAACAACTCCTGCTTTGGATCGCTGCCGCCATGGTTGCGACGGCCGCCTTCGTCCTCATCCTCATCTGGGAACATCGTCCCGCCGCCGGACGCCACGTGTTGTACTTCGTGGGTGACGCACAGCGCGGCCGGGCGCTGTTTTTCGGCGACAAACAATGTTCCATCTGTCATTCGATTAACGGCGAAGGCGGACGCATCGCGCCCGATCTCTCTGAGACTCGTCCGACCTCGCCGGCAATGGGATGGCTCACAACCGTGCTGTGGAATCATGCTCCCGGCATGTTTCGGCGCATCCGCGGCAGCCAATCGTATCCGCAGTTGAACTCCCAGCAAATGGCCGATATTCTCGCTTTTCTTTACCAGGCCAGCACCACGGACCATCCGGGTAATGCCACCGCGGGCCGCGCGGTCTTCGAGCAGAAGGGCTGCGTACGCTGCCACTCCGTGCACGGCTGGGGCGGCACATCGGCGCCCGATTTATCCACCGTCGCGGCCGCCGGCGCGAATGAGTGGACTCGTGCGATGTGGAACCATGCCCAGTCGATGGTCGGTCCCGTGACGGCCACGCTGGGGCAGTGGCCGCAGTTTATGGGCAATGAGATGAACGATCTGGTGGCCTTTGTCTCAGAAGGATCAGGTGCCCATGGCTCGTCTGCCAGCGGCGATCCCGATCGCGGCTGGCAGGTATTTCAAAGCCGCTGTATCCAGTGCCATTCGGTTCGCGGCAACGGCGGCAAGCTGGGGCCGGAGTTGGGTCCAGACCAGGACCTTCCACTGAGTACCGGGGAATTCGCCAGCGTATTGTGGGATCATGCGCCGGCGATGCTGCGCCTCGGCCAGGAAAAAGGAATCGCGCCGCCGATGCTCAATGGTACCGAGATGGCGGACCTGGTGGCTTTTCTCGCAAGCCTGCGCTATTTCGAGCCTTCGGGATCTCCTTTCGTCGGGCAACGCGTTTTCAACGAGCGCGGTTGCGCGCGTTGCCATGGCGTGGCGGCCGAGGGGACGAAACTCGGACCACGCCTCCAGTCCACGGAAGAAGCGTACACTGCCGTTTCGCTCACCACGGCGCTTTGGAAGCACGGTCCGCGGATGGTGGATCGTAGCGAAGAAATGGGCATTCCCTGGCCCACGCTCCAACCTACCGACCTCGGGGATCTGGTGAGTTTCCTGAACGAACCCAGGCATTGACGGCGATGATCGCATTTTATCGCCACGATCGGACATCGGCGACGGTCGCTAGCGGATTTGGATCACCAGGCTGAAGTCGGAGAGGAGTTCGGCGCCTCGATGGATCGCAGCCAGCCACCCGGCAGGCGGTGGCGTAGAATAACCATGGACCGCCGTTCTCAACTTGCCACTACGGTCGGGACCCCGTCACGGCCCACCAATCCCTAACTCTTGGCGTCAAAAGGTTGGCAGCAATTGACATAGGGACCGCGAGGACGAAAGCGGCGATTCCGATAAAGCCGACGATTAAAGACCAGCGGTCCATAGGATTTGGAGCAGTATACCACTTCCCAAAAGCGACCCGTTTTTGAACGCGCCGAGCGCTTAGAAACAGATGCAGACGGGCTGCGTCCGCACTTCAATTCGATGAGAGGAGGTCTAGACGCTCACGGACTTTTAAAGCTAACGATCATTAAAAAGCGGAAACTGATATTCCGAGGCGGAGTGTGACAGTGCTTCCTGTTTGTCAGCCGGTTCGAAGAGAAATTCAGAGTTCGGATCGTGGTGGCGATACCTCCGGAGGGCAACCTCACGATTCTGCACTGCATAACAATAGACGCATCCGTGGGGGCAGGTGTCGTAGTCGCCGATATCCCGCGACTCGAAGCAGCCGCATTCCTTCCGGTTTCCCTTCAAACGTGCAGTTAAGCTGCGTCCTGAAACATCTTCAATGCGCCGAGCATCGACGCACCGCGCTTCCCCGGCGCCAGCCACAATTAAACACGACGTCTTAAGTAATTGCGCATAGTCTCCGAAGGGCGTCATTGGGTTTAGTCCATTCCGCGAATTGAGTTTCGACGGCCTCGACCACGCTATCGAGGAATGCGAAATAGCGGTTGTGAAGGCAGAGTCGGCGG
>DATJNW010000122.1:0-46045 GCA_035507655.1 Bryobacteraceae bacterium | reverse complement strand
GTCAGCAGCAGCGGCCAGAGCGTTTTTTGAAAGATCACTTCGCCCCATTCGCCAATTGCGGCGAGAACTTCTTCGTAGCGCAAGGGACGCTCGTCGGGGAATTTCCATTGGCCGATCGATTCCAAAAAACCGCGCGTCACGCGATAAAGAATCGTCGGCGTGGGGAAGGTGATCAGAACCAGGCCGCCGGGCTTGATCAATCGGAAATGCGCGCGCACGGCTTCGCGTGTTTCAGCCGCATCGAAATGCTCGATCAGGCCGACGCTGAAGACGACATCGGCTCGCACGTCCAGATGGAGCGAGAGAACGCTTTGTTGATGCAGACGCAAAACGCTCGCGGAACGCGCTTCGAGCAGCGAAAGACCGTAGCGATTGGTGTCGACTACGTGATAGGCGGAGCACTTGACCGCGCTGAGAATCGTGTCGAGAAAACAACTGTTGGCGCCGCCGATTTCGACGATGGTCAGCGGTTCATTGCCGAGACGCCGGAACTGATCGAGCAGCACCCGAGTGGTGTAGCGGCGGGTGAGTCTGGCGGTGGGCGGGACGCTCTTATAATAGGTATCCCAATCGGTGGCGCTGGCGCGGGCGCGGCGGGTGAAGACGAAATCGCGCTGAATGGCGAAATTGGCGATGAACAGAATGCCTTCGGCAGTCAGCTTGGCGGGGATGGCTCGCCAGCCCAGGCGCAGGTGCAGAAATTCGAGCAGTGAATAAGATAAAAATCCGTTGACCGCGACCAGCGCGACATATTTCGGTAAGACTACCGCATGGCGCTGGCGGGAATGAAACACCGCGCCGCGCGCGCCGGAATAATTGAACACCATCGCGATCAGGCGCGCCAGAATCTGCGATCGCGCGATGCTTCCGGTGTAGCCGAGCGACGCGGCGAAAACTAAATTATCGAGAATCGCGGTGAGAAGCGATAACACGCTGAAGCGGAGCAGCAGAAAATAAATCCGCATCGAGTCGAAAATCGGGTGGAAATGCGAGGATTTGTTGCCGTTTTCATAAATCGTGCGAATCGGGATCTGGACGATGGGGAAGCCTTGATATTTGCAGGCCATCAGCATGTCCAGCTCGAATTCGTAGCCGGTGGAGGGGACGCGCAGCAGGTGGGCGGCCAGCGTGGCCGGGATTCCGCGCAGTCCGGTCTGCGTGTCGGCGAGTTTTTGTCCGGCGACCAGGTACAGCAAGCCGCGCGTGATGGTGTTGCCGAGGCGGCTGCGCAGCGGAACCGATTTTGGAAACTCGCGCACGCCGAGAAGTAATGCGGGAGAGTCTTCCCGCAGCCGATCGGCGACGCGCAGAATGTCTTCGGGGGCGTGCTGGCCGTCGGCGTCGGCGGTGACTACGCCGCGGCAATCGGGAAAATTCACCAGCGCGAAATTCAGGCCGGTTTTGAGCGCCGCGCCTTTGCCGAGATTCACGGCGTGGCGCACCAGATGCACACGATCGAGCTCGGCGAGGTGGACGAATCGGGCGGAAAATTGGGGTCCGCTGCCGTCATCAACCAGGATGATCGCTTCGGCGCCGGATCCGAGCAGCGCGGGGACCAGCCGCGCCAGCGCTTCCCCTGGCTGGTAGGCGGGAATGAGGATGGGAACAGAGATCAAGTTTTCGTTCTAACACATCGCGTTTGAGGACACCAATCGTGTCGCGTCGCCGGCCGCCGGGTCTTCTGGATTTATCGCCAGGCCCCTCGATTGTAAGCCTCCCAGGTCGCGGTCATAGCGGAGTCTCGCGTGAGCCTGTAGAATATGGAATCGCATCCACATGAATACACACAGCATTCGCCGAAAAAGCTTCCTGGCGCTGTTGGGCGCCGGGTTGCTCATTTGGATTTTTTCCATTGGCCGGAGCTTCGATCTGCAAGCGCAGCCGCCCGATGCATCGGTTGCTTCGCGGCTCAGCGTGCCGGTCCCGTTGTCGGGCGATTTCACCATACGGAATCTCAACTGGGACACCTCGCTCGGCGCCAGCTATCCGCGAGTGATTGAGCTTCAGCACTATGCCTCGGGAAGCGGCCAGATTCTGGCCACCTACGCCCGCCGCGGCGCGCTGCCGATCTATCGCAGCACCGACGGCGGCGACACCTTCCAGTTTTTTTCCGAAATTCAGAACCTGCGCGGCCAGCCGGCGCTTTATGAGCTGCCGGTGAAGATGGGCGAGTTTCCCGCGGGCACCATCCTGGCCGCCGGCCAGGAGGAATCGGCCGACCGGAGCAAGGTTTCGCTGGGGTGTGATTACAGCAGCGACGGCGGCAAGACGTGGCAATTTCTTAGCACCTTTGCCGTCGGCGGCCCCGGACGCTACGATCCCAACGACCGCGCCGGCATCTCCTTGCAGCAGAACCCGGTGTTCGAACCGTACCTGTATGCCGACGCCGCGGGCCGGCTGGTGGTGTATTTTTCCGATGAGCGCGACAAGAAGGACGGCTATAGCCAATTATTGGATCATCGTGTCTCGAGCGACGGCGGACGCACCTGGGGCGATCTGGTCTACGACGTCGCGATCCCGGATGGTCTGACGCGGCCGGGGATGGCCGTGGTCACGCGCGCAGGCAACGGCACGTTCTACATGGTTTATGAAATGGTCGGTCTTCCGGGACACGCGCTGGAGCCGCGCAGCAACCTGGACTACTTCCGAACCTCCAGCGATGGCGACCAGTGGGGCGACCCCAAACAATACGGCACGCTGATTCAGGACCGCTGGCGGCAATTTCCGTGGGCGACGCCGTATATGGTGTGGTCGCCGTGGCCGGCGCCCAACGGCACGCTGCTGGTGACCGGCCGCGCGATGCTGCGCTATGACCTCGGCCAGGTCGGCAATGGGATGATGATCAATCGCAAAAACGGCGAAGGACTGTGGACGCTGCTCGAAACGCCCATTCGCTACACGCCCAACCCGAGCGGCTACAGCCAGACGATGATCCCGCTGGGCGACGGACGGGAGATTCTGCAAATGGTGCCGGTGGACGGCCGGATCCAATACGCGAAATTCAAATTGCCGGAGACGGACAAGCTGCCGGTCTATCAATTCCCCTGGGACAAATAGAGTCATGTGATGCCGCGGATCGCCGGCGCTGAGGTGGAGAAGAGCCGAAGAATCAGCGAAATCCTCCCGGCGATCCCGAAAGCGATTTTGGCGAAACGCGCCAGACGGGAGGGATGCGCTCTAAACCGGCGTTTGATAAAGTGAGGGCTGCGCTTGCCATCGAGGCTCCGATGCGGATTGCAGTGAAAGCCGGGTTCGCCGCCGCGCTCGCAGCCCCGGCTTCGCGCCATACTCAGCGCAACCCGGCGGCCGGAGGTTTCTATGCATTTTCTGAGCGATGAAGATAAGCGGAACCTGTCGCCCGCCGAGGAAGTTTCCTTCCCGTCTCCGGTGCCTACGCAAGTAGTTTCGAGCGAAGAATACTTTCCTCCGCCGCAGACTGCCCAGCAGCGGGAGGTTGAGGCTCGCCTGATCGATTTGGCGGATGGCATCGCCAAAAAGCAGGGGCTCTCGCGTAGACGATTCTTCCAAACCGCCTCCGGGATGGCGGCTTCGTTCCACGTTCTCAATCAGGTCTTTGGCACGGTGTTCGACGCCAGCCTGGCGGAGGCCCAAACCCCGGAAATGGCCAACCAGCGCGCCAAGGCGCTCGCGGGCCAGTTCATCATGGACACCCACACGCACTTCCTGCGCGACGATACCCGCCTGACCAGTTTTGTCGCCATGCGCGAGGCCGTCGGCAAGGCGGGATGGAACAAGGAGATTGGCGAGAAGCCGCAAACCATCGACGATCTCAAGTACGACAACTACTTCAAGGAAATCTATCTCGACAGCGACACCAAGGTCGCGCTCATCAGCAACGCCCCATCCGAAATACCCGAGGACTGGTTCCTGACCAATGATATGGTGTTTCGGACGCGCACCAGGGTGAATGAAAAAGCCGGGTCGAAGCGCATGCTGGCGCACTACACCATCACCCCGGGTTACAAGGGCTGGATGGAAGGCATTGACCACGCCATCGCGGTCAGCAAGCCCGATTCGTGGAAAGGCTACACGGTCGGCGACAACACCCACAAAGAGCTGAGCAACCATCCCTATCGCCTGGACGACGAGAAGCTCATGTATCCGGCCTACGAGAAGTTCGCCAAGTCCGGAATCAAGAACGTTTGCATCCATAAAGGACTGTGGGCGCCCGCGGTCGAAGCGCGGTTCCCCAAGCTGACGCCTTTCGCCAAGCCCGGCGACGTCGGCAAGGCGGCGAAGGACTGGCCGCAACTGAACTTCATCATCTACCATTCGGCCTACCGCCATATCGGGGACGACCCTGCGTTGGCGTGGGAGGAATGGGAGAAAACCGGACGCGTTTCCTGGGTTTCGGAGCTGGCCGAAATCCCGGCTAAGTACGGCGTTCATAATGTCTACGCCGATCTGGGCCAGGTAATGGCCTACTCCACGGTCGTAAATCCCCGGCTGGCCGCTGCTCTGCTCGGCACGTTGATCAAGGGCTTGGGTGTGGATCACGTCATCTGGGGCACCGATGCCGTCTGGACCGGTTCACCGCAGTGGCAGATCGAAGGCCTGCGCCGCCTCGAAATCCCGGAGGAGATGCAGAAGAAGCACGGCTTCCAGCCGCTGGGGCCCGCCGACGGAGCGGTGAAGAACGCAATCTTTGGCCGGAACGTCGCCAAGCTTTATCACTACCCCGTCGAATCGTTTCTGAGGAGCAAGGATCACTTCGCCGACCTGCGCGCGCAATACGAAGAGGAAGGTCCGGCCCGCAGCAATCTGCGGTACGGCTATGTTCCCAGGCCGGCTTGAGAACCCTCCAAAAATCCACACAGCCGCGCCGCACTCCGGACCAGTTCCATATTTGCTGAAAAACGGTTTTCAACAGCTCCTAAGTAACCCGCGACTCTTCGGGTGAACGCACGGCCTCCTCCGATTCAGCCGCCCGGGTCAACGCTTTGCCCAATTCCGCAAGCCCACCCACTGGGTAGAGATCGACAAAAGCCTGCACTAACTGAGGATCAAATTGTCTGCTTTTTTCCGCTTCAAGACTGGCGAGCGCGATTTTCACGCTGGAGGCTTCCTTGTACGGCCGCGCGTGCGTGATGACGTCGAAAACGTCCACAATACTCACGATTCTCGCCTCCAGCGGAATCTCGGTCTCTTTCAGCTTGTAATACCCGGTGCCATCCCAACGTTCATGATGGTACAGGGCAATCCGCTCCGCCATTTGTAGAATCGGGAACCGGCTGCCGGAGAGGATCAACCGCCCGATTTCGGTGTGGCGCTTAATCTGTTCGTATTCCTCTTCGGTCAGCTTGCTGGGCTTGAGCAGGATCCCGTCGCGGACGCCAATTTTGCCAACGTCGTGCAGCGGCGCGGCGCAGCGGATGATTTCGACCTGGTCCTGCGGCAAACCGATGGCGCGGGCGAGCAGAGCGGCCAGTTGTCCCACCCGCTGCGTGTGCTGCCCCGTGCAATCGTCGCGATACTCGGCGGCCAGCGCGAGCCGTTCGAGAATTTCCAGTTGGGCGACTTCGAGTTCGGCGGTCCTGGCCCGGACTTTCTGCTCCAGAACATCATTGCTGCGCCGCAATTCGACGTGCAGCCACCGCGTTTCGAGCAGATTATAGATCCGCAGAAGAGCCTCGGCCACGTCGATCGGCTTGGTCAGGAAGTCCTTGGCGCCCAGGCTCAGCGCATCCTGCCGCGCTTTGCGCGACTTGTCCGCGGTCAGAACCAGCACCGGCACAAAGCTGTCCGCTGGAATGCGGGCGCGAAACTGCTTCAATAATGCAAAGCCGTCCACATGCGGCATCCGCAGATCGGTAGCCACCAAATCGGGCTCAAATTCGCTAAAGACACGAAGGGCCATGCGGGAGTCGGTGAGCGTCTCCAGGTGCTGATATCCCGCGGCGTGGAGCGCGCGGTCCAGCAGCAGAACGTTGGCCGGCTCGTCGTCCACGATCAGGATGCGGCTATTTTGAATGATCTCCTTGTGCATAAGAGGTCAGCTCCAGCGCGGATTCGTTGACGCCGCCGAGCGTCGTTTCCAACAATTGAAGCAGCTTGCGGACGTCGAGCGGCTTGGTCAGATAGTCGCGGGCGCCGGCCTGAATCAGGCGGTTGATCTGCGTCGCCGTGGCGTCGGCGCTGAGGACGGTCACGGGGATGTCCTGGGTCCGCGGATTTAGTCGCAAGCGGCGCAGGACCTCATGGCCCGAAATGTCGGGCAGGTGCACATCGAGAAGAATCCAATCCGGCCGGTGCAGTTCCGCAAGGTCGAGACCGAGATGGCCTTGCATGGCCGAGAGCAGGCGAACGCCGGGGCGATGACTGAGGATCTGCTCGATCAAGCGCAGGTTGGAGGTGTTGTCCTCGATGTACAAAATTGTGCCGCGGTGCGCGCCCTGCTTCGGTTCCACCAGCGCGCCGGCGACGCCCGGCGTCTCCAGGACGCGCGCGGGATCGGTGACCAGCGAAAGCTCCACGAAAAATCTGCTGCCGATGCCCACCGCGCTTTCGACGCCGATGGTTCCGCCCATGGCCTCGATCAGACGTTTGGAAAGCGCCAGGCCCAATCCTGTTCCGCCGATTTCGGTGGTGTCCGCGTCCAGCCGCTCGAACGGTTTGAACAGTTTCTTGAGACCAGCCGGGGAGATCCCGGCTCCGGTGTCGGTAATCTCGATGCGCAGTTTGCCGCTCGCGGCTTCGCCGCAGCCCACGATCACCGAGCCTTTGGCGCGGTTGAATTTGATCGCATTCGACAACAGGTTCAGCAGGACCTGTTTCAAACGTTGCCGGTCCGCCATGATGTAGCGTTCGCAGCCGGATTCGTTGTTGTGGATGGTGACACTCTGCTGACCGGCGAGCGGCCGCACCAAATCGAGCGTATCGTGAAGCAGCTCGCTCACCTGGACCGGTTCGGCGGAAAGGCTCAGCCTTCCGGCTTCGATTCTCGCCAGATCGAGAATTTCGTTGATCAGGTCCAGCAGGTGATATCCACCCTTCAGCACCTGACGCACGTTATCGAGCTGCTGCTCCGTCAGGTCTCCCAGCTCCAGCAGCTGAGCGAAGCCCAGGATCGAATTCAGCGGGGTCCGCAGCTCGTGACTCATGCGGGAAAGAAACTCGCTCTTGGCATGATTGGCGTCCTCTGCCTCCTGCTTGGCCAGATTCAGCGCGTCGGCGGCGCGTTTGGCCGCGGTCACGTCCCGGATCACCACGACGCCGCCGCCGACGGCGCCGTCATCTTTGCACAGCGGACGTGCCGTGACGCTCACCCACTTGCCTTCCGACACTCCCGCCGGCCGGACGAAAATTTCCGCCTCATCCACCGGCTCTCCCCGAATCGCACGCACGAAGGGAAGCTGATCGGAAGGATAAAGCGTCACACGGTCGGCCAGAAACAAGCCATAGTGCGTGGGCCACTCGGCCGGCTCGCCGGCGAAAGAGCGGCTCCCCAGCATGTTGCCGGCGGCCGGATTGAAAACCAGAAACTTCCCGGAAGTGTCGGCGACGACGACACCGTCCCCCATGCTGGCCAAAATCGACTCGAGAATCCGGGTTTGCTGTTGAAGCGCCTCCTGGGACCGAGCCAGTTCGCGCGCCTGGCGCTCGATTTCGCCCAGCGCTTTTTTCCGCGCGCCGATATCGGCGAGCACGCCCAATAACCGCGGGCTTGCGTTCCCGCCGGAAACATGCGATTGCGCCTTGATCAGAAGCCACCGCGTCTCACCACCCCGGATGACCACCGAATATTCGAACTGAAAGGCCCCGCCGGTGGTGGTAATTCGCTGCACTTCGTGTTTGATTCGCTCGCCGTCCTCGCCTTTGAGCGCGCCGGCCAATTCCGTAATCGTTTCGGGAAGCAGCTCGCTGGGAAATTGCGCGTTGGGAAGAGTTCCCGAACCAGCCTGGTAGCGGATGCGGCCACTGGCCGCGTCCAGTTCCCAGATCAACAGCTCGCCGCTCTCCAGCGCGACCTTGAGCTCCTCGCGTTGGCCGGCGAGAACACGGCCAGCCTCGACGATGGTTTCTCCCAGCCGTCCGATCTCGTCCTTGGCGACGATATCCGACCCGATAGGCCGGCCCCGTTCCAGATCGGATGCGGCGGCTTCGAGCAGACGAATCCGCTGCGCCACGTTGCGCGCGAAAAAAAACATCAGCACAATGGCCGCGATCGCCGCCAGCAATCCCGTCGCGACCGCCGCGGCGTGCATCTGCTCCACGTGCGCGTTTACGCTTTGCTCCAGCGACGGGTGCGATGCGTCATTCGCGAACATTTTCGCCACCAGGATCGGAATTTCGGGAGACATCCGTGCCGCGCGCACCATCTCCGGCGGCGCCATCGTGCCGCGTTTGGCGGGATCACTATAATAGGCGCGCAGCTGTTTCAGCCCCGCGAATCGCGCGCGGATGATTTTCCTCAGATTGTCGAGTTGAGCAGCCTTGTCCGGAGCCGCCGGCAGGAGTTCCTGAATTTTCGTAAGCTCCGCCTCGACGGAAGCCTCGGCTATGCCAAAGGACTGGATCCCTTCCTCGGTTCCGTTCAGCCCCAGATCCCGGACCTCGGACTCGGCGGAAATCAGGATGATGAACAAATTCTGGGCCTGTGCCCGGATTTCCTGATTGTTCTTTGCCACCTGGTCGGCGCGCCGCTCCTCCTGGGCCGCCCAGTGACTCAGCAGCATTGAGCTCGCAAGGGCGCACGCGGGAAGCAGGACGGTCACCAAAGCTTTGCTGCGCAGCGGGAGATTGGTCCAGCGGGAGGCCAAGCGTGTCATTCTCGTATACCTCCCGTAATAATCGGAGGATTCGGGAATACCCTTAGGAATATTCTCGAAAGAAATCCCTACTTCGGGATTTTGTCTCTATTTGGGCGGCTTTATTCACTTCACCTGCTATTGGGCATATCCGCGCCGGCGCAATGCAGGATTCGCGTTCCTATCGTAGGACTATCGGCCCATTACCGTACGCTTTTGCGCGGCAATTCTGCCGGAGTTTACGGTTTTTTCGGGGTGAAATACAAGAAAATGCCCGTTCGCGCGAGCCGCCCGCCGCTCGTACAATCGATGCATATGCAACGACGGCGAGAGCGGCGTTACGAGGTATGGGAATCCGTTGTCTTGACGGTGCTCTACGGCGCACAGGCGGAGCACCGTGCCGGGACGCTGGTCGATATCTCTCACTCCGGATACCGCGTACTCTCGGCAGGGGCGCTTCCGGTTGGGACGGAATTGCTGATCACGCTCCACTCCGTAGGCATCGTGGGGCGCGTGCGCCACTGCGAGGAGGCGGGAGCAGAGTTGTTCTCGGCCGGCGTCGAGATTACCCAAGTGCTGGGCGGGGTCGCCGCGCGCGCGGGCGCCGGTGAAGCCGTTGCATTTGCGCAGAGAATGCCGGAAGCCGAATATGTTCCGGCGCCGGAGCGTTGACGCGCGGCGGACGGTTTCCTGACACGGTTACATTCGCGATCAACGGATCGACGCCGATCTTCGGCCTGATCAACCCTCGGGCGGGGTTTGCATCGCCGAGGCGCTTTGGATTCCGGCGGCGACTTCGGGAATGATGCCCAGTTGTGCGTAAATGGGTCGCACCACGCGGCGGAGCGCGGGAAGACGCAAGGTAAACACGGCCGCTGCCGCGGCGACGACTGAGCCGCCTAAAATCAGCGTCGCCGGCGCGCCGATTTTCGCGGCCAAGGTGCCGGCGATCAGGCTGCCGATCGGCGTGATGCCCAGAATGGACAGCGTGTAGAAGGACATCACGCGTCCGCGCTTGTCGTCTTCGACAATGGTTTGCAGAATGGTGTTGCTGGCGGCCATCTGCTGCATCATTCCGAAACCGGTGAACAGCATCAGCAGCAGCGAGGACCATAAAAATCGCGAAAAACCGAACAAAATCAAACCGCCGCCGAACATCGCGGAGGCGATGGCGATCATTCTTCCGAGTCCGAGCACGGATTGGCGCACGGCCAGGCTGATGGCGCTGATCAGCGCGCCGACGCCGGCCATGCCCATCAGAAATCCCAGCGTGTGCGGTCCGCCATGCAGCACGGCGCCGGCCATGATCGGCATCAGCACCTGATACGGCATGCCGATCAGGCTCACCAGCGCGAGCATTCCCAGAATCCAGCGGATGGCCTGCGATTCGGTGACATAGCGCCAGCCTTCGGCCAGCTCCTCGAACACGCGCTTGTTGCCGGAGCGCGCCGGGCGCGGGCGAACCACCATCATCAGCAGCGAAATGATGACGGCGATGTAGCTGATGCCGTCGATCAGGAAGCAGTAGCCTTCGCCAACGGCGGCGATGATGATTCCGCCGATGGCCGGACCGATCAGCCGCGCTCCGTTGACCATGGAGGAATTGAGCGCGATGGCGTTGCCCAAGTCGCCGCGGTCGTCGATCATTTCGACGACGAAGGCCTGGCGCGTGGGCATATCGAAGGCGTTGATCAGGCCCTGCATCAGCGTTAACAATGCCAGCCACCAGATGTTGATCACGTGGCCCAGCGCCAGAGCGGCGAGCGCGAAGGATTGCAGCATCGAAAAGGTCTGGGTCCACACCAGCGTGCGATGGCGATTCCAGCGGTCGATCCAGACGCCGGCGATGGGCGCGAGAAAAAACGCGGGGATCTGTCCGGCGAAGCTGACCACACCCAGAAGAAACGCGGAATCCGTGAGGCGGTAGACCAGCCAGCTTGTGGCGATGCGGGTCATCCAGGTGCCGATGAGGGAAATGCTTTGGCCGGTGAAAAAAAGCCGGTAGTTCCGCGAACGCAGGGCGCGGACGGCGACGCGCAGGTCGGGCATCTATTAATAGGGTAGTGGGAAGTGGGGAGTGGGAAGTGGGTGTAGTCGGCGCGTCGCCCACTTCCCACTTCCCGCTACCCATTACCTGTTCTCGGGCAGACTCGACGGGAGTTTCGATTCGGTGTTGACTTTGCCTTTCAAGGCGTCTTCGACCGAGACGTGATACGTCGTCAGCGTGGTGCCCAGGGTTTGATCCAGGCCGATTCTGGCGCGTGCGTAGGCGGACAGCGCGGCGATTTCGGCGTATTGGGCGCTGATCAGCGTACGGCCGGCGGCGATCACCAGGTCGATGGTCGAGCTGCCCAGACGGAATTTCTGCTGTTCTTGATCGAGCAGCTCCTGCTGAAGCTCGCGCGTGGCGACGGAGTTGTGATAACGCAGGGCGGCCTGGCGCACGGCGATGGCGCCGTTGGAAATGGCGACCACCATGTCGTTGCGGTTCTTTTGCGAGACCAGGTCGCCCTGGCGGAGCTGAAGCTGGTCGACGCCGAAATCGGCCTGGTCGGCGCGGTTGCGCAGCGGGCCTCTGAAGTTGATGCCGGCGATGCGCGAGTTGTATTGGAAGGAAAACAGTTGAGCCAGCGCGGCGTTGTTTCCGCCGATTTGGGATGGCACCGGAGAGTAGGGCGAGATCGGGTTCGGCTGGCCGGTAACGCCGCGATTTGCCACATAACCGTAAGCGGTGGCCGAAGGCAAAATCGCATTTTTCGTGCCGATGGACATGATGTCCTGCTCTTCGTTGCTGAGCTTGTCGAGCTCCACGTCGGGGCGATTGGCCATCGCCGTGGCGACCAGCTGGCGCAGCGGCGGCAGTTCTTCTTCGGCGGGAACTTCCAGGTGATCGAGCAGCACGATTTCGGCGGAATCGAGCGCGGGGTCGCCCAGGCCGTTGCGGCTGATCAGATTTTTGAGCGTGATCTCTTCCTGGCTGACGGTCTGCTGCGCGACGGCGACGTCCTGTCTGCGCGTGGTCACTTCGGCTTCGGCGCGATAGATATCGACGCCCGCGTTGGCGCCGAGCTGGATCTCGCGGCGGGTGTCTTCATAGAATCGCTGGGAGAATTCGAGCGCATTTTGCCGGGCGCGCAGGTCCGATTGGCTGCCGGCCAGATCCCAATAGCTATTGACGACTTGCGCCACCAGGTTCAGCAGTTCCGATTTAAAGGTGACGCGCGCGCCGATGGCCTGTTTCTGGGCGACGCGAATGTATCGGGAATTGACGGCGATGCCGGCGCCGGAGAGCAGGCTGTTATAGGCGAGAAGCGAGCCGACCGGAAGATAGGACGGGTTCAAGACGTCGCCGGGGGAATTTTCCTTCAGGTAGTTGTACTGCAACTGGGCCTGCACCGATCCGCCGGTGAGAAAACCCTCCTGGAGCATGGGCTGAAGGTTACGGCTGTCGTCGACCAACGCCTCGGTGCCGCTGATCGCCAGGTTCGACTGGGGCGTCGTGTAATGCGAAAAAGTCATGGTGTTGGCGACGATAGTCGGGTCCAGCGTCGGCGTGACGGCGCCGATCTGGGTGAAATTGCCGTTGTTCTGGGAGTTGCCGCTGCCGCCGTTGTTGCTGGACAGGCCTGCGGCTCGTTCGGCGCCCACGACGCCCTGGCCGGTCACGGTGATCTGTACGCTGCCGGGGTTCGAGGTCGATCCACGAATGGGTCCGCCGCCTTTGAGACGAGTCACGTTCCAGTCGGAGCGCAGCGGCTCATAGCGATCGACCTGAAGATCGAGATTGTTTTCGATGGTCGCGGCGATGGCGTCCTGAAGGGTGAGGTAAAGCCGTCCGGCTCGCATCAGGCTGCGCAGGCGGTCGGCGTTGGTCATGGCCGGAGGAGGGATGGTGGGCCGAGCGATGTTGAAGATGCCCACGACGGGCGGCTGGTGGTTTTCGACGAAGGGCTGTTGCGCTTGAAGCGGGGCGAGGGCGCAGAGGGTCGCGGTGAACAGCGCCAGGATTTTTGTGGAGCGCGCACTCCTGCGTGCCGCGTCGACACTCCTGCCGACGCTTGGGGGGGTTGCACGTTCACGTCCGCAGGTGTCGCGAGAAGTCGCGACACGGCACGCAGGAGTGCGTGCGCCACACTTACTCAAGAGTGTCGTTTTCATCGCAGCCACCCCGGTTTCTGATTGTCGGCCGGTGGGGCCGGCGGCGGCGAGGATTGGCGCGAGACGTGGCCGGAAACGGCTTCGGCAATCGAAACGTGATTCACGGCCAGCGTGCGGCCGAGCGATTCATTGAACGCGATTTCGGCGTGGGTGTAGTTGGCCATGGTCTGAATTTCCTGGGTTTGATCGCTGATCAGGTCGCGCTGCGCCTGGACCACGGTGGCGATGGTCGATTCGCCGAATTTGAAGCGCATCTGCTCGGCGTCGAGGGTCTGCTCGGCTAATTTGCGGGTGGCCACGGCGTTTTCATAACGTGCGCGGGCCTGTTGCAGGCTGATGATGGCGTTTTTCACCTGCACGCGAACGTCGTTAATTGTTTTTTGATATTGCAGCTCCCTTTGCCGCAGGGTGAGCACGTCGTCAACGTAGTCGCCTTGCGCCACGCGGTTGCGAAAGGGGATGCTGAAGGAAAAACCGGCGGAATAATTGGGGTAATCGCGGCGGAAAATCTGGCCGAGAAGCGTTCCGCCGCCGCCGACGAAGGTGTTCAGCGGGACGCAGTAAGGCACGCCGGGAGGGCACAAGGCGTTGGGGTTTCCGGCCAATCCTTGATTGTTGACGTCGGCGAAAGCGGTGAGCGTGGGCAGCATGTTATTGCGCGTGCCTTCGGCCTCGATTTTCTGGCTTTGCAAATTGATTTTCGACAACTGAACCTCGGGGCGGTTGGCGATGGCTTCGTCGATGAGCTGCGAAGCGGGCGGCAATTGCTCCTCGGGCGGAATGACGATGGGATCGAGCGGCACGATGTGCACGTCGTCGAGCCAGGAGTCCACCGAGTTGTTGCGGCTCAACATGTTTTTGAGGACGATTTCCTGCTGCGCGACGTTGGTCTGGGCGATCAGCAGGTCTTCCTTGGCTTGCGAGACCTGCGCTTCGGCTTGGGTGATGATGATGGCGGGCTGCTGGCCCAGCTCGACTTCATGCTTGTTGTCTTCGAGAAGCTGCTGCGCGGTTTCAAGCGCCTTTTGCTTGTTGCGCAGATCGTCGTCGAAGCTGACCAGATCCCAATAAAGATTCAAGACGCCGGCGATGGTGGTGACCACCTGCTCTTTGAAGTTGAGGTCGTTCACCTTCATGTTATTTTTGGCGATGCGGATATAACGATCGTTGACCGGGCGTCCGAGGCCTTGCAGAAGGCTTTGGGTGATGTTGAAATCGAGAGTTCCGGTGGCGTAGGGATTCAGCGCATTGGCGGGGCTGTTGACCTGGTATCGCGCGCCGGCGTAATCGGCCTGGATGGTGGTGCCGGGAGTGAAGGACTGAGTGTAGGCGACGCTGACCTGCTGGTAGGAGGTGATCAGCGCCGAGGTCGAGCTCACGGTGGTCAGGCTTTCCGGCACGTCGTTATGGCCGAACTGGGCCGATGCGGAAAGAACCGGATCGAGCTGTACGGGCGCCACACCGATGGTCGCGACGAGTCCGCCGCCGGAGCTGACGCCGCCTCCGCCGCCGGCGAGGGTCACACTGGCCGCGGTGATTCCAGCGGTGGAGACGCTGCTGGGCGCGGCGTAAATCGGCACGTCGAAGCCTCGCGGCGCATTGCCGGATTCGGTGCGGCGCAGAACTTCCTTGGCGAGATAGGCGCCGTAGCGCTGGATGGCGATGTCCAGATTATTTTCGAGGGTCAGCGCGATGACGTCGCTGACGTTCAGGTAAAGATTGCCGGCGCGCACCAATTCCTGGAGCCGCGGAGAATTGCTGAGCTTGGCCGGCGCGACGTAGCGCTGCTGAGCGTTGAAGGGGCTGAGCAGCGGCTGAAAAAACGGGATCGTCTTGTGGCCTTCAATGGTCACCTCGGGCGCCGAGGAGTCGACCAGTTTCTGGGCGAAGGCCGGGAAGGCGGCGAACAGAGCGATGGTGAGCGTAAAGTATTTCATTTTCAGTAGATTTGCGAGTCGGTATTTGTGCAATTCTTCTTCCACTTACGAATGTGCGGGGCGAATGGTTCCCGCCAGGGGTTCTGTTCGATTTTGCTATCGGGTGTCCGGTTTCGAGAAGGGTTGCGGCAAAAACCCGTTTTACGCGGCGGCGAAAAAGGCAGTTTTGATCAAATCCGCCGCGGCGGGCTGGAGGCGCACGGTCACGGGCGCCGTCCTACTTTTTCCGCGCCGTGAGGAAGGCCACCAGGGCCGTCACCTCAGGAGGCTTGAGACTGCTAGCAAAAGCAGGCATATTGTGGGCGCCGTTTAGAATCCGAAGGGTGATCTGCTCTTCGGTGAGGCGATCGTTCACCATAGTCAAATCAGGCCCGCGATGGCCGCCGAGTCCCTCGATCGAATGGCAGTATTCACAGCCTTTCACGGAAAACAGGTGTGCCCCCTCGATCACGGCGGGAGTAGGAGTGACGGCGATTGCGGGCGAGATCGGTCTGGCATTGAAATCGGGGGACCACGGTGACTTTACGCCGCGATACCACAGCACTCCGACGCTCATCACGATGATCACGATGCTCGCAACCGCCCAGGGACGCCGGGAAGGCGAACGCTGCCCACGATTGAAAACCAGCGGCAGGATGACCAGGCAGATCCCGGCCAGAATCGGCGCGCCGACGATTACATAGGTCTCTGAACCGTGAGGAAGCTGCGCCAGCACCGCGAAATACCACAACAGATACCAGTCCGGGCGCGGATAGGCCTGAATGATCGTCGGATCGGGCGGCGTGGTCAGCTCCGGCGCGCCGAAATGCCAGGCGAGCCAAACCACACACGCCACCACGAAAACGCCGAACACGACATCGCGCCAGGCGGCGTCGGGCCAGAAGGGAACGCCTTCGCGCTGCAGCATTCCTTCGTACCAGGCCCGGTAGGTTTTCGGATCGACCGGATGCGAGGCACTGGGTTTTTCCGAGATTCCGTGGCGCAGCACCAGGCCGAGGTGCAGGGCGACCATGGCAAAAATCAAGGCGGGAATGAAAAACACGTGATAGGCGAAGAACCGGCTGAGCGTCGCGCCTCCGACGGTCTGCCCTCCCAGAATCAGCCGCGCCAGCCACGGCCCGATCCAGGGAACGCGGCCTGCCTGTTCCGCGGCAACGACGGTAGACCACACGCCGTTTTGATCCCATCGCAGCAACTGCCCGGTAAAACCCATCAGGATGGTGAGACCGAGCAGGATCACGCCAATCACCCAGTTCAGCTCGCGCGGGAATTTGTACGATCCGGTGAGAAACGTGCGGATCATGTGAATTCCCACCAGCAGCACCATCGCGGACGCCCCGAAGTAATGCATTCCGCGAAGCAGGTGACCGAGGAACGCCTGGTGGGTGATCCATTGGAGCGATTCATACGCCTGCCCGGCGCTCGAAACGTAAGCGGTGGCCAGCGCGATCCCGGTAAAAATCTGAATCAGAAACACAAACAGCGTCGCGCTGCCGAACACGTACATCCATCCGGTGCGCGGCGGAACCCGATGGCGCAGGATCGGTCCGATCACGTTGGACGCGTCGGTTCGCGCGTCGAACCACTCCCAGGCTCTGCGCAGAAATCGCATGCTAGGTAATCGGAGTCGGACTGGCCAGGATTTGAACTTGGCCGTTTTGTACCCTGACCGGATATTTGAAGAGCGGGCGAGGCGGCGGGCCCGCGGCCACCGTCCCGTCTTTGTAATACACACCGCCATGACAGGGGCACATAAACAGCTCGGCATCCGCGAGCCAGCGGACCGGACATCCCAGATGGGTGCAATTGACGGCGAACGCCACAAATTCTCCGGTGGGTTCGCGACGCAGCCAGGCACCGGTTTGACCGGTTATTCCGGCCCAGGCCACCGGCGACGGATCCTCAAACTTCACTTCGACGGTTTTTCCATTTGCGAATTGCCCGACGGCGCCGACGCTCCGCCATTTTCGGGCGACCGATTCGAAGAGCGGCGCCAGCAGGAATCCGGCGACCGGCACGCCGATGAGAGCCGCGCCCGCACAGCCGAGCGCGATGCTGATCTTCGATAGCAAATTCCGGCGTTCGGGGGATTCACTCACGTCCAATTTCTCCGATCCAACCTGACAGGGCAGCCGCGGCGAGCAACACGCCGACCCCCGTGATCGCCATCGAGGTTACCGGCCCCAGCAGGGCGAGAGTGACCGACAGCGCCAGCATCGAGGGCCAGTAGGTGGGCCGGGCCAACCGGCGCGGCAGTGGTTCGGTCCAATCCGATCGATCAATTTCTGACGGGTTCATATTTTTCCTCTTCACCGTACCAGCGTGCGAACATCGCCATGATCGCGGTGAGATAAACGAAGCAGCAGGGGACCCACATCAGCACTCCGCCGATCTGTTGGTCCAGCGCGGGCGAGATGCCCCAGCCGCCGCGAATCGTGGTCAAAATTCCATAGGGGTCGCGCGGCGCGGCGTAAGGCGTATAAAGCGGCGGCGGCGCGAACGTAATCACGATGCCGATCGCGGTGCACGCGAGGCAGGAAACAAACAGGTAAGCCGCCGCCTCCGGTATCGGGCGGAGCCGATGTTCCGCGACCGGAGAAAGAATCGGCCACCAGTAAATCGTCCCCGCGAGCAGCATCGACAGCTCTTCCAGCATATGGAGCGGCCCGCTCGCGAGCGCGGCGTTGAAAACCGCCGGAATGTGCCAGAAGGCCATCGCTCCGATCCCGGCGGTCCAGGCGATTGCGGGTGTTCTCAAGGTTCGCTCGATTCGCGCCGGCGCGGAGCAGCGCAGAACGCGCCGCACGGGTTCGGAAGGAAGCCCCGATACCAACAGCGCAGGCACCACCAGGACCAGGAGAATGTGCCTGGCCATATGGACGCTGAACAGATAATTGTCGGCGAGCGCGGCCATCGGGGAAAAAAGCGCCAGAGCAACCAGCGCGACGCCCGCGAAGAACGCGGCGCTTCGCACGCCGAAGCGGAAGCGCACGAACGCGGCGTAGACCGCCAGAATCGCCATGCAGCCCGCGGCGGCGACCGGGCGCCACACCCACGCGCTCCTGAAAAAATCTCCGGTGGTCATAACCATACCGTCAAATAGACCAGGCTGAAGATCACGATCCAGACCGCATCGACGAAGTGCCAGTACATCGAAATCGCCGCGAGGCCGGAGGCTTCTTTCTCGCCGAACGTGCGGGTAAACCCCAGTCCCAGGAGAACGCACATCGAAACCAGCCCGCAAAACACGTGAAATCCGTGAAAACCGGTCAGGGTGAAGAACGTCGCGCCGAAAAGATTGCGCTCGGGTGTGACGCTCTTCATGATCAATCCCGCGTATTCCGTTGCCTGGCCCAGAATGAAGACGAATCCAAGAACGATCGTCGCGGCGAGCCACAGCACGAATCCGCCGAAGCGCGCGGCGCTCAGGCGCCGCTCCGCCAGCCACATGGTCCCGCTGCTGGCGAGCAAACACAGCGTGAACACCAGCGTGCGCGGCGGGTCGAGACTGTTGCGCGCCGTCGGCCCATGGACGGTCGCGGCCGAGAAGAACAGGTAGGCGGCGATCAGGAACGCGAAGAAAACGGCTTCCGACGCGATAAAGACCGCCATGGCGAGCCTCACCGTGTCGAATCGCTTCACGCGCGGCCCTCCCGATGCATCAAGTCCCAAAGCGGCCGGGCGGAGTGAACCGGCGGGATTCGGTCGAAATTATGTTCAGGCGGAGGCGAGCTGGTTGCCCATTCCAGGGTCCAGGCGTTCCAGGGATTGTCCCCGGCTGGGGCGCCGCTTCGCAAACTCATGACGATATTCGCCAGGAATACCAGGACCGAAATTCCGATGACGAAGGCCCCGATGGTGGAAATCAGATTCATGACCGCCCATCCGGGCCGATCGGGATAGGTGTAGACGCGGCGCGGCATGCCGTCGAGTCCTAGAATGTGCTGAATCAGGAAGGTCAAATGAAAACCGATGAACATCAGCCAGAAATGAACTACGCCCCAGCGTTCGGAAAGCATTCGGCCGCTCATTTTCGGAAACCAGTAGTAGACTCCGGCCATGACCGCGAACAGCGTTCCACCGAACAGGACATAATGCATGTGGGCAACGACGTAGTAGCTGTCGGTCGTCTGCCAGTCGAGCGGGAAAGCCGCAAAGGTGACCCCGCTCAATCCTCCGATGGTGAACGTGAAGAGGAACGCGACGGCAAAAAGCAGAGAGGTGGTGAAGCGGATGGAGCCGCCCCACATGGTGGCGATCCAGTTGAAAATTTTTACTCCGGTCGGCACGGCAATCAGCAGGCTCGATGCGCCAAACGCGTAATTCCAGGCAGGACCCAGTCCCACGGCGAACATATGATGCGCCCACACACCGAGACTGAGCAGAGCGATGGCGACGGTGGAAGCAGCGACAAAGCCGTAGCCGAAAATCGGTTTTCGCGAGAACACCGGAATCACTTCGGAGATAATTCCGAAGGCCGGCAGCACCATAATGTACACTTCGGGGTGTCCGAAGGAC
The DNA here is from genome assembly GCA_035507655.1 of Bryobacteraceae bacterium. Taxonomy (GTDB): domain Bacteria; phylum Acidobacteriota; class Terriglobia; order Bryobacterales; family Bryobacteraceae; genus Palsa-187. The sequence continues at coordinate 26,664 of DATJNW010000122.1, read as the reverse complement.
CAGAAGTAATGCTGCCACAGGATCGGCGATCCGCCTCCCATCACCGTAAAAAAATGCGCGCTCAGCTGCCGGTCGATGAGCAGCATCACCAGCGAAGCATTCAAGGCCGGCAGCGCGAAAATGATCAGAAAGGAATTGACCAGCACCATCCACACGAACAGAGGCAGCCGGCGAATGGTCATTCCTTCGGCGCGCAGGTTGATGATGGTGACGATCAGATTGATGGCCGTCGCAATGGTGCCGACGCCGATGCCCAGCAGCGCGAGCGCCCAGTAATCCAGCCCGTATCGCGTGGAGTAGCCTTTTTCGCTCAGCGGCGCATAGCTGAACCAGCCCGCGGCCGGCGCGTGTCCGGAAACGAAGCTGAAGTACAGCAGGAAGCCGCCGAACAGAAACACCCAGAAACTGAACGCGTTCAGGCGAGGCAGCGCCATATCGCGCGCGCCGATCATCAGCGGCGTCAGGTAGTTCGCCAGCCCGAGCAGCATTGGAACCACCACCAGGAACACCATCGTCGTGCCGTGCATGGTGAACACCTGATCGTAAGCGTCGGGGCTCAGAAAGGTGTTGCCAGGCCAGGCGAGCTGAATGCGCATCAGGAGCGCCTCCACTCCGCCGACCGCGAAAAAGAACAAGGTGGTGGCCAGATAGAGGATCCCGATTCGTTTGTGATCGACGGTGGAGATCCATTCGAGCCAAGCGCCTTCCCGCGCGCATGGCGCCGGCTCCTCGAGCAGCCTCGGGGTGATCGGGATATCGCTCACCGGAGGGTCTCCAGAAAAGCGGTCAACACGGTCAGGTCGCGATGCGAAAGCTCCAGATTCGGCATGAAACAATTCGGCTTGATGATGTTTGGCTGGCGCAACCAGTCGGTGAGATTTTCGGGCGTGTTCCGCAGGCGTTCGCCCGCAAGCGTCTCCTGGCTGGCGACGTGCGTCAGATCCGGGCCGTACGATTTTTGCGCATTGATTCCGGTGATGTTGTGGCAGTTGGCGCAGGTGAGTTCGCCAAAGCGCCGGGCTCCTTCCGCGGCGTCGCCCTGCACCGGACGTGCGGCGGGCGCGGCCTGATGGGCCAGCCAGGCCGCATACGCAGCGGGGGATTCCACGACCACCGCGAAACGCATCCAGGCGTGCTCCGCGCCGCAGAACTCGGCGCAGGCTCCCTGGTATTCTCCGGGCTGGGTGGCGCGAATCCACACTGTGTTTCTGCGGCCGGGAATCGCGTCGATCTTTCGTCCCAGGCGCGGCACCCAGAAATCATGAATGACGTCGGCGGTCTCGACTGCGATGAGCATCTCCCGGCCGACTGGAAGATGTAATTCATTCGCCGTGGTCACCTTCGACTGTGGATACCGGATTTCCCACCACCACTGGTGCCCGGTAACAATGACGTCGGGCGGCCGGTCCACCGGATGATTCACAGTGCGGGCAATCGCCACGCTCAGCGTGAACAGCACCGCGACCAAGGCGATGGGAACTGCCGTCCACGCGATCTCCAGCGTGCGATTGCCGGTGGACTGGTCGGGTTCGGCTTCGTCACGTTTCCTGTAACGTACAAGGATGTACAGAATGGAGATTGTCACCACCGCGAGAATGAAGGCGCACACATAGAGGCAGACGTTCCATAGCCAAACGATGTGAGCCGCCTCCGGCGACGCAGGGCTGAGTACGCTGAGGTGCATTGCGACGGCTTGCGATGAGTTTTTCTCTTCATAGACGAGGGCGGGGAGGAATTCGATCAGAATTGTGATGCATTTCCGGAGGAGTAACAGTTTGCCGGCATGCGACGTTCCGGCGAGCTTCACCGGCTCCTGGGTTGACTGGATCCACGGCAGATTCGGCCGATTGAAAATCCACGGCAGGCCGGCCCGGCAGTCAGCCGCGGCCGATGTAGGGCATTCTGGTGGCCATCACGGTCATGAATTGTACGTTGACGTCGAGCGGCAGGGCGGCCATGTACATCACCGCTTCGGCCACATGCCGCGCGTCGATGCGCGGCTCCGGCATGACGGTTCCATTCGCCTGAAGAACTCCGGCGGTCATTTTTTCGGTCATTTCGCTGGCGGCGTTGCCGATGTCGATCTGGCCGCCGGCGATGTTCCAGGACCGGCCTTCAAGAGAAATCGACTTGGTGAGCCCGCTGATGGCGTGCTTGGTGGCCGTATACGCGGCGGAATTGGGCCGCGGGACGTGCGCCGAAAGCGATCCGTTGTTGATGATCCGGCCGCCCATCGGTTGCTGGGCTTTCATCATCCGGATGGCGTGTTGGGCGCACAGGAACGCGCCGGTCAGGTTGGTGGCGACGACGGCCGTCCAGCGGTCCCAGGGCATCTGGTCGAGCGGAACGATCGGGCCGGTGATTCCGGCGTTGTTGAAAAGAACATCGACGCGGCCGAATGTTTTGGCGGTTTCAGCAAACAGCGTTTCGACCGATTGCGGGTCGGCGACGTCGGCAGGCACGGCGAGCATGGTTTCGGGCTGCGCACCGGCGAGCCGGAGGGTTTCCTGAAGCGGCTCCGCGCGGCGTCCGGCGAGGACCACGCGGTATCCGCCGGCGTGCATCGCCAACGCGACGGCTCGCCCGATGCCGCTGCCGCCTCCGGTGATCACGGCGATTTTCGCGGGATTCATACCTGCGACGCACCCATGCTGGCTTAAGTGAACCTGCTCCAGCCATGATATACCTGCCGCGCGCATTGGCTGGTTACACGCGGCGCGAGGTTAGCCGCCATCGCACCATAGGCCTGATGGTGACGCCGACGATCGAGACCCTGGCGCGGGGCCGCTGGCAGTCTGATCGGGTCGCGCACCGCTCCGAAGCCGGACTGAACGGCAACGCTAAGATAAAATTCTATGTCCCACGATCACCGGCGGCGCGTACACGTGCGGCGCGTCGACGAATGCGGCTCGCTGCACGAACTGATCGAGAACTGCTTTCCCGCCTTCGGCGGCGCATTTTTTCGCCGGATTTATGAGATTCTCGACCGCGCGATCGGGATGGGCTGCCCGTTGACCGTCGCCGTTTCGGGCCCGGTGACCGTCTCCGGCCAACATCTGGCGTGGCTGATTCCGCTGCTCGAGACCGGATGGGTGGCCTATCTTTCGACCACCGATGCGGTTTGCTATCACGATGGCCACCGGAGTCTTGCTGCGCATCCCGATCCGATTTACGAAGTGCCGATCTGGGGCGATGACGGGGCGCTGCGCGACGAACGGACCATTCGCGTCACGGATATGGCGTTCGATGAGGACGTGCTGCTCGATCAGGATAAATTTCTGACGGAGGTGCTGGCGCGGCCGGAATTTCAACGGTCCATGACAGGGACGGAGTTGCGCTACCGCCTGGGCGCGATCTATGCGGAGCAGGAGCGGGCCCGAAAAATTCCGCCCGGGTTGCTGGCGTCCTGCCATCGCCTGGCGATTCCGGTGTTCGTCGGCGCGCCGTCGGATGGCAGCATATTTCTAAATTCGATGAAGCTATGGGCGATGCGGGAAAGCGGGCTGATCGATTCCTATCAATTCGATCTGGATCTGCACGCCGAGGTTTTCGAGGCCTGCGCGTATCATCGCTGGGGATTGTTCGATAATCCGCCGCATTCGCTGGCGACCCTGATCCTGGGCGGCGGGGTGCCCAAGAATTTCAATTTGCAGCCGGAGCCGGCGCTGGGCCAGGTGCTGGGGATTCCGAACGTCCGCGGCTACAATTTCGACGTGCAGATCGTCACCGCGCCGGTAACGGATGGGTCGCTTTCGTCCTGCCCGCCGGCCGAAGCGGTCACTTGGGGGAAGGTGGATAAGGAGACGTATCAGCAGGCGACCGAGAGCATGCAGGCCGATTATTCGACGCTGATGCCATTTCTGGTGAAGGCGCTGTTAGAAAATCGGGAGCGCTACGAACGCGAACTGGCCGATCGGGGCGAAGCTTTGTTCGAGCACGATCAGCGAGCCCGCGGATATTTGCGGGCGCGCGAGGGCTACCGGTTGTTTGAGATCCGTGACGAATTGTGCTCGCGTTTGAAGAATGACGTGCGCGCGAATCGGGAGTGGCTGATGGAGACGCTTCGAGCGTCGCAAGCCTGACGGCTTACATTACTCATAGCGCAGCGCGTTCAGCGGATCGGCGCGGGTGACTCGGCGCGCGGGAGGGTAACAGGCCGCCGCGGCAACTCCCAGCAGGACCACGGCTACGCTGGCGATGGTCAACGGATCGAACACGCGCACGCCGAACAGCAGCCCCTGAATGATTCGGCCGATCGCGACCGCGGCGGCAATTCCGAGGACCAGTCCCGACGCGACGGGCGTTAAGCCCTGGCGCAGAACCATGGCGCGCAATCTTCCGGCGGTCGCGCCAAGCGCCATGCGAATGCCCATTTCCCCGCGCCGCTGCTCGACCGAATAAGAGACCACGCCGTAAATTCCCAGGCTCGCCAGAACCAGGCCGATGGCGGCGAACAGCAGCACCAGCGTCAATTGAAATTCACGCTGGGCGACGGAGGCGGAAACGATCTGGCGCATCGTGCGGAATACCGGCACGGGGATCTCCGGATCGAGTTTGCGAATTTCCACGCGTACCGCGGAGGAGATTTGCGCGGGGTCGATCGCGGTGCGGACGGCCAGCGAATATTGGCTCTGGTTGCGCTGCCAATAGGGAAGATAGACGGTCAGGTTCGGCGCCTGTTGCAGCGAATCGCCGCGCACCCCGGCGGCCACGCCGACCACTTCGAGCAGCGGCGCGGTGGGATCGCCGAGCCGGAATTTGCGGCCGAGCGGATTTTCACCCGGCCACAGACGCGCGGCTGTTTCGGGCGAGACAATGGCGACTTTGCGCTCGCGGTCGTTAGGCTCGAAGGTGCGGCCGGCCACCATCGGGATGCTCATGGTGCGGAAATAATCTTCGCTGATCATGCGGTAATCGGCGATGGGGCGCAGCATATCGGGCAGATCGACTCCGTCAACGTACAGCGTATTGTCGCTGCCCTGCGCCGCGAGCGGAAGAATATTCGTCACGGCCGCGCCGGTGACGCCGGGCAAGGCGCCCACGTTGTCCAGGAGTTTTTTTAAGAAATCAGCGCGATGCGCGAGGTCGGGATAGCGCGCGGCGGGAAGGTTCAGCTCCAGCGTGTTGATGCGCTCCACCGCGAATCCGCGATCGACGTGCATCAGCTTGACGAAACTCGCGAGCAGCAGCCCCCCGGCGATCAGACACAGCGTGCTGAGCGCGACTTCGGCGGTGACCAGCGCGGAGCGGACGCGCGCGGCGTGGCGGCCTTCGGTGGAGCTGCGTCCGCTGGCCTTCAAAGCTTCCTGCGGGTCCGACCGCGATTCGCGCAGCGCGGGAAATAACCCGAATAGCAGCGCGGAAGCGATGGTCAGCGCGAGCGCCATGGCCAGCACGCGCCAATCGATGTGAATATCGTTTACGCGCGGCAGATCGATGGGCGCGGCGGCCAGGATCAGGTTCAGCGCCGCATAAGCGATCGCGATACCAAGCGCTCCGCCGATACCGGCGAGCAGGAAACTTTCCGTGAGCATCTGGCGCAGCAGACGCGTCGAGCTCGCGCCCATCGCCGCGCGGATGGCGAATTCGCGGCGCCGCGCCGTGGATCGGGCCAGCAGAAGATTGGCGACGTTCACGCAGACGATCAGCAGCACCGCCGCGACGGCGCTCATCACCAGCAGCAATCCTTCGCGCGACCGGCCGGTGATCTGCGCCTGCAAGGGGACTACGGTGGCGCGCAGGTCGATCTTTTCGTGAACGAATTCGGTGATGATGGCGGATTGAATGGAGTTGAGCTCGGCCAGCGCCTGCTCCGCCGAAACGCCGGGTTTCAGGCGCGCGAGGCAGGCGAAATTGAAATCGCCGATCGATTCCAGTTCCTGATCGCGGACGGCGAACGGTTTGAACACATTGGGATCGAGATCGCCGTAGTGCATGCCTTGCAGCTCGCTCACTTTCGGCAGAATCAGGCTGGGCGGCAGAACCCCGATCACTTCGTAAGAAACGTCATCGATCAGAATTTTTTGGCCGAGAATCGCGGGATCGGCGTGGAAACGGCTGCGCCACAGAGAATCGGCCAGAATGGCGACGTGGTCGCGTCCGGGTTGGTCTTCTTCGGCAAGAAAATCGCGGCCCAGACGCGGCGCGACTCCGAGCAGCGAAAAAATATTGGCCGAAACGCGGCCCAGGTTGATCTTTTGCGGATCGCCGCCAGTGGTCAGATCGGCGGGGAACACCGAGAGCATGGCAAGCTGTTCCGCTGCGCTCCAGCGTTTTCGCCATTCGCGAAAATGCATGGCGGAAACGGGCAGACCGGGCGGCAAGCCTTGCACGCCAAGGATGGTTTCCTGCACGGCATAGAGGCGGTCGGGCTGTTGAAACGGCAGCGGCCGCAGCAGCACGCCGTCCACCAGGCTGAACATCGCGGTGTTGGCGCCGATGCCGATCGCCAGGATCAAAATGACGATCGCGGAGAATCCCGGCGCGCGGGCTAATGTTCGAATTGCGTAGCGCAGGTCGCCCATTACGTGCTCCTTAAGTGTGGCGCTGGATGTCGGAAAGCATGGCCGCTCGCCGCTCCCCGTGGTCGCGGTTCAATGGCTGCCCACAGAATCACTCAGACGAAGAATACAGCATAAAGTTCGCAAAAGTTACCGGCGCAGCCACATTCCCAAAAATTGATCGACCATGGTCTGCGGCACCGCGACGTACAGACGCACCCGGCGAGCTTCCTGGGTGACGCGCAGCGTGTCGTAAACCTGCGCCAGCTCGGGATGGTTTTTGGGGACGCTCAGCCGGCCTATGCCGATCAGCGCGCGGACCGCGCCGGCCACCTGTTCGGCGTCCTGATCGCTGGAGCAGTCGGCGCGCGCCAGGCCGTTCAGGCCCTCGCGCAGATCGAAATACACCGTGCCGGTCTGAACCGACGCGATCAGCTTGTTCAGATTTGCCAGCGGACTGGCGTCGTCGAAGGGCAAATGAATCGAACCGCCGGAATAAGCCGCCCAGAATTGCGCCGCCGCGGGGATCTCCTTCATCTGCGCGGCCAGGGCCGCCGATGGGCCACTGGATTTGCCGCGCTGGTCGATTAAAGAATGCAGCGCGTCGACATCGCCGGCCGCGGCGGCCGCCGGGCTGAACAGAACCACCGCGTTGCGATCGTCGCCGTAAAAATTGAAGCCTTTATAAGCCGATCGCGGAACCCCCTGGATCGCGAATTTTCCGCGCCCGAGCAGAACGCCGCCGCGGCCGTTCGAGGCATAGAGTAATTCCGACAGATCCTTACGCGGATCGACCCCGGTGCGTTTGGCGAATTCATCGATCTGCGGGATCTGGCGATTCGCGAAATTTTCCTGATAAAGCGGCGTTTTGAGCAGCGAATCCCATTGCGCGCCGGCCAGCAGGATGGTATCCCGCGGCACCAGCTTTTCGAGCGACGCATCGACTTTCACGCCCGGCGGACTCTTCGACGCGCAGCCGGCCAGAGCGACTACGGTCAGGAACGCGACGACTCTCATCTGCCGCCATTGTAAACCGATCTACCTTCTGTGCCGCGTCGACACTCTCGGCCGATGGCGGCGCGACAGCGTTAGGAGAGGAGTCGCGACGCGGCACGCAAGAGTGCGTAGTGCCTGAAATCTGCGCGCCCCCCGCCATGACGGCGGGGCTATAACGGGTGCTACAGCCCCGCCAGTCATGGCGGGGGCTCTCCATGCTTCAGGATCAACGCAGATTTCAGGCACTACCCAAAAGTGCGTGCGCCACGATTCGGGTAAAATGATCCTTTGACCTCACATTTTTCACCCCGCGTTTGCGCTGTCAGTTACTTGAATACCGTGCCGCTGGTTTGGGGCATGCGGCACGGCGAACAGCGCGAAATTTTCGATTTGCGATTTGCGCTGCCCTCGGTTTGCGCCGATCAGCTTGCTTCGGGCGAAGCCGATATCGGGATCGTGCCGGCGATCGAGATGGAGCGGCAGCATCTCGAATATTTTCGCGGCACGGGCATCGCCTGCCACGGCGCGGTGCGCAGCATCCTGCTGATTTCGAAAACGCCGATGCGCGAGATTCGAACTCTGGCCACCGATTCCGGCTCGCGCACATCCGTCATGCTTTCGCGCCTGATCCTGGGAGAAAAATTCGGCGTGCATCCGGAGCTGATTTCGCGGCCGGCCGATTTGCCGTCGATGCTCGGCGAGGCCGACGCGGCGCTGCTGATCGGCGACGCGGCGCTGCGCGTCGATCCCGCGAAATTGCCATTTGAGACGCTCGACCTGGGCGAGGAATGGGTCGCGCTGACCGGCCTGCCGATGGTGTTTGCGGTGTGGTCCGGGCGCAAGGAAATGATGGAGGAGCGCTACGCGCGCGCCTTCGTCGATTCCTGCCGTTACGGGCTGGCGCATCTTGACGAGATCGTCCGCGCGGAATCGGCGGCGCGGAATTTTCCGCCGGAGCTGGTGCGAAAATATCTGACGGAACATATCGTGTTCGAGTTGGGCGAGCGCGATTATCAGGGTCTGGAGCTGTACCTCCATCGCGCCGCGAAACTGGAAAGGCAGGCGATGCCGGTATGATGACTCGCGCGCAGGCGATCGACCTTTATCAGTCCGATAATCTGATCGAAATCGGGATGGCCGCCGACGAGGTCCGCCGCAGGCTGCATCCGGAAGGCGTGGTCAGCTACATCATCGATCGCAACATCAACTACACCAATTTCTGCACCGAATATTGCAGCTTTTGCGCGTTCTACCGGCCCGTCGGCCATGCCGAAGGCTACCTTCATCCCCAGGAAGTGATCTTTCAGAAAATTCAGGAGACCCTCGATCTGGGCGGCACCGGAATTTTGATGCAGGGCGGCCTGCATCCGGATTTGAAGATCGAATGGTATGAGGATCTGCTGCGCTCCATCAAACAGCGGTTCCATATCTGGTGCCATTGTTTTTCGGCGCCGGAAATTGTGAACATCGCGAAAGTGTCCGGGCTTTCGATTCGCGATACCTTGGCCCGGCTGCGCGACGCGGGGCTCGACTCCCTGCCCGGCGGCGGCGCGGAAATTCTGGATGACGAAGTGCGCCATCGCATCAGCCGTCTGAAATCGTCGGTGAACGACTGGATTGAGGTGCATCGCGCCTGCCATGCGGTGGGCCTGCGCTCCACCGCGACCATGATGTTCGGCACCGGGGAAAGCATCGAGCAGCGCATGAATCATTTCGATATCGTGCGCCAGATCCAGGAAGAAACCGGCGGATTCACGGCGTTCATCCCGTGGAGTTTTCAGCGCGAAAATACCTCGCTCGGGCGCTTCGTCAAAGAAGAAGCGACGGCCGTCGAATATCTGAAAATGCTGGCGCTGTCGCGCGTTTATCTCGAAAATATTTTGAATATTCAATCGTCGTGGGTGACGCCGGGATTGAAAACGTGCCAGCTCGGGCTGCGCTTCGGCGGCAACGACGTCGGCTCGATCATGATTGAGGAAAACGTGGTCAGCGCGGCCGGCGCGCATCATCGCGCGACGGAAGAAGAATTGCGCCGGCTGATCCGCGACGCCGGCTTCGTTCCCAAACAGCGCGACACTTTGTATCGAACCTATTTTCTGAATTAAATGCGGGTTTTCTGAATTGATGCGCCGCTGCGGAATACTTGCACTTTTCGCCGTCCTGCCGGCGATGGCCGACACCACGGCCGTTCTGGCCTTCTGGAACACCTCCATCCAGCAGCCCAATCTCGACTGGATCGGCGTGAGCATCGCGGAAACCATCCGCGAATCGCTGGGCACGCGCGGCCTGCTGACGCTCGACCGCGACGAGATGCAGGATGCCTTTGAGCGGCTGGGCTTGCGCGGGCAAACCGCGCTTTCCGACGCGTCCGTGCTGAAAATCGGCGACACCGTGGACGCCGAGCAGGTGATTTTCGGAACCTTCGAGTTCACGCCGGACAACGACCCTTCGAAGGGCGCGGGCGCGCACGGGTCGCTCAAAATCACGGCGCGCATTCTGGACCGGCGCAAGATGCGCCTGGGTCCGCAGTTCAGCGAAAGCGGCGCGCTGGAGGATCTGGCCACGCTTCAGGCGCACCTGGCCTGGCGCGCGCTCGCCGTTCTCGCGCCGGATCTGGCGCCGCCTGAATCCGAATTTCGCAGCGTCCGCACGCCGATCCGCCTGGACGCCGAGGAAAATTACGTGCGGGGCCTGCTGGCGCGCGATCCCGCGCAAAAGGAACAGCTCTTTCTGAACGCCGCGCACCTCGACGCGCGCTTCGGCGATCCCTGTTATCAGCTCGGCCAGATTCATTACAAGCGCAAGGAATATCGCGAAGCGGCGGAGTGGCTGGAAAAAATCTCGGCCGAAGATACCCATTATCGCGAGGCGCAGTTCTTGCTGGGGCTGGCGCTGTATCAAACCGGGGATTTCGCGGGAGCGCAGAAGGATTTTCAGATCATCGCCGCGGTGGTGCCGCTCGATGAAGTCTGGAACAACCTGGGCGCCGCGGAAAGCCGGTTGAATCTGCCGCAGGCGGTGGCGCATTTTCGCAAGGCCGCGCAAGGCGACCCGGCCGATCCCCTGTATCAGTTCAATCTCGGCTACGCGTTGTGGAAAAGCGGTGATTTCATCGCGGCTTCGGAGAATCTGCGCAATGTTTTGAGTCATGATTCCGAAGACACCATGGCCACGCTGCTGCTCGGCCGGTGCTTGCAAAAGCAGGGGTATCATGCGGCCACCGATGCGCGCCTGTCCGCGCTGGAGCGCCTGAAAACCGATTACGAGGAACGGGCATACTGGCAGCTCAAGGCCATGCTCAGCAAGAAGGCGCAATGAAGCTCCGCTTTCGATTGCGCCGGCCGCCCTGGGCCCAGCCCGCCGCTTCGAGTGACGCGCCGGATTCCACTTCCAGCCACGCTTCCCGCGTGAATGAACCTTGTATAATCGGAAGGCTGATGATTCAGGCGTTCGGCGCGTCCGACCCGGGATGCATCCGGAACAATAACGAAGATTATTTTCTGATCTCGCCGTCGCTCGGATTGTACCTGGTCGCCGACGGCATGGGCGGAGCAAAAGCGGGCGAGCACGCCTCGAAACTGGCGGTGGAGACGGTACAAGAGGTGGTCGCCTCGGCCAACGGCGAGCGCAATGCCGCGACGTTGGTGTACGCCTTCGAGGAAGCCAATCGCCGGGTGATGGACCAGGCGGCGCACGACCCCGCCATGGAAGGGATGGGCACCACGCTGGTGGCCGCGCTCGAACTGGAGGATGAATTATTGATCGCCAGCGTGGGCGACAGCCGCGTTTACAGCTACGAAGCCGGGAAGCTCGAGACCATCACCGAGGATCAGACCTGGGTCAACGAAGTGGGACGGCGTCTGGGCCTCGATGAAGAAAGCCTGAAGTCGCATCCGATGCGGCACGTATTGACCATGGCCATCGGCGTCTCCGAGGATTTGCGCATCCACACTTATCCGTTGAAGGCCGCGCCGGGCACGCAGGTTCTCCTGTGCAGCGACGGCCTGCACGGCGTGGTGAGCGAGGAGCAGCTTGCCCAAACCCTGGCGCGTTCGGCGACGCTTGAAGACAAGTGCGAAGAACTGATCGCGGCGGCGCGGGAATTGGGCGGGCCGGACAATATTACGGCGGTCCTGCTGCGCGCGTAACGTTAGCCGCGAAGACGCGAGTGCGCGAAAACTCGGGAGCCCGCAGCCTTACGGCTGGCGGCTCTCCTCGGCGCGCCAGGGAATCAACGATCTGGGCGCCGCAACGCGTGAGCGTGCGGGCTTGCGGCGTAGCTTCCACGTGAGACTCTTGAGGCTTACGCTACTGTTTCAAATTCCGCTCGAAAAAATCGAGCATGGTGGAATTCAACTGCTTCACCAGATCCCCGGTTACGCTGTGCGTCTTCTCCGGATACAAAGCCAGCTCGAAATGTTTTCCCGCCGTTTCGAGCGCCTGGATCATCTGCATGCTGTTCTGAAACAGCACGTTGTCGTCCTCGAAATTGTGCGCGATCAGCAGCCGGCCTTTTAAGTTCGCGGCTTTCGCGCTGAGCGCCGTGCGTGCGTAACCTTCGGGATCCTCCGCCGGCAGCCCCATATAGCGTTCGGTGTAAATGGTGTCGTAATTCACGAAATTGGTCACCGGCGCGCCGGCGATTCCGCAATGAAAAATATCCGGTGCGTTGAGCAGCGCGTTCAGGGTCATAAATCCGCCGAAACTCCAGCCGCGGATGCCGATTTTTTCGGGATCCACGAAGCCGAGCGAGATCAGATATTTCACGCCGGCGATCTGATCGGCCAGCTCCACCACGCCCAGTTGATGGAAAATCGGGATCTCAAACGCGTGGCCGCGCCCCGTAATTCCCCGATTTTCCGACTGCCAGACCACATAGCCGCGATCGGCAAGAGCCTGATCCAGTCCGATGCCCGGCCATTCGTTCCCGGCCGGCGAACCGACGCCGGGACCTCCGTAAACATCGACAATCGCCGGATATTTTTTCCCCGCCTCGAAATTCGCCGGCTTGATCAGGCGGGCATGCAGCAACACGCCGCCGGCGTTTTTGAAACTGACGCTTTCAACCGGCTGCACGTCATAATCCTGGAGCGGCTGGCGGTTCGCTTCGCGGACCACCGCGATTTGCGATCCGTCCGAGCGATGCAGCGTGACGCGCGGCGGATCGTTGAGCGTCGAAAAAGCATCGAGAAAAAACGGCGCGCCGGGTCCCATCGAAATGGCGTGCGTTCCCGCCGCGGAATCGAGGCGCTGTTTGCCGCCGCCGTCAAACCTGATGGAATAAAGATGCGTTTCGAGCGAGGTGCCTTCATCCGACACATAAAAAATCCGCGAGTCGTCGACGCCTGAAATTTCGCGTACTTCCCAATCGCCTCGCGTGAGTTGCTGGACGCTTTTTCCGTCGTTTGAATAAAGAAAAATATGGCGGAATCCGCCGTCGCGCTCGCTGGTCCACAGGAAATGTTTTTGATCCGGCAGAAATTTCACGTCGCCCGCCAGATTGATCCAATAGCGGTCGGACTCGTCAAAGATCTGCGAACGCCCGCCCGACGCGATATCGATCGAAAACATTTCCAGGTAGTTTTGCAGCCGGTTCATGCGGATCACGTAGACTCTTTTCGAATCCGGCATCCAGCCCACGCGGGCGATCAGCCAGGAATCGCGCGTCGCGCCGATATCCAGCCAGTTCGTCGGACCACCCTTGGCCGGAATGATTCCCAGATGCACGTCCGCGTTGTTTTCGCCCGCTTGCGGATAGCGCTGCGGCTCATAAATCGCGCGGCGGCCGAGCAGATCGGCATGCGGATACAGCGGCTCCCGGCTGACGTCGAATTGCAGATACGCGATCGACTGCGAATCGGGCGACCACCAGTACGCGGTTTCAAGGTCGAGCTCCTCGGGATACACCCAATCGAGCCAGCCGTTGCGCAGGGTGTGGCTGCCGCCGCTGGTGACGCGCGTTTCTTTTCCGGTGGCGATGTCGATCGCATACAGATCGGCCTCGCGCCGAAACGCGACCGATTTGGCATCCGGCGAAAACTTCGCGTCATGCTCCACCTGCGGCGTTTTGGTGAGCTGCACCCAGTGGCCCGAAGCGGCATGAATCAGAAAAAGATCGCCGCCCGCGCTGTACAGAATTTCTGCGCCCGTCGACGCCCATTCGAGCGTCGCATCGTGCGCGTAGCGGTCCTGCCATTCATCCGGCTGATTCTCCGGCGGCTTGACCGCGGCATTTTCGAGCGCTTCCGTGTCGACCAAGGTTTTCGACGTTTTCGCCGCGCAATCATACAGCTTGAGCGAATTTTCCTGCGGATAGACGAACGATTTTCCATCGGGCGCCCAGACCGCGTCGATGCCGCGCGGCGCGCGGCTCAATTCCTCGATCGCTTCGACCGTAACGGGCTTCTTTTGCGCGAACGCAGGACTAAGCAGGAGAACCAGCAAACAGACGCGAGTCATTGATTCTGATTTTAAGATGTGGCGCACGCACTGGTGCGTGCCGCATCGACTTCAGTCGATGCCCGGCCTCTCGGTGCCGCTTTGAACCGCTCTACGGCCGCGGCTCGGATCGCGATTTCGAGCCGTGAACGCAGGGAGCGTCCGACGGCCGGGCTCGCCACCGCGCCGGGGACACAAAGTCAGCGCACGAGGGGCCACCACTGAACCCGATTTTGTGAAATCATACCCACATGACACGAACCCTGTTGCTGCTTTCGGCCGCCGCGACGCTCGCGGCCGGCCAGCAGATCGTCCAGTTTAAGGACCACGTCATCGAAAACAATGAGCGCGGCGGATACGCCGTCATCGTCACCGACGTGAACCACGACGGCAAACCCGACGTCATCGGCGTCAGCCAGCAGGTGAATCATCTGAGCTGGTACGAAAATCCCACCTGGACGCAGCACATCATGCTGAGCGAGGCGCCGGCGCTGGTCAACCTCGCCGCCTACGACATCGACGGCGACGGCGTCCCGGAAATCGCCATCGAAACCGGGTTCGCCATGCAACAGAAGAAAAGTCCGGGAGACGTCTGGCTGGTGGCGCACCAGGGCGACCCGCGCGAGCCGTGGAAGGAATACAAGGTTGATCAATACGCCACCGCGCACCACATCGCCTGGGCCGACATCGACGGCAGCGGGCACAAGGCGCTGATCATGGCTCCGCTGGTGGGGCCGACCAATTCGGCTCCGACGTACGCCGGAAAAACGCCGCTGTTCTGGTATCGCGTGCCCAAGGACTGGAGCGGTCCGTGGAAACGCGAGCTGGTGGACGACGACATCAACGGCATCGTGCATCGCGTGCGTGTGGTGCAGTGGAATACCAAGGGCAAGAAGGAACAATTGATGGTGGCCGGCTTCGACGGCGTCACCCTGTACACGGCGATGGGCAAGGGCGAGCATATCAAGTGGGACAAAAAATCGATCGTCAAAGGTCACGATTCCGAGCCGGCTCCGCGGCTGGGCACCAGCGACATGAAAATCGCGCATCTCGGGAAGAAGCGTTTCCTGGCGGCGGTGGAACCGTGGCACGGAAACGAAGTGGTGGTGTACACGGATAACGGAAAAGGCGGATGGAATCGGCATGTGATTTACGACAAGCTCGCCGAAGGCCACGAAGTTTGCGTCGGCGATTTCAACGGCGACGGCCGCGATGAGATCGTCGCCGGCGATCGCGCGCACGGCAAGGTGGCGACGTCCCACATTTTTTACGCGACGGACGACACCGGTACGCAATGGCGTCACGAGGAGCTGGACCATTTAGGAATGTCCGCGTCGGGCTGCCAGGTGGCCGACATCAACGGCGACGGCCGTCCGGACATCGTGATGATCGGCGGCGCGACGCACAATATAAAGTGGTACGAGAATATGGGGGTCGAAAAGACCTCGAATTCAGGCCAGTAAAACGGTTTTTTGTGTGGGGCAGGCTCGTGGCCTGGCAGCGCCCGTCGCGTCTCAGATTTCGCGATTGCCCGCGACTTTGTGATATTCGTTCACGGCCTCGGCGTATTTATTGGCCTGATAGAGATCGAGAACGGATTGTTTTTTGTCCCCGAGATGTTTCTCGGCCAGGTGCTTGGCGTAATCCGCCCACTGCTTGGTGGCTTTAAAGAAGTCGTCGGTCCACGGCGGCACGATGGCAGAGAAGTTGTAGTAAAACTTGACGCGGTCCGTCGGCCCGATGCGGCCCCAGTTCCGGAACAGATAGCGCAGCTCGGTGGTGCAGATCGAGATCTTCCGGAAACTGACCGACGCGCCCGTCTTGGGAATGGTTTTGTCAAACCAGTCCTTTTGCGCCACCTTCAGCATGTTCATTTCATCCAGCACGTAATGGATCATCGCCTTGTCCAGTTTCAGAACATACTCGATCCCGAATTTGCAGGACCTGCGGATGGCCAGCTCTTTTGCCGCAGCCGCAATATCGGATGCGCTGGTGCTGACCGCCAGATCGTCCCGGCCCTTGAGCAAAGCGGTCTTTAGCTTGGCGCTGCTGTCGGAATTGAGATCGCCCGAAACCGTGGCCGGGCTGAACTTCGACTTGAGCAGCTTGGCAACGTAATCCTGAGTGTAGGTGTACCCCTTCGGCAGCGTATTTCTGTCGACCGCTTGCGCGCCGGTTTGTATTTTCCTGAGATCGACCTCAATCGTCGTCGCGTTCAGGCTGAAAACGTTGTTCCCAATCGCTCGATTGTAGGTGTTGATGGCCGCGTACTTGTCCGTCTTCAACTGCATCGCGGTCAGGGTGGTTACCAGCTTGCCTTCTTTCCACAGATGATCCAGATATTTATTGATCTGCTCGCCGATCCCGTAAATAAGATCGCCCCGGTCAAGGTTGTAGTAATCGAGAATCGTCGCCAAACTAACCCTCCTATGACACCGCGGAAATATGACGGCGTCAGTATACCATCCGCGCCGCCGCCGGATTCACTGCGCGCCGGCTTTTCCACTGAACCAGACTGCGTTCGGCGCTGATGGGCCGCCGCGGGATCTCCCGCCGGTCTGCCGATGGTGAAGCTGTTTCCCCTGCGGAGCGAAGCAAGCGATCTTCACCGCGGGCACCCGTTGCGCGAAGGAGTCAGTCGAAACACAGGCCCGCGGCCTGCGGCGGATTCGGTTCGATTGCAACACGACAGGCGCAGGGCCGGAGCCTGCCTCACATGTGGCGCACCCGCCACGCGTGCCGCATCGGCACTCGTGCTTTACGAAGACAGGTCGCGAAACGCCGAGACAAGGCGCGCGCGGGCCCAAGGGGCGCCCCGTGCGCCACATTCACCGTGTTAGTCTGAATCTTTCATGCAATCCGCTGCACTCAGGAGCACTCCGCTCAATGCGACACATCGCCGCATGGGAGCGAAAATGGTTGATTTCGGTGGTTGGGACATGCCGGTGCAATACTCCGGCATCGTCGATGAACACCTGACCGTCCGCCAGCGGGTCGGAATTTTCGACGTCAGCCACATGGGCGAGATCGAGGTTCACGGGCCGGACGCTGTGAAGTTGGTCGATCACGTGGCCACCAACGCGGCTTCGAAGTTGAAAATCGGCCAGGTCCAGTATTCCGCTCTGCTGTACGAGCACGGCGGATTCGTCGACGATATTCTGGTCCACAAAGTCGCCGATGATTCTTTTTTTCTGTGCGTGAACGCGTCCAATCAGGATAAGGATTATGAGCACATCGCCGCGCACAACGATTTCAACTGCATTGTCGAAAACGCGGGCAGCCGTTACGCGCAGATCGCCGTTCAAGGCCCGCGCGCGCTCGAAACGCTGCAAAAATTGACGCCCGCCCATCTGGCGCCGATGCGCTATTACTGGTTCACCGACGACACCGTCTCGGGAGCCAAAGCGCGCATCGCCCGCACCGGCTACACCGGCGAGGACGGCTTCGAAATTTACGTCGATCCGCCGGAAGCGCCGCGCTTGTGGGATGAGATTCTCGCGGCGGGCGAAGAATTCGGCATCAAGCCGGCCGGGTTGGGCGCGCGCAATACTTTGCGTCTCGAAGCCAAAATGGCGCTGTACGGCCACGAGATCACCGCGTCCACCACGCCGTGGGAAGCGGATCTCGCCTGGATCGTGAAGCTCGACAAGGGCGATTTCCTGGGCCGCGACGCGCTGGTGAAACAAAAAGAACAGGGCATCACGCGCAAATTAGCCGGATTCGAAATGCGCGGCCGCGGCATCGGTCGCGACGGTTACGAAGTGTTCCTGGACGGTGCCGCGGCGGGCTGGGTGACCAGCGGAGGACCGGCGCCCTGTCTAAACAAAAACATCGGTTTATGTTATTTGCCGGTGGGCCAGGCCGAGCCCGGCCGCGCCATCCAGATTATGATCCGCAATCAGCCGGTGGAAGCGGTCACCGTTCCCACACCTTTCTATAAAAGGGCCAAATAAATGTACCCACAAAATTTCCGCTACACCAAAGAGCACGAATGGGTGAACGTTGAAGGCGACACGGGCACCATCGGCATCACCGACCACGCACAGAAAGAGCTGGGCGACATCGTTTACGTGGACCTGCCGAAGGTCGGAGCCATCGCCGAAAAGGGCAAGACCATCGGCTCGGTCGAATCGGTGAAGGCGGTCAGCGATATTTATTCCCCGGTCGCGGGGGAAGTTGTCGCGGTGAATGAGTTGCTGGCGAGTTCTCCCGAGAAGCTGAATGAAGATCCGCACGGCGCGGCGTGGCTGGTGAAAATTAAAATGTCTTCTCCCGCCGATACGGCGGAGCTGATGAACGCCGGCGATTACGAAAAATACGCGGGCGAAGAATAATCCTTCACGCGCCGGCCCAGTCTCCAATAACTCAAATCCTTCCATAAATCGGAGATGTATTTTGGAAGATTAAAATTCTTCCGCAAAAAAGACAAATCCGAATCCGCGCCCGGGACAGCTGCGTCTCCATACTTAGATTTGCAGTCACTCACATTTTTGGTGGAGAAAGAAACATGAAAACACAATTTAATGTTTGGATCGCTCTGTTTATATGCGGGACGGCCGCGATGGCGCAGGAGTCGCCCACGCCGAAGGTCGAGGTCGGTCTCAATTACTCCTTTGATCGCATCATGCCCGGCGGCGGGTTGTCGAATTATAACGCCAACGGCGGATTCGCCGATATCGAATATAATTTGACGCGCAACCTGGGAATTGTCGGCGATCTCGGCGTGAATTATGCCGGCACTGCCAATGGAATTTCGGTCAAGGATACGACCTTCCAGTATCTTTTCGGACCGCGCCTGAATATCCGCCGCTATGGCCGCTGGAATCCGTTCATCCAGGCGCTGTTCGGAGAGCAACGCTTCTCCAACGGATTTGCGCCTGGAACCGCGTTCGGATACACCGGCGCGTCACAGACTAATTTCTCCATGGCGCTCGGCGGCGGACTTGACATCGCCCTGGCGCATTCCATTTCGCTTCGCCCCGTCGAAGTCGATTACATGCCGCTGCAAATTCCCTACGGGACGCTGCGCTACACGCAGAACGATTTCCGTTATGCGGCCGGTGTAGTCTTTCGCCTGGGAGCGAAATAATCTTCAGTTCTGGCCCGCGCCACCCCGCGCGGCGCGGGCCTTACACGCTGAGTACCGGGCAGGGCGAATGAGCGATGATCGCGTAAGCACTCGCACCCAACCCCGGCGACGCAGCGTGCGTCCTGCCGATCACCGTCAGGTCCGCCGCGATCTCCTCCGCCAGATCGCTGAGCATCGCCGCCGGCCGGCCCTCCAGAACACGAACCTCCGCCGGGACGCGCAGCTTCTCCTGCTGGCGGCGCAATGTCAGCAGTGGATCCTCGGCGAAATAATCCCCGCGCGCGGCGACTACGTGCGCCAGCGTCAGCTTCGCTTCAAACTCCTGCGCCAGGCGCGAGGACCAGTTGAGCGCGCCGCAGCTTCGCGGGCCGAAATCAAGGGCGCATAAAATCGAGCGCAGCGGGATCGCGTCCACCGCCGGCCAGTCTTCCAGGTGCGCGCTGGTCCACACCGGGCAATCGGCGGCATAGAGAACGCGGGTGGTCACGCTGCCGATTTGAAAGCGGCGGAACGCGGAATTCCCGTGCGTGGCCATCAGCAGCAAATCGCTGCGGTGATCGCGCGAGAATTTGACGATCTCGTCGGCCGCCTCTCCGAAAATAATGCACGGCGAGACGACGCAGCCTTCCAGATCCTCGGTCACGATTTCGCCCAGCTTGCGCTCGGCTTCGGCCCGCCGCGCGCGGGTGGCGCCGGCCGGGGCTATGTGAAGAAGCACGATCTCCGACAGGAAACGATGCGCCAGGGCGCGAGCGACGTGGGCCGCCCCGCGGCTTCGCTCCGAAAAATCCGTGGGGCAAAGAATTCGGCGAAACATAAAGTCCTTCCACCCACCGGACTATCCGCACGCGGCGCGCCATTCCAATGTGACGGCAGCGGCGCGTGAAATCTACGTAGGCTGCGCCGGATTCCACAGAACCTTGCGCGAAAGCTGCGTGGGATCGCCCGCCCGCGCGCCGCCCCGGACGCGTCAGAATACAGGCATGCATCCGTTGCGCGGATCCTTTTCCGTACTCGTGCTGTACGATCTGGCCGAGCAGATCGACCTTGAAAGGTTACGCGCGACGCTGGGCAGCAAGCCGCCGCGCCGCGAGCCCACGTTCAAGCATCCCGCGCCGGAGTACGTCCGCTTCGAACGGCCGCCCGTGGTGGAGGATCTGGATCCGGTGGTCATTTCCACCGGCGAACAGTTTCTCAGCCGGGTGAAATATTTCGCCTACGGCGTCATCAGCGTCGAGCTGGAACTGCCGTTCGACACCGGCTGGGACGAACTGGTGCGCCTTTCCAGCCGCTTCATCGCCGCGCAGGAGATCGAAAAAATCACGCTGGAGCTGGTGCGCGGCTGCGTGGCGCGCGTGTCGCCCGCCCTGGGTCAAATCTATCCATCCTGGCTGAGCGAGGATTACTACATCATCAATCTGCGCGAGGCGTGCGACCCGCAAGGGCAGCCGTTTTCGGCGGAAGCGCTGCTGGCCGCGCACGGCGAGGACCTGGCGCGCATCGTGCGCGGCGAATCCGGCCCGCTGTCCCCGGCCGAGCGCGCCGACGCGCTGCAATCGAGCCTGTCCTATTATCCCACCGATCTGCTGCTGGTCGGCTGGCTGGCCGCGTTGGTCTACGATACGCCGCAAGGCGCCGCGCCGGCGGTGCAACTGCTTGAATACGCTAATACGCAACTGCTCGAATACCGCCATTATGACGACCTTCTGACGAGAATCCTCGAAAATGTCTATAAGAACGTCGAGCGCCGCGGCGGCCCGTTTCGCCACTGGCGGATGGCTCGCGAAGCCGCCAAGCTCAATGCTTTCCGCCTGGAAGTGACGGACCTGACCGAGCGCACCGACAACGCCATCAAATTCATCAGCGACATGTTCTACGCGCGCGCCTATCGCATGGCCGCCGCGCGCGTCGGCGTCACCGATTATCGAAACCTGGTGGAACGCAAGCTGCGCATCGCCGCCGATCTGTACCAATCGATGGTCGCTGAGTATTATCAGGCGCGATCGTTCCTGCTGGAAGTGGTGGTGGTGGCCATTCTGGCGATCGAGTTGATCCAACTGTTTCGTGGAACGCTTTAGATTCGTTTGTGGGGCAGGCCCCCGGCCTGCGGCGGGCGCGCCGCCCGCCCGTTGTTTAAGGCGGACCTGGCAGGCTGGGAGCCTGCCCCACAAAGGGCAGAACACTGTTTTCTCGTCCGCTTTTTCAGCAACCCCTCCATCTCGCGTCGACGCGTGGCTGGGGCCGGAGATTTGGGTCCGGAGGCCGGCGTGATCACGGTATATTGAAGGCGGGATGTACCGCTTCATCGCGGGCGCGCTGTGTGCCGCCCGACTGTTGGCCCAATCCGGCTGCGCTTCGCCGGTCGCGTGGTCGCCTTGCGATCTTAGTTTCGATTTGCAAGCGAATGAGAGCGCGGCGACGGCGCACCTGGAAATTGAATTTCGTTCGCCGCACCAAAAGACCTATAAAATTCCCGCATTTCACGATAACGGCCGGCAACTGACCGTCCGCGTGACGCCCACCGAGCCCGGCACGTGGACTTATCGCGTCAGCAGCAGCCTGGCGCGGCTCGATGGGAAAGAATCGTCGATCGTCGCGGCGGAATCGGATTCGCCGGGCTTCGTTCATGTGGCCAATCTGCATCATTTTCAGACAGAAGCGAATCTGAAACAGCACCTGTGGATGGCTACGGCGCTGGATCATTTCGCGACCATTCCGCGAACGCAGTTCGACCAGCGGATCGAGGAGTTGAAGAAGGAAAAATTCACGCACGTGCGCGTGACCATTGAGGCGAATGCCGATCTGCGCGAAGCGGCCGATCGGGTGCGCGCGATTACGGCGCGCGGATTGGTGGCGGATTTGGCGCTCGCTTCGATTCCCGCGGAACGCGAGGCTCGGCAGGCGTACATCACCGATATGGTCGCGCGATTTGGCGCGATGAATATTACGTGGATGGGCGTGCCGTCGTTTGAAAACGTGGCTCACGGGAAAAGCGTGCTGAAGGACGCGGGCGCGCTGCTCAAGACGCTCGATACCTACGACCATCCGCGGACTACGCTGGCGTCGGTGACTTCGGCGCCGCTGATTGGCGACGATTGGATGACGCTGATCGATTACGGGACGCCGGACCCCAACGTGGGCGCGGTGGAGCATCAGCTTTACCAGATGCCGGGAATCAATTCGGGGATTAAGAACGCGAGCGATCTGTGGAACGCGACGATGAACGGGCAGTATCCGGCGTCGGGCGAAGGGCCGTACATGACCGCGTGGTTCGATTTCATGGCGGGCAATCGATATTGGGAACTGGAGCCGTACTTTAATCTGGACGGCGGGCGCGCGGTGGCGCTCGAAGGCGTGGAGTACGTGGTCTATATCGAGAAGCCGGGGCCGGTGGAAGTGGAGGTGGAAAAGCACGGCTACGACGTGGCCTGGATGAATCCGCTGACGGGCGAGTTGATCAAAGAAAAGAAAGGCTACAACGGCGAGCATTTCACGGGCGAGCCGCCGGATTCCTCGCACCCGTGGGTTTTGCATATTTCGCGGGAGCGGACGAAAGAGGGAATGCTCAAATCGTGGAAATTCGAATCGCGTCCGGTGCCGGTCCAGGTGATCGAGCGCGATGAATCGAAAATTCCGTTCGACGTCGCTTCGCCGGGCGACGTTGCGGTTTCGGTTTCGAAGCCGCCGTATTATGCGCTGAAGATCAATCGCGAGACGCGCGCCACCAGGACGCTGCTGATCGAATGGACGGGCGAAGTGCCGACCGATGGCGAAGGCTACCGGGTGATCGGCACGGGGCGCGAGGGAACCATGCGGATTCCGGCGTCGCTGGCGGATCATTATCCGGCGGTGGTGGATGTGCGCGTGGCGCTGCTCAATGCGTACGGCAAAGCGTACGTGGTGGATAAAGTTTACAGGCTGGTCGAGTGAGCGCGATTCTCGCGGTAGACACGACCAGTGAAAACGGAAGCGTCGCGCTGCTCAAGGGCGAGGCGGTGATGGAAGAGATCGCGCTCGAATCGAGTGACGGGTTTGCGCACGTCTTATTCCCCGCGCTCGAAAAATTGCTGGCGCGGCACGGGATGGACTGGCGATCGATTGACGTCTTCGCCTGCGCCTCGGGACCCGGCGCGTTCACCGGAGTGCGCGTGGGGCTGGCTGCGGTGAAGGGATTGGCGGAAGCGACGGGGCGCAAAGTGATCGCGGTTTCGAATTTGCAGGCGCTCGCGTGGTTCGGGACGGCGCCGCTGCGGGCCACGCTGATGGACGCGCGGCGCGGCGATATTTTCGGCGCGGTTTATAGCGCAGCGCTGGAAGTGGTTTGCGCGGAAGTGGTGATGCCGCTGGAGGAGTGGCTGCGCACGCTGCCGGCGGGCGAGATGGAATTCATCAGCGCGGGAATTTCGCTGGAGGTGGGGGATGGTGTGCGCGATCCGGTGAAACAGGCTCCGCGGCTGCTGGCCGGCGCGATTGCGAGGATTGCGGCGTCGCGGCTGGAGGCGGCGCGCGATCCGGCGGAGATCGATGCGAACTACGTCAGGCGGTCCGATGCGGAACTTCGCTGGAAGGACTGACGGCGTCTTGGGCCAGACGTTCCAGGGCCCAGGCGGCGGCGCGTTTCCGCTCCGGGTGGTCTTGCGCGGCCAGCTTTTCGAGCAGCGCGCGGCTGTCCGCTTCGCCCAATCGGGCCAGGGCCAGGAGCGCGGTGACCGCCACGCGGTGGTGCGGATCGTTGGCCGCTTTCTTGAGCAGCGGAATCGCGTTGTTTCCCAGCCCCGCGGCCAGGCCTTCGACCAGATTTGAGCGGACCCGCGGATCGGCGTCGTTTAAAACCGAATCGGCCCAGGTTGCGTTGTGACAGGCGCGGGCCAGCAGCTTCACGGCTTTGGAGCGCAAATGGCGGTGCGGAAGCTTCAGAAATTTCATCAGCGGGATGACCAGGCGCCGGCAATCGGAGATGGCGTCGATCACTTGCAGCACGCGCATGGTTTGCTGGCGGTGCAGATCATGCGGCCAGTTGTGGGCGGGGCTGGTGATGTCGGAAAGAATTTTGTGGTCGAGCGCTTCGTCGAGACGCGCCGCGGCCCGCGCCAACTGGATGGCCTGAGGAAGAGAAAGCAGCGACGGATCGGAAATGGCGCGCACCAGTGCGCCACTATCGAGCAGCGTTAAAGCGAGCGGGCCCGGCTTGGGCGAACCTTCGACGGCGCCGAGCAGGAAATCGAAAACCGGCGGCGGGTCGGAGCCGATGGCGATTTCGATCGGCTGGCGCGCGGAGGCGGGAGTGGCGGATAAGAAAGCGGTCCAGGTCTGCGCATTGGCGCTCATGTAAAACATAACGGCCGGGGGAGGGAAGTCTTGAGCGCTTTCCTTTGCTAATGATTGGTGCGATAAGTCACGACATGGCAGTCCGAGGGCCCGCCCCACAACCTGATTTCAGGAAGGGGACACTAGCCCACTGAGAATATGGGGCGACCGAGCACGTCCATGCGAGGCTCGAGGCCTAGGCCTGGGCGCGGCGGCGTGGTCATGCGGCCGTTTTTGCGCTGCGGAGCGCCTTCGGCGGTGCTAACGGTCACGTAGCTGTTGAAGTCGGTGGTGGTGAACAGAAATTCGGGCGGCGTGCTGTGCGCCAGGTGGGCGATGGCCGCGGTGGCGACGTCGCCGCCCCAGGTGTCTTCGATGGTCAGCGCGATTCCCAGCGACACGCACAGATCGCGAATTTCGCGCGCCGGGGTGAGGCCGCCGACCTTGGAAATCTTCAGATTGATCACGTCCATGGCGTGATCGGCCGCGCCGCGCGCGACCATGCGAACGTCGTCGATCACTTCGTCGAGCACGAACGGGCGGTTGGTGTGGCGCCGCACGGCCAAACATTCTTCGTAGGTCTTGCAGGGCTGCTCGAGGTAGACGTCGGTGTGGCGGACGGCGTCGGCGACGCGCAGGGCCTGATGTTGCGTCCAGCCGGTGTTGGCGTCGGCGATGAGCACGTCGCCGGGTTGGAGACGTTTTGCGACGGCGAAGATTCGCGCGATGTCCGTTTCTACATCGCCGCCGACTTTCAACTGAAATTTGGTGTAACCCTGCGAGCGGTAGACGCCCACCATTTCCGCCATTTTATCCGGCGCTTCCTGCGAAATGGCGCGATATAACGGAAAATCGTCGCCGAAACGGCCGCCGAGCAGAACGGCGACGGGTAAATTTGCGGCTTTGCCCAGAATGTCCCAGCAGGCGACGTCGATCGGCGATTTGACGTAGGCGTGGCCGCGCATGCGCTGGTTCATGAAGCGCTGGACGACGCTGGTTTGCGTGGGGTCCAGGCCGATGAGTTGCGGCGCCAGCTCCGCGATGCCGGCGCGCGCGCCCGCGGCGTAGGCCGGCAGATACGCGGCGCCGAGGGGGCAGACTTCGCCGTAGCCGGTAATGCCGGCGTCGGTGGAAATGGCGACGATGGTCGAGTCGAAGACGGTGACGGCGTTGCCGCCGGACCATTTATAGCTGCCTTCGTGCAGGGGAAGGTCGACGCGGTAGACGTCGATGTGAGTGATGCGCATCCATCCTATTTTGCGCGATGTGCTGCGCGGATTGGCAGGGTGTTGGGCGCACCTCACCCCTTTTGTTGCGCCGATCGTCGGAATTTGCAATTCTGCTGTTGTGCGGGTGTTGGCAATAGCGATCGTTGTTGTCATCAGTGTGGCTGAAGGTTTTGCTTGTGTCCTGATTTATCCGGTGACCCAAGCTGGACCGAGCTTTCGGGTGAGTGTAGAGGATCGCGGCCAGCCAGTTGAGGGCCTTCATTTGAAGCTCGCCGAAAGCGATCACGGGGGCAGCCGGGAGGGTGTCACCGGCAAGGACGGCGTAGCGCTCTTCCGTAACGTTCCGCCCGGATCCTATTCCCTAACTGTCGACCACGATGACGGCGTCGGCGCCGCGGCCAATGTCCAGGTCAAGCGCGACGGGCCAGCCGACGCGACGGTGGCATTGGTATGGCCGAGTGTTGGGCCCGTAGCCGTGCGGTCGCTCAACGGAGTTGTCCTTTATGAATCCGGGCAGCCGGCCAAGGTGCAGGGGGCTATGTCTGTCGACTTGCTCGATGGCTTTTCGGGGCGAAGGCTGAGAGGCGGGCGCGTGACTGGCAGCGGCGCATTTGATTTTGGAACCGTCGCGCCGGGTCTGTATTTTCTGGATCTGAATCCTTCTGCCGGGGCA
This sequence comes from Bryobacteraceae bacterium, assembly GCA_035507655.1. GTDB lineage: Bacteria > Acidobacteriota > Terriglobia > Bryobacterales > Bryobacteraceae > Palsa-187. The sequence goes on along the minus strand of DATJNW010000122.1, from coordinate 432 downwards.
CTGTCCGGACTGATCGCGGTGGCGGTCGATCCGAGCGCCGGCAGTGACCATCTGGAACTCGACCTGGGCGAGACCGATTGCGGATTGTTCTACACGGATCGCAGCAAATGCGCGCATGCTGAGTTGAAAGTGGACCAGTTGCGCGGCCGCGTGGTGGACGCGAACGGCGCCGGGATCGCGGACGCCGATATCAAGCTGTTCAGTCCGGCCGGTGGTGGCCTGGTCGAGCAATTGCAGAGCGACGAAGAAGGCAATTTCGCGTCGCCCCGATCCGCCGTGGGTACTTATCGTTTGGTGGTGAGCAGAGGCGGTTTTACGCCACTTCGCGAGACCTTGAGAATCGGAGCGAACAGCGACGCGGCAGGATCGTTCCTGACGGTACAGTTGGGACTCGTCGGAAGCTGCACTCTAGCGGGCGTCCGATAGCATCCG
>DATJNW010000121.1:0-16667 GCA_035507655.1 Bryobacteraceae bacterium | reverse complement strand
TTTCATGTACATCTTGATGACATCGATCAGCTCTTGCGCTGCTTTGGCCCGTTCCGATGTCGGGTGATGGTCGGGGTCGACGACGTGAAACCGGATGTGACCCTCAATGACCTCGGCCATCAGCCCATCGATCGCGCCGCGGCAGGCCGCGATCGTGTGTAGAATCTCCGAGCAATCGGCACCCTCTTCAAGGGACCTTTCGACGGCGTCAACCTGCCCCTTGATGCGGCGAATGCGATTCAGGAGCTTGTTCTTATCGCGAATGACGTGTGCCAACCGAGCCGTCTCCTTGGAAGCCGCGCTTCTGGCAGCTTAGTGATAACATACCCCCATAGGTATCGTTTGTCAAATATTGTGTTTGGAGCGCAATGTGATCGGAACGGCGATGCCCAGTACTCCTGACTATCCCGTTAAGACAAAGCACATGGTATCGGGCACGTCTCCGTGGCGAGCGCGGGCCGGCCGCCAAACCGCCGCACGCTGATCACCGAGTTGGCCGAGAATGGCGCCGACGACGAAACCATCATGGAGATTGCCGGCCACGTGTCCCCGCAGATGCTGTCGCGGTATATGCGCATATCCGTACCGAAGCCAAGCGAAAAGCGCTGGAAGAGGTGGAACGGAGAGGGCGGCGGCGCGGCGATCGGGTGGAGAAAGCCACTCAGAACGGCAGCGAATCGTTCGGTAATCCGCAGCTCAAGAATGCGTCATATTCGGTGCGCGACGCATACCTTCCGTTCCACACGGAATTCTCCGCTTCAGCCGGTAGCCGAATTTTGCAGCGTTCATATTAAGAAGCCGCTGTCGCGTAGCCATGAGGATCGAGAGTCTCTAAATTTCAACGGCCATGAATGCGGCTGCTCCCGATTACTGGCGCATCGTCGGCTCCGCGGGCGACAGAACCGCCAGACGATAATCCCGGCTCAGAATAGCGCGCACCGTCACGGTGAATTCCGGCTCTTCGAGATGGCGCAGAGCGGCGATCAACCGCTCGTGCTCCTCGACCAGAGCATCGAGCGGCTCGCCGCAGGACATAAATGCGAACGCGAAAAACGGAGCCGTCAAGCGGTGCAATGTGTGGCTGAGATACTTGTTCCCAGAAAGACGCCAGCAGTGCTGGCGGAAAGAATAAACGCACTCCAGAAATTCGCAGCGGTCCCGCGATTCGGCGGCCTTCGTCATCTTCGCGGTTGTCTTTTGGAGTCTCGCCAAATCGGTTTCGGCGACCTCGTTGCGGGCCCACTGTAGGGCCAGCAATTCCAGTTCGACGCGCACATGATTCAGCTGTCGCAGCTCTTCGGCGCTGAACTGGGTGACGAAGGTTCCGGTGTTGGCGACGCGGCGCACGAAGCCCTGCTCCCGCAGCGAGATAAGGGCTTCGCGCACCACCGCGGTTCCGACTCTCATCTGGCGCGCCGTTTCGCGTTCGCCAATGAAGTCGCCCGGCTTGAGGCGGCCGGTAAAGAACGCGTCCTTCAGTGCGTTGGCGGCGCGTTCAGGCAAGGTAACGGGATCGAGTTGATGAAAAAAACGTCTCGCCATGATCCCTCCCTCGAAGGCCTCGCACAATCGACCCAACCGAAAAGGGCCGAACTCCACTGCACGAACCCGGAAATGCACGCGCCGGAAGCCCCGAGCTGGCGTGGCCGTTCTGGAGCGGGAGAAGCGGCTTTCAGAACGTATACTTCGCGCCGAGCTGGATCTGGCGCATCGCGATTGCGGTGCTGGTGATGACGCCGAAGCCAGCGCGAGCCGCGCCGTTGGGCGCTCCCGGAATCGCAGCACCAGCCAGTATGTTGGGATTCGGTTCGCCCCACACCGGATGATTCAGAATGTTGAAAGCCTCAAAGCGAAGCTGGAGTTGATGATGCTCGTTGTACGGCATGGTGAAGTTCTTATGCAGAAACCCATCCAGGCCGAAAATCGCCGGAGCACTAACCGGGTTTCGCCCGACATCGCCAAAGTATCCTGTGGGTGCCTCAATGAACGCATTGCGGTTGTACCAACCACCCCCCGCGCCCGCAGCTTGATTGGATGCATAAAGCGCCTGACCGCTAATATAGTTTGGCCGGTCGTAGGCTTCATCGGTAAGCGAGTTGTCAACTCCGCCGATGGTCAGGTTGACGGGCACGCCAGCCTGCCAGGTCCAGGTTCCGCCGGTTTGCCAGCCGCCGATGATAGCGTCCAGGAAACCGTTGTTGATGTTCAACATCCTCCCTTTGCCGACCGGAATGTCATAGATGACCGAGGTCACAAAGCGCTGCGGCACGTTGAATGCGGACAAGCCGCGCTCGCACTCAAGACAATAGCTGTTCTGTGGGAACAGCGTATCGTAGCCCTGGACTCGAATGCCGCTCGAGTCGTCGATCGATTTCGACCAGGTGTAATTGCTGACCACGCTCAAGCCCTTGCTGAACCTCTTGGTGATTTTGAACGACAACGCGTTGTAATCCGCGTTGATGCCATCGGCGACCATCTGAATCACGCCGAAATCGTTAGGCCAGGGAAGGTGCGAAATAGAACTGCCGACCGGGTTCCCGCCTGGACCCTGGTTTGTATTCTGGAAGCCATACAAGTGATGGCTTTCTGAACCGAGGTAGCCGACTTCAATCGCCCAGTTCGCGCTGAGCTGCCGCTGCAAGTTTACCAGATATTGCTCGGTGTAGGATGTGAGGTGATTGTATTGGTTAATATAGCCGTAGGGCGGCCCAAAAGAAGGCCCGGTGCCACTACCCGATGGCGTGACAGCGTTCGCCCAAGTGGCCGGCAGGCCGGTGAGTTCGCCCGAACCGGGACCCCAAGTGGTGCCCAAGGTTGTTTCGGTCAGCGTCGGGCGCACGCCGACGTTTCGCGCCATATCGAAGTACATCGAGTTGGCGTTGTCCTGCATGAAAAACGTTCCGTAAGCAACGCGGACCACGGTTTTCGAATCAGGCGAATATGCGATGCCGACACGCGGTGCGATATCGTTCCATCGCGTCTTATCAAATGCATTATTCTCCAGGCCATTGTTACAGACTGCGGGTGTCTCCGACCAAGTGAAAGTGATCGGAGGGTTGTTAGGAGGATTGCCCGCATAGGCATTTGTACAATTTCCCTGCCGGATGAAGTAAGGCTCGATATTCGTCGGCGCATTCGACATGTCCAGAATCGCGGGCTGCGCGATCGTGAACAAGTTGCCCAACAGGTCGGTGAACGGCGGAATCACTTCCCAGCGCACGCCGGCCGTCAATGTCAACTTACTCGTGATCTTCCAGGTGTCATCGGCATAGATCGCAAAGTCGTTGCGCTGATAGTTCGCCACGGCGTCCTGGTAAGCCACGGTCGACTGGTAGATATCACCGAGCAGAAACTCGGCGAACGCATCGCCGGTCCCGGCGGGCTTGGCCGGATTTTCCGTCGCGTTCGGCTGGAAAGTGAACTGGCCGCGCAGGAACTGGTTGCCCAACGAATCGTAGTTGTCACGTTCGTATTCGCCGCCGAACTTGAAGGTGTGCTTGCCTTTGATCCAGGACAAGTTATCCACGGCCTGCGTGGTGTTGTCCGCGATCTGGTAGGGATCGTCGCTACCGTCGCCGACTCCCGTAAATCCGTCTCCGGAGAATGTTGGTTCCGGAATTCCCCAAGTAACAGGCGCACCCGGATTCAGGTTGGGAATGCCGATCGCGGCCACGGCGTTATCGCTGAACGCATCCGCGGTGCTGATCGCGTTAAATATGCGGGTATGGCCGAAGCGCGCTTCGTTGACGATGTTGGGCGAGAGAATGCGGGTGTTCGAGCCCAGGTACTGCTCGCATCCGGTGGTCACTTTCGTTCCGGTAATACCAATGCTTCCGTTCTTCTGAACTTCGCTGCACCAGCTATAACGGCCGGCCCACTGCGATTTCGCCGATTCCACGTAATCCATGCGGATTACGAACATGTCTCGATTGAATGGGTCCGACACGTTCTGTGTGTAGTTGTTGGTGATAGCGTTGGGCGCCCCCGTATTCGGAAGGGCGTAAGCCCCCGGGTACGTCAACAACTTTTGCGAAATGGGATTGATCATGCTCGCCGGAATGATATTGTTTGGAAACGGCACACCACCGGAGTTTGGCTGATAGATCGTGACCGGATAGGCGCTGTAATTGCCCTGCTGCATTGCGGCGGTCGGCAGAGAGTAGGTGCCCACCGTAGTTTGCCGCTGGCTCAGCGTTTCGAAATTCGACATGAAAAACAATTTGTTCGTGCCGTTGAATAATTTCGGAATCATCACCGGTCCATCGAGCTCGTAACCGTAATCGTTCCAGTTGAACGCCGGCGCAATGGGTTTCGCGGCCGTGAACTGATAAGCGAGAGCGGCATAATCCTGATTGCGGTTGAACTCAAACAACGACGCATGATAAGTGTTGCCGCCTGACTTGGTAAGCACGTTGATCTGCGATGCCTCATGTCCGAATTCCGCCGGGTAAACACCGGTTTGCACCTTGAATTCCTGGATGGCATCGATCGACGGCAGTACTACGTAGGTGTTGAAGTCGAAATCGGTGTTGTTCACGCCGTCCAGCGTGTAATAGTCAAAAAAGATGCGGTTACCGCCGGTCGAGATCGCCTGCGCTGCCCGGTCACCACCCTGTCTCGACCCCGCCTGACCGGCCGCCGGTGACAACGTATTCACGTTGGAGCTTAGCGCCACCAGGTTCAGGTACTCGCGGCCGTTCAGGGGCAGCTCCGTGATGCTCTGATTGCTGATCACCGTCCCGACTGTCGCGTTTTCCGCCTGCAACAGCGTCGAAGAAGCGGAAACCTCGACCGTCTGGCTCACCTGTCCGACTTCGAGCGTCAGATCCAAACGCACCGACTGCTGCACCTGGACTTCAACGTTGTTGCTAGTAAGTACCTTGAATCCCTGATGCTCCGCCTTAACGTTGTAAATTCCCGGCGGCACCGACGGGAAGGTGTAAAATCCTTCACTGGTCGTTACTGTGGCGCGGGTCGCGTTGGTAGCGACGTTAGTGAGGGTCATTGTCGCGCCAGGAACTGACGCGCCGCTGGGGTCGGCGACTCTCCCCGTAACTTCGCCGAAGGTTTGACCGAGGGCGGTTACCGAAAATAAGGCCGACAGTACGAAACATGCAACACAGCACGTGAGGTGTGAAGCGACACCTCGCTTGGACTCCTTCATAGAGACCTCCCTACCCACACTTGTCAAACACAGTGACGAAGGTACCCAGGAGTCCGCTTCGCTCAGTAGTCAAACCTACACTTGTAAAGCTAACTTTCGCGTCCTCCCACCGGACAACTCGCCTAGCTCCGTAGTCTAACGGAGATTGGGTTCCTGAATCCTTAAGATTTCCTGACTTTTTTCTGACAGAAGAGCGTAAGGTTTTGAGGAGCGGCGCAGGGACGTGTACGCAAACCAAGTATTATGAGCTGAAGAAAACGAAAACTTTTCTTCATGTCGCCGGAACGACCATCATAGGTCGTCATCCGGGGCGGTCCGCAGATGAACCTGCGGATGATCCCGAATCGCTTAACCCGCTTTCACGCTGGCAACGGGCCGGCAAGCGTGCCCGTGCGTATTTGCGTGCTGCGCTTTAGCCGGTAGCGCAGGTAACTCCTAGTTCACCAGATACTAGCGTGCCCTGGCGAGAACCCATCGAAGTACGGGACGTGTCTTCAAATGACAGCCCCACCGCATCACACTTCTGAATGAGTTTTGATTTCAGATCGAACCAAGGAAAATCTTTACAGTACGCGTGAATGGAATCATCGTAATGTACGCCCGCGAACTTCCGGCGAACCGCGTAATTGACAATCAGCGAAGCGATTGTGTGACATGCAGTTGTCATGCGATTACGATATTTTCGCGCCGCTTCTGCACGTCTTTCGGCAAACGGGGGAACGGGTCTATTTTCGGCCTTAGTGTCTTCGGCCCAGCGCTGAACTTGTCGGCTGTGCTCTGCCTGCCAGCGACGTAACTGGTCGCCATTATAGGTCCAGAGTCTCTCGTCTTTGGTATTGAACGCGACGATCATCGTGTCACTCGATGTTCGAACGGTCAAGATGCCAGTGCGTTTGTCTTGAAACACCGGGCGCGGTAACCAGGCGACAAAACTGCACATCACATCGGCGTCGCGCCGCGAAAGACTCAATTCACCGCGCATGCCTTGCCCGCGAATGATCTTCCCGATCGCCTCAAGCTGTCGATGGTAACGAATGCCATTTTTCAGACGCAGACGAACACGTTGATCTCCAATCCGTACATTTATGACCGGGGCTCTCCCTTCTTCCGTGATGGTCCATGATTGATTATCAACCGGAAAAGGCACCGCGTATCGAAATGTGGGTAGGCTGGCGGCACACGTCCATATGGTTCTATAACGTGCCGCACGATAAGCCTTTGTGACCTTCTGCTCAATTGCGGCTACGGTCTTCGGGGGCAGATTCGGAAAGCGCTCGCGAGCCTCCGGGTACAAATACACCTTCGGCATCCGAGGCATCTTGGGTTGACCGTCGCGCCTTACATCTCGCGAATAAAGTTCCGTGAGCATCCAATTCGATGCCTGAGTTGTCGCGGCCCACATCTCAAACAGTAAACGGCGTAGTTCATCCCAAGTGCAATCAAGCGCACAGGAAACAGGTAAGGTCACGCTACGCAGCAGGTACAGGCGGCTCCAACACGATTTGCAACAGGCAACGCCCGCCTCGCGCTTCCAGCCATTTGGCAGCCGCTTTCCAAGGGCTCGCCGGCCCAGCTTGCAGAAATGACAGATTAAAGCATCCGGCTTTGTGCCCACGTCGGTGGCACTCATCTGAGATGCTGACACGGTGGTACTCTCCTCCGTGGTGAAGCGCGACGCTGATCTATTGCCCTGCCGAGTGAGCGCCGACGATAATGATTCGCGTCTTCGTGCCGCCGACGTGAATCTCGGTAATCGACTTGCCGGGACCCGTGCTATTGAAAGAAATCGTAGTGGTCGCGTATTTCCGCTCAGCGGTTTCAAGCTTGGCCGGGGCCTCGACTACATTTTTGCCGACTTTTAGCGTCGCTTTGTCGCCCGCGAGCTGGATCTTGTAATCGCCAGGCTGGAGCGATGTGCCGTTGAAGCTTGCCGGCTCCTGAAGGGTGAAGCGGTATGTACTCGCAGCGCTTGCAATGCCAAGCGCCAGAGTGACGGCCATCAATAAAAGCTTTTTCATGTCAATCATCTCCCTCACTGCGAATCGACTCGGGCAAGACCACCGCGAGTTCAATCGCGATAGCCTGATGCCACCCAGTCTAATGGAGGATCCGCGACGGGAATCCTTAAGAATTTCTGAATTTTTCGTGAAGCCGCGCTTCAGGAATTGCGACGCTTGCCGGATATAACCTGGTATTAAACCGGCTCTGGCAGGCTTATCTGAAAAATGGAGCCGCCGCGCGGCGCCGGAAACACTTCAATTTCGCCGCCGTGTTCGCGGACCGCCCACTGCGCGATCGCCAATCCCAGACCGGCGCCTCCGGTATCGCGCGATCGCGACTCTTCGATCCGATAGAAGCGATCAAAAACTCTTTTGGCGTGCTCCGGCGGAATGCCGGGACCGCTATCTGTCACTTCCATCCGGACCCGGCCCATAGGCTCCCGCCGGACCCGAACCGAAATCACCCCGCCGGCGGGCGAAAACTTCACGGCATTGTGCAAAATGTTAACCAGCGCCTGCCTCAGAAAGATTCGGTCGGCAGCTACGGTCACCCGTTCATCTCCATCAATCGTCATTCGCTGCTGCTTTTCCTCGATCAGAACCTCAAAGAGTCCAGCGGCTTCTCTTGCCAGCTCCATAGCCGAAAAGACTGTCGGATGCAGCTCGATGCGTCCGGCGTCGGCTCGCGAAATCGTCAGCAGGCTTTCGACCAGCACCGTCAGGCGATTCACCTCTTCAAGCATACTGCCGATCGTGTCGCGATACTCTTCGCGGCTGCCGCTTTTCTGCAACGCGACCTCACCGACGCTGCGAATGGAAGTAAGCGGCGTGCGCAACTCATGGGAAGCGTCGGAGGTGAAGCGCCGAAGCTGCTCGAAAGATTGCTCCAGCCTGCCCAGGAGGTTGTTGAAGACACGCGCCAAGTGCGTAAGCTCGTCGTCCGCGTCCGGCACCGGCAAACGATCTGACAGACGCTCGGACGTGATCTGTTCCGCCCGCCGCGACATTTCCTGAAGGGGCAGAAGGACGCGCCCCGCAAGCCAATAACCGGTGATCGCGGCAAGCAGCACAGCAATCGGAACGACCAGCAACGAGGCCGCGCCCAATTCCTCAACTCGCGACCAGATGGGCAGCTCGCTATAGGCAAGCCGGAGCAGCAACGGGTGACCATCGAGCGTGTGACGGCGGCTCACCAGGCGAACCGGCGTTCCATCGGCCAGCCGCGCGAATCGCGGCGAATATCCGTTCTGACCTTCGTTGAGAATCCGAGCGCCGCCCAGCGATTGGCCCCGCAAGCGCTCGTTGCGATAGAGCACGGTTCCGTCTGGGGACAGAACCTCCATTAGCCGTTCGAGAACCTGCTTGGACTGCGGATGGTTGTGATAATCCTCGTGCATCGCCAGGTGGCCGGTTGCGTCGAAATACAATAAACCCTCGACGGTTTCGATATCCTGAATCGCGTAATGATCCAGTTGCCCGCGCAATTGATAGAAGAGGAAAAGCGCAGTAAAGCTCCAGGACAGCGCCAAGATGGCCGCGAGCAGCCCCACGTACCACAAGGTCAAGCGCGTGCGGACGTTCTTCCATCCTTGCCTGCGTATCAGCTTCACTTCTTTTCTTATAACCTGCTGCAAGCGCTGGCGCAATGACGAACGTAAGACTTTCTGACCCCGGGATTCAGAAAAACGTCAGGAAATCTTCAGGCGCAAAACGAAGCTTTCGATGCTAAAAACGAGGCGTGCGATATTCATCCTTTTTTCTCGTGTTGCTGGGCGCCGCGATGCTGGCGCCGTTGAGTGCGAAAGATAAAAAAGCCAAAGCTGAACCGAAAGACGCAATCCAGGTGGTCGGCCACATTCCGCTCACCGGCGGACCGGTGAAGCGGTTTTTCACCACGCAGCACTACAGCAACACCTATCTCTACGCCGAGCATGAAAGCGGCGGGACCCTCACGTTAATCGACGTCTCCAACGCGTCGCGTCCCAAGCTGCTCGCGGAGGTCGCGTTTGCCGATTCGGCCGGGCAGGGCCTTTCGCTCGTCGCCGGAACGGCCGCGATGGTGACCAGTGAAGCCGCGCCCACGCCGGCAGCTCCGCAAGGCATCAAGATCATGGACTTTTCCGACCCGGCTCACCCTAAAATCGCGCGCGAGTTCACTGGCGTTACGGCGATGACCCGTGACGATCGCCGCGGACTGATTTTCCTAGCCAACGCAGACGGCATCTGGATCCTGCAACAGCATCTGGCGGAAGATCCGGAAGTGGAGAAAGCCTACGCTTACCAAGTCGTTTATGGCATGAGCATGTATCCGCCAAAATAACGGGGTCAATCTTCTTGCTCGCGCACCACAAAGCCGACACCGCGCATGGTATGAACGAGCTTCGCTTCAAACGGATCGTCCACCTTGCGCCGCAGCCGCGCCACATGTACGTCGATGACGTTATCGAGCGGCGTGTGGCGGCCGGCTTCCTTCCACACATCGCGCGTCAGCATCTCTCGCGACACCACCTGATCGCGATGACGCAATAAATATTCGAGCAGCTCGAACTCGCGCGCGGTCAGGTCGAGGGCCTGCCCGCCACGCGTGACGGAGCGACGGATCACGTCCAGCTCCAAATCGGCGATGCTGAGTTTTTCCGCGGCATCGTAAGTCGCGCGGCGCGAAAGCGCGCGCACGCGGGCCAACAATTCCGGAAACGCGAAGGGTTTCACCAGGTAATCATCGGCGCCGGCGTCCAGGCCGCGCACGCGATCTTCAATCGCATCGCGCGCCGTCAGCATCAGCACCGGGGTGTGGAATCCATGGCGCCGCATGGTCGAAAGAACTTCCAGGCCACTGCGGCGTGGAAGCATGACATCCAGAATAAGAAGATCGAACGATTCCGTCTGCGCGATGTAAAAGCCTTCCTCACCGGTGTGCGCAAGGCTGACTTCGTAATGCTCCGCTTCGAGGCCCTCGCGAAGCGCTTGAGCCAGCTTCAATTCGTCTTCGATGACCAGAATTCGCACGTCTAAATTCAATTTATATGCCCGCGCGACGGTTTGGCATCCTGAAGAGTTTCTGAAGAGTTTCTGAACGATGGCGTCAGGGACAATTCAGAGATTCTTCAGTGGTGTTTCGAGCCCTTCCCGGTTATATCTGGACATGGAACTACACGCGGACCCCAAGAAAGGAATCGAGTGCGTGCTCAGCCCCGGTTCGGCCAAGAAAGTTACCATCCATTTAAACGAAGACACCAGCGCGCGAAGCGATTTTCTGAGCCGCGAAATTCTCACCTTGCTGTTCAACCGCGGCGTCGCCGGGGCGACGGTTCTGCGTCCGGAAGCCGGCTTCGGTTCGCACCACCGGCTGCACTCGCAGGAAGGCGGTATCGATACGGCGCAGCACATGCCGCTGCGCATAGAATTTATCGACACACCGCAGAATGTGAACGAGCTCCTGCCGCTGTTAGAAGACATGCTGACCGATGGCATGATCGAGGCGCACGATACGGTGGTGCTGAAAGTCGCGGCTGGAACTCTCGGATGAACGGTCGTGCCTTGCTCGCCATCGGCGTTTTGGGCGCCTTGGCGCGGGCGCAAAATCCAGCGGCGATTTCGCTCGCCCAGGCGCAGGAGATCGCGCTCAAGAATCATCCGCGCATCGCGTCGGCCGCGCTGCTCGCGCAGGCGAGCCGGTCGGCGGTCAAGGAAGCGCGATCCGCGTACTATCCGACGCTTTCCGAAAACGTCACCGGCGTCGGTGCGGAACATGGGTCCACGCTTTCGTCCGGCGCCGTCACGACTTCAAGCATTTATAGCCGCGCCTCCAGCGGATTCGTCGCCAGCCAGCTCATCACCGATTTCGGCCGCACGCGTAGCCTGGAGCAGAGTGCTAAGCTGCGCAGCGAATCCGAAGAGCAAAACGTCACGAACACGCGGGCTTCGGTTCTGGTTGACGTGAAGCAGGCGTATTACCAGGCTCTGGCGGGCGAATCGGTGTTACGAGCGGTTCGCGCGGCGCTCGATTTGCGTCGGCTGACGTTACGCCAGGTGACCGCGTTGGCACAAAGTGCGCTGCGCTCGACGGTGGACGTCAGTTTCGCGCAGGTGAACCTTTCGCAAGCTGAACTCGATCTCTTGCATGCGCAGAACGACGCGAGAGCCAGCCACGCGCGATTGTCGGCCGCGATGGGATACGAGCGCGACCAGTCGTTTTTGCTCAGCGATGAGCCGTTGCCGCAGGCGCCCGAAACGGACGTGGACGCGTTGATCGCGGAAGCGCTGCGCGAACGCCCCGATCTGGCGACGCTCAAGTTGAACCAGGAGTCGCTGACGCGTTTCGCCGAAGCCGAAAAGGATCTGCGCCACCCGACAATAAGCGCCGCTGCCGCCGCGGGCATCGCGCCCGTTCGCGATCCGCGGATTCAGGAAACTTACAGCGGCGTCGGCGTGAACGTAAATATTCCGGTGCTGAACGGCGGATTATTCAAGGCGCGGCGAGAAGAGGCCGAATCGCGCGCGGCGGCAGCGGATAAAGACGTGGAAGCGCTCTCGGTTCAAATCGCCAGCGACGTGCGTGTGGCCTGGCTGGACGCGAATGATGCGTTCCAGCGTCTCGACGTAACCGCGCGGATGGTGGCGGAATCGAAGGAAGCGCTGCGGCTGGCGCAGGCGCGCTATGACAACGCCCTTGGGAGCATCGTGGAACTCAGCCAGGCGCAGTTAAATGAAACCAACGCGGAAATCGGCGCAGCGTCGGCGAAGTACGACTATCTCAGCCGCCGCGCTACGCTCGACTTCACCATCGGCCGGTTGCGTTGAATATGTCACGGATCAAGGTAGCTTCGCTGGTGCTCGCCGTTCTGTTGCTTTCGTCTTGCACACGAACCCAGGTGGAAGCTGCGCAACCCGCGGAGGAAACGCTGACGGTCGCAGTGGCCAAAGTCACGCGCGACGATCTTTCGAATGATTTGGTGCTCACGGCCGAGTTCGAACCGTTCCAGGAGATCGATGTAATGGCGAAGGTCTCCGGCTACGTGCGGCAGATCAATGTGGATATCGGCGACCGGGTACGCGAAGGCCAGGCGCTGGCGACTCTGGAGATTCCCGAGATGCAGGACGATCTTGCTCGCGCCGCGGCGTCGATCCAGGAAGCAACCGCCGATCTGGCGACGGCGCGCGACGATCTGGACCGCGCGCAATCCGTGCACGATGCCGCGCATCTTGACTATGCGCGAGTCCTGAAGGTTTCAAGCAGCGAACCTGGTCTGGTGCCGCAGCAGCAAGTGGACGAGGTTCATTCGCGCGATCTCGTCGCGGAAGCGCAGGTCTCGGCGGCCAAGTCGCACATCGCCGCCTGTGAGCAGCGGATTCGCGTAGCCCAGGCCGAACAGGCTCGCTTGAAAACGATGTACCAATACGCCACCATCACGGCGCCGTTTGCCGGCGTAGTCACCAAACGATACGCCAACCTGGGTTCGCTAATTCAGGCTGGAACCAGTTCGCAAGCGATGCCGGTGGTGCGGCTTTCGGAAAACGGACTATTGCGTTTGGCGCTGCCGGTACCCGAGTCGGCGGTGCCGCTGGTTCATCTGGGCGAGCCGGTAGACGTGAAAGTTTCCTCGCTGAATCGAACCTTCCCCGGCCGCGTGGCTCGTTTCTCCGATCAGCTCGACCCCTCGACGCGTACGATGAAGACCGAAGTCGACGTTCCCAATCCTGCGCTCACGCTGGTTCCGGGTATGTACGCCGAAGTGGACCTGATCACGGAACAGCGCAGCCGCGCGCTAGCGGTGCCGGTGGAAGCCGTGGACGGATCGGGCGGCGCGACTCGCGTGTTTGTGGTCCGGTCCGGCGTGATCGACGTCATTCCGATTCAGGCGGGTATCGAGACCGCCAGGCTCGTTGAGGTGCGCGCCGGCGATTTGCAGGAAGGTGAGGAAGTGGTGGTCGGATCGCGCGCTTCGCTGAAAAACGGGGTCAAAGTGCAGCCAAAAATCGTCGCGGTGGGAGACGCGCCGAAATCCTGAAATATGTCCCGTTTCGCTATCAACACGCCGTACTTTGTTGTCGTCGTCTGCCTGATTATTGCCATTCTGGGCGGCGTCGCCGTGGTGCAAATGCCGGTCGACATGTTCCCGGCGATGAACATTCCGGTTGTTGTGGTGGCGACGTTTTACTCCGGCATGCCTCCGGAACAGATTGAAGGCGACATCACTTATCACCTGGAACGCTTCTTCACTTTTGCCGCGGGAATCGATCACATTGAATCGCGGTCGCTGAACGGCGTGAGCATCATTCGCGTCTATTTCCAATCCAATACCAACGCCGATATCGACGCCGCGACCATCGCGAATCTCGCCGTTTCCGACATGAAGGATCTTCCGCCGGGCACACTGCCGCCGGTGGTGCTCAAATCCGACGCTTCGAGCCTCCCGGTTTGTTTAGTTACGATGAACGGCCCCGGCATGACGGATGGCGACCTGAAAGACATCGCGCAGAATTTCGTCCGCAACCAGTTGGCGAGCGTCCCCGGCGCGTCCATTCCGCAGCCGTTCGGCGGACCGTGGCGGCAGATTCAGTTTTATGTCGATCCGGAAAAGCTCGAAGCACGCGAGATCAGCCCGATGGACGTGGTGCGCAGCCTGAGCCAAGCGAACGTGATTCTTCCCGCCGGCGATGTTCAGATCGGAAATCTCGATTACAACATCTATTCGAACGCGCAGTTCAATTTGAAGGATGCCGATCAGTATCCCATCAAAATGAACGGCGAAAATCCGGTGCTGATGTCGGACGTGGGCCAGCTTAAGGACGCGCACGCGTTGCAATACAACGTGGTCCACGTGAACGGCCAGCGATCGGTTTATCTTCCGGTGATGAAACAGGGCGGGGATTCAAACACAATTGCCGTGGTCGATGGCGTTCGCCGCACCGTCCAGCATTTAGTCGATGTTCCCTCAGCGATGAAGACGGACGTCGTCTTCGATCAGTCGCGATTTGTCCGCACCGCGATCGAAACACTGCTGCACGAAGGTGCCATTGGACTGTTTCTCACCTGCCTGATGATCCTGATGTTTCTCGGCAGCCTGCGCGCGACAACCGCCGTATTTTTCTCGATTCCGCTCTCCGTCGCCGCGACGTTTTTTGTTTTGCAGCTTGGCGGATCCTCGGTGAACAGTATGATTCTCGGCGGATTGGCGCTGGCGCTTTCGCGATTGATCGATAATTCGGTCGTGGTGCTCGAAAATATCTATCGGCACCTCGAATTGGGCGAGCCGCCGCGTGTCGCCGCGGAAAACGGCGGGCGCGAAGTCGCGCTTCCCGTGCTCGCATCGACGCTTACGACGGCCGTCGTATTTTTCCCCGTGACGCTGCTCGCTGGCGTCAGCAAATTTCTTTTCTCGGCAATGGCCCTGGCCGTGGTGGTTTCCCTGTTCGCCTCCTTTTTCGTCGCGATGACCGTGGTGCCGCTGTTCTGCGCGCAATTCCTGAGACACGAAACTCAGGGCTTGCAGCGACGGCGTCGCAGCTTCAACGAAGTCTTTAACAGCGGGTTTCGCCGAATGCTGGATGGCTACGATTCGCTGGTCCAACGCACGCTCCGCGTACCGCGAACCGTGCTGGTATTGTTCTTCGCCGCGTTTGCGGTCAGCCTGCTGCTGTACAACCGGCTCGGATTTTCCTATTTCCCGCAAACCGACGCCGGACAATTTGTCATAACTTTCAAAGCGCCATCTGGAACCAAGCTCTCCGCCACGGCGCAGGAGGCCGCGAACCTCGAAGACATCGTCAAACAGACGGTCGCGCCGGACGATCTCGCGATCGTCGTCGACAACATCGGTGTCGATAACGGCTTCTCTGCCGTCTACACCACGAATGCTGCGATGCACACCGGGTTCGTCGAGGTCGGCTTGAAACCAGGCCATCGCATTGGCAGCTACGAATACATCGCGCGCATCAAGAACAAGCTCGCCCGGGAAATGCCGGAGATCACGCCGTTTTTCTCGTCCGGAAGCCTGGTGGACGCCGTGGTCAGCATGGGTGCGCCGGCGCCGATCGATATTCAGATCGCCGGTTCCAGCCTTGATGCGGATAATAAAGTCGCGCAGGATATCTCCGCGGAACTGCGTGCGTCGCCCGAAATCGCCGACGTTTTCATGCCGCAGGATCTAGATTATCCGTCGCTGCGGATTGATGTCGACCGGCTGCACGCGGCCAAGCTGGGCCTGACCGAACGCGAGGTGCTGACCAACGTGATCACTTCTCTGACCTCCAATCAGATGATCGCGCCCAATCTCTGGATCGACCCGCGCAACGGCAACAATTATTTTCTGACCGTTCAGTACCCGGAAAACCGCATCCGCTCCGTTCAGGACCTGCGCGCGATCCCGCTTCACGCTGGCAACTTCAGCGAACCTACTCGCCTGGACATGATCGCCAAAATCGAGCGCATTAACGCTCCCACCGAGGTCGATCATTACCAGATCCGCCGCAAACTTGACGTATACGTTCGTCCGGCCACGGAAAACCTCGGCGCGGCCGCGGATTTCGTTCGCAATGTCATCGCGCGCCAAAAAATTCCTTCGTCTCTCAGCGTCGCCGTCCGCGGCAGTGAGGAAGCCATGAATGCCTCGTTTCACAGTTTCGCCTTCGGTTTGACGCTCTCCGTCGTGTTGCTGTACTTGATCCTGGTCGCACAATTCCGGTCCGTGCTGGACCCGATCATCATTTTGCTGGCTCTTCCGCCGGGAATTTCCGGAGTGCTCGTAACTCTGGTTCTCACCGGAACCACGTTGAACGTCATGTCCCTGATGGGCGTGGTCATGCTTGCGGGCATCGCCATGTCGAACAGCATCCTGATCGTCGAATTCGCGCATCACCTGCGAGTGGATGGAAAAAGCGCGGGTGAGGCCGTGATCGAGTCCTGCCGCGTGCGTCTGCGGCCGATCCTGATGACCTCGCTTGCAACCATCATCGGTCTGTTACCGATGGCGATGAAGCTCGGCGAAGGCAGCGAATCCTATGCGCCGCTGGCTCGCGCACTGATCGGCGGGCTGTCTCTTTCCGTCGTATTCACAATCTTCCTGGTGCCCGCCGGTTTCTGTCTGGTTTATGGCCGGCGCGCGTAAACGCTAAGCGCGCGCCGCTCGCGAAGCTCATGCCAGAGCGCTTCACTCCGCTTGATGTCGCGATCAAACTGTGGATTTCGCTGGGTGTCGGACTGCTCGCCGGTCTCGAACGCGAGTGGTCGCGAAAAGACATGGGCGCGCCCTGACGGCGCTGCTCGGAACGCTGAGTTCGCTCATCTCGCTCTCGTTTGCCTTGGCGGGCCTCGGTGCGATCGCACTCTTAATCCCTTCTGGTGAATGGCCGCGCGCTTCTCATGCAGCATCATCCGGAGATCACCGGATTCGGTGAGCGATGGCACCGTCACTCTGTTCGATTTTGTGACCCTGTTCGCGATGTTTCTTCGCAACCTTGCATTGCTGGCGATCTTCGCGCCGCACGCCGTTCCCTTCGCC
>DATJNW010000120.1:0-10594 GCA_035507655.1 Bryobacteraceae bacterium | reverse complement strand
ACTCAACTGCGGATAAAGATTGTTGTGCGTTTCGAGCTCGCCGGCATGGGTGTCGAATCCGCCCAGCGAACAGAAGAAAATCTGCCGCGTCATTCCCAGGTAGGAGGCCACCTGAATGATCTGCGCCACCTGCTTCAGCTGCGCGCCGATACTCGTGGTCGGGAACTGGGTTTGCAGCGCGGTGGATTTGCCCAGCGCGGCGGCGAGCGCCGCAGCGTCGGCGATGCTGTTCGATAACGTGTTATTGGCCGCCTGCGCCAGCGACATGCCGGAGTTGGTGGTGAGCAGACTGGTCAGTGCGCTCAACCCCGGCGCCGGACCCTGCAAGGCGAGCGATTGTCCGGGCGCGAGCGCCACCGGCTGCGTCTGCGCGCCCGTTCCTTCGAGGGAATTGCCCGCGACCGAGAAAAACGCCGGAAAATTCGACGAATTGATATTTTGCGACGCGATCCAATCCGCAGCGCGGCCGGCCCATCCCGTCGCGCTGTGGCCCTGCGCGATCGAGGTCTGCCAGGCGAGCTGCTGGTCGGCGTGCGAAAAAAGATTCAGCGGGATCTGCGCCTGCTGATTCATATACTGATCGCGCGTCAACGGCTGCACCAGCGCGCCGACGTTGGCCACCACGCACAGCTCCTTGCTCTCAAAAAGGCTGGCAATCTCGGGCAGTTTGCCGTGAAAAGAGATCGGTTCGCCGCCGGCGCTGGTGACCGGCGCGGTCAGCTCGCTGGTGGTCAACGCCAGGCTGCCGCGAATCGATTGATAGGCGCTGAAGCTCGCGTCGTCCATCGGGATCACGGTATTGTTCGAATCGTTGCCGCCAAATAGGAAGACGCACACCAGCGCGCGATAATTGGGTCCGCTTTGCGCCAGCGCCGGCAGCAGACCGAAGGGACGAAGAGCGAGCGATCCGATGCTGGCCGCTCCAACGCGAATGAATCCTCTGCGTGAAAACATTTTTGACTCCGTTTATTGAATAATCTGATATTCGCTGGAAGTGAGAACCACGTACAACGCGGCCTGGATCTTGCCCTTTATCTGGCTCACCGCGTTCACCGCGGAGGCCGCGGCCTGCTGAAGGGCATCCGACATTCCCCCGTGCAGGAATACCGAGCTGATATAGTTCAGCAGCGACGTCGTATTGCCGGCTTGATTTAAGAAGGGCGTCAGGTCGATCTTGAATCCGGAAGGCTTGCCGTAGAGAATCGAATTGACCAGGTTCACACGATCCACAGCGGTTTGCGTCGAATAAATCTGGAATTCGGGTCCGACCAGGCCAAACTGCGTGCGCGAGGACGGGGAAAAATAGCTAAACACGCTGGGCGCGTTGAACAGATCCTCGCCCATTTCGTTCGCGTCGGCGCCGATGGAATTGGGCGCGCTGACGGTCGCGTTCAGGCCGCGCAGGATGTTGGCCATGAACAGAACCGGCTCGCGCATGTGGCCGTAGGAGACCGCGACCGCCGCGCCGGGATCGTCGCCGGCGCGCGCTTCCGGATCCATCAGAATCGCGGTGATGACCGCTTGCAGATTTCCGGTGACGCCGGCGCCGTCATTTTCAAAAACGGTGGAAACACGCTGCACGTACGCCGGACTCGGATTGCTGGTCACCATGTGCTCGATCAGTTGCTGGCAGATGAACGGAGCCATGGTCTGTTGCGCCATCAAGGCGTCGAGCAGAGAATTGAGATCCTGCTCAGCGGTCTGGCCGGCGGGGGTCGTCACATTCCCGAAAATCGTTTTCGCGGATTTGTCGTGCTCGGCGTCGACCGCAAACATCTGGCCGAAATAATAGGCGGGATTATTTGTTTTCGCCGTCGCGCCCGGCGCGGTCGGATAAGTCCAGCCGGTGAGCAGTTGGGACATCGCGGTAATCACGGCGGGCGTAAAGGTGGGAACCGGCGCGCCGTTCTGAATCACCTGCGAACCGTCGAGGTTCAGTTGGTCGAGGCCCAGCGTGAACAGCTGCAACAGCTCCCGCGCGTAGTTTTCGTTGGGAACCGTTCCCTTCGCGGTGTTCGCTTTGTTATTGTTTGCCAGGTTGAGATAGCGGCCCATCGCGGGACTCAGCGTGACGGCCTGAATCAAGTCTCGATAATTGGCGAAGGCGTTGTCGCGGAAAATTCGCCAGTAAGGAGGATAGGCGTAGGCCGGCGTCACTCCGGATTGCTGCGAAACCACCCAGATCTGGCTCAGAATGAAAGCCATTCGCTGGCGAAGTTGATCCTGGCCGGAAACCGCGTTTTGAAAAAACGCGGCCTGCACCGGAGCGATGTTGTTGTTCGAAGTGCCGGCGGAATTGAGAATCGCCTGATCCGGCAAATCGGAGGTGTTTAAGGCAAACTGCGCATTCAGCCAGTTGGCGAAACCCATCGATTCCACCTGCGCGATGGAGGCGGGCGTTGGTCCCCAGGTGGCCTGATCCAGAAATCGCGCGGCGGCGCGCGGGGTGACCGCCTGAGCGTTGGCAAGACCAGTCAGGAGTACCAGCGGAAGAACAAATTTCATAAATCGTGCCTCGAATTACGACCTCGAATCTGCAATTGATTCGAACCCAAGGCGCAGGAAAAAGTGTTCAGAAACTTTTTTTGATTTTACGGGTTGAAGCCTCGCCTGACAGGGTGCTGAAAAAGGGGACAGACTACTCTGTCCCCGCCTGTAAGTCATTCATGCCGCGTGCGACCATGGCCGTGGACAGAGCGGTCTGTCCCCTTTTTCAGCACGCTGCTAAATGTGGAGCGTCGGCGCTTGACGTCCTGCACCGAACGCGCGGATTGCGAATCCGCCGCATGATGCTGGAGAGATAATGACAAACCTCGGGACACGCACTAATATCCGAGGCGCAGCATCCCCTGCTGTTGGCCGTCGACCGTGCCCTTGGTCAGCCACTCGAGCGAAGCCTGAAACAGCAGCAGATGATTCTTCTCCCACATTGCATTGTGCGAGGAGCAGGCGAGATCGACAAACACTTTGCTCGCCGAACCGAGATCGGCGTACAATTCCCGCACTCGTTCCGGATTCACCTGTTTATCATTCGCGCCGGAAACCATCAGCGTCGGGATCTGCATTTTTTCGACGACGGCCGGCGTCCAGCCCCAGGTGGTGACCAGCGGCGCGCGCCGCACGCCCAAGCCCCAGGTGGCGCCGACCGGATCGGACGCGACCATTTCGGACCACACCGAATCGCGCGCCGCCGGTTCGTATTGCGCCGGGCAGCCGGCCTGACGGTCCCAGTTGGCAATGAACTCCGCGCGCGATTGCGTGTTCATCGCCGCGCCATTGGCGGGAACCTGCTCGGGCGGTTCGTCTTTCGCGGCACGGTTGTAGGCCGGCGCGAGAAACACCAGCTTCGCGACTTTATCCGCGTGGCGCGCGGCATATCCGCCGGCCCTCGGCCCGCCGAGCGACCACGCCAGCAGACTCAGTTTCGCTACATGACGCAGGGCGCGAATGTGATCCACCACCGCGTCGATGTCGTTCCAGTCGGAGGCGATGGTGGTCATCTGGTGCGGATAGCCCGGCTCGCATGGCGCGGCGATGAGCTGCGGAATATATTGCGCCTGCTGCGCGCGGCTCAGATTGCAGGGATCGTTCATCGCATCGGGACGCGTGGATCGTCCATATCCGGTCATATCCATTGCGAACACGTCGAAGCCGGCGTGCGCCAGGTACGCCATCCAGCTGTAGTCGTGATAGGGGACGTCGAAAGAGACCTCGGCGGGTGTGCCAGCGCCGTGGACGAATAGGGCCACGCGATCCGGCGCGACGGCGCCACGCAAAACCATTCCGGGATCCACCACTTCGCGCACGTAAATCTGCGTGGTCTGGCCGGCGATGGCCGGAACGGTGGAGTGAACCTCGACGTAGTGGTCCAGTCGCAGCAACGTCTGGCCGCCGGCCGGGGCTCGCAGTGCGAACAGAATGATCGAGAGAAGGAGTCGCTTCATGGATAGAGTTTATCCCGCTTCCGCTCCGCGACGGGCGCTTCATTGTAGTCGCGGTTCATTCAAACGATCGATTTCGTGGACGTTGAACCGCGAGCGCGTCAGGATTTCAATTCGCGCTCGACCGTTTCCGCGAAAACGTCGATCTCCCGGGTCGTCGTGTAAATATGCGGAGTGATGCGCAGGCCGTCGTATTCCGGATGCGCGACGCGCGCCGTGGCGATATTGTACTTCGACCACAACACGTCGTGAATTTTTCCCGGATCAACGCCGTTGAAAGCTAAAAATCCGATGCCGCAGGATTGCGCCGGATCCTCGCTGTGCAGCGTTTTGCACTTCGGATTGTCCTGGAGGCGATGCGCCCAGCGGTCGCGCAGATAGCGCAGCCGCGCGGCCTTGCGAGCGATGCCGATATTCTCGCTGAACACCAGCGCCTGCGCGATGGCGTCGTGATTCGCCGCCGGATGCGTGCCGATCTCCTCGAATTTGCGAATATCGCTATCCTGGCGGACGTCGGCGGCCATCATCGCCCAGGTGCTCGCGATGCGCGACCTTTTGACGTACAGAAATCCCGTCCCGATCGGCGCGCAGGTCCATTTGTGCAGGCTGGTGCCGTAGTAATCGCAATCGAGATCGGACAATTTGAACGGGAAATGATTGAAAGCGTGCGCGCCGTCGACGATCACGGTGATTCCGCGCGCGTGCGCCATATCGCAGATGCGGCGGATCGGAAAAATCTGCCCGGTGCGATTGGTGATGTGGCACACCAGAATCATTTTGGTGCGCGGCGTGACGGCGCGCTCGAAGCGCTGGTACAGATCGTCCAGGCTGGGCGGCGGAACGGGAAACGAAATTTCCTTGAGCACGATCCCGTCGCGCCGCTCGCGCTGCCGGAACGTGGTCAGCATGCGGCCGTAATCCTGATTGGTGGTGAGCACTTCATCGCCGCGCTTGAGATCGATGCCCAACTGCGCGATTTCGAGCGATTCACTGGCATTGCGCGTAACCGCCATCTCCTCCGGATCGCAGCCGGCGACCGCGGCGAGCTGGCGCCGCACCGCTTCGATCTTCGGCTCCAGCTCGAGGATCATGGTGGTGTACGGACCCATGTCGCTGTATTCGAGATAACGGCGCATGGCGTCCTGCACCGGAAGCGGCGACGGGCTCACGTGCCCGTTATTCAAATTGATCACATCGCGATCGACGGTGAAGGCGTTGCGAATTTCGGTCCAGTAATCCTCGTCGCGCGCGACTTCTTCCGGTTTGCGGCCGTTCACGTGTTCCCCGGCGGCCCTCGCTCGCTCGATGGCGTTATCCTGAAACGCCGCCAGCGCGACGGAACCCGCGGTGATCTCAAAAAAATCCCGGCGATTCATGGCGACTCTCCTCGCTTGCGGAGTTTATCATAATCCTGCTAAGCCCTTGGCGGGGCCGGTTCAATCCTTCATTTCGGCAGACGCCACGATTCGTCAAACAGACTCGCCCAAACAATCTGCGGCGGCTCGACCGCATCCTGAATTTTCAACACCGCGATATCGCCGAAGCGCGGCATCGCGTAATCGCCGTTATACTCGCGATCCGAGATCGTCAGTCCCGTGTTCAGCACCACGTAATGCGACGGGT
This sequence comes from Bryobacteraceae bacterium, assembly GCA_035507655.1. Taxonomy (GTDB): domain Bacteria; phylum Acidobacteriota; class Terriglobia; order Bryobacterales; family Bryobacteraceae; genus Palsa-187. The sequence continues at coordinate 5,030 of DATJNW010000120.1, read as the reverse complement.
GCAGCGGATCGGGATAACCCAGCACCGGCAGATTCTCCGCCGCGGGAAACGTCTGGCCGGCGATCTCGATCGTCTGCCGCGTCCATTTCACCGGCAATTTTCCGGCGATTTTCGCGATCCATTTGTTGCTCCCCGGATCGCCGAACAGGACTAAATTGTATTTCGCGAGATCCTCCGCAGTGACGTCTTTGTCGTCCTTCACTCGCGGATGCGCGCGATAATTCAGGGCCCATTCGTGATCGAAATGCTCCAGGCGGCGCAGCGCAAATTGATTGGCCGCATCGTTCCAGGCCGTGCCGGTCGGCCGCACCAGCAGGAATGGATCGAGAAACGCGTCGTCAATAGGACCTTGCAGTCCATGAACTTTGTGCAACCCCGGCCATTTGTCCGATTTCGCCACCATCCAGCGATCGCCGGATTTTTCGAGCACGATCTGCGGGGCTGGCTTAACCTTCAGATCCTGGCCGTCGATTTTGATCTCGCTCGCCTGCGAAGTTTCTCCGAGCGTCAGCCGCGTCAGATTCTTCGTCGTGATCTGATATTGTTTGCCGCCGTCCGACCGCTGTGCGTCCACTTCAGCGCGCTCATAAAGTTTTTCCAGCGCGTTCAGCGTCACCCAGAAACACTGGTTGTAGCGCGTCGTGTACGTCAGAAATTTGATGTGATCGGGGTCCTGACGTCCTTCATCGCCGTATTTTTTCAAAAACGCGTCGAGCTTGGTTTTCACTTCCCGATTCACGCCGTGCTTGGTGTCCGTCGAGATGAAGAAAATGTCGCGGGTGCCCTTCACGGTCCAGTCGCCTTCACTTCCCTCCGACGGAAAGCCTTCTTTCCCCAGTTGCGCCCGCACCCGCAGCGAGGATTCCAACTGGCCGCGATTCGGCACCGGCGCCGAGCCGCGTGGCGCGCCCACCGTCGCCACCTGGTTGTCGCTATCGCCGTCATGCCCGGCGAGCGGCAGATTATAGGCATTCAGCGCCCAGTCGAGAATATTTTCGTAAACGTGCAGCGGGCCGAATTGATAGGGCGGAAATGGCTCCGCGGCGTACATCAAGCGTCCCGGATATGTTCCCGCGCCGACTTCCGCCGCGGCCCAGCGATCCGGATGTTGCAGCGCGATGTGCCACGCCGCCGCCCCGCCGAGCGAAAATCCGCGCAGAAGAATGCGCTCCGGGTCGATCTTGAATCGGCGCTGCATGGCCGCGATGCCTTCGAAAATATCCACCTCGCCGGCCTGATGATTGGCGTTATTGCCGCGACCGTAGCAATCAAGCGTGAGCTGCCCGATATCCGCCGTGTACGCCGTACTCGGAAATTGCGGCGGATTCTTGAAATTGTGAATAAAACTCGCCTCGGTCAAGGTGTTGTTCCGGCCGTGCAGCCATACATACAGGCGATCCGGTTTCGACGCGTCGTAGCCCGCGGGAATCGTGACTCCCATGGGCTGCACGGAACCATCCAGCGCGGAATAATAGCCCAAAACTTTGCGGCCCGGCTCCATCACCCACGGCGAGTGCCCGTCGCGCAACTGGTGCGCGCGCTCGATTCCTTCGTCGAGTACCGAAATATAGGTCGCGACGCCCTGCTCATTCACGAACCCTTGCGGAAATTCGAGCAGCCATTTACCGGCCTTGGCGTAGATATCGACGTCGGCGATTAAATCCTGGTCGACCCTCTTCGCGCGAAGTTCCTTGACGATGGAATCGATCTCGTCGATTTTCGACTGATAGGCGTTTTTCTGCTCGGCCGTCAATTCCGGCGGAGGCGAAGGTGCACCGCGCCCGCCGCGAGGCTGCGCGAGCACGGCGGAACCGGCGGCAAGCAGCAAAATCAGAACGCGATTCATGTCTCAGCCTCTCGCTTCGGCAATCGCCGGCCGGAGACCTGCGCCACCGGCCGTCGGATTAATCGTTCGACAATTTGAACGCGATCAGCTCACCCGGAAATCCCGCGCCGCCAACCGCGAGCACGATGTATTGCTGGCCGTTCAACATATACGTCATGGGCGAGCCGCTTTGCGGCGCCGGAATATAAACCGCGCCCACTTCTTTTCCGGTCATCTTGTCATAAGCGCGCAGCATCGCTCCGCGCACGCCACCCGGCGTGGTGTTGAATCCCGCCTCGCCGCAGATCACCAGAGTCTTGGTGGTCAGCGGACCGAGCAAACCCGGCCGGCCCGTTCGCGGAATGTTCAAACCCTTTAGCGCGGGATTGTTCTTGATGTAATCCGGCGTATCGCCGTGCGCGATCTGCCAGCGGAATTCGCCGGTATCGAGATCGATCGCCGTGATACGGCCGTACGGCGGCTTCAACAGCGGCAGCCCCTCCACCGACAGGCGCGACATGAATCCGCCGCCACGCCCGCCGCGTCCGCCCCGTCCGGCCGACGGGGGCGGAGCCGCGCCCATCGCGCGATGCGGCCGCAGCGCCATTCCGTAGGTTCCCTCAACGTAATTCATGTCCGAAGCTCCCGGCGGCGGTTTCACCAATCCAATGCTCGCCACTACGGTTTCCGAGAAAACATAAACCGTGTGCGTTTCCGGATCGTACGACCCTCCGGGCCAGTTCGTTCCGCCCTGCGATCCCGGCGACATCAAAGTCCCGAGACTTTCCGGCGTGCTCACCGACGGCGGCGTAAACAACGGACCATAGCGGTAATGCGAAATCACCTTCAGCGCTTCCTCGTGCAATTGCGGCGTGAAATCGATCAGCTTGTCCGGAGTCACGCCCTGGTTATCGTAAGCCGGCGGCTTGCTGGGGATCCGCTGCGTCGGCGAATACCACTCGCCCGGGGTGTCGCCTTGGGGAACCGGCGTTTCCTCGATTGGCCACACCGGTTTGCCGTTGGTGCGGTCGAGAACGTACAGGAAACTCTGTTTAGTGGGCTGCGCCAGAGCCTTGATCTTGCGGCCGTCGACCACAATGTCGGCGAGAATCGGCGCACAGGGAATGTCCATATCCCACAGCCCGTGATGCACCAGCTGATAGTTCCACTTGCGTTTCCCCGTTTCGAGATCGACGGCGACAATCGTTTCGCCGAACAAACCGGGCCCGGGACGGTGCCCGCCATAATAATCGCCGGTGGGAAGCTCCACTGGCAGATAAACCGTGTTCAATTCCGGATCGACCGAAATCTGTCCCCATACACCCGCGTTTCCGGTGTACGACCAGGAATCGTTTTGCCACGTATCGATGCCGAATTCGCCGGGACGCGGAATGGTGTGGAAAATCCACAGTCGTTTGCCGGTGCGCACGTCGAAGCCGCGCACGTAACCCTTTTCATTGCGTTTGCTGGGGGGCGCGCCGCCGTCCATGAACGCCGCGCCGACGATCACCACATTTTTCGCCACGGTCGGGGTCGAATGCAGCCCGATCTCGGCCTTTTCCAGGTCCATCTGCTGATCGTCATCCTGCTTCAGATCGACCACGCCATCGTGTCCGAAGCCGGGCACCGGAATGCCGGTTTTGGCATCGAGCGCGATCAGCCGATAGCCGGTGGTAACGTAAAGGATGCGTTCCTCTTTCCCATCTGTCCAATAGGCGACGCCGTGACCGGAAAGCTGCCGCGGAGCGTGCAGCGCCCGCTCGCCTTCATTTTCGCTGTGCATCCAGATGAGTTCGCCGGTAGACGCATCGAGGCAGACCACGTCGCGGCGCGATCCGGCGGTGACGTAAAGCCGGCCGTTGACGAACAGCGGCGTCCCTTCATATTGATATTCCGGATGAGGCCCGAGGGATTCGGTTCGAAATCGCCACGCGATGTCCAGGTCATTAAAATTACTCGCCTTAATCTGGTCAAGCGCGGAATAGCGCGTACTGCCGAGATCGCCTCCATAGGTGGTCCACTCCCCATTTTGGGCGCCGGTTTGTGCGTGGGCGAAACAGGCGGCCCAGAACAGGCCGGCCGCGACACCAGTCCGCGGAGCACATCCAAAAAACCTGAGCATCTTACGTCTCCTTCATGTTATTCATACCAGAAAAACTCGCCGCTGGCGACAAGAATGCAACATTATTATGAACAAGTTGTAAGCAAGGTGCGGGGCACACTGCCATTCGGACGGTTCCGGATTTGGCCGCATGGCAGAGCCACAGTCGCAGGTAATTCCGCTTTAAATCGCGCGACCGTTCACGTTGACAGCGCCACTGTTCACTTGTTTTAATAAAAGCTGCATTGCTCCTCAGTAGCTCAATGGTAGAGCATTCGGCTGTTAACCGAAGGGTTGTAGGTTCGAGTCCTACCTGAGGAGCCAACCCTAAGTCCCGTATTTTCAACACAAGTCGTAGACGCGTCGGCGGTTAGGGTACCGGGGTCGGTGCGAACACTGCGATCGCGAATTACCCATCCTTGCTCAAGTTTACCCATCTGCGGAACCCGGGGTACCCCCAAAAACGCCCCCAGTTTTTGCCGGGCAGTGGCGCATGCGTTCGCCGAGGTGCGGAAGCCACGATCACGTGTGCTTCGCTTTCGACGTGGGGTCTTGTCCGGCCATGAGCGGCAAATGGAGCTACCATCGCACAGTGCCAACAACTCCGGTCCCTCTCCGGATATCCGCCGAGCCGTCCTGCGTCCAGAGGGGCGCTGATTCGCGCGATTCTTCGGCCGTCGGTGTCGCGGCCGGGGGCGCGCGGAGGCGGTGTTCATCGACGCGCTCGCCAATGGACCACCACGGCGCTTTGATCCGTGACGACTTGTGCGCCACTGGCCGCGTGTTCAGTTCACGAATCTGGCTATAAAATACCTTCCTGTACACGTACTGGCGCAATGTGGGCACCGTCGACGCGTATTCGGTGACGCCGGCGCTGAATTTGTATAATCGCCAATGACCGCTGCGCACGGCGGGAAATTCCGACGCGCCGGCGAAATTCATTTTCGACGAACAGGGCCGCCGCGCGGCACGGCGATCGATTCGATTGTTTCCGGCAGCACGATTTTATCGGGCGGTTTGGTGCGCAACTCGGTGCTGGGCCGCGGCGTGCGGGTGCATTCAGGCGCGCTGGTGGAGGATTCGATTTTGTTTGACAACGTCGAC
>DATJNW010000119.1:0-19472 GCA_035507655.1 Bryobacteraceae bacterium | reverse complement strand
CGCGAACCTGATGCTGGTGCTGCTGGCCGCGCAGGAGGGCGAATGGGACGATCTGAATCTCGCGATCCAGCGTTTCCAGCAGGTCAATATGGCATTGAAATATGCGGCGAAGCCGGTGGTGGCGGCGCCGTTTGCGCGGGCGCTCGGCGGAGGGTGCGAGATTCCGCTGCACTGCGCGGCGGTGCAGGCGTCGGCGGAAACGTATATGGGATTGGTCGAGGTTGGCGTAGGGGTGATTCCGGCGGGCGGCGGGTGCAAGGAGATGCTGCTGCGATTGAAAGACGCGCGGGGCGCGTTCGAGCTGATCGGCATGGCCAAGGTTTCATCCAGCGCGGAAGATGCGCGGTCGCTGGGTTTTTTGGATAAAAGCGATCATGTTTCGATGAATCCGGAGCGATTGATCGGCGATGCGAAGGCGCTGGCGCTGGAACTGGCTCGCGATTATGCGCCGGGTGTGCCGCGGACGGATATAAAGGTTGGCGGCGAAAGCGCGTTCGCGATGCTGAAGCTCGGCGCGTGGGCGATGCATAAGGGTGGATACATCACCGATTACGACATGGTGGTCGCGGAGAAATTGGCGAATGTGCTGAGCGGCGGCAGGCTTACGGGAGAGCAGACGGTGAGTGAACAGCATCTGCTCGATCTGGAGCGGGAGGCGTTTTTGAGTTTGTGCGGTCAGGCGAAAACGCAGGAGCGGATGCAGTTTATGTTGAAGACGGGGAAGCCGTTGAGAAATTAGCGACCCCCGCCATGACTGGCGGGGCTGTAACGAACTTCGATTACTTTGCGGCCCCGGCAGTTATGCCGGGGACATCTGAGGGAAAATGCCTGAAGCTGTGATTATTGATTGCCTGCGCACCGCGGTTGGGAAGGCGCCGCGTGGGACGTTGAAGAATTCCCGGCCGGACGATATGGCCGCGGCGGTTTTTAAACGGCTGCTCGAAAAATATCCGCAGATTTCCAAAGATGAAATCGATGACGTGATTCTTGGCTGCGCGATTCAGGAGGCGGAATCGGGAATGAATATGGCTCGCATCGCGGCGCTGCGCGCGGGATTGCCGGACACGGTGCCGGGAGTGACGGTGAACCGGTTTTGCTCGTCGGGATTGCAGACCATCGCGATGGCGGCCGATAAAATTCGCGCGGGCGGAGCGGAACTGGTGATTGCAGGCGGGGCGGAATCGATGAGTCTGCTGCCGATGGCGGGCAATAAATTCGCGCCGAATCCCTGGATGGTCGATCACTTGCCGGAAATTTATATGAGCATGGGATTGACCGCGGAAGAGGTCGCGCGGAAGTATTCGATTTCGCGCGAGGATCAGGATGCGTTTTCGCTGCGCAGTCATCAGAACGCGCTCAAGGCGCAGGCTGCGGGATATTTCGATGAAGAGATCGTGCCGCTGGAGGTCGAGACGACGACGCTAAGCGGGACCAAGAAAATTGTTTTCGCGAAAGATGAAGGTCCGCGCGCGGACACTTCGATGGAGGCATTGGCCAAGCTGCGGCCGGTGTTTCACGCGACCGGCAGCGTGACTGCGGGAAATTCTTCGCAGACCAGCGATGGCGCGGCGGCGGCGATCGTCATGTCGGATCGCAAGGCTCGCGAGTTGGGATTGAAACCGCTGGCTCGGTTCGTGAGCTTCGCGGTTGGGGGAGTGCCTCCGGAGATTATGGGCGTCGGACCGGTGGTCGCGATTCCGAAGGCGTTGAAGATTGCCGGGTTGAAGCTTGCGGACATCGGCCTGATCGAGTTGAATGAAGCTTTCGCGGTGCAGGCGCTGGCGGTGGTGCGGCAGGCGGGATTAAATATGGATACGCTGAACGTGAACGGCGGCGCGGTCGCGCTGGGGCATCCGTTGGGATGCAGCGGGGCGAAGCTGACGGCGACGCTGCTGCATGAAATGCCGCGGCGCAAGGTGAAATATGGAATGGTGACGATGTGCGTCGGCGGAGGGCAAGGCGCGGCGGGGATTTTTGAAAGATTGAACTGATTTTTTTGTGGGGCAGGCTCGTAGCCTGCGCGCCGGTTCTCAACCGGCGCAGTCGTGTGTTGCAAATGGAGAGGCGGATTACGAATCCGCCGCAGGCTGCGAGCCTGCCCGACAGATTATTGAGGAAATTATGGCGACGGCGGCGATTCCCAAAACCAAAGGCGGCGCGTTTCTGATCGAACGGCGCGCGCCGGAAACGATTTTTACGCCCGAGGATTTCACCGACGAACATCGCGCCATCGCGAAAACGACTGAGGAGTTTTTCGTGAACGAAGTCGCGCCGCACCTCGATGAAATTCAGCATCAGCAGCACGCCGTGGCCGCGCAGATTCTGAAAAAATCGGCCGCGCTGGGATTGACGGCCGTCGTGATTCCGGAAGAATTCGGCGGCATGGAGATGGATCTGACGTCGATGATGATCGTGGGCGAGGCGATCGCCGGGGATGGGTCGTACGCGGCGTGGCACGGGGCGCACACCGGAATCGGGACGCTGCCGCTGCTGCTGTTCGGCACCGCGGAGCAAAAGAAAAAATATCTGCCGAAGCTGGCGTCGGCCGAAATGATCGCGGCGTATTGTTTGAGCGAGCCGCAGGCGGGCTCCGACGCGCTGGCGGCGCGGACGCGCGCGGATCTTTCGGCCGACGGCACGCATTACGTTTTGAACGGCCAGAAAATGTGGATCACCAACGGCGGATTCGCGGATCTGTATACCGTGTTCGCGAAAATCGGCGGCGAAAAATTCACCGCGTTTCTGGTCGAACGCGCCTGGCCCGGCGTTTCGCACGGAAAAGAAGAACAGAAGATGGGCATCAAAGGCAGCTCGACCACGGCCGTGTATTTCGACAATGTCAGGGTGCCGGTGGCGAATGTTTTGGGCGAGATCGGGCGCGGGCACATCATCGCGTTTAACATTTTGAATCTTGGACGGCTGGCGCTGGGACCGTTCGCCCATGGCGGGTGCAAGGACGTTCTGGCGATTTCGATCAAGTACGCGAAACAGCGCCAGGCATTCGGCAAAGCGATCGCCGAGTTCGGTATGATTCAGCACAAAATCGCCGAAATGGCGATCCGCATGTACGCGAGCGAAAGCATGACTTATCGCGTGGTGGGCGACGTCGAAGCGCAGCTTGAAAATTTTTCCTGGGACGCGCCGAATGCAGGACGCGAGATGCTGAAAGCGGCGGAGGAGTTCGCGACCGAATGCTCCTTCGTGAAGGTGTTCGCGTCGGAGACGCTCGATTACGTTGTTGATGAGGGCGTGCAGATTCACGGCGGCTACGGATTTCATCAGGATTACGCGGTGGAGCACGCCTATCGCGATTCGCGCATCAACCGGATTTTCGAAGGCACCAACGAAATCAACCGGCTGCTGGCGACGGGCATGCTGCTCAAGCGCGGGCAAAAAGGCGTGCTGCCGCTGGTGGAGGCGGTGATGAAGCTGCAAGATGAAATCCTCAGCGCGCCGGCGGCGAATCAAACGAATCTCCTGGCGAATGCGAAAAAGATCGGACTTTTCGTGCTGGGCGTGGCGTATCAGAAATACAATACGGCGATCGAGGAGCAGCAGGAAGTGATCGCCAACATCACCGATATTTTGATGAACGCCTACGCGATGGAATCGGCTGCGCTGCGCGGGCACAAGATCGCGCAAGGGGGCCGGAACGCGGAAAATGCAGTGGAGATGACCATGGTGTTTGCACGCGAGGCGATGGCTGCCATCGAATGCGCGGCGCGAAACGCGCTGGCGGCGTGCTCCGAGGGCGATGCGCTGCGAACCAATCTCGCGGTGCTGAAGCGGTTCACTAAATACGAGCCGGTGAACGCGATCGGGCTGCGGCGCAAGATCGCGGCGCGGCTGATCCAGGCGGAACGCTACGTCGTCTAGCAGGGTGCCTGCCAGGCCGAAAATCATCGTGCTGGTGGGGCTGCCCGGCTCCGGCAAATCGACGTACGTCAAGAAACGCGGCGCCGCGCTTGCGAGCGACGAAATCCGCCGGCTGCTGGCCGACGATCCCGACGATCAGACGATTCATTCCCGGGTTTTTGGCGTGTTGCGCGCGCTGCTGAAGCAGCGTATCGAATTGCGGCGCCCGGTGACCTACATCGACGCGACCAACCTCACCCGGATCGAGAGAAAACCTTATTTGAAAATGGCGGCCGAGCACGATTGCGCGATCGAAGCGATTTTCTTCGACGTGCCGCTGGAAATCTGCCAGCGTCGCAATCGCAAACGGCAACGCGTGGTCCCCGATTTGGTGATCGAAAAGATGGCCGCGCGCCTTACGCCGCCGAGCGTCGAAGAAGGATTCGAAAAAGTTTCGGTAATCGGCCCTACCGGCCGACCGCGGCGCTGAGCCGCGCTTCGAGTGAAATCAGGATCAGCAACACGAAAACCACGATCGATCCGGCCAGCGGCAATCCCATGACTACGCCGACGCCCCACAACGATGCGAAATAGCCGAGCGTGCACGGCGCCAGCATTCCTCCGGCGATCGCCAGCGAAAAAATCCCGTTATAAAATCCGGGATGATAATTCGGAAAGCGATGGCCGATTTTTTCCACCACCAGCGGGTAGATCGGCGCAAAAGCTCCGCCCAAGAGCAAAATTCCGCAGGTCGCGCCGAAGCGGTTATCGGTGGCGAGCAGCAGCAGGCAACCAAAGATCGCCGCGAATACGCTCAGCGCCAGCAGACGGCCGTGACGCATCCGCGGCAGCACCCATTGCGCGGCCACGCGTCCCACCAGCAGCGAAAACCAGTACAGCGCCAGCATCATCAGCGAAGTTGCGGGACTGATTCCCAAACGCTGGATTAGAAACAGCGCGAGCCATCCGGCGATGGCCCACTCGTTTCCGAATTGAAAGAACAGTAGCAGGCTGAACAGCACCGCGGGCGGATTGCGCAGCTCGGTCAGCATCTCCTTGGGCGATTGTTGCGGCGGCGCGGGCCGCGCTTCGAAATGCGAGCGCACATAGAACCAGCCGAACAGCGCGGGAATCACCGCGATCCAGGTCTGGATCGCCGGAGCGGTATAAGCATAGAAGGTGCCCGAAACCAGCAGCGCGACGGTCAGGCATCCCAGGCCGAACAAGATGCCGGCGAGATTGATGGTGGCCACCGGATCATGGCGGTAAATCGGCGAAATAGCCTGAAAAATCGCGGTGTGCAGTACGCCAGCGGATAATCCGATGAGCACCAGTCCGCCGACGCGCCACCAGGGCGAAAACGGCGGCGAAACGAAGGCCAGATACAGAAACGCGCAGGAAGCCAGGCCGCAGGCGAAGGCCAGCGTCCAGCCGGCGCCTTTGCGCGCGAGCAGCGGCGGCGAAACCCACATGCTGCCGGCCAGCCCGGCGATGACTCCGATGAAATACCAGGCGATGGTCGAATAATCGGAATCGAGATGATGGCGCCAGGCCGGCAGAATGGCACCGAGAAACGCCAGCAGCAGGCCCGATACGAAAAATCCGGTCAGCGCTTTACGCGCTTCGCCCGAACCGAGCGTGCCCTGCGCGGCACGCACATCCGCGGATGCCGGCGAATTCACCTGATCAGTATATCTCCCATGCGGAGCACCGGTTAGATCGGGCTATCTGCTTCTCCGAGCTTAACTTTTACGTTCAAAGACCGGCCGCTGCGGAAAAGGGTCAGGTTCAGAATGTCGCCGGGACGTTTGCGGCCGAGGGCGCGAATAATCGCGTCCGGCTCCGTCACCGCCTGGCCGTCGATGGCGGTGACGAAATCGCCGCCAACGCCCAATCGCGCGTTGCCGACGCGGACTTGATCGGTTGCGCCGCGCAGGCCCGCCAAGTCCGCGGCAGATCTGCGCTCCACCTCCTGAATCAGCAGTCCGCCGCTCGACGGCAATTTCAGGGCTTCGGCCAGATCGCCCGCGATGTACACCGTGGTCACGCCGAGCCTCGCCGGCTTGAAGCTGCGCCCCGCGCGAAAATCTTCCAGCATCGTTTTGGCGCGATTGATCGGGTTGGCGAACCCGATCCCGACGTTGCCGCCGTTGGGCGCGTAAATCGCCGTATTGATCCCGATGACATTGCCCTGCGAATCGAGCAGCGGACCGCCGCTGTTTCCGGAATTGATGGCCGCATCGGTCTGAATCATGCCGTCGAGCTCGCGGTTGTTGTCGCCTTGAATGCTCACGCCCAGTGAACTGACCACGCCGACCGTCAGCGTCCCTTTGAATCCGAAAGGCTGCCCGATCGCGAGCACTTTCTGGCCGACCTGCAAGTGGTCCGAATCGCCCAGCGGCAGGTACGCCAGCTTTTTTCGCGGCTGAATTTTGATCAGCGCCAGATCGTCCTGCCGGTCCGGAGCGAGCACCGTCGCTTTGTACGTTTTCTGATCGGGCATGGTCACTTCGATATCCTGGCCGCCTTCGATCACGTGAAAATTCGTCAGGATCTGGCCATCGGGATTGATCACGAATCCGGAGCCGAGCGCGCGGCCCTGCTGCACGAAAAACCACGTCTGCGTGTACACCGTGCTGGTGATGTACACCACGCTGTCCTTGGCTGTTTTATAAATCTCGATGTTGTTCAGCTCATCGCTGCCGAGGCCGGCCGAATGGGCGATTTGCGGCCCACTCCACAGCGGTCCGGGGTCGGCCATGGCGCGATGCCACAAACCATTTGGGTGCGCGGTGATATAAACGAATCCGCCCACCAGAAGGGCGGCGATGAAGAGAGTCCTCAATATCATGTACTCAGACTCCGAAGCGACTCATACACCCGTCGCGTCTGTTCGATGGTGTGCTCTTTCGCTCCCGTCGTATCGATGATGTAATCGGCGTACTTCACTTTCTCGGCGAGCGGCATCTGGCGGCGCATACGTTCGACCGCCTCCTGCCGGTTGATATGGTCCCGCGCCATGGCGCGCTCGATCTGCTGTTCTTCGCTGGCCACCACCACGATGAGGCGGTCATAAAAGCGATAAGAGCCAGTCTCCACCAGTATCGCAGCTTCCACCACGGCGATGCCGTCCGGCTGGCGCGCGGCGAATTCGGAGATGAGTTTTTCGATGCGCGCGCGGACCAGCGGATGAACGATTTCGTTGAGTTTTTGCAGGCGATAAGGGCTCCCGAAAACCTGCTGCGCCAGCAGACGCCGGTCGATCTGCCGGTCGGGGCGAAGAATGCCGGAGCCGAATTCGCGGACGATTTCGTCGTACGCCTCGGCGCCTGCCGCCTGCACCTGGTGGCCGATTTCGTCGGCTTGAATGACGTAGCATCCCAGCGCGGCGAGCTGTTCACCGACGAACGTTTTCCCGCTGGCGAGCCCGCCGGTGAGTCCTACGCGCAGCATGTTTTCATTGATGCCGCTCCGCTAATTCGACGGTGTTGGACATCAGCATCGCGATGGTCAACGGACCCACTCCACCCGGCACCGGCGTGTAGGCCGAGGCCGAATGCAACACCTCGATCGGATGGACGTCGCCCACCAGCGCGAATCCCTTTCGCGCCAGCTCATCGATGCGGCCCAATCGCTCGGCCAGCGCGGGATCGGCGATCCGGTTCTGGCCGACGTCGATCACCACCGCGCCCGGAGCGATAAAATCGCCGGTCACCAGCCCCGGCTGTCCAATGGCCGCGACCAGAATATCGGCGCGCCTGCACTCTTCGGCGAGATTCGCGGTATGCGAATGGCAGATGGTCACGGTGGCGCTTTCGTGCAGCAGCATCATCGCCATCGGCTTGCCGACGATGTCGCTGCGCCCGATCACCACCGCGTTTCGTCCGTCGATGGCCACGTGATAATACTTCAGCATCTCCATGATGCCTGCCGGCGTGCAGGCGCGCGGCGCAGGCCGTCCCGCGACCAGATGGCCCACGTTCACCGGATGAAAACCGTCGGCGTCCTTATCCGGCGCGACGGCCTCCAGCACGCGCCGCGAGTCCACCTGCCAGGGCAGCGGCATCTGCACCAGAATGCCGTCGATTTCCGGACGATGGTTCAGATCGTCGATGATCGCCAGCAGTTCGCCGGTCGAAATCGTCTCCGGAGGAGTGATTTTTTCGCTATAAATTTCCAGTTCGGCGCAGGCCTTGATTTTCCCGCGAACATAGATTTCCGACGCCGGATTGTGACCCACCAGCACCACCGCCAATCCCGGCGGGCGATTCAATTTATGGATGCGCGGCTTCAGACCGGCGAGAATTTCGGCACGGACCAGCGTGCCATCGAGGATCTGCACAATTTCATTTTAGGGAGTGGGTAGCGGGAAGTGGGCAGCCGGCGATCCCGCTCAACGTGCCGGCTACCCACAGCCCACCCGCTTCCTACTCCCCGATATACTTCGCCACCCAATCGATATTGCGGTGCATGATATCAAGGATGAACTTCGGCTCTTGCGGACCATGCTGTGTGCGCGGATAAATTACCATTTCCGCCGGCACGCCCTTGCTCTTCAGGCCGTGGTACATTTCGTAGCCCTGCGTGGTGGGCACGCGCGGATCGATGGCGCCGTGCAGAAACAGCGTCGGCGTGGTGACATTCGCCACATGCGCGAGCGGCGACATTTTTATATACCGCTCCGGCTGCTCATACCAGGTTCCCTCGAAATAATCGTCGAGCGTGCTGGGAATATCGTTGGTTCCCCACATCGAAATCAAATCGGAAATGCCCGCGCCGCTGGACGCGCATTTGAAGCGATGAGTCTGCGTGATTACCCAGTCCGTCATATATCCGCCGTAGCTCCAGCCCATCACCGCCAGGCGGTTCGGATCGGCGACGCCCATCTGAATCACCGAATCGACGCCGCTCATGAGGTCCTGATAATCGCCGCCGCCCCAATCGTCGACGTTGGCCACGCGGAACGGCAGACCGTAATTGGTCGAGCCGCGAGGATTGGCGCGCAGCACCGCCCATCCGTGCGCGGCAAACGAGGCGATCGGGTATAAACCACTCGCCCCGATAAATGTTTCCAGAAACGCGCCCGACGGCCCGCCGTGAATGTTCAAAATCAGCGGATATTTTTTCGATTGGTCGTAACCGGCCGGCAGCGTGAGCAGCCCTTCGATTTCTTTCCCGTCTTTCGCCTTCCAGCGGATCACGCGGGTTTCCCCGATCGGCTCTTTCGGCAGACTGGTGTTGGCCGCGCTCACGCGCACGGGCTTCAGGGACGCGACAGGCATCACGTACGCCTCCACCGGCTCATCCGGCGACTGCATCGCCATCCCCGCGTAACTGCCCGCCGCATTAAAAACAACCTGCGGCGAGAATGTTCCGCGCGAAGTTTGAAACACGATCGACGGCGGACCATCCACCGGCATCGCGTACAGCGCTTCGCGCGTGTGCCAGCCTTCGCTGAAAAAAATCTTCGACGAATCGCGCGCCCAGGAATCGAGCCGCGGCGATTCGTCGGGCGTCGCCGGCAGTTCACGGGATTTGAGATCGGCCAGCGTCAGCAGCACGATGCGGCTGCCGTCGATGCGCTTGGCGCCCATGCCGCTGCGAACATAAGCGAGATAGCGGCCGTCGGGAGAGTAATGCGGCTCGGATTCGGTAGCGCGCGTGGCGGCGATATTGCGAATCGCGCCGGATTCGATGGCGACTTCGAGAAGGTCCGATTTGCGCCCGTCGTCGGCGTCGGGAGTGGGGCGCGTTTCGTAGGCGATGCGCGTCGAATCGGGCGACCAGTCGAACTGGCCGACGTTATACGGCCCGGCGGCGATCTTCTTCACTTCGCGTTTGCCTTCGACATTCGGCTCGACTGGAATGATCCATAGTGAATTGTTGTGCGGATTTTCGTCGATCACGCGAAAATCCATCTTTTCCCGCCGCGCGATCTCTTCCGCATGATCCGGCTCGCGGCCGGTGAAGGCGATCCATTTCCCGTTGGGCGAAACCGAAAACGCGGCCAGCGTTCCGGTCCAATTGGTGACCATTTCCGCTTCGCCGCCGTCCACCGGGATGCGATAAATGTTGCGCTTGCCGCTGCGGTCGGAAGCGAAAAAGACCCAATGAGAATCGGGCGAAAACGCGGGCGCGTTGGAGCTTTTTTCGCCGCGCGTAAGCTCCACACGATTCGATCCGTCAACGCCGGCGAGATAAATCTGGGTGTTGGTTTCGCTCTTGTCGCCATCCATCACCGGATGTGTTTCGGTCCACACCGCGATTTTGCCGTCCGGCGACGGAACGGCCGCGGTGACGGTCTTGACCTTCATAGATAACTCGGGCGTCCATTGGCCGAAAGCGATGCCGATGGTGAGGAACAGAAGTGGCCACTTTTTTCTATCTGACATATTCATCCACCCAATCGAGATGCCGTTTCATAATGTCCAAAACAAATTTCGGCTCCTGCGGACCATGCGGCTGCCGTGGATACACCACCATTTTCGCGATCACGCCTTCGCGCTTCAGCGAATGATACAGCTCATAGCTCTGGCCGATGGGCACCCGCGGATCGGCTTCGCCGTGCAGGATCAGTGTCGGCGTGGTTACGTTTTTCACGTAAGTAATCGGCGAATGTTTGCGAAAGTTGTCGAATTGCTGCCAGAATTCGCCGCCGAAATAATCGGGGATGAAGCCCATCACGTCGCTGGTTCCGGTGAAGCTCCACAGATCCTCGACGCCCGCACCGATCACCGCGGCCTTGAAGCGATGGGTCTGCGTGATGGTCCAGCTGGTCATGAATCCGCCGTAGCTCCAGCCCATCACCGCGAGCTTTTGCGGATCGGCAAGACCCATGGAAATCAGGTGATCGACGCCGGCTTGAATATCCTCGTAATCTTTCCCGCCCCAGTCGTTGTAGTTGGCGAAGCGAAATGTTTTGCCGTATCCGCCGGAACCGCGCGGATTGGGCCGCAGCACTGCATATCCGCGCGCCGCGAACGCCGCGATCGGGTACAGGCCGCCGCGTCCGATGAACGTTTCTTCGAACACGCCCGTCGGCCCGCCGTGAATGTTCAGAATCAGCGGATATTTTTTTCCCGGCTCGTAATTCACCGGATAGGTCAGCAATCCTTCAATCTCGAGGCCATCCTGCGCTTTCCAACGAATCACCTCGGTCTTGCCGAGCGGCAATTTCGGCATAGCGACGTTGGCCGCGCTGATGCGTACCGGAGTTTTCGCGTTCACCGCCATCAGGTACGCTTCCGGCGGATCGTCGGTTGATTCCAGGGGCAATCCGAGCATTGTGCCGCTGGCATTCAGATTCACGCCGCCCGCGCCAAACACGCCTTTCGACGGCTCAAACACCGCGCGCGGCGGACCATCCACCGGCATCTCATAAATCGCATCGCGGGTGTGGCGAGCTTCGGCAAACAGCAGCTGATCGCCCGCGAATCCGACCAGACGCGGCTGCTCATCGTAAGTCAACGGCAGCGCGCGCGTCTCGCCGGTCGAGCGATTCCGCAGCATAATCTGATCGTCGAAGGCCCAGCGCGGCGGATCGGAAACGGATTTCGTGAACGCCAGATATTTGCCGTCGCGGGAGTAAAGAAAACTCGCGCCGAAGGTCCGCGTCGGCGAAATGGCTTTGATCTCGCCGCTTTGAACATCGATTTCGGAAAGCTCGCCGCCGGTCCAGTGGTCGGCGCCGGGCGCGGCCCAGTGGCTGAACGCGATTTTCCGCGAATCGGGCGACCACGCGATCGCCGTCACGTGACGTTTGCCGTCGGTGAGTTTACGCGCGGCGCGTTTGCCGCCGGAATCCGCTTCGGCCGGGATCACATACAGGGAATGATTCGGCGGATTCACGTCCAGCACATGAAAATCGCGCTTTTCCTTGCGATTCTTTTCGATATCCGCGGGCGGATCGTAGCCCGTGAACGCGACTGTCTGGCCGTCCGGAGAAAGCGCATAATCTCCGACATCGCCTTTGAAATCGGTCAGCATCTCCGCTTCGCCGCCGGCGATCGGGATGCGATACACCTGATTCTTCCCCGATCGCGCGGAAAGAAAATAGATCATTCGGCCGTCCGGCGAAAACGACGGATGGGTCGCGCTCTTTTCGCCACGCGTCATCTGAATGCGATGCGAGCCGTCGGCGTTGGCGAGGAAAATCTGGGTGCGCATCTCGCTGTGCTCGGCGTCCATCACCGCTTCGGTTTGCGTCCAGGCGGCCTTCGACCCGTCGGGCGACGGCACCACCGCGCCCGCGGTTTTGAACTGCATCGAAAATTCCGGAGTCCAGCCGGAGGGCTGCGCGGCGGCCAGCGCGGCAGATCCCAACAAGAGAAACAAGGGCTTCATACGCGAGATCCAATATGACACAAAGCGCCCGCGAGTGGCGCGACTCGAAAATCCTGAATCCGTTGGGAAACTGCTTTCGAAAACTCTAGCGGTGAACCTCGCCTTCACCAGTTTGACCCCGCTATTACGGGCGGGCGTTTGAAAAGCCCCGGCAGTTATGCGGGCTTGAATCGACAGTACGGCGCCCGTGAGCCCGCAGCGACGGCTCAAGGTGTGGCGCGAGATTGGCGACCCACGGCGCATGGGCGTGTGGGCCGCGGACGCT
This sequence comes from Bryobacteraceae bacterium, assembly GCA_035507655.1. GTDB lineage: Bacteria > Acidobacteriota > Terriglobia > Bryobacterales > Bryobacteraceae > Palsa-187. Next base: position 7,009 of record DATJNW010000119.1, on the reverse strand, counting down.
CTTCCGGGCGTCGCCTTATGGGTCTACGCCGCGCTGCGGGCTTCCCGGCGACGCTCCTCGCGCTGCGGGGAACGCCTGCGCAGCATTTCTTCCTCCGCCATCAGCCAGTCTTCGACGTCGTGGCCGTCCTTACAGCCGCGGCTTTGCCAGTAAGAATAGGCGATTCTGGCGATTTCCTCGTGCTGCTGCTGCATGTCTTCCGGTTCCATCGGATCGATTTCTCGGGTGGGCATAAGTATTCTCCAGCCAAATTATGGACTGCTTCGGGTTAGACCAGCCAACATCAGCCCTGTTTCAGGCTTTCGAGTTCAGGCTCCGGCGCCCCGTGCATCTGCCCCAGGCGATTGTGCAGCGTCCGCACACTGATGCCGAGAATTTCCGCGGCGCGGCGTTTATTGTTGCGCGTCAGCTTCAGCGTGAGCTGGATATAGGCGTTCTCGACGTCGCGCAAGGGTGTACCGGCTTGCACCGAATAGGAGTACTCGGCGTGGTCGCTCTTGGGCGCCGATTCCGGCTCGGCCGCGCCGAATCCGCGCGGTAGATGCGACGGCAACAGGGTTCCCTGGTGCGCGACGATCACCGCCCGTTCGAGTACGTTGCGCAGCTCGCGAATATTCCCCGGCCAGCCGTAATTGCCGAACATACGCATGGTTTCCGGATGCACGTCCGCCACGCGGCAATCGTGCTTGCGATTCAACTCGGCGATCATTACGTTCGCGATCGTCGGAATGTCTTCCTTGCGATGACGCAGCGGCGGCAACGCGATGTGCACCACGTTGAGCCGGTAATACAGATCCTCGCGCAGCTTTTTATTGCGTATGGCCGCTTCGGGCGACCGGTTGGTGGCCGCGATCACCCGCACGTCCACCGGAATCTCCGCGGCGCCGCCGATCCGCCGCACCCGTGAATCCTCCAGCACGCGCAGCAGCTTGGCTTGCGTGCCGATGGGCATTTCGCCGATCTCGTCGAGCAGCAGCGTCCCCATATGGGCCTGCTCGAAACATCCGGGACGGCGCTCCAGCGCGTCGGTGAACGATCCTTTTTCGTGGCCGAACAGTTCGCTTTCGATGAGGCTCTCCGGCAGCGCGGCGCAGTTCACGGCGACAAACTGCCGGTCCGCGCGCGGGCTCAGCTTGTGGATCGCGGCCGCCACCAGCTCTTTTCCCGTGCCGCTTTCTCCGGTGATCAGCACCGAGGCGCGGCTCGGCGCCACCTGCTGGATCAGCGAATAAACCTGGCGCATCGGCGGCGATGTGCCCACCAGATCCATCAAGTAACCCTGATAGCCGAGCTGGCGTTGCAGCCGTTCGGTTTCCTTCACCAGGTCGTTGTGGCGAAGCGCCCGTTCGAGCAGCGTGCCCAGCACGGCGGACTGCACCGGCTTTTCCAGGAACCAGAACGCGGCCAGATCGTGCACGATGGAAATGGCCTGGTCGATACTGCCGAATCCGGTCAGCACGATGGCCGGCGTGAGATCCCCGCGTTCGAGCAGGGTGCGCAGAAGCTGGAATCCGTCCATGCGCGGCATCATCAGGTCCGTGATGATTACCTCCACGGCGGCGGCGCCCAGCTTTTCCAGCGCTTGTTCGCCGTCTGCCGCGGTCTCGGCGATGTAACCCATCGACGCGACCATTCCGGCAAGGCTCAGGCGCTGCTGTTCATCGTCGTCTATGATCAAAACTCGGGCGGACACGAAGAGAACTGCTAAGCAGTCCAGATTCCGTTCCCGGCCCGGCGATTGCTCTCGGTTCGCGGAGGCTTCGAATGGACATGGGCCGATCGTTTTGGTTTGTGGCTGGTCTGGGATGCGGAACCGTGGTGGGCATGCTTTACGCTCCGCTCGCCGGCGTTCGCACCCGCGCCATTGCGATCGCGAAAGCAAAGGAAGCGCAACGGTTTTGGCCGCATCGCGGCCAGCGGCCAACCGGAAACGCCGGCGAATCGGCGCCGCACCTGGCCGCGGCGACCCCCGATGCACGCGAGCGGATTCGCCGGACTCTTGATGCCTCGCGCGGTACCCGTCGTCCATAAAACGCACACCAGGTAGCCCGCGCGGTCGAGTATTTCCGCCGCGGCAAAACTTGAAAACAAACGTAGTTTTTTCCGATCGAAAGCTACTTACCTGTTCGTTTAGCGGGAGTTAATCGCATGGCCGGGGATTTGCACAAACCAGGGCAGTCGCCCGGCATGGCGGCATCGTGATCGCAGCCGGGAAGAGGAATAAAGAATGTTGACTTGGGCCCTGATTTTCTTCATTGTCGCGATTATCGCGGCGGTTTTCGGATTCGGTGGAGTCGCGGTCGCGGCAGCCGGGATTGCAAAGATCTTATTTTTCTTTTTCCTGATTCTGTTTGTGATCTCACTGGTTGCCGGTGTCACGCGACGGGTTTGAGATGGAAAAGACTGGAGGTTAAGGCACAAATGAGAAAGATCCTGCTGCAAAGCATTCTGGCGCTCGGGGCTTCGGGCATGCTGGTGATGGCACAGACGGCGCCCCCGTCACAGACACAAGGTACCGGCCAAGGCGCGCCGACCACCGACTCGCAAATGACCAGCAAGGTTCACGCCGCCTTGATGAACGACACCAATGTCGGCAGCGCGGCCTCGCACATTCGCGTGACCACCAAGAATGGCGTGGTCACGTTACACGGCCGGGTGCAGACGACCGCCGAAAGAGACGCGGCGGTGGCCAAAGCAAAACAGATCGCCGGCGACGCGAACGTGAAAGACAATCTGACGGTCTCCAAACCATAAAAGGCGGGCGCCAGGCCGTGCGGCTACCAGCGGGTGTCCGGACTCGATCAGCGCCGGCCCCGCCGCTGGGCCGCGAATCACTGCAAGACGACGACGTCGATGTCTCCGTCACGATGACCGGCCGTCACCGCGACCGCGTCCCTCGACCGGAACAGCCGCAGATCGATGTTTCCTCCGCCCACTTTGAGGCCGTCGATCCTTACGTGCTCAAGAAACGGCGGCAGCATCGGATGAACGAACACGATGCGGCGCTTCAGCGCATCGATCGACAAGCCCATGGACGATTGCAATAAGTAGAAGGCCGCCGCCGCCGACCACGCTTGCGGCGAGCACGCGACCGGATACGAGGTCGGCCCTTTGCCCGCGCGGCGATGGAATCCGCAGAACAGTTCCGGCAGACGATCGAAATCGAAATGGCTGGCGGCTTCGAACAATCCGCTGAGCAGCGCCGCCGCGCGATCGGTGAGACGATAGCGCGCGAAACCCGCGGCAATCAGGCTGTTGTCGTGCGGCCACACCGACCCGTTGTGGTAAGACATGGGATTGTAGCGCTGCTCCGAATCGGCCACGGTGCGAATGCCCCAGCCGCTGTTAAAATGAGTGCCCATCAGGTTCGCCGCCACCAGGCGTGCGTGCTCCTCGCTGGCGATTCCGGATAAAAGACACTGGCCGGCGTTGGACGTTCGCACCTCGCACTTTTTACCCTTGCCGTCGATGGCGATCGCGTAAACTCCCAGGTTCTCGCACCAGAAACGTTCCTCGAAGCGGCGGCGCAGCGCTTCCGCCTCGCGCACCATCTGTTGCGACAGATCCAGATCGCCAAGCGCGGCGGCCATCGCCGACATTTCGATTTTCGCCGCGTAGACGTAACCCTGCACTTCGCACAGGGCGATGGGAGGCTCGGCCAGGGCGCCGTCGGCATGAAAAATGGAATCCTGCGAATCCTTCCAGCCTTGCTGTACCAGGCCGTGCTCGGATTTGCGGTGGTAGTCGACAAAGCCGTCGCCGTTGGAATCGCCGTAGCGCTCCATCCATTGGACGGCCAATTCAATATTCCGCCAGATGGATTTGATGAACTCGACATCGCCGGTGCGGCGGTAATAGGCGCCGGCCAGCACCACGTAAAGCGGCGTGGCATCGACGCTTCCGTAATAGCGCCGGAACGGAACCTCGCCCAGATCGGCCATTTCGCCATGGCGAGCTTCGTGCAGGATCTTGCCCGGTTCGGCATCCTGTTCCGGAGAAATCTCCTGCGCCTGCGTGGCGCTCAGATAGCCGAGCACGCCGCGCGCGATGGCCGGCGACGTCCACAGCGACTCGAGCGCGGTGATGATTCCGTCGCGCCCGAACGGCGTGGCGAACCATGGCACGCCGGCGTAAGGATAGGGCCCCTGCGGCTCGGTCGTGAGCAGCATGTTCAGATCGACGCGCGACCGCTCCAGGAACAGATTGAACTGCTCGCTCGAGGTGGCCAGCGAAACGGTAAGATGATCGGAGCGCTCGGCCTTCCAGGTGGCCTGCGAGAGCGCCTCCCCGTAGTCGCAACGCTCCGGGTTTGCGTCACCGGACTGGCAGGCGAAAGTCAGCTCGATAGATCGTTCCTCGCCCGGGTCCAGCTTCATTCGGAACTGCATCGAATTGGGCAGAATGGTTTGCGGCGAAACGTTCGATTGGATCAAGGTTTGGCGGCGCACGCCGTCGAGCCCGTTGTAAACTAACGTGACCTCGCGATCGCGGGTCTCCGGCGGGCGAATCTGTCCGCGGCGTTCACGCTGGCTGCCGCGCACCTCGAAAATATCGGCGAAGTCGGCATCGAACTGAATGGTCAGCACCACATCGGCCGGCCCGCGGGAATAATTTCGCAGCCGCAGATGCTGGAATAGAGTCTGGCCATGCAGAAATTGCGCCCGGTAGAGATGTAACGTTCCGCGGTGCTGGAAAATCCTGCCTTCGAGATAAATATCGGGATTGGTGAGATCGGCCGAAAGCAAAACGTTATCGCGGCGCACGCTGGAGCCGAGCAGCAGCGGCCGTCCGTAGCCGAATTTCAACTGGAGGCAGGAGAGAAAACGGGTGCCGGCGTAATACAAGCCTTCCCCGCTTCGCGCTTTCGCATCGATGTCGCCGAACATGTCGAACAGCGCGAAGGTATCCTCGTGCTTCAGCACCAGGTCGCGCTGCGGCGGCAGATCGGACGACGCCAGAATGTAGAATTGTTCTTCGGCCGCGGGCGATTCGGCCGCCGGCGTAGTCGATTCCATACGTCCCACGTTAAAACGATGCGCTGCGTACCGCAATGTTTCAAGGCTGCGTCCACGCAAGCCGTCCTATTTGCGAGTACAAACCGCAGGAGCGGCCATGGTCAGTCCCCGTTTTTTGAGCGGCCTGCTAAAGTAATAGATTGTCGCGCGTAGTTGCCTCTTCGTTGGCCACGCCGGTCGCCGCCCGCTCCCTGAGTTGGCCGCAACTCTATCTCGGCCTGAGCTTCACCACGCTGGCCACGCTGCTATTGGAGCTGTCGCTGACGCGCATTTTTTCCGTCGTTTATCACTACCACCTGGCCTTTCTGGCGATCTCCATCGCGCTGTTCGGATTGGGCGCGGGCGGCGTTTTTTCCTACATCGTGGCCGGTTGGCGCACCAATCTTTTCGCCGCCATGGGGTCGCTTGCCGCGGCCGACGGCGCGGCCGTGGTCGCGTCACTGTGGTTCCTTTTATCGCGCCAGGGCGAGCTCAGTTACCTCACGCTGGCCGCCGTTTACCTGGCCTGCGCGGTGCCGTTCTTTCTCGCCGGCGCGATCGTTTCGCTGGCCATCGCCGAAGCGGTCGAGCGCATCGACCGCGCCTATTTTTTCGATCTCGCCGGCGCCGCCGCGGGCTGCCTGCTGCTGATCGAGTTTCTGAATTTCTTCGGTGGACCGGACACGGTCATCGCCGCGGGAGTTTTTTATTGCGTCGCCGCGGCGATCTGGTTCAACCTCGCCGGAGCGGACCGTTCCCGCGCCGGCGCCGTCGCCTTTTCGCTCGCGCTGGTGATGCTGATGGTGGTGAACCACAATAGCCACTGGGTGGATGTGCATTTCGCCAAAGGCCAGAAGCTCCCGCCGGAGCGCTTCGTCAAATGGAACAGTTTCTCCCGCGTCGGCGTACACTTTGACGGAATCTGGAGCATCGTGATCGACGCCGACGCTGCCACCGGCATCGCGTCTTTCGATTGGGATCATTGGACCGCGGCGGAGCGCCGCGCCTTGACCCACAGCGGCGCCGGATCGCCATATCTGCTGCGGCCCGGCGCGAAAACGCTGGTCATCGGAGCCGGCGGAGGCTACGACGTCGCCCGCGCGCTCGCTTCCGGCAGCCATGACATCACTGCCGTCGAAATCAACCCGATTATCGCCCGCACCGTGATGCAGCAGGAATTTCTCAAGGAGAATCACGGCCTCTATTTTCGTCCCGAGGTTCGCCTGTTCGTCGAAGACGGCCGGTCTTTCGTGCGGCGCAGCAGCGAAAAATATCAGGTTTTGCAGGCTACGCTGGTCGATACCTGGGCCTCCACCGCGGCCGGCGCGTTCGCGCTTTCTGAAAACAATCTGTACACCTCCGACGCCTTTTACGATTATCTGAATCATTTGACCGGCGACGGCCTGCTCAGCTTCACCCGCTGGGGTTTCGATCCGCCGCGCGAATCGCTGCGCCTGCTTGCGCTCGCGCGCGTGGCGCTGAAGCGCATCGGCGAGGACGATCCCGCCGATCACGTGGTGGTGCTGCGCGAAGACGCCGGGCGGCTCGGCGGCTGGGGCGCGCAGGATACGGTGCTGATTTCGCGCCGCCCGTTTGGCTCGGAAGACCTGGCGCGGCTGCGTGCGGAGCTTCCCGAAGCTCATCTCCAGCCGATCTATTTCCCCGGCGACGGCCCGAAAAACGCCTTCGGACAACTCCTCGAAACATCCGATCCGGGCGCTTTCTATGCCAGTTATCCGTACGACGTTTCTCCGGTCAGCGACGACCGGCCGTTCTTCTTCTATACCGTGCAGCCGCGCGATCTGGTTGCGTTTCTCACCTCGGCCAATCGGCAAAGCGCGGATTATAAGATCAATCACGCCGTTCCGCTGCTGTACGCCGTGGTGGTGGTGAGCCTGGCCGCCACGGCGCTGATCCTGATTCTTCCGCGCGTCGCGCTCGGCAGCCGCTTGCCGAAACAAAAAGGCGTGATGACGTTTTTATGGTATTTTCTCTGCCTCGGCGCGGGATATATC
>DATJNW010000118.1:0-214467 GCA_035507655.1 Bryobacteraceae bacterium | reverse complement strand
ATGAAACCCGCCATTCTCATAACGCGCCAGGTACCCATCGGCCAGATCGGTGCGCAGCGCCTGCATCCAGTTCTTGATCCGCGTCGAAACCGTCACCCAGATCCGGCCCTTCGAATCGCGCAGCACGAAATTCACTTTGCCCACCGGCTCGCCGTCGATCGTATCGGCCAGCACGCGCGACCGCCCGTCCCGCGACATACTCTCCAGGCAATCGGTGCCGAAATTGGAGATGAGAAAATCGCCGTTGGCGGCGAACGCCAATCCGTTCGGAAGCGTGCCCTCAAGATACCGCGCAGCTTCGCTATCGGCGTCGCCGAAATGTTCCGACCGTTGTTGCGTGATGATCTCCTGCGATCTGTCGGCGCCGATCCGCACCACGCCCCCGCGCGCATCGGCCGACCACAACGTGCCATCCGGCTCCGCCAGAATGCATTCCGGCCTCTGCAACCCATGCCCGATATATTGGATGGAAGCCCGATCGATCCCGAAATCGAGCAGAGGATTTCTCATGTGGGGCAGGCCCCCGGCCCCGCTGGTCGACCCGAGCCGTTCGCCGCGCGCCGAAACATTGCAGCCGGCACCAGACCAGATTAACGCATTGTGTCAACTTGATCCCGCCTATGCTAGGATTGCCTACGGAAAGCGGACCCGATGAAGAAATCGAAAATCTCCATTGCTCATTCTGACGCCGACCTCGGCAGGCCGGCCGAATATTCCCGCGCCCAGCTCGACGCTGTCAAGCAGATGATCCGCCAGATCGCCGACCACACCATGGGCGGCATGGCCAACATCGTCCATCGCGGCGACAAGGTGCTGATCAAAATCAACACCGTCATCCCCATCGACCCCAACGCCGGATTCACCACCGACCCGCGCATGCTCGAAGCGTTGCTCGAGCTGGTGCTCGAACAAAACCCGGCGCGCGTGCAGATCGGTGAGCGTTGCGCCATGGGCGCCGACACGCAGCAGGCAATGGACGTCTGCGGCATCACCGAAGTCGCCAAACGGACCGGTGTCGAGCTGTGCCCCTTCGAGCACGTCCCCTTCGACATGTACAAGATCGACCGCCCGGTGAGCTTCAACGAATTTCCCGTCCCCCGCCCGGTGCGCGACGCCGACGTGTATATTGGTCTGCCAAAAATGAAGGTGCACGTGCACACGACCTTTACCGGCGCGATGAAGCTGCAATTCGGCAATCTGCCCGATTACGACTGGATGGTCCGCTGCCATCGCGATGATATTTATCAGAAAATCGTGAATCTGACGCGCGCCGCCAATCCCAAGTGGTTCGTGATGGATTCGCTCTACGCCTGCCAGGGCAACGGCCCCTTCAGCCCGTATCACGAAGATCTGATCAAGGATTTCAATACGATTTGCGGCGGACCCGACCCGGTGGCCGTCGATACCATCTGCGAAGCGCTGATGGATTGGGACGACCCCGGCACCAATGTTCCCTCGACGGTGCTCGGCGCCGCCGAAGGTTTGGGCACCAACAATATGGAAGAAATCGAATTGTTCGGCGCGCCGGTCGCAAAAGTAAAGCGCCGCTTCAAGCGCCAGAACACCATCCTGCAAGGCCAATATCCGAACGTCAACCTGATCATGGGATCGACGTGCGAAGCCGGCTGCCGAGCCATCGTGCGCATTCAGCTCGATCAACTCAAAGCCGACGGCACTTTGGCGAAACTGAAGCGTCCGCTGTACGTTTTCACCGGATTGCAGTTCGAAGAAAAAATCACTCACGTCGATGGCGACGTGATCATCGTCGGCGATTGCGCCAAAGGCATGAAGGACAAATTTCCGGACGCGCAATATTGGGGAAGCTGCGAAGAATATCCCAATTGCACGCCGATCTGGGCCAATCGCCCCGACGTCGGCATCGCCCATTACGTCCGCCATCTCCAGCAAGTCCGCGAAAGCGCGTCGTTGTCCTAGTGTGCCGTCCCGTAAAAATATTTACACCGGCAGCCCGTTGTTGTGGGGCAGGCCCGTGGCCTGCGCCGGGCTCCCGGCCCCGCTCTGTGAATGGCGGATACCGGCCTCTTCGGTTTCCCCCGGATAAGTAACCATGCGCCGCTTCGAACCCGACGACTACGTCCTCCGCCAGGGCATCTTAAAACTCCTGGCGATCAAAGACTCCGACATCCGCATTCTCACGCTGGAGCAGTGCCGCGACGCCGTCGATCAAGGTCTCCACGCCGGCGGAGCTTTTTCCGCAATCATTCCCCTCGTCGCTCTTTTTTACGGCGGATTCCTCCGCATCGACGTCGAAAATCCCACAAGCATCGGCCAGGATCTGTTCGTCCTCAGCAAAGGCCACGCCGTCGCCGCACTGGCCTCCATCTACGCCGAACTCGGCTATTTCGATGCGACCCTCCTCAAAAATTCCCGAGCCTACTCGAGCATCCTGAACGGCCATCCCGGACCCGTTCTGCCCGGCATCCATCTCGCTACCGGCCCCATGGGCCAGGGACTCGCCGTCGCGCAAGGCTTCGCGCTCGCCGGCCGATCCAGCCCGCGCTTCGATTCCTACGCCATTCTGGGCGACGGCGAATTGCAGGAGGGTCCCATCTGGGAAGCGGTGATGTACTGCGGCGCCAAACGCCTCGACAATCTGTGCATCCTGGTCGATCACAATCACGGCCAGCTCGATATCGCCAGCCGCATGGTTTTTCCCATGCCGGAACTGGAGCCGGTCTTCCGCTCCTTCGGCTGGCGCGTGCATAAAGTGGATGCGACACACTACGAAGGCGTTTACGCCGCGCTCGAAGAGTTCCGCTACGGCGAGCGCAACGGCAGTCCCACCGCGATTATCTGTCACACCAGCAAGGGCCGCGGGGCATTTTCCGATTTTTTCAATCGCCACAAAGTCAGCGCCGGCGCCGCGCTTCTCGATCAGGAAATCGCCCTGCAATCGCAGCAGAGATCCCGGCGCGCCGCCGAGTTCGCGCGCTTCCGCGAAGACTACTCGCAGCATCAGACGGTGCTCAGAAACCTCGCCGATCTGGCTCACACGATGCATCTCGATTCGGAGTTGCGCCAGATCATCGGACCGGTCCTCACCCGGCGAGTTCCACCGCGCCCCAAAAGCATTAATTATGATGCGATGCTCCTGCCGCGCATCGATTCCCAAAAAGAATACAGCGCGGGCGAAATCGTCACCGCCGCGATGAAAATTTTCGCCGGCGACCCGCGCGTCATTTCGGTCGATTCCGATCTCGCCACCACCAGCGGCCTCGAAGCCGGCGTCGGCGCCGTCGACCAGAACCGGGCCTTCAACGTCGGCGTGGCCGAAGCCAACATGATGGGCCTCGGCGAAGCCTACGCGGCGCTCGGGTTCAATGCCTGGGTCAGCACGTTTTGTCCATTTTTCGACTGGAAGGTTCTGCGCCGCATCGCCGTCGGCTATCAGGAGCGCCTGGAAGCGATGGCCGCTCCGGACGGCTGGCTAAGCGAAGGCCACGGCCTGGATCTGACGTTTCTCGCGACCGCCGCGAATTTCGAAACGCGCACCAACGGCGCCACCCACATGGGCAACGACGATATCACCATTTTCGACGGCCTCGCGCACCTGAAAATCATCGACGTTTCCTGCCCGCGGCAGCTGCTGGCCATCATGCAATGGATCATGGAAGGCAATCGCGGCCTGATTTATCTGCGGGTGATGCGGACGGCGTCCGCGGTTCTCTATCACGCGGATTACCAGTTTGAATTCGCGAAAGGCTCCCGTCTACGCGACCCTGAGAACGAGCGCGCCGTGATCATCTCCAGCGGCCGCGGCGTTCATGAAGCGCTGGCCGCGTCGGATCTGTGCGCGAAACAAGGGTTCAACGTCGGCGTGATCGATATGCCGTCCGTTGACGAAGCAATGCTCGCCGGATTATTCGCTTCGGGAAAACTGCTGATTTTCGCGGAGCAAAATAACGGCTACCTGTGGCAGAATTTTCTGAAGGTGCTGTATCGCCGCCGCGCCGATCTGGGCAACGGACGGCTGGAGCGCGTCGTCACCGTGAACGCGCTCAACTCCGAAGGCCGTCCGCGCTTCATTCATTCCGGAACGTATGAAGAACTGATCGAGGCCTTCGGATTATCGCCGGCGCAACTGGCGCGCACGGCAACCGAAGCCATGCTTCATCAAGCGGAGCAGGCCCCCGGCCTGCGGCGGGAGCTCCGGCCGCCTCTTCCCGCCCAGCCGACGAGGTCAACATGAGTGTTCCTGTCTTACACGAATCGGACGTAGAAGAGCTGGACCTGCCCGGCCGCCATCTGCGCTGGGTGGTCGCGGACAATGGCCTGAACGCGAACCACTGTTCGGCCTGCGTCATTCGCGTCGCTCCGGGAAACAAGGTTCGCCCGGCGCACAGCCATCCGCATGGTGAAGAGGTGATCTACATCATCCGCGGATCGGGCCGCGTGCTGGTGGCCGGGGAGGTCGCCGAGGTGCGCGCGGGAAGCGTAGTCCTGTTTCCGCAAGGCGCGGTGCACATGCTGCACAATACGGGAAGTGAAGAGATGAAGGTGGTGTGCTTTTTCGCTCCATCGACGAATCTTGAAAATTACAAGTTCTACGAAGATGTCGATTTTCCGGACGCGCAACCGCGTCCGTAACACTGAATTCCGCGGGATCGTCGAAGCGCCTTTTGCTCTTTTCGCAGCAGTGGCATAAGCCGCCAGGCTTGTGCTGTTCGCGGCCGACGAATCGACAGGCATCCGGCGCAAGCCTGGCGGCATACGCCACTCCTCTGGCGGTTTATAGAAAACCCGGGGACGGTCTGGTCGCGGCCAGCGCGCTCGCGAAAGGAATGACCTGACCGCCAGACCTGCGCATCCCACCTCGATTTTGGGATTCCAGATCAGGCGGACCGTGCGCCCAAAGTGGTATTTTCCTCATGTGGACGACGCAAAGCGGCTGAGCGAAATCGTTCTTGACTCGCTCGATCAGAAGCAGGATGCCCAGGGTCTCGCCCGCCACGCTTATCGAAGCCGGACACAGCTCTATCGTGTGTTCCGGACAATGATCGAGGAGACGCCGGTTGCCATGCGCCGGCGATTGCTGCTGGAGAGGGCTGCGTGGCAGTTGTCTCGCACGCAGCATTCGGTGACAGACATCGGTCTCGACGCCGATTACGGATCGCTCGAAGCGTTCACCCGGGCGTTCCGAAAAGCCTTCGGCGTTTCACCGAGCCTCTATCGCCGCATGGGCGCCACGCACACTCACCTCCACGCCGCCAACGGAATTCACCACCACTCGGGGCAGCGTGACACGAAAGGAGCAGGTCGATTCATGGACCTTTTTGATATCTTCACTGGCCAGGAGTCCTGGCATACGCGACGTCTTCTTGACTGGGCGAAGACGCTGAATGACGAACAGTTGGACCGTCCCCTGCACAACCAGATACACATATTTCCCTGGGATGGCCCGGATCAGAGCCTGCGTCAGCTTCTGGACCGGATGGTGCAGACCAAGGAAGCCTGGGCCGCGGCGCTGACGGGCGGCAGCGCGCCCCTGTTCGATAATGCCTCGCCCGAGGAGCGGACCCCTTCAGCCATGCTGGCGCGCCTGGAGCAGGCGGATCGGGCGTTCCACGGCGTACTCACGGATGTCTGCCATCGGAACGCCTGGGAAGACACCTTCGTCGACGCGCTCTGCGAACCGCCGGAAACTTTCACCTTTGGCGGCATGTTCGCGCACGTGATTACCTTCAATGCCTACCGGCGGATGGTTGCCATCGATGTGTTGCGGAACCTGGGAGTGAAGGTTGAGGGGGTTGGCTGTCCCATGGAATACCTGGAGAGCTTGGCCAAAGCGTGAGATCCGCAAGGAGGCACGATGATTCGCGATTTCAATCGCCGCCGGGAATCACGCGACCTCCGCAAAAACGGCCGCGAGCTTGATTCCCGCATCTCGCGCCGCGGCGGGTGTGAAGAGACTGGTTTGACAGAGCGCAACTCTACGCGGTAAAAGGATTCATGCAACCGTCTTCTCCACCGAGCCGGCGCGAGTTCCTGGCTGCGGCAGCGGCGGCGGCGCAACTCGCCATGGCCGAAGATTCCACCGATCTGCCGTCCCTCACGCTGAAGCAAGCCGCGGAGCGCATCCGCAGCAGACAAGTCTCGCCCGTCGAGCTGACCGCGCAGTGCCTGGATCGCGTGAAAACTTATAATCCGAAAATCAACGCCTGGATCACGGTGATGCAGGAAAAAGCCATGGAGCAGGCTCAGGCGTTGACGGCCGAACAGAAGGCGGGACATCTGCGCGGTCCGCTGCACGGGATTCCCATCGGGATCAAGGATTCGATCGACGTTGCCGGCGTCCGCACCACCGCAGCGAGCGCGGTTTATGAATATCGCTTCGCCAACCAGGACGCGGAGGTCGTGCGGCGGCTTCGTGCCGCGGGCGCGGTGCTGCTGGGAAAGTGCAACATGCACGAATTCGATGCGGGCGCGAGCTCGGCGGTGAGTTACTGGGGTCCGGTGCGAAATCCCTGGAACCTGGAGCGAATCTCCGGCGGGCCCTCGGGTGGATCGGCGGCCGCGGTGGCGATGCAGAATTGTTTCGCCGCGCTCGGCACCGATACCGGCGGCGGCGTTCGCCTTCCCGCGGCGTACTGCGGCGTGGTCGGTTTGAAGCCGACGTTCGGGCGGGTCAGCATGCGCGGAATCGTGCCGATGGCGTGGTCTCTCGATCATTGCGGGACGCTGGCGCGGACGGTCGAGGATGCGGCGATGATCCTTCAGGCGATCGCCGGTTACGATTATCAGGACATCGACAGCGTGGATCGCTCCGTTCCCGATTACACGCGTGCCTTCGGCGCTCCGGTCGCGCAGTTTCGTTTGGGGATTGCCGCGGAATTTTTCGATCACCTGGATGACGAGATCGCCAAAGCGATGGAGGAGGCGCAGGCGGTTTTGAACAAATTGACCAAAGGATCGCGCGAGGTCGGCCTGCCCTCCCTGCTGCACGCCGGCGTGGGAGCGGAAATCATCGCGGCGCACGAGAACGTTCGTGGCGTCAACGGCGGCGTTTTTGAGCCGAGCACCACGCGCGCCTTTGCGGCGTCCGCGGATTCGGCGCGCGCCGTCGATTATGTGCGCGGCTGGCGCGATCTGGAACTGGTGCGCCGCACCGTGGATGAAGACGTTTTCCGGAAGCAGAGCGTCGATCTGCTGATCGCGCCGGCCGCGCGTCACCTGCCGCCGCCGGTCGAACAGGAATTGATTCCGCCTGCTCCCGCCGGGGGAGGACGCGGCGGAGGCGGACGCGGAAACGCACCTTCGCGGCCGATCGATTTGGAATCGAATACGCGCGCCTTCAACGGCTACGGATTGCCGGTGATTACCGTTCCCTGCGGATTCTCGAAAGACGGCTTGCCCATCGGGATGCAGATCGCCGGGCCGCACTTCGCCGAAGAGCAGGTTCTGGCGCTGGCACACGCGTACCAGCAAGCGACCGATTGGCATCTGCGCCGTCCCCCGCTCACGCCCGATGCCAAAGTTCCGGTTTTATCGAAGACGGCCGCGGAACAGACCGGAAGCTGATATGGCGAACACCCGTCGCGAATTTCTGGCTATGACCATCGCGGCTGCGGCGGCCGCGCTGCGCGGCGATACGCGGGATGAGCTTACCGCGTTGACGCTGAAGCAAGCCTCCGACGCGATTCATGCGCGAAAAATTTCACCGGTCGAACTGACCGCCGCGTGTCTCGCGCGCATCGACGCTTACAACTCCAAAATCGACGCCTGGATCACGGTGATGCGGGAACAGGCGATGGAGCGGGCGCGAATGCTCGAAGCCGAGCAGGCCGCGGGTCGATTCCGTGGTCCTCTGCACGGAATACCGATCGGGCTGAAGGACAATATCGATTACGCCGGCGTACGCACCACCGCGGGCAGCCGGACCCTGTCCGGGAACGTCGCCTCTGACGACGCCGAAGTGACGCGGCGGCTGAAGGCGGCCGGCGCGGTGATCGTCGGCAAATGCAACATGCACATTTTCGCCGCTGGAGCGACTTCGGCCGTCAGTTATTTCGGTCCGGTGCGGAATCCGTGGAACCTGGAACGGATCGCCGGCGGATCCTCGGGAGGGTCGGCCGCGGCAGTGGCCATGGATAATTGTTGCGCCGCGTTAGGCACCGATACCGGAGGGTCGATTCGTACGCCCTCGGCGATGTGCGGCGTCACCGGATTCAAGGCCACCTACGGACGCGTCAGCATTCGGGGAATCGTGCCGCTGACCTGGTCGCTGGATCATTGCGGTCCGATTGCGCGAACGGTGGAAGATACCGCGCTGGTGCTGCAAGTGCTGGCAGGCTACGATCCGCTGGACCTCCAGAGTATCGACGCACCGGTGCCGGATTTTTCGAAAGGCATCGGAGCGCCGGTCGCGCCGTTTCGGCTGGGCATTCCTCCGCAATTTTACGACGGTCTTCAGGAGGAAGTCGCTCGCGCCATGGACCAGGCCGTCGCCGTTTTGAAAAAGATGACCAAAGACGCGCGCGAGGTCGAGCTGCCGTCCATTCTCGATACCGGCGCGGGAAGTGAAGGCGCGGCGTACCGGGAGATTCTGGGCAGCGAATTCCGGGTCGCCGAACCGACGTTGAACGCGGCGGTGAATCCGGCGGGCGCGGGGGGCACCGGGCGGGCGGTCGATTATATCCGGCAGTGGCGCAATCTGCGGCTGGTGCGGCGCTTGGTCAATGAGGAAGTTTTTAAGAAACAAAATGTCGATTTGTTGATTACGCCCACCATCCGCGAGCTGCCCTGGACGATCGAAGAAGAATTGGATCGGCTGGCGGACGCGCATCCGCGGAATCCCAAACCCGGCAACACGCGTTCGCTGGACGATTACGGCCTGCCGACCATTACCGTGCCGTGCGGATTTTCTAAAGACGGTCTGCCGATCGGGTTGCAAATTAGCGGGCCGCATCTGGCCGAGGTCAATGTACTCGCGCTGGCTTCGGCGTATCAGAAATCGACGGATTGGCACTTGCGCAAACCGCCGCTCAAGCCGGACGCGAAGGTTCCGGCTTTATCGAAAACCGCGGCGAGTCAGACCGGGGAAGGGGTGACCCGTTGACCGCGATTTTTTTCAACCGATCCGGTTCCGACGCGTCAGGAAAGCGAAGCGGCCGCGGGTTTTCGTCTTTCCGATTTGGTCGCCTGCTCAAACGCGTGGGCCATTTGCAGCGCCGCGAACTCGTCGCGATGCCGGCCGACGATCTGTAGCCCGACCGGCAAGCCTTCCGGCGTGTAGCCGCAGGGCATCGAAAGCGACGGATTTTCGAGAATCGAAATGTAGTAACACGACTTCATCCAGTCGATGTACGTATTCATTTTCACGCCGGAAATTTGAGTGACGTATTCCTCGCTGAGATCGAACGGCGGGACTTGGGTGGTCGGCAAAACGAAAAATTCGTATTTTTCCAGAAACACGCGCATGCGATTCCAGACCTCGCTGTGCAGCGCCTCGGCGCGCCCTAAGTCCGCGGCGCTGAGCTTCGATCCGCGTTCGATTTCCCACAGGATCGTGTCTTTCACCTGCCCCGGATGAGTGCGCGCCAGCTCCGCGTAACCCGCAACATAAGACCACGCGCGCAACAGGTTGAACGATTCGTCCGCGCCCGAAAAATCCGGCTCGGCTTCTTCGACCACGCAGCCGAGCGACTCGAACGTCTTGCGATGCGCGTTCACCGCGGCCGTGACGCGCGGATCGAAGGGAATGCCGCCCAGATCCTTGAACCAGGCCACGCGAACGCCTTTGAAATTCCGATCCAGTGGACTGGCGAAGCGCGAACCCGGCTCGCTGATCGAAATGGGACAGCGCGCGTCGGGACCGGCCATGACGCTCAACAACAGCGCGAGGTCGGGAACCGTGCGCGCCATGGGACCTTCCACGCCCAATGTCGACCACGCATCTCCCTCCGCGGCGAACGGCACGCGTCCCGGCGCGGTGCGAAACCCGGTCACGCTGCAAAACGCCGCGGGATTGCGCAGCGATCCGCCCATATCGCTGCCACTGGCGAGCGGCGTCATGCCGCAGGCCAGCGCGACCGCGGCGCCGCCGCTCGATCCGCCGCAGGTCTTGGTCAAATCGTAAGGATTTTTGGTCGCGCCGAAAACTTTGTTGAAGGTCTGCGATCCGGCGCCGAATTCGGGCGTATTCGTTTTGCCCAGCGTGATGGCCCCGGCGCGCTTGACGCGCTCCACCAGAATCGCGTCGGTCGTGGGAACGTTATCTTTGAAAATCGGCGATCCGAAGGTGGTGCGGATGCCCGCGGTTTCGATCAGGTCCTTGTGCGCGACGGGCAGCCCGTGCAGCGCGCCGAGCGTCTTTCCGCGCGCCTGAGCTTCGTCGGCTTTGCGCGCGTTTTCCCTGGCCTGCTCGGCCACCAGCGTCACGATGGCGTTGACTTTGGGGTTCACGCGCTCGATCTGCTTGAGATGCGCGTCGAGCAATTCGCGCGCGCTGATTTTCCTGCGGCGGATCAGCGCGGCCATTTCGATCGCGCTCAGGAAACAAACATCCGGCGTCTGCGCCGCCATTGCCGCCGCCGCTCCCAGCAGTTGTCCCGCTTGCCGCCGCGTGATTTTATGGTCCGCCATGGGTTCATCATAGCCGATGGCCGAAATCCACCGCCGCGGTGCAGCGCGGCCATCGCGCACATCGCGTTCTCGCGCATTTTGAGCGATTTGCGAATGGCACGCGCGTTGCAATTCAAAAGCGCAGGAGGATGAAGGAAATGAAAAAGCTGATTGCAACATTGTTACTGGCCGGAAGCGCTCTTTTCGCCGGCCCGAGCGTCGCGATTGGAGTTGGCATCGGAGTGCCGGTGGCTCCGGCGGCGGTGGTGGTTGGCGTTCCCCCGTGCCCCGGACCCGGATACAACTGGGTCGCCGGCTTCTGGGTGGGCCGAGTGTGGCATGCCGGATACTGGGCCCGTCCCGTGGCTCCGGTGATCGTGGGGCCGCGCTATTACGGGCCGCACTACGCGCCGCATTATTTCGTTCGTGGACGCCGCTAATGACCAGCCGGCAGCAAGCCCCGCCACTCATGGCGGGGTTTCCTGACGCGCGCGCTGTCTATTCGACCAGATGCAAAATCATTCCCGTGTCGGTCGCCGCCCATTGATGCGCGGCGTCGGGACCGGCCAAAACCACGGCGCGCGCTTCGGCCTTGTAGTCGACCTTCATCTCGGTCCAGTCAGTCAGGTTGGTGCTGGTCAGCATCCGCACCTTGCCCGGAATCGGCGCGACGTTCAACCGGCCCGGCGGCTCGACCGCGGCCAGAAACGCCCGCGGCCCCGGATACAAACTCACATCGGTCAGGCGCCGGTCCTTTTCGCGGAAAGCGCGATCGCTTTTACCGGTCTTGAAATCGAGCTTGTACAGTTCCGCCGGATATTCGAAGGCCTCGCTGAAGGAGAACAGCGCCAGGCCGATCGCCTCCGAAAGGCGCACGCTGATGACGCTGCCGTAAAATTCGCTGGCGGTCGACTGCCAGGTCTTGCCGCCGTCGTGCGTTTCGATCAGCAGCGTCTGATTTTCCGAGGGCCGGCGGTGCATGGCGCGCTCCGGTTCCATCCACGATGGCAGGTGCTGATCATTCTTGGGCGCTTCGACCGCGTCGCCCATGATGATGCCGTCCTGGGGATCGGAAAACGCGATCTGCGAATAAATCGCGTGCGCCGGATTGGCCTCCGGCTTGGCCGCCGCGGCGATCGGCGTCCAGGTTTTGCCGCCGTCTTTGGTTTCAAACGCGCTTTTCTGATTCCCCGCCGCGAAACCGTGCCGCGCATCCAGGAACCACACGCGCGTGATCAATCCGCCGGGCGGCGCCGGCCCGAGTTTTTTTTCCGGTTTTTTCTGCTCGCTGATTTTCTTCCAGGTGTGGCCGGCATCTTCGGAAAACCAGATGGCCTCGTCGCCGACCATCCATCCCGCCGCATCGTTCAAGAAAAACAGCGTCCGCGGCTGGTCGTGCAGCGGCTCGAGCGACCAGGTCTGGCCGCCGTCGCCGGTCACCACCGCCGTATAATGCGGCTTGCGCGAATTTTCCTCGAAAATTCCGCCGACCGCGACGCCGTGCTGCGCCGAAGGAAACGCCAGATCCTCGATATCCATCGTTTCGTGCAGCTTGTCGTAAAAATATTGGATCTTCCATTCGGGATCGGCGGCTTGCGCCCATCCGGCGATCAGAGCGAAAGAAAAAATCAGGTACTTCATGGCATGGATTACTCGCCGCGCGCGGACGCCATCAGCAGGTCCAGCACGGAAGATTTTTCGCTGGTCCGCGCCAACGCGATCAGGCAGCCGATCTGCTCGCCGACGGTGGTCAGCAACTCCATCTCGCCGCCGGTGTGAAAATGCGGCTCGCGATGCTGCACGTTGATGACGCCGGCCACGCGATTGCGAACAATCACCGGAGCGGAAAGAAACGCCTCAAACGTGTCCTCCGGCAGCGTGGTGAAATGTTTGAATCGCGGATCGAGATAGGCTTCGCGCGAAATCGAAACCAGACGCCGCTCCTGCGCGACCCATCCGGTGAGGCCTTCGCCGAGCGCCAGCTTCACCTTGCCGATGCTGTCCGGCCGCGGATTATTGGCGGCGCACAGCACCAGCTCGCGATCCTGCAAAACGTACAGCAGGCAGGCGTCGCAGCCCATGAATTCGACCACCAGGGAAACCACATCTTCCAGGGCCTGGCCGAGATTCATCTCGCGCGAGATGAAGCGGCTGATTTTCTGCAAAAGACGGAGCTGCTGCTCGGTATTTTCGAGCCTTGTTTCCAGTTCTTTGACGCGGGACACCGGCTACATTATGACAAAACTTCGCTGTCAGTGGTGGGGTGGTGGCTCGAAGCTGTCAAGTTCAACAGACTCCACTTCAGTCACCAGCGGCGCCGCAGTAAATATCTCTCCCAACTACAGCAATTTACAAAACGGTGCCCACCTCACGTGGGCGATCTCTCATGTGATGCTGTGGGCAACGGTCCGTCAAGCAGCGAATTCCTCACTTCGAAGGGAGTACAACAACGCATGAAGCCAGGGCCTGACCTTAAAAAAGAACTCGTTCTCGCCATCCTGCGGAACGCGCGGCATTTCCCCTGGACGATGGGATCGAACGGCAGAATCAGTTGTCCCATCGTTCCCGGCAACGTCGTGATCAACCTGTTTGAGCATTCATTAGCGGTGCCCGGCCACAGTGCAGTCCATAGCCACGGAGCCGACTTCAAGTCGGAGATCATCGGCGGCCGTCTTTATCAATACCGCATGTATGAGACCGCCGATCCGCAGGCGTCTCCATTCATCCGCCAGGAGGTCAACCTGCAAAACGAGCTTGCCGGAGCGCCCGTTTTGGTGCATCTGCGCGAAGAACCGGCCGAAGTTTATGAGCCAGGCGACACCTATGAAATCACCGCGCCCGAAATTCATCGGATCGATTACGAAGACCTTACGGTGACGCTGATCAGTTCGCAGTTCCGCACCAACCCGAAGACCATTCGCGCTTATCAACCATACTCCCCGGATCGGGCAAACGTTCGGGCTGAGACTCCCCGCCTGGCGCCGCCGGCCGCGGATCTCGTCGCAGAGCTAACCCGCAGCGCGCTGCTCAAATGGTGGCCCGGCCAGGCAGGTATCTAAGCGCCGCCCGGCTTCAATGCCGGGAATTGGCCGCAGAGTTGCTTTTCCCGACAGTTCATGCGCCGGAAGCGTATGTGTGTCTTCGGCCTTCTGCTCGCGGCAATCGCGCGTGCCCAGCCGGCCCTGGTGGGCATGGATCAGATCAACGTAGTGATCCCGGCCGGCATCCATGGCGTGGTGCCGTTACAGATCAACGCCGGCGGAGTCATCACCTCCAGCCAGGTAACCATCGCAGTCGAGTAAATTTCAAGCCGCCAGGCGTTTCTGTTCCTCGTAGCGCTTGTGCATCTGCATCGCCAGCGGCACCGTGGTCAAAGCGCCCACCCCGACCAGCGCCCATCCCGCGCCCTGGCGCTGATCCTTGTTCAAATGCCCGGCGACCAGCAGCGCTACTCCAGCGCCCAACGCCACGCGGGTGCTCACAATTAACAACAATTCCGGAATAGTGAGTGTTTGTCTCATGCCCAATCGGAGTGCAATCGCATCGCCACGCGAGTGGTGTAGGGGCCATCCGAAAGCCAGCGACAAGTCTAACGTTTCGCGCCCCAGCAATGTGACACGATGGCTGCGCGCCGGCATCGAATCCAGTAGATGGCCTTAGAAACCGTTCCGGAGCTCCAAAAGGAAGTCCAGCGTTTGCAGGAAGAACAGCAGAAGCTGCGGGAGCAGGTGAAGACCGCGGCTGCTCCCGAGCCGGCTGCCGCACCGAGGGCAGCGGAAGAGACGGAAGGAAAAGAAGAGGCGAACAAGCCGGCCGGCAGTTTCGTTCACCGGCACAAGCGCGGGCTGATCATCGGTGGAGTGATTCTGATTGTCCTGCTGGTCGCCGGTTATTTTCTGCTTCGCTATTTCCAATCCTACGAATCCACCGACGACGCCTTCATCGACGGGAATCTGGACCCGATCGGCGCGCGTATCTCCGCCACGGTGAACGCGGTTTACGTCCAGAATGATCAGTTCGTCAAGGCCGGCGAAGTTCTGGTGCAACTCGATCCGCGCGATTATCAGGTCGCCGTGGAACAGGCTCGCGCGGCTTACAATCAGGCGATCGCGCAGATCCACGCGGAAAATCCCAACGTGCCCATCACCGTCACCACCTCGCAAACCATGGTTTCCACTTCACAGTCGGAGGTGATTTCGGCGCAAGCCGGGGTGGACGCAGCACAGCAGGATTATGACGCCCGCCGCGCCGATCTCGATCAGGCCCAGGCGCAAAACGCCAACGCGCAGGCAAATCTGGAGCGTTACCGTGAGCTGGTCGCCAAGGACGAAGTTTCGCGGCAGCGATACGACGCGGCATTGGCCACCGCGAAATCAAATTCGGCGGAAGTCGACGCCGCGCGCGACGCGATGGCCGCCGCGCAGCAAACGCTCGATCAGCGCGGCGCGCAGCTGGCGCAGGCGCAAACACGGCTGGCCGAGGCGCAGACCAACGCTCCGCGGCAGATCGCGGTGCGCCGCGCCGACCTGACCACGCGGATCGCCAGCGCACAGGCGGCCAAAGCGGCGCTCGATCGCGCGGAGCTGAATCTTTCCTACACCAAGATCCTTGCCCCGGTGGATGGCGTGGTCACCAGCAAGACGGCGGAGGTCGGCGAGCACGTCGAGCCGGGACAGAATCTGTTATCGATCAGCGAAGTGGCCAACGTCTGGGTGACGGCGAATTTCAAGGAGACCCAACTCCGCCGCATGCGTCCGGGGCAAGCGGTTTCCATTCACGTGGACGCCTTCGATAAGGATTATCAGGGATACGTCAGCGACATGCCCGGCGCTTCGGGCGAAGCCACCAGTTTGCTGCCGCCGGAAAACGCGACCGGGAATTTCGTCAAAGTGGTGCAGCGGCTGCCGGTGCGGATTCAGTTCAAACCGGGGCAGAACGCCCAGGAACAATTACGCATCGGAATGTCGTGCGAGCCGAAGGTATGGCTGGGCCCCGGTTAGGCGCCGTCGCGCGGCGGTGCGCCCGATGTGTGATTATCGATAGTCGGGAGACAAACCGATGGCGCTCGCCGTTCGCATTCTGGATTATTATTACCTGCGCATTCGCGATGAGCCGGGCAAAGCCTACGAGCTTCTGGCCCAATTGGCGAAAGAAGAAATCAATCTGTTGGCCTTCAGCGCCGTACCTTACGGGGATCATGGAATGGAGCTTACCCTGTTCCCCGATCGCAGCGAAGCCTTCCTGCGCCTGGCGAAAAAATCGGGATGGCCGCTGACGCCGCCCCAGCACGCCTGCATGATTCAAGGCGACGATTATCTGGGCGCCATCGGCGAAATTCAAAAGGAGCTGCTGGCAGCGGGCGTGAGCATTTATGCCTCCACCGGCATCACCGACGGTGTGGGCCGCTACGCTTACGTGATTTATTTCAAGGAAGGCGACCATCTGGCCGCGGCCCGAGCCGTGGACGCATTGCAGTGTTTGCGCTAAAGCCCCCGGCGTGGGCGCGGCAGGTCGCGAGTGCGTGCGGTACGCCTCAGCGCGCTTCGAAGAACGGTTTCAGCCGCGCCATCGCCTCTTCGAGAATCGGCCGGTCCGACGCGTAGCAGACCCGCACGTTGCCTTCCCCGCCCGCTCCGAACGCGACGCCCGGCGCGAGGCCGACTTTCGTTTCGAGCAGCAGCCGCTTGCAGAATTCGAAGGAATCGGTGACGCCCTCGACGCGCAGAAACAGATAAAAGGCGCCATCGGGATTCGGCATCGTCACGCCCGGAAATCTGCTCAGCGCGGCCACGCAAAAATCGCGATTCTCGCGCAGCTTGCAGACCATCTGGCGAATCGTCTCCTCGCCCCACAGCAGCGCCGTTTCGCCGGCCCGCTGCGTGAAGCTGGGCGCATTGGAAACCACGTACTCGGTCAACTGCGACGCCTTCGTCACCAGGTCCTTGCGCGAAACCAGCCAGCCCAGTCGCCAGCCGGTCATGCAATAGGCCTTCGAAAAGGACTGAATCACGATCACCGCATCCTCTCGCGTGCATTTGCGTAAAAGCGAGGGCGCCGCGCCCGACGGCTTGCCTTTCTCGGCCGGAGCAGTCAGGCCCGGATAATACAGGCGCTCATAAACTTCGTCGGCCATCAGCCACAGATTATTGCGTCGCGCGAATTCGAGCAGCTTTTCCTGCTCTTCTTCCGTCGCGGTGGTGCCCAGCGGATTCGACGGCGAGGTATACACCAGCAAGCGCGTGCGCGGACTCACCGCGCGTTCGAGGGCGTCGAAATCGATGGCATAGCGCCGCCCGTCGAGCACGCAGGGGACCTCCCGCACCGTCGCGTTGCACATCTGAATGATCGCCGACCCGTTGGGCCACGACGGCGTCAGCACAATCCCTTCGTCGCCCGGATCGAGCACCGAACGAATCGCCACGTTCAGCGCCTGCACGCCCGAGGTGGTCACCGCAATTTCCGACAGCGGGTCCAGCTCCACGCCGTGCAGCTCCGAATAGTAGCGGGCGAGAGCGCGGCGCAGCGACGGCAGGCCCGCGTTTTCGGTGTAATACGTGAAGCCGTCGGCCATCGCCTTTTGCGCGGCGCGCTTGATGAAATCGGGCGTCGGGACGTTCGATTCGCCGAAGTACAGCTTCGAAACGCCCTCCATGGACATAGCCAGCTCCGCGATCTGGCGGATTCGGGAAGAAGGAACGGCAAGCGCCGAGGAAGAAATCGTAGCGGGCATTCAATTCATTCTACTTTGACGTGACCGCGTACACGGAAGTCTTGCTTTGCGCCATACGCGCGCGGCGGCGGCGCACCACCCAGGCGATGATCAGAACGCCCACCACCGCGCCCATCCACGCCATGAACATATCTTCCTGCGAATCCCAGATATCGCCCTGCATGCCGACGAACTCTTCGCCGCGCTCCGGCGTAAGAATCGTGGCCATCAGCGCTTCCAGGATCTCGTAAATCGCGCTGAGCGCCAGCGTGCATTCCACCGGCAGATAATACAGCCAGCGCCCCTTGACGCGCAGCGCGCGCATGGCGATTTCGCGCATCGGATAGGCCAGCAGCAGCCCGAAGGAGAAATGCGCGATGCGGTCGTAATGATTGCGCTGCGTGTGCAGCAGCGGTTTGATCCATTCGCCCAGCGGCACGTCGGAATATTTGTAGTGCGCGCCGAATTCGTGGATGCACAGGTACATGAAAATCAGCAGGTAGGAGAGGTCGGAGAACTGGAAACGCCGGTAGCTGAAAATCAGCACCGGCACGAAGCAGAACACCAGGCCGTTTTCGAGCCCCCAATCGAACACCGCGTCGGGGTGATAAGCCGCCAGCAGAAACGCCGCCGCCATCCCGCAACACAACAACTGGAGGAAGCGATTTTCGCGGAAATCGACCGGGACGACCGTGGAAGCAGTGGTCAAAATCGCATTATAAGGGATCGAAACGTCACCCTGCGCGGGTGCGCGGAAAGATCGAGGCCTTCCCCGCGTCCTAAGGGGTTTCCTCGATACTCGCCTTAATCATCCCGCCGATAGGTTCATTGGGGCATTCTATCGAATCTCATGGCAGACGACTCGCA
Organism: Bryobacteraceae bacterium; assembly: GCA_035507655.1. Taxonomy (GTDB): domain Bacteria; phylum Acidobacteriota; class Terriglobia; order Bryobacterales; family Bryobacteraceae; genus Palsa-187. Next base: position 196,310 of record DATJNW010000118.1, on the reverse strand, counting down.
TCTTCACGCCCTCCACGCCGCAGTCAATTGCTATCTTTCCACTCTGGGCGCCATGGGCGATTGCGCCGCCGCGGCCTGCCCCGAAATCGGCGGAATCTATAAGCACCGTCTCAGCCGCCTGCGCGCGCGCCTGGCCTTCGATTCCTCGACGGAAGCCATGGAAGAAAGCTGCACCGCCATCGAGGCGGCGCTGGTCGAATACGCCGAGCGCGCTTCCGGCTACATCGCGCGCCATCGCACGGAGTTGCGCGGCGCGCTGGCCGCCTTGCAGGATCTGCTGAAGTCCTTCGCCCAGCGCCAGGATTTCTACGCCGCCCGCCTCCGCCAGTTCGCCGCGCAGATGGAAGCGACCCGATATCCCACCGAACCCGAGCCTTTGCAGGAAGTCGTTGCGTTGCAGGTGATCGGCCTGCTGAGCTGCGTCGAAAGCATGGCCCACGAAACCCAATCGCTGGTCGCGCGCATGAACGGCGAACTGGATGCCGTGGAGGTGCGCGTCAAGGACGCCGAGGTGACCGATCCGCTGACCGGCCTGATGAACCGGCGCGAGATGGAACGCCAGATCGAAGCGCACAAGGCCGCCGGCCACGTGCCGGTGCTGCTGCTGTTCGAGCTCACCGGGACGGTGAACGATGAAGTGATGCAGCAGGTGGCGGCGCGGCTTGGCTCGCATTTCCGGCACAAGGATTTTATCTGCCGCTGGACCACCACCGAATTTCTGGTGCTGTTCCAGGGTCCGCCGGAGATCGCGCAGATGCGCGCCGAACAGATTGTCCCGTGGGTCGCCGGACGGTACCTGCTGGCCAATGGCGAAAACGTTGAAGTGGGCCTCGATGCGCGCCTGACCGAACCCGAAGTCGTCGCCTGACCGCTCTTTTTCAGCACCCTGCTAAAGCCGGCACTACTTCCGGGCTTTCCAGCCCGTCAGTAATGGCAGGATTAACTCCGGACGGGCAAAGGTACTAAGGTAGGCGCTTTAGAACTTGCTCCATGCGCGTACTTACGGCATACTTGTAGAACGTAAATTATTATGGGAATCGACCCCACGGACATTTTATTTATCGCCATCATCTTGTGGCTCATTCTGGAGATCATCAACGGAGATTGGGGCGGCGGCCATCGCGCGCGCGTTCCCACCCGCTGATTCTCCGCCGCGATGGCCGAAGTGATCGTACTGGGCGGCGGCCTGGCCGGATTGGCCGCGGCCGCGGCGCTGGGCGGCGCCGGTCATCGCGTGAAGCTGTTCGAAGCGCGGCCGTTTTTGGGCGGACGCGCCACCAGTTATGAGTCCGGATCGGACACCATTGACAACTGCCAGCACATCCTGCTGCGCTGCTGCGTCAATCTGATCGATTTTTATCGGCGGCTCGGCGTCTATGACGAGATTCGCTTCTACGACGAGTACGTGTTCATCGAGCCCGGCGGACGCAGGAGCGTGCTGCGCGCCGGCCGTCTGCCCGCGCCGCTGCATTTCACCGAATCGTTTCTCCATCTCAAATTTCTGAATTTCTCCGAAAAAATCGCGGTGATGCGCGGCCTGCGCGCGATCCGGCGCGAAGCGTCGCGCCGCGATCTGGATCAAATCACCATCGCCGCCTGGCTCAAACAACAGCGCCAGCCCGCGCGCGCCATCGAGCGATTCTGGCGCCAGGTGCTGGTCAGCGCGATCAGCGAGGAGCTGGACCGCATCGCCGCCATCCACGCCTTTCAGGTTTTTCGCCTGGCGTTTCTGGCCACGCGCGACGCCTATCAAATGGGCGTTCCCGCGGTGCCGCTGGGCGAGCTGTATCGCGCCGGCGCCTGGAAAAGAATCGGCAGCGTCGAGATGTATCTGCGCTCGCCGGTCGAGCGCATCTGGTTCGAAAATGGCGCGGTGCGCTCCATCGACGCCGCCGGCGCCGAGCATCGCGCCGATTTTTATATTTCCGCGCTGCCCTTCGAAAAACTGGCGCCGTTCGATCTGGGAATCGACGTGAGCGCGTTCACCCACGCGCCCATCACCGGAATTCATTTATGGTTCGACCGTCCGGTGATCGATTTTCCGCAGGCCACTCTGCTCGACCGCACCATTCAGTGGATTTTCAACAAGAAAGACGGCCGCTACGTGCAACTGGTCGTCAGCGCGTCGCATTCACTCCTGGAGATGCCGCGCGCCGAGGTGATCGCGCTGGCGCTGCGAGAGCTGGCCGAATTTTTCCCGGTGGTGCGCGGCGCCCAACTCGAAAAAGCGCACGTGGTGAAGGAAGTTCGCGCGGTGCTGTCGCCGCAGCCGGGGCTGGAGGCGAAGCGTCCGCCGGCGCGCACGCATTTTTCCAATTTATTTCTCGCCGGCGACTGGACCCGCACCGGCTGGCCGGCCATCATGGAAGGCGCCGTGCGCAGCGGCTATCTGGCGGCCGAAGCCGTGACCGAAGCGGCGGGATCGCCGGAGAAATTTGTGCGTCCGGACATTGCCTGAAGGGGCTACAATGTAGCACATGAAGTCCACTTCGGTGCGCGAGCTCCACATCCATACCTCGAAACTGGTGCGCGATGCCGCGGAAGGCGACGTGATCGTCATTAAACGCCGCGGTGAGCCGGTCGCCGAACTGCGCCCCGTGAGCGAGCCGCGTTTGCCCGCGCGCCAAAAAGCGCAAATTTTCCGATCCATGGAGAAGTTCTGGAAGCGAATGCCGCAACTCGGCGATAGCACCAGGATCCTGGAGGACGATCGAAACCGGTAGCCGTGTACTTCGACACCACCTACGTCGCAAAATTCTATTTCAATGAGCCGGAATCCTCCGCCGTTCGCGAACTGGTCCGGAAGGCGGAAGGCATCCAATCCTCGCTGTGGATGGTCGCGGAGTTGCACGGGGTGCTTCATCGCCAGTTTCGTGAAGGTCACCTTTCGCGGCGCGCCACGCGAGAGGTCGCATCGCGCTTTTCCGCGCACCTCCAACAGGGGCTATGGACGTTGATTCCCGTAACCGAATCCCTGGTGCAAAGGACCGGCGCGCTGCTGCTGTCCGCCCCACGCGATCTGTTCCTGCGCACCGCGGACGCCATCCACCTGACCAGCGCGCAGGAAGCCGGCGAAACCGAAATCTGGACCAACGATCGCCACATGCTCGCCGCGGCCGGCTATTTCGGAGTGATGGGCCGGCGTCTTTAAAGCTCGCGCCCGTCAGGGCCGGGCAGGGCGCTTCTTCCGGCAGCATCGCGATCATGGGATAATACGTCCAAATGCGGAACGCAACTCTTCTGCTTGCGACTCTTTTGGTTTCGTCGCTGCTGGTGGCGGGGCCGGCGCCGACGCCAAAAATGACCAACCTGGTGGTTCTGGTCACCGACGATAGCGGCAAACCGCTCGAAAGCGTCAGCGTCATCGTCAAGTTCGTCGAAGGCCGGTCGAAAATCAAGTTCGGCGCCAGAATTCGCGACGAATGGGATCTGAAGACGGACCCCAACGGGAAAGTCAAAGTGCCGCCGATTCCGCAGGGCAAAATTCTCATCCAGGTGATCGCCCACAACTACCAGACCTTCGGCAAAACCTTCGACGTCGAACAGGACCAGCAAACCATCGGCATCAAGCTGAATCCGCCGCAGCCGCAGTACACCGCGCACCCGAAGTAGCACTGACGGAGCGCGTTGGCCCGCCGGGACGCGTAACTGCTAAAATCCGAGTCGATGAGCAACTCCCTTTATCCTCCGCCGAAGGAGTTTGTCCGCAAGGCCCACGTTCAGGGAATGGAAGGCTATCGCGAGTTGTACGCTCGCGCCCAGCAGGACCCGGAAACGTTCTGGGGCGAAATCGCCGAACGCGAAATTCACTGGTTCGAGAAATGGTCGCGCGTGCTCGAATGGAATCCGCCGTTCGCCAAATGGTTCGTAGGCGCCAAAACCAACGTTTCTTACAACTGCCTGGATCGCCACCTCGCCACGCATCGCAAAAATAAAGCCGCGATCCTGTGGGAAGGCGAGCCCGGCGATACTCGCACGATTACCTATCAGGAATTGCATCGCCTGGTTGTCCGTTTCGCGTCCCTGCTCAAATCGCGCGGTTATCACACCGGCGACCGCGCCATCCTTTATATGCCGATGGTGCCGGAATTGCCCATCGCCATGCTCGCCTGCGCCCGGCTCGGCATCATTCACAGCGTCGTGTTCGGCGGATTTTCGGCGGAAGCGCTGAAGGCTCGCATTCAGGACCTGGGCGCGTCGCTGGTGATCACCGCCGATGGTGGTTTTCGCCGCGGCAAGGAAGTGAAACTCAAGCCCGCCGTCGACGAAGCGCTTACCGATTGTCCCAGCGTTCGTGAAGTGGTGGTCTATCGCCGCACCGGATCGGAAACCGCGATGAAAGAAGGCCGTGATCATTGGTGGCACGACCTCGATGAAACGGCCGGCGAGGATTGTCCCGCGGTGCCGCTCGATAGCGAACATCCGCTGTACGTTCTGTACACCTCCGGCACCACCGGGAGACCGAAAGGCATCCTGCACACCACCGGAGGTTACCTCACGCAGGTCACCGCGTCGATGAAATGGGTCTTCGATCTGCGCGACGACGATACCTACTGGTGCTCGGCCGACATCGGCTGGGTCACCGGGCACAGCTACATCGTGTACGGCCCGCTTTCGGCCGGCGCGACCACGCTCATGTACGAAGGCGTGCCCGATTTTCCGCAGTTCGACCGCTGGTGGCGCATCGTCGAAAAATATCGCGTGAATATTTTCTACACCTCGCCGACCGCCATTCGCGCGCTGATCCGCCAGGGCGACCATTGGCCCAACGCCCACGATCTTTCGAGCCTGCGCTTGCTCGGATCGGTGGGCGAGCCGATCAATCCCGCCGCGTGGGAGTGGTATCACCGCGTGATCGGCAAGGAACGCTGCCCCATCGTCGACACCTGGTGGCAGACCGAAACCGGCGCGATCATGATTGCGCCGATGCCCGGCGCGGTCGCCTTGAAACCGGGATCGGGCACGCTGCCGCTGCCCGGCGTGGTTCCCGAAATCGTCGATTTCAAAGGCGAGCCGATGGGCGACAATCGCGAAGGATTTCTGATCCTGCGCCGTCCCTGGCCGAGCATGGTTCGCACCATCTGGGGCGACCCCGACCGCTATCGAGAACAATACTGGAGCCGCATCCCCGGCGCCTATTTCACCGGCGACGCCGCGCGCTGCGATTCCGACGGCTATTTCTGGGTGCTGGGCCGCGTCGACGACGTGATGAACGTCAGCGGCCATCGCTTGAGCACCATGGAAGTGGAATCGGCGCTGGTGCGGCATCCCGCCGTGGCCGAAGCCGCGGTGGTGGGAAAGCCGCACGAAATCACCGGGCAGGCCGTGTGTTGTTTCGTCACGCTGAAGCGCGGCAACTGGAATCATGACGAGTTGGGCAAGGAGCTGCGCCAATGGGTGGCGCACGAAATCGGAGCCTTCGCGCGTCCCGAAGAGATTCGTTTTTCCGAGGCCCTGCCGAAGACGCGCAGCGGAAAAATCATGCGCCGTTTGCTGCGCGAAATCGTGACGTCGAAATCGGTGACGGGCGACGTCACCACGCTCGAAGATCTGAGCGTGGTGACCAAGCTCGCCTCGCAGCACGATGAGGATTAGGCTTTATGGCAAGTCGACATCCGCCGCAAGCTGAAAAACTTCCGATCAAGTGACCGCGCACGCAATCCTGCTGGCGAATCTTTCCGCGGCTCTGTTCCTCACCGGATTGAGCTGGTTTCTGCAAATCGTCGAATATCCGCTGCTGGCGCACCTGGATACGCCCGATTTTCCGAAATTCGCGGCGTTGCACCGCCGGCGAAACACGCTTTTGATGGCCGGTCCCATGACCGTCGAAATGATCACCGCGGCGTGGATGCTGGTTCGCCCCGAACTTCCGCATCGCGATGTTTTCCGCGCATTCCTGCTGCTCATCGTGATCTGGCTGATCACCTTTTCGCGCCACTTTCCGCTACATCGGCGGCTGCTTCACGGTTACAATCGCGAGATTTTACGGTCGCTTGAAAAATGGAACTGGCTGCGGACCCTGTGCTGGACCGCGCGCGCCGGCCTTCTCATTTTCATCGCTCGGTTTTGCTAAATTAAAACAATGCAAGGCGACAAAGAGGTTTTAAAGAACCTGCAAGATGCGTTGAAAGCCGAACTTACGGCCATCAACCAGTATTTCCTGCACTCCAAAATGTGCGAAAACTGGGGATATTTTCGCCTGGCCGGATATTACCGGAAAGAGTCGATCGAAGAGATGGTTCATGCGGAAAAACTGATGAACCGGATGCTGTTTCTGGACGGCGCTCCCAACATGACCGAGATCGGACCGATCAACGTCGGCCGTAACGTGAAGGCCATGTTGGAAAGCGACCTCGCGCTTGAAATGCACGCTTCGAAGCAGCTGAATGGCGCGATCAAAGCCGCCGTAAGCGTCGCCGACAACGCCTCGCGCGCGCTGTTCGAGGAGATCCTCAAGGACGAAGAGGAGCACATCGATTATCTGGAAGGACAGCTTCATGCGATTGAGGAAATCGGCTTCGATAATTACCTCTCTCAGCAGCTTCATAAAGGCGAAGACGAAGAAAAATAAGCGGATCAGATTGCTGGGCGGCTACATCTAAAACGGTGTGCCGCGGGTGGTCATCATCGGAGGCGGATTCGGCGGATTGACCGCCGCGCAGAAGCTGCGCCATGAGCGCGTTGAGGTCACGCTGCTCGACCAGCGCAATTTTCATCTGTTCCAGCCGCTGCTGTATCAGGTCGCCACCGGAGCGCTGTCGCCGGGCGAAGTGGCTTCGCCGCTCCGATCCGTGCTGCGGCGGCAGAAAAATGCTCGCGTGCTGCTGGGCGAAGCGATCGGCCTGGAGGCGCACGCGCAAACGCTGAAAATCAAGTGCGGCGATGTGGACGGCGCGGTATGCATTTCCGGGCGTGAATGCGACATCGACTACGACTCCCTGATCGTCGCCACCGGCGCGCAGAATTCTTATTTCGGCCATAAGAATTGGCCGGCGATGGCGCCCGGCCTCAAATCGGTGGAAGACGCGACCGCGATGCGCCACAAAATTCTCTACGCCTTCGAAGCGGCCGAGTGCGAACCCGATCCGGCCGCGCGCGCCGCGTGGCTGACCTTCGTCATCGTCGGCGGAGGGCCCACCGGCGTCGAACTGGCCGGGGCTCTGGCCGAGATCGCCAACGATACTCTGCGCCACGATTTTCGTTCGATCCATCCGCAGGACTCCCGCATTCTGCTGCTCGAAGGCGGCGCGCAGCACGTGCTGCCGACTTATTCGCCGCAGACTTCTCTCGCCGCCGAACACGAATTGATCCGCCTCGGCGTGCGTCCGCGCAACGCCAGGGTCATCGATATCGATTGCGACGGCGTCACCCTCCAATCGGGCGAGCGCATTGCCGCGAAAACGGTGCTGTGGGCCGCCGGCGTGACCGCCACCGATTTCGGAAAAGTGCTGGAAAACCGCGTGGGAGCATCGCTCGATAAGCACGGGCGGGTGCTGGTCGATGCCGATTTGACGGTTCCCGGTCATCCGGAAATTTTCGTGATCGGCGACCTGGCCAATGTCGATCATCTGGGCCACGAAGTTCCCGGCGTCGCGCCCGCGGCCATGCAGATGGGAACCTACGCCGCCCAAACGATCCAGAACCGGTTACGCGGGCGCGCGACACCGCCTTTTCACTATCGCGACAAAGGCAGCCTGGCGGTGATCGGACGCGGCTCCGCGGTGATGGAGATCGGCCGGGTGCGTTTGCACGGCTGGATCGCCTGGGTGCTGTGGCTGTTCATTCATTTGATGTACCTGGTGCAGTTCCGCAACCGCGTAATTGTTCTGATCCGCTGGGGATTTGAATACATCTCCTTCGATCGCGGCGCGCGGCTGATTACGCACACGTCTTCGGAAAAGATCCGGGAAAAGACTCCAGCCGGCGTGTTACGCTGAGGGCGCCGATGATCGTTCGTTTCTTGGTGGCGGTGATGCTGGCCGCCGCCGCTCTCGCCCAGTCCCCGGCCCCGCTGTTCAGTCAGGTAAACGAAATGGTGTCGGACCTTTCCGGGATCACCGGCTGGAAGGTGGAGCGCCGCGTTCCTTCGCAGATGCTCAGCAAGGAAAACTTCCGCAAATACGTCGATTCGCGGATGAAGGACAGCGCCAGCGAAGAAGAAATTCACGCCGAAGAAGCGATTCTCAAAATGCTCGGCTTCGTGCCGCAGAATTTCGACCTGGCCAAGGAAACGGTCGACCTGGTGAGCGAACAGGCGGCGGCCTATTACGATTACACGAAAAAGCGTTTATTTATTCTCGATTCGACGCAGGAAGGCGCGGAGCAGCGCGTCGCGCTGGTGCATGAGCTGGCGCACGCGCTGGCCGATCAGCATCATCCGCTGGGAAAATTCTTAAGAAAAGGATCGCCCGACGATGACGCATCCACCGCGCGGCAAGCGGTGATGGAGGGCCAGGCGACCTGGCTCACCTGGGCTTACATGTCCGAACACAACGGCGGGAAGGCCGAGGTTTCGCCGGAATTGATCGACGAATTGACCAAATCGGTAGGCGCGGATGGCGCGGATTATCCGGTGTTTACCAACGCTCCTTTATATATGAAGGAATCGCTGGTATTTCCTTATGACGAAGGCTTGAAGTTTCAGGACGCGATCTATCACAAAATGGGCCGCGCCGCATTCGACCAGGTGTTCAATCACGCGCCGGAAAGCACGCAGCAGATTCTGCACCCTGCGGCGTATCTGGCGGGCGAAAAGCCGGTCGATCCGGAGCCGCCGGCTTTGCGCGAATTCATTGGCAAGAAAGCCGCGAAACAGTTCCGCGTGGAGATGGAAGGCAGCCTGGGCGAATTCGATTTTTCGGTGCTGCTGCGCCAGTACATCGATGCCAAAGACGGCGCCGATGCGGCCAGCCACTGGCGCGGCGGAAGCTGCCGGCTGTATCAGAACAAGCGCGCCAAATCGTACGTACTCACCGATATTTCCGAATGGGATTCCCCGGAAGCCGCGCACCGCTTTTTCGATCTGTACCAGCGCGTGATGAAAGGCCGCTGGAAAAAAATGGAGGTGGAACATCGCGATCCGGATAAAATCACCGGCTCCGGCGACGATGGCCGGTTCCAGGTGTGGGTGACCGGGACCACGGTTCAATCGATCGAAGGCATGAGGTAGACTGTGATTATGCGAACTGTTGCCGCTTTGCTTGCACTCAGCGCCTATGCGCTGGCTGGATCCGCGCCGCCGGTCATCAAGCCATCGCCGGACTTCACTGTGATGGAACCGTCCGGCAAAAAGATCACGCTTTCAAGCCAACGCGGCAAAGTGGTGGTGCTGGCGTTCATGTTCACCACGTGCACGCATTGCCAGGCCGAAGCGCAGATGCTATCGAAAATCTACAAGGACATGGAGCCGCGTGGATTGCAGGTGCTCGGCGTCGCCTTCAACGATAACGCCGCGATTCTGGTTCCCGGTTTCGTGCAGCAGTTCGGCATCAATTTCCCGGTGGGCGCGTCAGACCGTGGGCCCGTGCTGAGTTATCTGGGCCTGAGCGAAATGGTTCGCTGGATGGTGCCGCAGGTTGCCGTGATCGACCGCAAAGGCAACATTCGCGCGCAAAGCCCGGCGGGGGGCGATCCCAATTTGCAGACTGAATCGTACATGCGCGATCTGCTCGAAACGCTGCTGAAAGAGCCGGCCGGCGCTCCCAGAAGGACTTCTCATCGCTAATGCGACTGGCTGCCGCACTCGCGCTGTTTTCGACCGGCGTTGCTGCCTGGGCGATACCGCCGCTGCCGCGCAAATCGCCGGAATTTACCATCACCGATCCGTCGGGGAAGGAAACGCTGCTTTCGAGCTTCAAGGGAAAAGTGGTGGTGCTGGCCTTCGTGTTCACCACCTGCCCGCACTGCCAGGCGTTCTCGATGGTGCTCGAAAAATTGCAGAAGGAATTAGGCCCGCGCGGGTTTCAGCCGGTCGACGTGGCGTGGAATCCGGGCGCGCAACAGCTGGTTCCGATGTTCGTCAGGAGCTTGAACCTGACCTTTCCGGTCGGCTACAGCAGCTATGATCCGGTCATGGACTTTATGGGTTTCTCGGTGATGGATCGTCCAGTGGTGCCGCTCGAAGTGGTGATTGACCGGCGCGGAATGATCGTCGCCGAGAGTCCGCCGTCGGGTGACGCCAATCTTCAGGACGAAACCAAGCTGAGGAGACTGGTGGAAAGCCTGTTGACCGAAAGCTCCACCGCGCGGCGCGGCAAACGTTAGGCTAATTTTGGCATTGATATCGTTGACGCAACCTTGAGCAACCCTGGTCAGTGTGGGTGCGTGGCGCACGCACTCCTGCGTGCCGCGTCGGCGCTCTTGCCGACGCTGGCTCCGCCCGATCAGTGATGCGTCGAGAAGAGTCTCGACGCGGCACGCAGAAGTGCGCGCGCCACCAACGGACCGAAGCAGCTGGTTGGATCAAGTATATTAGCGCCCTAATTTTCAACATTCCCGTGGACTGCCGGATGGAAATTCCGAGAATCGTTACGCCAGCGCGGCTTTGCAATACGCGAAACAGCGCTTCATTTCGACGATGGTATCGCCGCCGGCGTATTCGTACTCGATGTTGCCGGGAATCGGATAATGCTTGGTTTTGAGCACCTGCAACACGCCTTTGATATTGGTGTCGCCTTCCCCGAAGGGCGTGCCGGGACCATTATTCTTTTTCCGATCCTTTAAGTGAAGCGTGATGATGCGATCGTGGTGCTGTTCGAGAAAGCTCACCGGATCGTAGCCGGCCGCGGCGAAGTGGCCGATATCCAGATTGATCGCCAGATATTTCGATCTTCCGGCCAGCGCTTCTTCAAAATCCTCCGGCCGCGCGAACTCGTTCGGCGCCTTGTTGGAGTGGTTGTGAAAACCGACGTAAATCTGGTTCTGCTCGGCCAGCGGGCTCAGACGCTTCGCGGTCGAAACATTCGACGAGGAAGTGATGTACTTCACGCCCAGCGCCCGCGCCATATCGAAGCCGCGCGCCAGCTCTTCGTCGCTCCAGTCCTCGCGAAAACTGTAGTTGAAGGCGTACAGAACGATGCCCGCGTCGTCGAATTTCTGGCGCACCGCGCGGAACTGGTCAAGCGGCGGATTCTTGCGCCACGCGGGCAACTCCGCCGGATTCTTTGGCTCGACGTGACCCTGGAACAATTCGGCGTAGCCCAGCCCGACCTCCTGCATGGCGGCGATGCAGGCGTCCAGATCGCGATCGCGAAAGCTGTAGGTTTGCGCGCCAATCATCACGCCGTGAATTTTCGAATTGACTCTGGCGTGCGCAAACGCCGCGATGGAAAGCTTGTGAAAGGTCCTGCGGGTCATCATAAAATTTTCGCGATCGCCTCCGCGATGATTTTGCCATGAAACCGGCCGTTTTCGATGAAGATTTCGTTGGTGTGCATACCGGCGACCAGAACGCCGGCCAGGTACATGCCCTTGCGGTCGCTTTCGAGCGTGTCCGGATTGGTGTATGGACGCATGGTTTCCGGGTCGAATTTGATGCCGTGCTGTTCTAAAAATTCGGTATCGGGGCGATAACCGGTCATGGCGAAAACGAAATCGTTTTTCACCGTTTGCTCGCCTTCGGGCGTGTGGAGCACCACCTGGGTGGGTTCGATGCGCGCCACGCTGGTTCTAAAAAACGCGTGGACTTCGCCGCTTTTGATGCGATTTTCGATGTTCGGCTTGATCCAGTATTTAACTTTATCGGAAATGCCCGCGCCGCGATGCACCAGCGAAACGCGCGCGCCAGTCCAGAACAATTCGAGCGCGGCGATGGCCGCGGAATTTTTCGCGCCCACCACCAGCACGTCGTGATTGTAATAAGGATGCGCCTCTTTGTAGTAATGGATCACCTTGGGCAGACCCTCGCCAGGGACGTTTAAGAGATTCGGAACGTCGTAATAGCCGGTGGCGAGGATCACTTTTTTCGAAGCGTAATCGCGCGGACAGCGGAGCGCGTCAGCGGCATGAGTGACGAAGGCGCCGTCGTCGCCGGAAATGTGGCTGACGCGCTGGTATTGGCGAATGTCGAGACCGTAATGCTCGCTCACGCGGCGGTAATATTTGAGCGCTTCGCCGCGCACCGGCTTTTCGTTGAGCGAGGTCATCGGAATATCGCCGATTTCGAGCAGTTCGGGCGTGGTGAAAAACACCATGTTGGTCGGGTAATGATACAGCGAGTTGACCACGCAGCCCTTGTCGATCAGCACCACGCCGAGGCCGCGGCGCTTCAGCTCGATTCCGCAGGCCAGTCCGGTGGGTCCGGCGCCGACGACGACTACGTCGAAAGATTCCACTTACGATCCCCTCACAAGTTTGCGGCCCTTGTGGGGCAGGCCCCCGGCCTGCGGCGGCCTCTCAGGCCGCCCGCACCGCTGTGGATGGGACCGGCCAGCGGGGCTGGGAGCCCCGCGCAGGCCGGGGGCCTGCCCCACAAAACCCATCGAGTGGCAGTTCATTCGCTGTTACAGCATCCCCTCAACGCTCGAATAGACGCCGGCCAGCGCGCCTTCGAGCTTCGACGGATCTTTTCCGCCGGCTTCGGCCATATCCGGACGGCCCCCGCCTTTTCCGCCGACGGCCGCGGCCACCGCGCCTGCTAATTTTCCAGCATGCACCTTGGACGTCAGATCCTTGGTGACGCCGCTGACGATGGCGACGCTTGAATCCTCGGCCGTCGCCAGCACGATCACCGCGGTTTTCAGGCGATTGCGCAGCGAATCGACCAGCGTGCGAAGCTGTTCGCGGTCCAGCCCTTCCACCTGCGCGGCCAGAACTTTGACGCCTTTCAAATCGCGCGCCTTCGCTTCCAGCTGTCCGGCGCGCGCCTGCGCAAGCTGCGTCTTGGCGACGTGCAATTCGTGCTCCAGCGATTTTTCGCGAGCCAGCGTTTTTTCGAGATGCTCCACCAGTTCCGGCTCCGGCACGCGGACCATGGCGGCGGCGCGCGAAAGCTGGTTCTGCGTTTCCTGAAAACGGTGCAGCGCGCCTTCGCCGGTGATGGCTTCAATGCGCCGCACGCCGGCGGAAATGGAGCCTTCATAAACGATTTTGCAGATGCCAATATCGCCGGTGCGGGCGACGTGCGTGCCGCCGCACAGTTCTTTGCTGAAAGTGTCGATCGAAACCACGCGCACCTGGTCGCCGTATTTTTCGCCGAACAGCGCCATGGCGCCGGTTTGCAAGGCGTGATCGAGGTCCATGACGTCGGTGTGAACTTCGATGTTTTTGAGGATTTCCACGTTCATCAGCCGCTCGACTTCGGCGATTTCGTCCGCGTCCATGGCGGCGTAATGAGTGAAATCGAAGCGCAGGCGCGAGGGTTCGACCACGCTGCCGGCCTGTTTGACATGCTTGCCGAGCACGGTGCGCAACGCGGCGTGAAGCAGATGCGTGCCGGTGTGGTTGCGCATGGTCGCGTGGCGCGATTCGGGATCGACCCGCGCGATCACGCGGTCATCGACGTTGATCGGGCGGATCATTTTGATGCGATGAACGGTCTTTCCGGGCGCGCCGGAATACGCCGATTCGACTTCGGCGACGACTTCGCCGGTTTCGGCCGAGAGCAGTTTTCCCGTGTCGCCAACCTGGCCCCCAGCTTCAGCGTAAAAAGGGGTCTGATCGAGGATGATTTCGTTTTCCGAAGCAAGCGCGACGGTTGCTACAGTCTCCAGCGTTTCGCGGCCGACGAATTTTGTTTGCGGAACGGACTGAAATTCGGGACGAACGATTTTTTTCTCGTTGCCTTTCCAGCTCGCGCGAGCGCGGGTGCGCTGCTTCTCCATCTCCGCTTCGAACCCGGGGCGATCGATGGCCAGGCCGGCCTCGCGAGCCATTTCCTCCTGCTCGTCCAGCGCGAGACCGTAAGTGTCGTACAGCTTGAAAGCGGCTGCGCCGGGAAGAGTGCCGTTGGTTGCGGATTTGGCTTCGTCGTGAAAAACTTTTTCGGCCACCTGGAACGTGGTCGCGTAGCGATGTTCTTCATCCTTCACCACGCGCGCCACGCGCTGGATGCTTTCCATCATTTCCGGATAGGCGTCGCGCATGTGCTCGGCCACGAAGCCGGTGAGTTGATAAAGATACGGTTCATTCACGCCGATCATGCGGGCGTTGCGCATGGCGCGGCGCATGATTTTTCGCAATACATAACCGCGGCCTTCATTCGACGGCAGCACACCGTCGTTGATCAGAAACGCGGTCGCGCGGGCGTGATCGGCGTTGATGCGCAGAACCACGTCGCCGCGTTCGTCTTCACCGTAGGATTTTTTGAACAGTTCGCCGGCGCGGTCGATGATGGGGCGGATCAGGTCGGTGTCGTAATTGGACAGCTTGCCTTGGAGCACTGCGGCGATTCGTTCCAGGCCCAGGCCGGTGTCGATCGACGGGCGCGGCAGCGGAGTCAGTTTGCCCGCGGCGTCGCGGTCGAATTGCATGAACACCAGGTTCCAGATTTCGACGAAGCGTCCGCCGGCGTCGCTGGGAAATTCTTCCTGCTCGCGGCCCGGTTCGGCGGCGTGTTCGCCCAGGTCGAAATGAATTTCTGAGCACGGCCCGCAGGGTCCGGTGTCGCCCATCTGCCAGAAATTATCTTTTTCGTCGAGGCGGAAAATGCGCGATTTGGGAACGCCGGTGACCTGCTGCCACAGACGCTCGGCGTCGTCGTCTTCGCGGAAAACGGTGAAGTAGAGATTTTCCTTGGGCAGGCCGTATTCCTGGGTGATCAGCTCCCAGGCGTAGGCGATGGCGTCCTTTTTGAAATAATCGCCGAAGGAAAAATTGCCGAGCATCTCGAAAAAAGTATGATGGCGGCGAGTGTAGCCGACGTTATCGAGATCGTTGTGCTTGCCGCCGGCGCGGACGCATTTTTGCACCGTAGCGGCGCGGTTGTAGTCGCGTTTTTCGAGGCCGAGAAACACGTCCTTGAACTGGTTCATGCCGGCGTTGGTGAACAGCAGCGTGGGATCGTTCGCCGGGACCAGCGAGGAGCTTCGCACCACGCGATGGCCGCGCTGGGCGAAGTAGTCGAGAAATTTCTGGCGGGTTTCTGGGCCTGTCATGCGTATATTTCATTGTGGCATGACGTACGGGGCAGCCTTGAAAGAGGCCGCTTCCGAAAGTCGCCCGTCCGGCGACGTTGGTTCTTAGACTATTGCAACTGCTTCGGAGTATCGGCGATGGTGCCGCCCAGGCCGGCGTAGGTGTCTTTCACTTTGACCACCTTGTCGCCGACGAAGGTCACAAACGTCACGCGGCCGGGAGGTTTACCGTAGATCCAGTCTTCGGATTCGACGCCGTCCTTGGTTTCCCGATCCTTGCTCACCGGCCGGCCGACGGCGAGAATCACTTCATCGCGATTCATGCCGACAATGGCGTGCTTCTCGGCGACCGCTTTCTTCACTTCCGGCGTAAGCGTTTCGGTGAACTGCTCGGTGGGGCTCTGCTGGTCGAAGTCGAGCACCGGCTTCAGCATTTTTTTCACGTCGGCCGAAGTGATTTCGCCGATCGGACCCTTGAAGCGCAATGCGATGGTGGTGCCGCCGGGGGCATTGGTCGGATTCTGGTTGATCGGATTCATCACCGCTCCCGGTCCGCCCATGCCGACCGAAACGTGATCCTTCCAGCCGCCGTGGGTGCGCATGCCGCCGTTGATCTGGAGAATGATCCGGTCGCTTAGAACATCCACCTTGGTGATCTGCACCAGGTCGCCCATGCGCGCGGCGGGGCCGAACTTGGCGTTGGCGGCGGTCCATTCCATGGTGTCGAAATCGCCGTCGGTTTGGAGATTCAACGGCTTTTTCGAGCGCGGCAGCGGCATTTTGACGGTCGCGTACTCGGCCGTCAGGCCGCGCAGCAGCTCCATGTGCTCATCGTTGGTCAGCTTCTTCTGATCGCCATACAGCGCCGTAACGGCGATGCAGGCCAGGATCACTTGTGCAGTGTGCGCCATCCTCATATCTCACCTTAAGTCAGACGCTCGGGATCTTCGGTTCTTTCCGGGAACAGGCGATACACGGCCAGAAACAGCGCCACCACGATCACCGTGGTCAGGACGCTGCCTTCCGGACCGTAAGCGCCGCCGCTCAGCAAAGGACCTACCCTCCATTCGAGAGTATAGCCCGTGACGGCCAATGTAAAGCCGCTCAGGTTTACTCCGAACATAGGTAAGGTGACGTTCCAGCCGAAATGCAGGCCAATCGGCAGCCACAGGGCGCCGGTTCGCCAATACGCGAAGCCGAGCAGGATGCCCCACAGCATGGTATTGCCGATGCCGAAATAGGTCGCGTTCTGGTTGTTGATGTGCGCGAATCCGAAAATGATGCCGGCGGGGAGAATGGTGGCGAACGCGCCGAGTTTCCGGATCAGCAGTTGAAACGCGTAGCCGTGAAACAGCATCTCTTCGCCGACCGCGCCGAACAGCAGAACCACGGCGATGAAAGCGGCGCTGGCGGTGGGATGTTCGGCGGCGGCGGTGCGCTGAAAATACGCCGCACCGGCGAGCACCGCGCCCAAAAGAATCACCAGGGCGGCCAGCGCGGCGGCGATCATTCCGGTGAAGAATTCCTTGGTTGAAGTCGGGGTCCAGCCGAGACCCAGATCGGCGAGCCGGCCGCGTTCGTAAATGCGCACGGTGATCGCGTTGGCGAGCGCGGCGGCGCTGAAGGTGGCCAGCGCGGCGACCAGGAAATAAGTATCGCGCGTGCCGACGATCCAGAACATCAGCGGCGCGAGGATCGCCAGCGAGAGCCAGCCGATCAGCACGTACAGGCTCACCCGGAGAATCACGCCAAGCTTGTCCGGTGCGGGAGTCGTCATCAGCCGGAAGCCTCAGTATACTGAAAGTCAATGAACCCACAACCGAACGCGCCGCAAATCCAGCTTTCGAATAGCCCCGAATTTCGCGAAGGCTACGCCAACAGCGTACAGGTGCGCGTCAGCTTGTGGGATTTTTACCTGATGTTCGGCCGCATCGCGCAATCGGCTCCGGACGCCGTGCAGATCCAGAATTTCCAGGGAATTTTTCTGAGCCCGCAGCAGGCCAAGGCGCTGTCGAACGTGCTGTCGCAAAACGTGAAGCAGTACGAAGCGGCGTTCGGAGAAATCAAGCTGGAGCCGCACCCCGCGGGTCCGGTGATTCAGTAGCCTATGGCTACCTTTGGCCGCCTCGACGAACGGTAAAAGTGGCACCTTCGAGTGGCACGGTTCGACCACGGACTTTCGCGGCATCGAAGGCGCGGGCGATTGCGATTTTCTTCGTGGCGTTCGCGGCGCTGCTGATTTTCGATCATCTGCCGTTTTTGAAATTGCCGTTTTTCTGGGACGAATTGGGGCAATTCGTGCCGGCGTCGCTCGATTTGTTTCAGGCGGGCGAGTGGGTGCCGAAATCGACGCTGCCGAACGTGCATCCGCCGGGAGTGATGGCGTACCTGGCGCTGGTCTGGAAAATTTTCGGATTTTCGATTCCCGCGACGCGCCTGGCGATGTTGCTGGTGGCGGCGGCGGGCGCGCTGTTTTCGTTTTTGCTGGCGATCCGGCTGTCGCGCAAAACAGTGGGCGCGCCGGCGTTCGCTGCGGCGATTTTTTTGCTCGCGTCGCCGATGTTTTATACGCAATCGATGATGGCGCAGCTCGATATGCCGGCGATGACGTTTACCGCGCTCGCGCTGCTGCTGTTTTTAGAAGAGCGGATGGCGTGGTGCGCGGCGGCGTGTACCGCGCTGGTTTTGGTGAAGGAAACCGGGATTTCGACGCCGTTCGTTTTCGCGGCGTGGCTGTGGTTGGGCGAAAAACGAAGGCGCGAGGCGCTCTATTTTCTGGCTCCCGCGATCGCGCTGGGCGTGTGGCTGATGGTGCTCCACCAGGCGACGGGACACTGGCTGGGAAATGACGAGTTCGCGAAATATAACGTCGGCGAATCGTTGACGCCGGCGCATATTTTGGGGACGCTGGAACGGCGATTCTACTTTTTATTTATTTCCGACGGGCTGTGGATTGGGGCGATTACGCTGTTCGTCGGGTCGCGCGTGCTTCGCGGGCGGGAGTGGTCGATCGCGTTTCTGGTGGGCGGCGCGCAGATTCTGCTGGTGAGCGTTTTCGGCGGCGCATCGCTCGACCGTTACGCGCTGCCGGTGTTTCCGATTCTGTTCGCCGCGATTGCGGCGGCGGGATCGGTGTATCCGCGAAGCTGGCGCTGGGCCACGCAGGCGGCCATGACGTTCGCGCTGTTTCTGGGGCTGTTCTGGAATCCGCCGTATCCGTTTTCGTTTGAAAATAATCTGGCCATGACGGATTTTGTCGAGCTGCAACAGGACGCGGCGAGCTGGCTGGAGGCGTGGGCTCCGGGCCGTCGCGTTGCCAGCGCGTGGCCGTTCACGGACGCGATCCGGCGGCCGGAGATGGGTTACGTGCATCGGGGGTTTGCGGTTCAACAGGCCGAGGATTTTCGGCTCGCGAGCCTGGCGGATTTGGATGTGCGCAAGATCGACGTGCTGGTGGTGTTTTCGAGGAATTGGGCGCTCGATGGCGGGGCGCTCGATTATGAGTGGGTGCGGGAATATTTGCGGCGGAATTGGGGATATTACACGCAGGCGACGCCGGAAGAGATTGGCGCCGGGTTGGGGTTTCGTCCAGTGATGAAGTTGACGCGGCGGGGACAATGGATTGAGATTTATGTGCCCGAATAAGAGGGCTACAGCCCCGCCAGTCATGGCGGGGGTTCGCGATCCGGCTCGGAAAAATAAATTTCCATCGGTTCTCCCTGCCCTTCGATTACGTAACGAACTGCGTCGGTCAGCGCTTTCCGTGAGATGAGGTTATGCGCACTTCCTCCGTGCGTCCAAACGAACTGGCCCGGCGAAGCCAGACCGGCCTCGCGCAACGCTCTGGTTGCGTACGCCTTCCAGTCATGCAAAATGCGGTCGGCTGGCGCTTCGGATTCGGCGACGCCGTGGACGTGGTTCGTCCGGACATGCAAGGAATATAGGAACCAAGAGCGGAATCGACAGGCTGCCGCGATGGCATCGCGAACGGCGGCTCGCGCCGGCACGGTCGATAGAAGGAAGGGCGCTTGCGTCGTTTGCGCACGGCTATATCGCTCCAGCGCTGGAGTTGGAAAAAGGAATCGTCGCTCACCTTGCCTGACGTGGTCGAAACTCCCGCGGGCATCGCCCGGAAGATGAGAGCCGTAACACGTGAATGTCAGCAGCCTTACCATAACGATATGGTGCAGGCGCGAAGGGAAATTTCTCGGTCGTTTCCGTGGTGGCGCTGGCCCCCGCCATCACTGGCGGGGCTGTAGCGGCTGGGCCACTCTGTTAAAATAGAGTTTCCCATGCGATTCGGCGTCGTTGTCTTTCCCGGCAGCAATTGCGACCACGACGCGTGGTTCGCGCTGACGCACAATCTGGGCCAGCAGGCGGAAATGATCTGGCATGATTCGGCTTCCCTCGGTAACGTGGACGCGGTGATTCTGCCGGGCGGATTCGCTTACGGCGATTATCTGCGCTGCGGGGCGATTGCGAAATTTTCTCCGGTCATGGGCGCGGTGCGGAAATTCGCGGACGAAGGCGGGTTGGTGCTGGGGATCTGTAATGGCTTTCAAATTTTGGTCGAGAGCGGCCTGCTTCCCGGCGCGCTGCTGCGCAATCGCGATTTGAAATTCGTCTGCCGCGAAGTGAAGCTGCGCGTGGAGACGACCAATACTCCGTTTACGGCGGCGGCATCGCGCGGACAGGTGCTGCGGGTTCCGGTGGCGCACGGGGAGGGTTGCTATTTCGCCGATGAGCACACGCTCGATCTGCTGGAACGCGAGGATCGCGTGGTGCTGCGCTACCTTGACAATCCCAACGGGTCGCTGCGTGACATCGCCGGCATCTGCAATGAGCGGCGCAACGTGATGGGCTTGATGCCGCATCCGGAGCGCGCTTCCGACGTGCTGATGGGATCGGCGGACGGACGCGTGATTTTAGAGAGCATGGTGCAGTCACTCGTCGCGGCATCATGAGTGATCTGACTTCGTTCGAGCTTGATAAAGTCCGGTCGATCCTGAAGCGCGAACCTACCGAAACCGAACTGGGAATTTTCACGGTGATGTGGAGCGAGCACTGCTCCTATAAAAGCTCGCGTCTACATTTGAAAAAACTTCCGACGCGCGGCGCACGGGTTTTGGTGGGACCCGGCGAGAACGCGGGGATCATCGATATCGGCGACGGCTACGCGATTGCCTTCAAGATCGAATCGCACAATCATCCGAGTTTTATCGAGCCGTTTCAGGGCGCGGCGACCGGGGTCGGCGGAATTTTGCGCGATATTTTTACCATGGGCGCGCGGCCGATCGCGGTGCTGGACGCGCTGCGGTTCGGGCCGCTGGACGTTCCGCAAAATCAGAGAATTCTGGAAGGCGTGGTCAGCGGGATCGCGCATTATGGAAATTGTTTCGGCGTGCCGACGGTGGGCGGCGAATGCGTTTTTGAGCCGTGTTATAACGGCAATCCGCTGGTGAACGTTTTCGCGCTGGGCGTGTTCCGGCACGACGAAATTTTTTACGGGCGCGCGTCGGGCGTGGGCAATCCGGTGATCTACGTCGGCGCGAAAACGGGGCGCGACGGGATTCACGGCGCGTCGATGGCGTCGGCGGTGTTCACCGAGGAATCAAAGCACAAACGGCCGAACGTGCAGGTGGGCGATCCGTTCATGGAAAAATTGCTGCTCGAAGCGTGCCTGGAGGCGATGAAAACGGGCGCGATCGTGGGCATTCAGGATATGGGCGCGGCGGGGCTGACGTGTTCGACCTGCGAGATGGGCAGCCGGGCCTGCACCGGGGTCGAGATCGACCTGGCGCTGGTGCCGCAGCGGGAGACGGGCATGACGCCGTATGAGATCATGCTGTCGGAATCGCAGGAGCGGATGCTGATCGTCGCCGAAAAAGGGCGCGAAGACGAGGTTTTTCGCGTGTTCCACAAGTGGGGGCTGGATGCCGCGACCATCGGACGCGTGACGGACGATGGGATGCTGCGCGTGAAAAATCACGGCGTGATTGCGGCGGAAATTCCCAATCGCGAGCTGGCCGATGAAGCTCCGCTGTACGATCGGCCGCACGGTGTGGCTCCGTTCCGGCCGGTTGGAATGGACGTGCCGGAGTTTTCGAGCAGCGATTTAACCGCGGACTTGCTGACGGTGATGGGATCGGGCGATGTTTGCTCGAAGCAGTGGATCTGGCAGCAGTACGATTACATGGTTCGGACGAATACGATTGCGGGACCCCTCGGATCAAAAAACGGGGGCGCGGATGCGGCGATCGTGCGGATTAAAGAGACGGGATCGAGCGTGGCGATGTCGCTCGACGGGAATGCGCGGTATTGCGTGCTGTCGCCGCGTGAGGGGACCAAGCTGATTGTCGCGGAGTGCTGCCGGAATTTGTCGACGGTGGGCGCGATGCCGGTGGCGGCGACGAATAATTTGAATTTCGGCAATCCGGAGCGGCCGGAGATTATGGCGCAACTGGTCGAATCGATCGAGGGGCTGGCGGAAGCGTGCGCGTTTTTTGAAACTCCGATCACTGGCGGGAATGTGAGCCTTTATAACGAGACGCTGGGCGAATCGATCTGGCCGACGCCGGTGGTGGGAATCGTCGGGTTGCTGAAAACGGTGGCGCCCGTGACGATTCCGTTCAAAGAAGAGGGCCGGACGGTGGTGCTGCTGGGCGGGCTGGGATCGTCGGATGAGGTGCGATTCGGCGCGACGCAATACGCCAAGACGGTGCTGAAAGATTTTTGGGGATTGCCGCCCGCGCTCGATATGGATTATGAAAAACGGGTGCAGGCGGCGATTCGCGAAATCGTTAATGGAGGATTTGCGGAATCGGCGCACGATTTGAGCGACGGCGGCCTGGCGGTGGCGCTGGCGGAATCGTCACTGGGAGGGATCGGCGCGGCGATTGAGCTGACTACGGCGCTGCGGCCGGAATTGGCGCTGTTCCACGAAGGTCCGTCGCGGGTGCTGGTTTCGACGGCGGCGGCGGCGGAGGTCGAACGCATGGCGCGCGAGCATAAAGTGGAAGCGTTACGGCTCGGCGTTACAATGAAAGAGTCGTTACGGATTGAAAACGATTCGATGACTTGGATCGATTGTCCGGTCCAGAAGATCCGCGAGGTTTGGGAGCACGCGCTCGAAAACCAGCTTGCGGCGAGGGTGTGATCGTGAAGAGGGGCGCTTTCCTTTTTTCCAGATTGCGCCGGTTGAGAACCGGCGCGCAGGCTGAGAGCCTGCCCCACAAAGGTCTAACCTGTGTTTGATAAATTCCACGAAGAATGTGGCGTCGTCGCCATTTACGGGCATCCGGAGGCGGCGAATCTCGCGTATCTGGGCTTATATGCTTTGCAACATCGCGGGCAGGAGAGCGCGGGGATCTGTTCGAGCGACCGGCGCGAAATTCATTGCCACAAATCGATGGGTCATGTGGCCGATATTTTCACGCCGGAGGTGCTGGGCCAACTTCCCGGCGATCACGCGATCGGGCACACGCGTTATTCGACAGCCGGCGATACGGTGCTGCTCAATGCCCAGCCGTTTTCGGTTTCCTGCAATAAAGGGCGCATCGCGGTGGCGCACAACGGCAACATTACCAACGCCGGCGAGCTGCGGCGCGAGCTGGAACGCGAAGGCTCCATTTTTCAGGCTTCGAGCGATACCGAGGTGATTCTGCATCTGGTCGCGCGGTCGCGCGATCGCACGCTTGCGGGTGCGCTGCGCGAGGCGATGCTGCAGCTGGAGGGCGCGTTTTCGCTGGTGTTTCTGGCCGGGGACCGGATTTTAGTGGCGCGGGATCCGCATGGGTTTCGTCCGCTGGCGTTCGGGCAGATGGAACTTTCGGGCGGGCGAATCTGTTATGTTTTCGCGTCGGAGACGTGCGCGTTCGATCTGATCAATGCGGTTTATCTGGACGACGTCGAGCCGGGCGAGATGGTGATCGCGGGTCCGGAGGGGATCACGCGGGAGCGGTATGCGCCGGTTCGCAAGCGCGCGCAGTGTGTTTTTGAGCACGTCTATTTTTCGCGTCCGGATTCGGTGGTGTTCGGGCGTCCGGTGCAGGAATCGCGGGAAAATCTCGGGCGATTGCTGGCGCGCCAATCTCCGGTGGATGCCGATGTGGTGGTGCCGGTGCCCGATTCGGGGGTCGCGGCGGCGATCGGGTACGCGTCCGAATCGCAGATCCCGTTCCGCCAGGCGCTGATCCGCAATCATTACGTGGGACGCACCTTTATCGAGCCTTCGCAGGCCATTCGCGATTTCGGCGTGAAGCTGAAGCTGAATCCGGTGCGGCATCTGCTGGAAGGAAAGCGCGTGATTCTGGTGGATGATTCGATTGTGCGCGGAACGACGAGCCGCAAAATTGTGCGGATGGTGCGCGGCGCGGGTGCGCGCGAAGTGCATTTGAGAATTTCCTGCCCGCCGACGATTTCGCCATGTTTTTACGGGGTGGATACGCCGTGCGTGGCGGAGCTGATCGCGGCGAATAATACGGTCGAAGAGATCCGGCGATTTGTGGAGGCCGATTCGGTGGCGTATTTATCGCTGGAGGGGCTGCGCGAAGCGGTCGCCGACGAGCGCGGGGATTATTGCTATGCCTGCTACACAGGAAACTATCCGACGGAGTTGGTCAATATCGACGAGTTGATGGCGGCAAAGGACCGGCGCGGATAGACTGACCGCAGCGGTTCGGGCAGTGAAGCTGAACCGCTAGCGATTTGCCAATAGGCGAACAATAAGCGAAAATGGTCGCATGCCTGAACTCATAGGCATCGCCCGTCTAGCCGCGCAAAGCCCAATTATCGAAGCCAAGCGCCAGGTCGAGTACCTCGACCTCGAAACCCGCAGCTTCCTGACCCGTTGCGACACGGATCGTGTGCCCTTCCGCTGGACCATCAATCCCTATCGCGGCTGCGAATTCGGCTGCAAATATTGTTACGCCCGGTATGCCCATGAATTCATGGAACTTCGCGACCCGCTCCAGTTCGAGCGCAAAATCTTCGCCAAGCGCTTCGATCCGGACGCATTCAGCGCCGAACTCGCGCGGCTTAAGCCCAAAGAAACCATAGCCTTAGGCACGGCAACCGACCCCTACCAGCCGGCCGAACGCCGTTATCGCGTCACCCGATCGATCCTGGAAGTATTTGCAAAAACGGCCGGTTATCGCCTCGGAATCACCACCAAATCGGACCTGATTCGGCGCGACCTCGATCTGCTCAAAGAAATCTCCCGCCGCCATTATTTAAGCGTCCACATTACCATCACCACCCTCGACGGCGACCTCGCACGCCTCGTCGAACCCATGGCTCCGCGCCCCGACCTGCGCCTCAAAGCCGTTCAAAAACTCGCCTCAAACGGCATCCGCACCAGCGTCTTCTGCGCCCCCGTCATGCCCCTGATCAACGATTCCGACCCCAGTCTCGATGCGATCGCCAAATCCGCCCGCTCGGCTGGAGCAAACAATTTCGGGGCAAATGTTTTATTCCTTAAGCCCTGTTCCTACGCCGTCTTTCTGCCGTTTTTAGAAAAACATTTCCCGGTTTTGGTCCGCCGCTATCGCGAGCGCTACGAAAAATCCGCCTATCTTCGCGGCGAATATCCCAAGATCATTCAGGATCGCGCGGCCAAAATCAGCCGCCGCTATTTCGCTCCGCAACAGCAGTCCGAACCCGAACTCTGGCCCAAGGACCCGCAGCTAACCCTCTTCGACTAACGCCACCGGCCGGATCGGCGATCCCGTGCCGCCTCGAATTTTCAGCGGCAGCGCGACAAAAGTAAATTCGCGCGCCGGCAAATTTTCAAGATTCAAACACTCAATAATGTGAATGCCGCGCTCGACAATCAGGTGCAGATGCACTTCCATGTGCGACGGCACTTTTTCAAACGCCACGGTATCGGACCCGGCCGCGAAAATCCCGCGTTCGCTCAACCAGCGGGCCGCCTCAACCCGCGGACCCGGCCCCTGCGCCTGGCCCCCGGACCCTCCGGTAATGAACTTCTTCGCGTCATTCCAGAACGCGCCCCAGCCCGTTCGAAGCAACGCGATCTCGCCCGCGCCGACGTCCACCCCGCAATCCCGCAAATGCTCCGGCCGAATCACAAAATCGCGATCGAGCGCATCCACTCCCATCAGCCGCGCGATGTCGAACAACACCCCGCGCCGCCAGATGGGAGCAATCGTCTCCACCGAATAATCCTCAACCCCGCCGGCATAAGACTGCTTCGGAAGCACCCCCTGGTGCAATTTTCCGTCGCAGGAAAAATGCGCCAGCGCATCGATGTGGGTCCCCACGTGCCCGCCGAGCGTCAATGTTTCGGCCGCCGAACTCGCGCCATTTTCCAGCACCAGGTCGCCGTGCATTTTATTCAGCGTCATCGCAAACGGCGGATGTGTGGGAAAATGCGGCATCCCGGCGAACAGCGGCTGACCCAGATCGTAAATGGTCAAGTCGACTCCCTTTCAAGAACCAGCTTTTCTAAGAACCAGCTTTCCTTGATCTTTTCCGGGCCGACGGCGTCACCACCGCGGTCTTCCCGCTCCATCGTCCCAGCTTGAATTCGCGCCCGTAATGCGAGGTTAAATTGCGGATCGCCACCGTCACCACCCCCGCTGCGTCGCAGGCGTACTGTTCTTCGATCTGCTGGATGGCCGCGCGATCGGAATAATCCACTGCCGTTTTTTCCAGATGCTGCGCATCGGCCAGCATTGGATCGAACGGAAATAAAATCTCATCCCACACCGTCAGATCGCCCGACGGCTGGCCATCCTCGCCGACCTGGCTCGCTTCGAGATAGCGGAAATCGCCCACATTATGCACCGGCTGATACGACCGGCGGACGATCAGCGGAGGATCGGCGGCGGCCGGCAAGCGGGTATTGCGCGGAAAAATCGGATCGAAAATCATGCGGCTTCCCGAATCGCTTTCGCGCCACACGCCGAAATTGCGGGTAAAAACTTCGCGCAGCGCGTAGCCGGAAGTCGCGTCGGCCTGAATCGCCAGACCAATGGCGGTCGCCGATCTGGTGTACTCGCTGCGCTTCACCTTGCGTCCGAACTCTTCGCGCAGCATGCGCGAAACCAGCGGCAATTCGCTGCCTCCGCCGGTCACGTACAGCGCCTGAATTTCCTGACCCTCGATCAGCCGCGCCGTCGCCGCCAGCGATTCTTCGAGCAGCGGCCGGCATTTTTCATAAAACTCCGCCGCCGGCACGGTGATCTGTCCCATGCCGTCGCGAATTACGTCCAAATCCAGAACAATTTTTCGCGAATTGGGATGCAGCGCTTCTTTCTGCCGGCGGCATTCGTCGACAAAACGAAACAACTCGGCCGGCGTCAACGAATCGAGCCGTTCTTCTCCGATGGCCATCGCGGCCAGCACATGATCGAAATCATCGCCGCCGAGCGTCGAAATTCCATCCCAGGCGAGCACGGTATGCGTGCCCGCGTCCAGCTCGACTAGGGAAACATCGAACGTTCCCCCGCCCAGATCGTAAACCAGAATGCGCCCGGACGCCTTCTGCCGGTGCCCGAACTCGATCGACGCCGCCGACGGCTCATTCAACAACCCGAGCACCGAAAATCCCGCGCGGCGAAACGCCTCGACGGTCAAAAATCGCTGATTGCTATTGGCATTGGCCGGCACGCCAAGCATCACTTCCAGCGGCTCGGCCTCGCCCGCGCGGGCACGAATCGCATCGTGCAGCGCGGCCGTCAGCCCGTGCAGCAGGTCGGCCAACAAACCGCCCGGCTCGATGCTGGTCTGCGGTCCGGCGTCTTCGAGATAGCGTTTAATGGAGCGAAGGATGGTCCATTCCGGATCGCTCTGCAAGTGCCATGCGTCCCAGCCGTATTGGCGTTCCTGGCCGCGCAGCGCGATCAGCGCGGGAAACCAATCAAAGGCGCCTTCCGATGTTTCAAACGAAACGAGCGGATAATTGCCCCGATCCGCGGACGCGACCACAATGCGGGTCGTGCCGAAATCGATCCCCAGTTTCATCTCTTACTCTTAACACACTAGAATGGATTGCGATGAAGAAGTTTTTTGTGTTATTGCCTCTTCTGGCGAATGCGCAGCATCTCGCCAATTTGAAACAGCTCACCTTCGGCGGGCAGAATGCCGAGGCGTACTGGGCGCCCGACGGAAAGCGGCTGATCTTTCAATCGACGCGCGACGGCCGCTCCTGCGACCAGCAGTACATCATGAACGCGGACGGTTCGGGCGTCCACATGGTTTCGACCGGCAAGGGCGTCACCACTTGCGGCTATTTCCTGGGCGACAACAAACATATTATTTATGCGTCGACGCACGAATCGGGCGACGCCTGCCCCGCGCCGGCCGATCGCAGCCGCGGCTACGTGTGGGCCGTTTATCCCACCTTCGAGATTTATCTCGCTACCGACGACGGAAAAATCCTCAAGAAGCTGACCAACAGCCCCGGATATGATGCCGAGGGCACGGTCAACTGGAAAACGAAAAAGATTGTCTATACGTCGCTGGCTTCGCATGATCTGGATTTGTGGACCATGGACGAAGACGGGAGCAGGAAAAAGCGCATCACGACCACCGAGGGCTACGATGGCGGAGCGGTTTTTTCGCGCGACGGAAAAAAATTGGTCTGGCGCGCGAATCACCCCGATAGTCCGGAGAAACTGGCAAGCTATCGCGACTTACTGAAAGATAACCTCACCACGCCGATGAAGATGGAGTTATTCGTCTCCGATGGCAACGGCAAGAATCAGAAACAGATCACGAATTTTGGGTGCGCCAGCTTCGCGCCGGCATTCACTCCGGATGGAAAGAAAATTATTTTTTCCTCCAACAAAGATAAGTGCGACACCCGTGAGTTCGAGTTATATATGATAAATCTCGACGGCTCCGGACTGGAGCAAGTGACTCACTTTGGCGGATTCACGGCGTTTCCCGAATTCTCTCCGGATGGTAAGAAACTGGCTTTCGCCAGTGACTACAAAGCCACCGGCAATTATGAGTTCAACATCTTTACGGCGGACTGGAAATGAAACGCGTTCTTTGGATCTTTGCTTTATTGGCGCCTGTCTTCGCCGCGACGCCAGCGGAGACAATTCAAGTTGCGGGGCTGAGCCAGCCGGCCGAAATTATTAAGGATCATTGGGGCGTCTCGCACATTTACGCCAAGAATGAACATGACCTGTTTTTCGCGCAAGGCTACAACGTCGCGCGGGACCGGCTTTTTCAGCTCGAAATGTGGCGCCGGCAGGCGACTGGCACGGTCGCGGAAATCCTGGGAAAAAGGGAATTGAAGCGCGACATCGGCAATCGCCTGTTTATGTTTCGCGGCGATCTGAACCAGGAGCTGAACTGGTATCACCCGCACGGCGCGGCGATCATCGGAGCTTTCGTTGAAGGCATCAATGCGTATATCGCGGAGACAGAACGAAGCCCGGCGCTGCTGCCGATCGATTTCAAGATGCTCGGTATTAAGCCTGGCAAGTGGACGCCGGCTGTAGTCATTTCACGATTTAACGGACTGCTTGGCAATATCGACCAGGAGTTGAACCTGGCGCTGGCGGTCCGCGCGATCGGCGCCGACAAAGTGAAAGACATCGA
Organism: Bryobacteraceae bacterium; assembly: GCA_035507655.1. Taxonomy (GTDB): domain Bacteria; phylum Acidobacteriota; class Terriglobia; order Bryobacterales; family Bryobacteraceae; genus Palsa-187. Next base: position 167,664 of record DATJNW010000118.1, on the reverse strand, counting down.
TAACTTCCAGCCCGCCGATCCGGATCTGAGTATTGATCCGGCGATTGACGCTTCATTGCTTTCACGAAATATTCTGGAGTTATACCGCGCCTATCGAACCGCGCTCAAATTCACACCGGATGAGTTATTGCCCCAATATCGCAATCCGCAAAGCACGGCGCAGCTTGATAATGCGATGGATGTATGTGGGGCAGGTTCCTGGCCCGCGGCGACGTCGCAGGCCGACACCGGTGTTGATGACCGCAAAGCGAGGCCGGGGGCCTGCCCCTCAAATGAGGGGCTATCGGCGATCGATCTAAGCCGGCGGCGCGAAGATATCGGCAGTAATAACTGGGTGGTCAGCGGGAAACTCACCATGAGCGGCTTCCCGCTGCTGATGAATGATCCACATCGGGTACAGGAAGCTCCGTCGCTGCGCTACTGGGTACACCTGGTTGCGCCCGGCTGGGACGTGATCGGCGGAGGCGAACCCGCGTTGCCCGGCGTTTCAATCGGCCACAACGATTCCGGCGCGTGGGGGCTGACTATTTTCGGCACCGATAGTGAGGACTTGTACGTTTACGACACCAATCCGGAAAATCCGAATCAATATAAGTACCGCGGCGAATGGGAGTCGATGAGTGCCCTTCGTGAGTCGATTCCGGTGAAGGGTGAGTCGCCGGTTGCGGTGGAGTTGAAATATACACGCCATGGTCCGGTGGTGTTTGAGGATAAAGTGCACCACAAAGCTTACGCGGTTCGCGCGGCGTGGCGCGAAATCGGCGGAGCGCCGTATCTGGCGAGCCTGCGAATGGATCAGGCGCAAACCTGGCAGCAGTTTCGCGACGCGTGCAGTTACAGCCGCATTCCGGCTGAAAACATGGTCTGGGCGGATCGCGACGGCAATATCGGATATCAGGCCGTCGGCATTGCGCCGCAGCGGCCCAACTGGAGCGGCCTGGTTCCGGTGCCCGGCGATGGCCGTTATGAGTGGGATGGGTATCTTCCGATTAAGGCTCTGCCGCACGTGTTGAATCCGGAAAAGGGTTTCTACAACACCTCAAACGAATATCAGATTCCGCCGGGCTGGCCTTACAAGGAAGCGCTGCATTATATGTGGGCCGATCCTTATCGGGCGCAAAGCGTGGCGGAGTTTCTAAGCTCGGGCCGGCGATTTTCGGTGGCGGACATGACTCAGCTGCAAAATAATAATCTCTCCATTCCGGCGCGTAGTCTGGTTCCGCTGTTGGCCGATCTGGACATTTCAAACGCACTCGCACAGCAGGCCGCGGCGCGGTTGCTGCATTGGAATGATGCGCTCGACAAAGACTCCGTCGAAGCGGGGATTTATGAGATGTGGCAGCGGCGCCTGATGGCCAATGTTCGCGCGATGGTGGTGCCGAAAGAGGCGCAGGCATTTATCGGAATGCCTCCCATGTCGCGCATGGTGAGCTGGATGGAAGCGCCGGACGGGCGTTTCGGCGCGGACCCGATTGCCGGGCGCAACGCGGTTCTGGTGAAGAGCCTGGAGGAAACGGTCGCGGAGTTGTCGAAACGCTTCGGGCCTGAAATGGAGAAATGGAAACTCGGCGCTTATCATTACGCGCGCATTATGAGTCCGATGAGCAACGCGGTGCGGCCGGATCTACGCGAGAAATTCGACGTCGGTCATTTTCCGCGCGGCGGAGACAGTTACACCATCACTGCGACCGGTGGAGGAGACAATCAAACTTCCGGCGGATCATTCAAGATTGTCGTCGATACCGAAAACTGGGACAATTCCGTCGGACTGAATAATCCGGGCCAATCCGGAGATATTGATAACGCGCATTATCACGATCTGTATGAGCTATGGTCGCGGGGGAAATATTTTCCGATTTTCTATTCGCGAGGGAAGGTGGAATCGGTCGCGGAAAAAAAGCTGACTTTGACGCCGTGATCGAGTCACACGAAAGGAGCCTATGAATTCATCGCGCCGTTCCGTTATAGCCGCCATTGCCGGTAGTGCGCTTGCGCCGCGCGCACGATCAGCCGGGAAAACCACTGCCTACGGCCTCATCGGCGACCGTTATCACAATTCCGATTACATCCGCACGGCACTGAACCGAACCATTCAGAAAGACCTCGGAGTGAGCATCGATTTCTGCGATGAGACAAAGAATCTTACCGCTGAAACCTTGCGTGGATATAAAATGCTGATCGTTTTCCGGGACGGCATGATCTGGCCGGATGGGTACCCCGATGAGACCACCAATGCCGGATGGGTGGAGGGCGGGAAGGTTCCACTGATTTCCGACCCGGCGGTGCCGGAAGGCGCGGCGAAAGCGCAATTCTGGATGAAACCGGAGCAAGGAAAGGCCGTGCGGCAGTTTGTCTCAAATGGCGGCGCGGCGTTGTTTCTGCATAACTCCACGCACGTGGGACTCACCAATCCCGACTTTCGCGATGTGCTGGGCGCGGCGTATGCCGGACACCCACCTATCCGGACTTTTCAGGTGAAGGTGACCAATCCGAACCATCCCATTACTCAGGGCGTCCGCAACTTTGTCGTTACGGACGAGCAGCACTATATGGACTACGACAAAGATCCGAAGTATGTGTTTCTTGAGACCGTGCAGGTGGATGGCCTGGACTATCACGGCCGCGGGCCAAAGTCACTCGGTGGATGGGCTTATGAGTACGGAAAGGGTCGAGTGTGTTATATGTCGCCGGGGCACATGATTTCGGTGTTATGGAATCCGGAGTATGTGAAGCTTCAGCATAATGCGGTGCGCTGGCTGCTGCGGCAGACCGAGACGGCCTGAGAGGCCGCCGCAGGCTTTGAGCCTGCCCCACAAGCCAGGGAGTTTTTTGCCGAGAAAGGGAGAATCGAAATGGCTCAACTGAAAGTGGTCGATACGCATGCTCATTTGGGAGAATGCTGCGTCTTTGGACTCATTGCCACAGAGGAGGAAATCATCCGCCGCATGGAGGAGAACGGCGTCGACGCTACGATTATTCAGCCTTATCCTGGAGCGAAAGAAGCTCCCAAAACTCATGACCGCATCGCCGAGTTATGCGCGAAATATCCGGGGAGATTCTACGGATTGGCGAGTATGAGTCCGCATGGTGATCACGATGCTTATACGCGTGAAATCGAGCGCTGCGTGAAAGACTTGAAGTTTGTCGGCGTGAAGCTTCATACCATCGGGCATGGAGTGAATCCCTTGTCTGAAGATGGCGATTTCGTATTTCAAACGGCGCATGATTTAGGGATTCCGGCGATGGTGCATACCGGCCCCGGGGTGCCGTTCGCGCTGCCGGCGCTGTGCATTCCGGCGGCGCAGAAGTATCCCGGGTTGAAAATTATTCTGGCTCATGCCGGATTTGCGGTGTTTACGGCCGAAGCGCAGGTGGCGGCTTCGATTTGCGGGAATTTATACCTGGAAACTTCGTGGTGCATCGGCGAAGATATTCGCTGGATGATTTCGACCATCGGTCCGGAGCGGGTGATGATGGGCGCGGACTTGCCAAGTAATGTGCCGGTGGAGATTGCCAAGTACCGGGCTTTGGACCTGGAGCCGGCGGTTTACGATCGGGTGATGGGCGGGACAGCCATCGAAGTGTTTAAACTTCAATCGCGAGGCGAATATGTACGCAGTGCACGTTGAGATGAAAATCAAGTCCGGCGAGGAAGCGGCGCTGGTCAAGACTTTCCATGAATTCTTTCGGCCGGCGATTTCCCGGCAAGAAGGTTTCAAGGGAGTGAGTTTGTTGAAGCCTTTCGATGGCAAGGGAGACTATCGGCTGACGATTGATTTTGAGAGTCGCGAGTTACAACAGAAATGGGTCGCCAAGGACTTACATCAGGATGTGTGGCCGAGGATGGAGAGTCACGCGGCGAGTTGTGTGATTGGGTATTATAACTCGGTTTAGGAGCATTGCCGGCGAACTGTCGAGACGAGTCTCGACACGGCACGCAGGAGTGCGTGCGCCACGCTCTAAATCACACGGCCGACTACGGCGCTGGTGATCATGCCGCAGACGTAAATCGTCGAGGAGAAGAAGGTCAGCAGCTCGGTTTCCTTGTGGTCCCACAGGCGGACGCCGATCAGGCCGGCCATGGCGAGCGTCGGGAAGGCGCAGCCCCAGCCGGGTTTCAGGAAAGTGTCGGCGAGGTGCGGACGGAGCTCAAAGCTCAGGCCGGCAATGACCGCGGTCAGCAGCGCGACGGCCCACCACGCAGTTCGCGCGATCCGCTTGGCGCGGGCTTGCGCTTCGCCTTGACGGTTCACAGCCGTCCACAATGCGCGTTCCATGGTCAGCGTGGCCGCGGCGGCTACGGCGATCGCTCCCAGATACCAGAAGGTTTCCATGCGGCGGGAGGTTGCAAGGAAAGGGCCGCGCTGGTGCGCCGCGATTTCAACAGGTTACGGCCGGATTGCGCCAAATAGCGCGGGGGGTTGGGTGAAGTGGCTATACTCCGTAGTTATGAACGTGGCCATGAAGTGGATTGCGGGCGCGCTGACGGCGGTTGTAGCGCTGGGACAAGGCTGGTCGGCGCAAGAGAGTGGAACGACGGCGGAATTGCGCGGCGTGATGGCGGTGAACTCGACGGTGGTTTGGGCCAGCGGGTCGAAGGGAACGTTTTTGCGGACGGTGGACGGCGGAGCGACGTGGAACAGCGGGCGGGTTCCGGTGGCGGCCGACGCGGATTTTCGCGGGTTGTGGGCGTTCGACGCGCAGACCGCGATTTTGCTGAGTATCGGCAAAGGAGAAAAATCGCGGGTGTATAAGACCGCGGACGGCGGCACGCACTGGGATCTTTTGTACACGGATCCCGATCCAGATGGATTTTTCGACGCGATTGCGTTCTGGGACGCGTCGCACGGGATTCTTCTGGGCGATCCGGTTAAAGGAAGATTTCTGGTGATGACGACGGAAGACGGAGGCGTGACCTGGAAGCGGCAGAAGGGTCCTTCGGCGATGAGCAAAGAGGGCGCGTTTGCGGCGAGCAATTCGTGCCTGATCGTGCGCGGCGCGCGCGAGGCGTGGTTCGCTACCAGCGGCGCACGCGTTTTTCGTTCGACCGATGGCGGCGAAACGTGGTCGGCGGCAAAAACGCCGATGAATCGGGGCGACAGCGCGGGGATTTTTTCGCTGGCGTTTTCCAATGGGTTGCACGGGGTCGCGGTGGGCGGAGATTATAAGAATCCCGGCAGCATTCAAGGCAATGCGGCGCTGACTTCGAATGGCGGAAAGAACTGGACGGCGCCGCAGACGGCGCCACACGGGTATCGGTCGGCGGTTGCCTATTTTGCTGAGAAAAGAATGTGGGTCGCGGTGGGAACTTCGGGATCGGATGTTTCGATTGACGACGGGAAGACGTGGAAGCAGTTCGATTCGGGCAACTACAACGCGGTGAATTTTTCGGGCGGCGCAGGGTGGGCCGTGGGCCCGAAAGGGGCGGTCGCGCGATTCAAGCGGTAATGCTAATGCCGGGGCGGGATGTGTTAACCTGTTTAAAAGAAACAGGAGCTTCGAACGATGGCGAAAGTGTGTGAACTTTGTGGTCGCGGCCCGCAATTCGGCAATCGCATCAGCCACGCCCATAACGTAACCAAACGGCGCTGGAACATCAATTTGCAGAACGTCCACGCGGTGGTGAACGGTGCGTCCAAGCGCATCCGCGTGTGCACCGACTGCATTAAGAGCGGCCGCGTCCACAAAGCGGCGTAAGATGACGAACCGGTCCGTACCGGTGAGCGCCATACTGCCGCATGTCGTCTATCGCGATCTGCCCGGCGCAATTCAGTGGTTAACGGAGAGGCTCGGCTTCATCGAGCATTATCGCTACGGCGATCCGGCTCAGGGAGCGCAGTTACACCTTGGCGACGCTTACATCATGGTCCGAACTTCCCGCTCCGGCTCGACGAGTCCGATGGAGGCGGGAAAGTGGACGCAGTCAGTGACCATTTATGTCGATGACGTTGACGGTCATTATCGAAAAACGAAAGCGGCCGGCGCGAAAATCACTCACGAATTGACCGAAACAATTTACGGCGAGCGTGTTTACGGCGTGACGGACCCGGAAGGGCACCCCTGGGAATTTTCGCAGCACATTCGCGATCTCGATCCGGCCGAATGGGGCGCCACGGTCATTTCCAGGTGACGCTGACCGGGTCGGAACGTTCGCACGCGGTGGAATCGGTAACGCCCGAGGCGATCTGCGCGCAGGCATTCGAGGTCGCGGCGCGCAGGGCGAAATCCTTGGTGGTCCCCGCCGCTTTGCCGCAGGCCGAGCGGCCCTGATACGTCATGCACACTTCGACGTGCTGGCGCGCCAGGTTCATCGACGAATAGATGATCACGGCCAGCACGGCCGCAATAAAAACAATTCCCACCAGCACCGGTTTCTTCATGGCGTTACCTTAAAACCGACCGCTCGCCGCGCTCCGCGGTCGCGGCTCGTTTATCCTTCATCCGTGAGTGACCGCCGATTCGGTGAAGAACGCGCCCATGCGGCGGAATTTTTCATAGCGCTCATCGAGCAGCGCGTGCGGGCTCATTTCCGACAGCTCGCGCAAGGCTCCACGCAGCACGCCGCCGAGCGCTTCGGCGGCCAGGTCGGGATCGGCCTGCGCGCCTTCGCCCGGCTCGGGAACAATTCCATCGATCAGGCCGAGCTCGCGCAGATCGGGAGCGGTCATCTTCAGCGCCGCCGCGGCCTGCGCAGCTTTTCCCGAATCGCGATAGATAATGGCCGCGCAGCTTTCCGGAGAAATCACGCTGTACACGGCGTTTTCCATCATATAAATGCGATTGCCGACGCCCAACGCCAGCGCGCCGCCGCTGCCGCCTTCGCCGATGACCACCACGATAATTGGAACGCCCAGCCGCGCCATTTCGCGAAGATTCTGCGCGATCGCTTCGGCCTGGCCCCGCTCCTCGGCGTCTTTTCCGGGATACGCGCCGGGGGTGTCCAAGAGATTGATAATCGGACGGCCGAATTTCGCGGCCATGCGCATCAGACGCAACGCCTTGCGGTAACCCTCGGGACGCGGCATGCCCCAGTTGCGAAAAACTTTCTGTTTGGTGTCGCGGCCTTTTTGCTGGCCCAGGATCATCACCGGCTTGCCGTCGAACCAGGCGGGTCCGCCGACGATGGCGTGATCGTCGGCGAAGGCACGGTCACCGTGCAGCTCGTCAAAATTGGTGAACAGACGCTGAATGTAATCGAGCGCGTGGGGCCGCTTGGGATGGCGCGCGAGCTGCACCCGGTCCCAACTCGGATTCGAAGGCGGCGGAGTCTGCGTTTCCGGCATCGTTTCAAACGTCGATTACCCGCCCAGAATCTCCATCGCCTCGGCGCCGCAGATGCGGACGATTTCGGCGCAAAATTCCTTATCCGGGCGAACCTTCGCCGTAATGTCCAGGATAACCGAGAAATCGCGCGATTTTTCAAGGCGCAGCCGAACCTCGGTTTCACCGGGCTTTTTCTGGAACAATGCGCGCAACGACGAAGCACGCTCGGACGCGCCGGCGCCGTTCACCGGAACGCGAATCGAGATCAGCGCGGGAAGGTTCAATCGCGCGACTTCGAGCGGGACGATTTCCTGCACCGAAATTTTCGGCGGCGCATTTTCTTCCGGCAGCGCGAGGCCGCGCACCAGCACCGCCTTGTCTTCCTGAAGCGACGGCATCAGGCTTTCGTACTTGGTGGAAAACACCATCGCATCCGCCGCGCCTTCCAGATCCTCGATCTGCATCGACGCCCACAGCTTTCCTTCCTTGCTGCGGCGGCGCTGGATTCCGGTCAAAATCCCGCACAGCGCGACTTCGGTGTGCTTCGCCAGACCTTCAAGGTCCGCGGTGGTGTGCGTGGCCAGCTCCTTCACTTTATCCATGTACTGATCAAGCGGATGGCCGGTGATGTAAAACCCGAGCATCTCTTTTTCCGCGGTCAATTTTTCCGCGCCGGTCCAATCCTGGACGTTGGGCAGCGGATGGTCCGCGGCTGGCTGCTCTTCGATCAACTCGGCGAACAGGCCGGACTGGCCGCTTTCGCGATCCTTATGCGCGCGGGCGCCGGTTTCCATGGCGCTGTCGATGCTGGCGAACAACTGGGCGCGCGTGCCTTCGAGCGAATCCATGGCGCCGGCCTTGATGAAACTTTCGATCATGCGCCGGTTCACCGAGCCTAAATCGACGCGCTCGCAAAATTCGTAGAGCGATCCGAAGCGGCCGGTTTTTCTTCCTTCGACAATCGACTCCACCGCGCCTCCGCCGACGTTTTTGATCGCGCCCAATCCGAAGCGAATGCCCGTTTCGGCGGCGGTTTCGACCGGCGTAAAATCGAACTCCGACGAATTGACGTCCGGGGCGAGCACGCGGATTCCCATTTCGCGGCACTCATTGATGTACTTGACGACTTGCGTGGTGTTGCCGGTTTGCGAGGTAAGCAGCGCGGACATGAAATCGAGCGGATAATGCGTTTTGAGATACGCGGTCACGTATGCCAGATAGGCGTAGGCGGCCGAGTGCGATTTGTTGAATCCGTAGCCGGCGAACTTGGCCATCTGGTCGAAAATCTTTTCAACCTTGCGCTGCGAATGTCCCCGCGCCAGCGCGCCCTGGACGAAGTGCGCGCGCTGCTTGGCCATTTCTTCCACTTTTTTCTTGCCCATCGCGCGGCGCAGCAGATCGGCTTCGCCGAGCGAGTATCCGGCCAGGCGATTGGAGATCTGCATCACCTGCTCCTGATACACGATGACGCCGAAGGACTGTTCCAGAATGTCTTTCAGCTCCGGAAAATCATAGGTCACTTCCTTGCGGCCGTGTTTGCGATCGATGAAGTCGTCGATCATGTCCATGGGGCCAGGACGATAGAGCGCGTTCAACGCGATCAGGTCGTCGAGACGGTCCGGCTGATAGCGGCGCAGAATATCGCGCATGCCGGCCGATTCAAACTGGAAAATGCCGCTGGTGTAGCCCTTGCTGAAAACGTGCTCGTAGGTTTTTGGGTCGTCGAGAGGAATGTCTTCGACGCGCAGCTTGACGCCGCGATGGCGCTCGATCAATTTGAGCGCATCTTCGACGATGGTCAGCGTGGTTAACCCCAGAAAATCCATCTTCAGCAGGCCGAGTTTTTCCAGGCCGACCATGTCGTACTGCGTAACAATTTCGTCCTTGTTTGTCTTATAGAGGGGAACCAGGTCTTTGAGCGGCTCGGGCGAAATCACCACGCCGGCGGCGTGCATCGAAGCGTTGCGGCACATGCCTTCCAGGCGCTCCGCCACTTCGAGAACTTCCTTGACGCGCGACTCCTTGCGAGCCAGATCCTCCAGCTGCGGCTCCATTTTGCGCGCGTCTTTGATCTTGATGTTGAGCGGCATCGCCGGGATCAGCTTGGTGATTTTGTCCATGTCGCCGAAGCTGATATCGAGCGCGCGGCCGACATCTTTAATCGCCGCGCGCGCTCCCAGTGTGCCGAAAGTGATGATCTGGGCCACCTGTTCGCGCCCGTATTTTTCGGTGACATATTGAATCACCTGGCCGCGACCGCGGGTGCAGAAATCAATGTCGATATCCGGCATGCTGATGCGTTCGGGATTTAAAAATCGCTCAAAGATCAGATCGTAGACGAGCGGATCGATGTCAGTGATCTCCATGGCCCAACTCACCAGACTGCCGGTGGCCGATCCGCGGCCGGGGCCGACGGGAATGCCCGCTTGTTTGGCGAAGCGGATGAAATCCCAGACGATCAGAAAATAACCGGAAAATTTCATCTGCTGGATCATTTTGATTTCGCGATCCAGCCGTTCGGCGTATTCCTGGAGATCGTGGCGCAGCTTGCCCTGCGCGGCCATCGCTTCCAGGCGCACGCGGCGTTTTTCGAAGCTCTGGCGCGCGATGTATTCGAAATACGTGTCGGTCGAGTGGCCTTCGGGAATGGGAAATTTCGGGAACGGTTCCTTGACCGGCTCCAGTTTCAACTGGCAGCGCTGGGCGATGTCCCAGGTGCGGTCGAGCGCGTGCTCCACTTCGCCGAACAGCGCCATCATTTCTTCGCGCGGCTTCAAGTAAAACACGGGATGCTCGAAGCGCATGCGATTGGTGTCGGACATGGTTTTGCCGGTCTGAATGCACAGCAGAATTTCATGTGCGCGAGCATCGTCCTGGCGCAGATAATGCGAATCGTTGGTGACCACCAGCGGGATGGAAGTATCGGAAGCGAGGCGGTGAATCAGCGGCAGAACTTTTTTATCGGGATCGAGGCCGTGATCCTGCAATTCGAGGAAAAAATTGCCGCGGCCGAACAGATCGGTGTATTCATAGGCGAGCTTGCGCGCGTCCTCGTAGCGGTCGGCCAGCAGCGTTTCGTTGATATCGCCGCGCAGGCAGGCGGACAGCGCGATCAGGCCTTTGGAGTGGCGCGAAAGCAGGTCCTTATCGATGCGCGGCTTGTAATAGAAGCCGTCGAGGTAGCCGGTCGAGACAAGCTGGATCAGGTTGCGATAGCCCGCGGCGTTTTCGCACAGCAGCACCAGGTGGTTGTAGCGATTCGTGTCGGTTTTATTGGTGTGGCCCTGCTGCGCGACGTAAACTTCGCAGCCGATGACCGGATGGATGCCTTTTTCTTTGGCTTTGTTGTAGAACTCGACCGCGCCGAACAGGTTGCCGTGATCGGTCATGGCGACGGCGGGCATTTTCTGCTCGACGGCGAGATCCATCAACTGGGAAATTTCGCAGGCGCCGTCGAGCAGCGAGTAATCGGTGTGGCAGTGCAGATGAACAAAAGGCGCGGACATGGAGAAGATCCAATCCGGGGGAGAATCTCCAGTATAACGCGCGTCGCTAAATGCGGAGCGGCGAACTACTTCCGATCGCCGCTGGCGGGTTGGAGCAGCGCCTGCAGCTTCTCGTAATTCCGCTCGACGAACGCGGCGTTTTCGGGCGAGATCGAGGGCGGATATTCCTTGATCGTGCCGTTTTTCTTCATTCCGACGGCCATGATATCGCCGATGAGCGAGGCCGTGATGATCAGGAACTCGCGCGGTTTTATGCTGGCGGTCTTCAGATCGGCGACGGCGGCCGGACAGGCTTCGACGATTTTTTCGCCGGCATCGAGGTTGGGCGCGTCGCCGGGAGACTTATGGTCGAAACATGGCTTGGTGGCCGGATCACTCGTCATTTTTTTTAACGCGGCAACGTAGCGTTGAACCACGTCCATGTTGAGCCGGTAATCGCGCATTTCCTTGAGGTCCGGGTCATTCGCCCGGTTGCGCGATTGCGCCGAACCAGCGCCGGCCAGAAGGACCAGGGAAACAAACAGTCGCAGTAATTTCATGTGTTGATACGCCCATTTTCTGCGCGATTCGGCTCACGATGAGCGGATGTGAGGCGACTCGAAAGCCGCGTCCGTCCGGGCGGGGCCTTAGCAACTTTTCACCGAGCCCCATGCGCCACGATTCAGCGGCAACTCAGGGCGTTCGAGGTTGAGCCTGGAGCAGCGTCGGGATCTGATCGGTAGCGTGGCCCAGCGCACGCGCCAGATTCAATTTCGCCAAATTATGCGCGAAGATGCTGTCGATCAGGTCCAGTTGCGCGCTGGAGACCGTTTCCTGCGCCTGCACCACTTCGAGCGTGTTGATCACGCCCGCCTCCATGCGCGCGCGCGTCATCTCCAGCGTTTCCTGCGCCACTTGCAGGTTCTTGCGCGCGACCTCGACTTGCCCCGCCGCGGCTTGCAGGTCGAGATAGACTTGCCGCACTTCGGCTTCGATCGCGCCGCGCGTGTCCTCCAGTTCAGCCTTGCGCTGGGCCAACACGGATTGGGCTTGCGCGATGTCCCCTGAAATCCGGCCGCCTTGCCAGATAGGAACGCTCATCGTGCCGACCACGGCAAAAGCTCCGTGTGAATCGGAAAGGTTGCCGACCAGTTCGTAGTCGCCGCTGACCGAGATCGACGGCAGGCGCTCGGCTCGCGCGGCCGCCAGCGCTTTTTGCGCGGCCTCCACCTGGGCTTGCGCGGCCTTCAGATCGGCGCGCTGCTTTTCGGCGGCAGCTAAGGCGGCGTCGACGCTCTGGACCGGCGCGGGGCGGAACGGAAACGTGTCGGTCAGCTCGTAATTGGGATTGGGCGGAAGCCCGGCGATCCGCGCCAGGTTGATTTTCTGCTTGGCCAGATCGTTACGCAGCGTGATCATCTGCTGCTGTTGTGTCAGCGTCCGAACCTGGTTCTGATCGACATTCAGGCGGCCCAGCACGCCTTCGGCATGTTGCTCGGTCGACTGGTGAAAGACGGCGTTGGCGGTGGTGAGCTGCGCTTGGGCCGCATCCACGCGCGCCTGCGCGGCCAGCACTTGCAGGTACGCGCCGCCGACGGCCAAAGTGACCAGGTCGCGCGCGTCCTCGAGGTTGTACTGGCTGGCGCGGGCGGTTGCGCGCGCGGAGCGGTAATTGTTGATCGAGGTCATGTTCGCCACCATCTGGCTGAGACTCGCCTGCAAGGCGAAATAGTTGAAGGGTCCGGCCACGGCGGGAATCGCGTAACCGGGAACGCTGAAGTGCAGGCCGAAGGTGGCCAGATCGACCTGCTCCACGTTTTCGCTGAGACTGGCGGTGACGTTCGGCAGCAGCGCGCTGCGGGAGACCTTCACCTGGCCGCTCGATTGCCGCGCCGATTGCATCATGCCAATCGCGCCCAGATTGAAAGCCAGGCCGCGCCTCAGCGCATCGGCGAGGGACAGTTTTCCCGAAAACGGCAGGGCGGTGGTGCTTCGTGCGCTACCGCTATAGGGACCCGAAATTTGCACGCTGGGATTCAGCGTATTCACGCTCGTCGTGGTGCCCGCGACCGGCTGTTCGGCGATCCCGACCGCGCCGCTCTGGTTGTTGCGTCCGGAAGACGGCAAAATCGCGGCCGACGGCGCCGAGGAGGACGGCGCAGCGGAAGGCAATTGTGCGAAGGCGCCGACGCCTGCCAGAACAGTCAATAGCGCAATGCTGCCGGATGTGTTCATGATCATTCCCTTGTTATTCCGAAATCGTGACCAACTTGCGCAGCGCGGCGACCAGTTGGCGCTGCTGCGCCGGAGAAAGGGCGGCCAGCTGCCGCGCTTCGGCTCGCTGCGCGCGGGGCCGCGCGCGGGCGAACAGGCGATCGCCGGCTTCGGTACGCTGGACCCATTGCATGCGGCGATCCCGCGGATTGCGCTGGCGGCGGAGCCAGCCGCGGCGCTCCAGGCCATCGAGCACGGGCACCAGAGAGCTCGGGTCGAGGCCGCACAGTTCCGCCATTTCGTTCTGCGAAATGTTGCCGGCCCCCGCGATCGCCAGCAGCCAGAAGTCGCGCGCGTGCAGGCCGAGCGGCGCCAGCGTTTGATCCAGCCGCCGGCGCGCGTCCAGCCAGATTTTCCAATTGCAGAACCATAAGCCTGGCGCCGACGGGTGCAACTCCAGCGGGATCCTGGCTGCGGGAATTCGGGCCGAAATTTTAATCGGGGCGCGCGGCATCACAGGGTCCGCCGGAACAGCAGCGTCGCGCCCCCCAGCACCACTATCGAGGTCAGAACCAGCGCGAACAGGTCGGTGGTGACCGCGCTGATTCCGATGTTTTTCAACAACAGCGTGCGGAAACCATGGACGGCGTAGGTAAACGGGTCGCCTTCCGACATCCAGCGCAGCCAGTGCGGGAAACCGGCGATGGGATAAACGGCGCCGCTGGGGAAAAACAGCAGCGTGTTGAGCACGCCGAAGATCGCGCGCGGCACCAGCGGATCGTTGATCCGGGCCATCATGAAAAACATCATGCCGATCAGCGCGATCGAAGTCAGAATCACCATCAGGGTCAGCTCCACCAGGCGCATCGGCTCGAAGAAATCCGGAACGCCCGCGACCATCGCGCCCAGGACTAAAACCGTCTCGCCGGCGAGCACCGCCTTAATCACGCCGGAAAGGTTGAAACCTAAAATCAGCTCCCACTTGGTGATCGGCGTGACCATGTAGCCTTCGTGCAGGCCGCGCGACTTGTCGTCGATGAACAGCAATCCGCCGCCGATCATCGACGTGACGAAAATCGCCAGCGCGACCGATCCGGGCAGCAGATATTTGATGTAGTCGACGTAAGGATAGACCTCCACGACGTCGAGCGCGGCTTGCGCCGGCTCGCGCGGCGCGACTTGCGGCGCGTTGATCGAGTTCACCAGCAGCGACATCTGATCGCCCACCGCGCCGGCGACCGAACGATCGGTGTTGTCGGTGATCAGCGCCAGCCGCGGCTGATGCTGTTCCAGCAAATCACGCGAGTAGTGTTGCGGGATGATCAGAACGGCGCTCAACACGCCTTTGCGCAGGTCGTTAAGAGCGACGCCTTCGTCGTTGTAATCGGCAGGAATAAACGTGCGCGCGTTCGCGCCAACCGCGCGAACACGCTCCAGCACATCCACGGATTCGGGGCCGTGATCGAGATTGACCACGCCCAACGCGACGTTCTTTATGTTTCCGCCGAAAGCATTGCCCAGAATGATCAACTGCACCAGCGGCAGCACCAGCGAGGCGAACAACAACGCCGGGCTGCGGCGGAATTTGCGCATATCGCGCTCGACCAGGGCCAAGGCTCGTCTCATGGCCGTGCTCCTTTCTGCTGCGCGCCGGAAGTCGCGACGTCCGGCATTTCGGTCAGTCCGTGTCCGGTGTAGTGCAAGAAAACGTCATCCAGGCTGGTGGATTCCACCGAAAGACTTTTTAATTCGAGCTTGTTGGCTCGCGCCAGCTCGATTAATTCCTGCGCGGAAGCGGGACCGCGGTCGCTCGAAATGCGATACGTCGCCGAGCCGAGCGCGCGCACCGATTTGACCGCCGGCAAGGGTTCAAGGTCGGCGACGCCGTGGGGCAGATCGGGATCGAATTGCAGCTCGATGCGGCTCGCTCCGGGTACCGACGCTTTGAGCGCCACCGGCGTATTCAGCGCGACGATCTTGCCGCGGTCCACGATCGCGAGCCGATCGCACAGCCGGTCGGCTTCGTCCATGTAATGGGTGGTCAGAAACAGTGTGCGGCCCTGGTGCGCGCGCAGATGGGTGATCATTTCCCAGACTGAAATGCGCGAAACCGGATCGAGGCCGGTGGTGGGTTCGTCCAAAAACAGAATCTGCGGATCGTGGACCAGACCGCGCGCGATCTCCAATCGCCGCCGCATGCCGCCGGAAAGCGTGGAGGCCATTGCGTCGGCGCGGTCGGCCAGGCCGACGGCTTCGAGCAGCTCCGCCGTGCGTTCGCGCCGCCGCGCCCCGGTGATGCCGTACAGCCGCGCGTGTATGCCGATATTCTCCGCGCAGGTCAGTTCCGGATCGCTGGTCATGTTCTGTGGAATGACGCCGATTCGGGAGCGCACCGCGTTGGCGTCGGCGATAATGTCGTGCCCGGCGACGATCGCGGTGCCGCTGGTGGGCGGCACCAGCGTGGTCAACATGCGGATCAGCGTGCTCTTGCCCGCGCCGTTCGGTCCGAGCAGGCCGAAAATCTCGCCGCGGTTCACGGTGAAGCTGACCTGATCCACCGCCAGCAGCGCGCCGAATCGCTTACTGATCGCCTGCACGTCGATGGCGACGCTGTTCGAGGGGGTCATGACCTTAATTCATCGCCGTCCTGAGCGGCGGAGGCGGCGGCAAGGCCGGCACCGGAAGCATCACCCAGGCGGTCATGCCGAGCGGAAGCTGGCCCTGCGGATTGGCCACTTTCACCCGGATCGCAACCGTCTTGATGTCGCGCTTGGTGCGGCTGACGTCGCGCTGCGTGGCGAAATCCGCTTCGACGGCTTTGTAAATCACCGGCCCGCTGATCTCCGTTCCGGAGGGCAGGCGCACCCGTAAAATTTTTCCCATCGGAATGAGATCGGCATAGGTTTCTTCGACGTCGGCATCGATCCAGGTGGAGCTCAAATCGAACAGCGTGACGATCGGACTGCCGGGATTCACCACTTCGCCCTGCCGCGCCGCGCGCAACGTTACGATCCCGCTCGCCGGCGCGTAGATTTGCGTCTGGTCCAGGCGCGCCGCGGCGGCCGCCGCGTTCGAAGCCGCCTGCGCCTCGGCCGCGCGCATCGCTTCGGTCTGGCGCTGCTGCACGGGGACCTGTCTTTGCTCCTGTTCGGAGTCAGCGAGCGCGGCCTTGGTGGCGACGACCGACCGCTGGATCGCCGCCGCTCCGGCTTCCGATGCCGCGACCGAGCGCTGCACCGCTTCGACGTTGGCCTGCGCGGCACGCTGATTGGCCTGCGCGGATTCGAGATCGGTTCGCGCCGTCACCAGATCCTGCGGCGGATTGATATCGCGCTCGACCAGCGGCCGGATGCGATTAAAGTTGTCCTGCGCCTTGGCGACCGCGGCTTGCGTCTGCGCGACCTGCGCGCGCGCCTGGAGCAGTTGAGCTTGGGCTTGGGCCACCTGCGCCTGCGCCTGCTGCAATTGCGCTTCGCTTTGCGAAACCTGCGCCTCGGCCTGCTCCACCTTGGTCGGCAGGGTATGGGTCAGCAGTTCCGTCTGCGCCACCGATTGTTGAGCATTGGCGCGGGCCTGGGCGATCGCGTCGCGCGCGGCGCCCTGATCGGCGCGCAGCTCGTCCTGGTCCAGCACCGCGATCAGGTCGCCCTGTTTGACCCACTGCCCGTCGTCCACGGCCAGCTTCACGATGCGGCCGGTGATCTTGCTGCCGACCACCACTTCATTGCCGTCGACCGTACCGGTCAACACAAGAGTCTGGGGACGCGGACGTTCGATCCACCAGATCGCCACGGCGACAGCCGCAATCACCAACAGAAGAATCGCTCGTTTCATAGGGTCAAGCCTCGCGAATGCAAAACTCAGAATACATTGTAACCCAAATTATTTCTGATTCCAATTATTAAATCCCGCGCACCTGGTGGGACCGTCTTTTAGCCTGCGCAGTTTTGCAAGCAAACGAACGGGCGCATGGAAAATCCGCCGCGGGCTGAAAGCCTGACCCACAATGAGTGGGCCGCGGTTAAACCAATATGTGTGAAAATCAGCAGGGCGCACCATGGCATGACACCGCATCACAGCAGCAGCGAGCAGCGCGGATGGTACATGTACGACTTCGCACAGTCAGCGTTTTCGACGACCGTTGTGACCTTGTTTCTGGGTCCTTATCTGACGTCGCTCGCCAAGTCGGCGGCGGATTCCGCGGGCATGGTTCACCCTTTCGGCATCCCCATTGACGCCCTAAGCTACTGGAGTTACCTGGTCAGCCTGTCCGTGGTTCTTCAGGTTCTGTTTCTTCCGGTGATCGGCGCGGTCGCCGATTTTGGACGGCGGAAAAAGCAGGCGCTAGGCGTTGCGGCGTACATCGGCGCGGCGGCGACGGTGGCGATGTTCAGCCTGCACGGGAAACGTTATCTGCTCGGGGGCCTGTTGTTCCTAATCGCCAACGTGAGCTTCGGCGCCGGGGTGGTGATCTATAATTCATTTCTTCCGGAGATCGCGCCGGTCGAGGATCGTGACACGGTGTCTTCGAAGGGCTGGGCCAGCGGATACGTCGGAGGCGGCCTGCTGCTGGCGCTCAATTTGTTGCTGTACCTGAACGCGGCTCGCCTCGGACTCGGCAATGAAAAGGCGGTCCGCATCAGCCTGGCCTCAGCGGGCGCGTGGTGGGCCGCGTTGACTGTGATTCCGCTGCGCGCCTTGCGCAATCGCGGTGCGGAGCGGAGACCGCCCGCCGGCCAGAGCGCCGTCGGCGCAGCCGTAAGAATTTTGTCGCGAACCCTCCGCGACCTGCGCGGTTACCCACAGGCGTTTACGTTTATCGTCGCCTTTCTGCTGTACAACGACGCCATTCAGACGGTGATCGTTCTGGCCACGCAATTCGGCAACGATGAGTTGAAAATTCCGGTCTCGACGCTGACGTTGGCGATCCTGATGGTCCAGTTTGTAGCTTTTTTTGGCGCGCTTTCGTTCAACTGGCTGGCGGGCATAATCAGCGCCAAGCGCGCGGTTGTGGTGAGCCTGGTGATTTGGACCGGAGTGCTCGTTTACATTTATCTGGAGGTCAAGACGACCCTCCAGTTCTTTGTGATGGCGGCAATTGTCGCGCTGGTGTTGGGCGGAAGCCAGGCGTTGAGCCGTTCGCTGTACGCGCAACTGATTCCCAAGCTCAAAGAAGCGCAATACTACGCCATCTACGAGGTGAGCGATAAGGGAACCAGTTGGCTCTGTCCGCTATTTTTCGGGCTGGCGTTGCAGTTCACCAAGAGCTACAGAATCGCGATTCTCTCGCTGATCGTATTTTTTATCGCCGGCCTGCTGGTGCTGTTGAAGGTCGATGTGAAGCGCGGCGAGCAGGATGTTGCACGGATGATGGGCCCCGATCGTCCGGCGTGATCCGCTGCCGCGCCCTTCCTCACCCGCGCCCGCGTCCTCCGCGAGGCGGCGCCGACGGACGCGGCATCGACGGCATCCGCGGCATCACGGTTCGCGGTATGCCCGGCGATTGGCCGCGATTCTCAAACTCGCGCTGCCGCTGCTGGCCGAGCGAACGCGAATCGCGCTGCTGCTCCAGTTGCCGCTCAATTTGCGGGTTGGCGGGCATCCTTTGCCATTGGCCTGACTGGTCGCGTTGGTACCAGCCGTCGGAACGATGTTCGTAAACCTGGCCGTTGTGGCCGGCGTACAGATCCGGATGCGCCGCGCCGCCGGGGGCAACGTTTCCCGGTTGACGGAAATTGCGCGCGACCACCGCGTTTCCCTGCCAGTGGCTGTATGCATTCACATTCCCGCGAACCCAGGCGCGATTCGCCGTGGACCATTGCGGATTCCAGTGTTCATAAAAAACACGATGCGTCACCGGCCCTCCGTGATACCACCAGAAGGAGCCCACCGGATGCCAAAACCATCCGCCGCCCCAGTAGCTGAACTCAAACCCGAGGCCCCAAGTCCACGGCCAGCCGTAACAATAATACGGCCACGCGATGCCGCACCAGCCCGGATACCACCAGCCGGTTCCGAAGACCACGACGCCGTCGGATACGAACGCGCCCATGTAGCCCGGCGTGTAACCGACGCACACGTAGTCGGGCGTTGCGCCATAAATGTACACGTAGCGCAGATGA
Source organism: Bryobacteraceae bacterium (assembly GCA_035507655.1). Taxonomy (GTDB): domain Bacteria; phylum Acidobacteriota; class Terriglobia; order Bryobacterales; family Bryobacteraceae; genus Palsa-187. Next base: position 148,580 of record DATJNW010000118.1, on the reverse strand, counting down.
TAGAGCGGATTGCTCGGCGGAATGTTGTAAATTTCCGCAGGAATGGTGTCGGCAACGGCCCATGGTCCTGTCGGCGTGTCGGCGACGAACCAGACGCCGTGCTGGGCTGCGTAGTAGCGGCCGTCGGCGTGGATCACTTCCGAAGAGGTGTTGATCGCGTACTCCATCGACGTGCCTTCGATGGGCTGGAACTGGGGATCGCCGTCATAGTGGACCGTCAGTTTGGCTTCGCTGCGGCGCACGGTCGCCGTCTGCGGGATTTGGTTGGCGATAACCGCTTCCCGCGCCTGCTCGGTTCCGGGGATGGATGTGAGCACGTGCCCCTTTTGGCTGTCGGGTGCGATTTTCGCGAAATCGCGTGGAAGCTGTTCGCCGGGAACCCATTCCCAAGCGCCTCCCAGAGACTTGGCGTGGAACCAGCGGCCGGCGAGGAGAACGTAGGATTGCTGCGTTTGGGTATCGATGAAGATGTCGTTATCGGAGTTGGTGACAAACAGCAGACTGGTCTCCGGAATCGGGGCATATTGCGGGTCGCCGCGCGTGATCAGTAGCTCGGCGGGCGTGGTGCTGACGTACACCGCCGGCGGATTTCCCGCGGGAGCCGGCGGAGCTTCCGAAGGTTCCTTCTCTTCGCTGGCCGTGAGTTGCTGCTTGATCGCGTCGAGATCCTGTGGAGGATTGGCCGCGGCCGTCCAGGCGCCGCTCAGAGACGACGCGCTCATCCAGCAGTTGCCGCCATCGAGATAAAAGGCGTTCGCGCTCGAGTTAAACAACAGCAGCGCCGGCGTGTTGACGACGCGAGTGTACGGCGTGCCTTCGACCGCGCGATACACCGGCTCGCCATCGATCAGGATCAAAACCGCCGGCCGCGTGCTGAAAATGATTTTCGGCGGATCGTTTTTCAAGCGTACGGATTCCGCCTTGGTCTCCGCTTGGGTGCTGGAAAGATCGGCCAACAGCCGGTCCAGAGAGACGATTCGCGGCCAGCTTTTGGCGCTTTCGCGAACAGCTTTGAGTAACGTCGGCTGTAGCGGCGCGGCCGACGGAAAATCAGCCTGCTTAATGGAGATGTCTTCAAAGGATACCAGCCTGGTTTCGCGATCGACCTCGGTTCTCGCCTGGATGGAGACGGTGCCGAAGATCTGCGTGGGATCTCCGTTTCGCGTGACGATCACCGCGGATCGCGATTCGATCCGGTTTCCTTCCCAGCGGTCGACCTGCGGCTGATAGATGACTAAATGAACGCCATGGGTATCCAGCTCGCGCGGCCAGTTGCCGTCACCGGCGGTTTGTCCGAAAGAGAGCGCAAGCGGAAGCAAGGCGGACAGAAGATGAGAAATACGCATAAATCCTTCTTTCGTCTCACAAAAGAAAGACGGCAATTCGAAGACCGCGCAGAACTTCAGTGGCTTGAATGTATTACGATTCTTAGGTTCATGAAACTCTGGGCGATAGTACTCAAAGCGTGGGTGTAATGCCCCGGTCAGCGGCCGGGCAAATATCGCTCGAACCAATCTTTCGCCGGAATCGCTCTTTAAAAAGGTGCGGCGCACTGCGAACGATCTCCAGTTTGCGCTTGGTTTTCTCGGGTCATAGGCGCGGTGTTTGTCGCGGCGCCGAAAGTGTTTGTCGGGCCGGCGCCGCAGTCCCTGAGCGGGCGTTGAATACTTGCTCCTGGGATTTTTCGACTGTCACGATCGATGCGTGAGTCACTGCCTGTGGATCCGTCTTGCCCGCACGATGAATCTCTCCGGAGCGGGGCCGACGTAATAGAAGGGATAACACGTCACCAGCGTCAACAGAGACTCGCTCGAAGCTTCCATAACCTCACGATCGGAAGGCTCGACCACACGCGTCCATTCGACCGAGTATTCATAAGTACCGTGCAAGGTTTCAAGCAGGATCGTATCGTCGGGATGAATTTTGCGAAGCTCTCGAAAGAAGGTATCACGATGAGCGGCGATCACCACGTTCCCACGATCGCCCGCGAACGCAGTGCCAGGCACGTGACCGGCGCCGATTCGCAAGATTCGTGCTCCGACGCCTTCATTCACGATCACCCCAATGCCAAGCCTCGGAATCTTCAGCCGGCTGACACCGGCATCGCCCGCCGGATGCGGCGACGGGGGCAAGGACAAACTTCGCTCAAGTTCGCGCGTTTCATAAGCCTGGGAAAACGCGGCTTCAAAATAAGCGAGAGCACAGAACCCCAGCGCCAGGATGCCAAACATCATGAGCGCAACCTGGGTCCTCCACAGGATTCCGTGCCCCCGCTCGCGATGACGCCTTCGCCGCCATCGCAATTTGAGCCTCATACCAAGCTCACGCAAGGCGCTTCAAAACCAGCGCAAAGAGCAACGCCGCAGTTCCCAGCAACGCGACCAAAGGAATCGAACTCGCCGTCTTCGGCAACTCCGCAACGGGAGCCGCTTCGGGCGGAGGCGCCGGTTCCACGGCAGGAGCAGGAATTGCTTCCGGCGGAGCGCGTTTGGCCTCCACCGGAGGCGGCGCGATGGTCTCCACTGGAGCCGTAGCCAACTCCTCGGGCTTCGTTTCCCGGGTCACAGGCGCGGCCAGCACCGGCTCTTTCACTTCCGCTGCCAGAGTGATGGCCCGCGTCTTCGGATACACAAACTCCTGGCCGAAATTATCGCCGGGATAAAACCAGGCGCGCATCGCTTCCGGCGTTCCTTTCGGGCGCTCGGAAAAGCGAATCACCGTTTCCCCGGTTGGCGCCAGGCGGTAGTTCGGAATAGCCAGGATCGTGGTATAGATCTTGGTCTCGTCCTTATTGAATACCTGGACGATATGACGGTTCGACTCGGAATCCAGCAGCTTGAAGACGTAGGTGCCGGCCGGCAAAACAATACCGGGAAGCTCCACGGGTCCGCTGAACGTCACCACGGTTTTCTTGTTCCACTCATCTGCTCTTACGGAGAAGGTCGCAAAGAGCAGGCTACAGCAAATCAATGTCAAGGCTCTCTTGAACATGACCGATCTCCTTTCTAATGCGATCTACCTAGATCCGAGCAGTTCACCATCCACGAACCGTGAATGCTTCGTGCGTAAAGACCGGGGCACGACCGTCGCGGCGCCTGTCGCCAGAACCCCCAGATTTCGCCCATATTTCTGTTGAATTTGGCGCAATCGGCCGGCACGCCGGCTGCTTCCGGCTTAGAACCGGAATTTCGCGGCGACCTGCATCAGGCGCGGAGCGGCTGCGCTCACGACATGCCCGAAGTTCGGATCGTTGACTTCGCCATCCACCGAAGCAGGACCGTAAAACTGAGCGTGGTTGAAAACGTTGAACGCCTCGACGCGAAGGTCGAGAGATTTGGATTCCGTCAGAGCGATGGTCTTACTGATCTGCACGTCGAAGTTTTCGATTCCCGGTCCGTTAAAAATGCGGCGTCCGGCATCACCCAACTGGCCGGGCGCTTCGGGAACAATCACGTTCGTGTTGAACACCGGCAGCCCGTTCCGCGGATTGGTGTGGATGTCGAGCGGACCGGGAACAAGCTGCGGAGTGTCCAGCAACTCATTGTTGACGCCGTTGCCGAGTGTGCCGAGCAGCGACCGGTCCGAATCGTCCATCAGCGTGACCGGGAATCCGGTGCTGAAGCGGGTGGTTCCGGAAATGCTCCAGCCTTCGCTCAGGCGATTCCGGCGAATGCGATCGAAGGGGATGCTGTAATTGTAAGTCACCACGAAATTGTGAGCCATGTCCCAGGAAGAGACAGCACGGGAAAGCCGCAGGTTGAAAGGGTTGGTTTGCTCACCCAGATTGGATGCGTCGTCGATCGATTTCGAATAAGTGTAACCGGCGAGAACCGTCGAACGCGTGCCCGGCGTATAGCGGAGATTCGCTTCGAGAGCGTTGTAATTCGAATTGCCGATGGTCTTCTGCGCCGTCATCGATCCGTAATTTGGGCCGAGACCGACTCGGGTTCCCTGAATGGTCTGGCCGGAAGCCGTGGTGTAAGTGGCATCTTCGCCGAAAGGTCCGCAGCTCGCGCTGCCCGGTGCAACCTCGTTCGGCTGGCTCAGGCTCAGGCATAGCGCGGGATTGCCGGCGTTCACCGGAACCAGAACTAACAAATGATGCCCTTGATTCCCGGCATAACTTACCGTCAGCAACGCATTATCGGTAATCTGCCGCTGGATCGAAAACATATAATTTTCGGTGTAAGGAACGCTGTTGCGGTAATAAAAATAAGGATCGGCGGCGATCGGCGTGACGGCCGGCCAATTAAATCCGGTGTAAGGATTCGATGCCGAAACGTTGTGCGGAGGAAAATTCAGCGGGAATGGATCGGTATTCTGCATGCCGTCAGCGGCGTTGATAAACGGCGTCGCGAACAGCGGAGGCGCGGGGCTCAAATAGTTATACCCGAACGGAGGCACACCATACATGATTCCCGCCGTCAGGCCGGGAAACGCCGTATAAAAGATCCCATAACTTGCGCGAATGCTGCTTTTTCCTGAATCTCCGAAAATCTTGCGCAGAATACGGTCCTTGAAGCCCGGTGTATAGGCCACTCCGATGCGCGGCGCGAAATTCTTATATTTGGTCGGCGAGAGCGTGGAAGGAATCCCAGGATCGCCGGGCACAAGCAGATCCGGCAGAGCGTTCGGATAAAGAACCGACTGCTCCCCGGGAACAATGGTCTGAATGTTATTGTATTTTTCCGACCACGGCCGGATTAGGTCCCAGCGCAGGCCGAAATTGAACGTCAGGTTGGACCGGGCGCGCCAGCTATCTTCGGCGAACGCGCCGAGGTAATGATCCCGCAGGTAAAAACGCTGCCCGGTGGTTTGCGTAAAGTTGCTGGGGAATCCGAGCAGAAAATCCGCGAAGGCGTTGCCCGTTTCGGTGCCGTCGATATTGAACGTGCCGTTAAAGGTCGCATTCGGATTCTCGTTCACTTGATCGTTGTGGAACTGAACACCGAATTTCAGCGTGTGCGTCGCGATCACCTTTGAAACTGTATCGCTCAAATACAGGGTGTTGTTCCATTGGTCGACGTTGGTGATGGGGAGACCCATAACCAAAGATGGGAAAACGACGTTCTCGACGCCTTCAAACTGCGGCGCCTGCACGACGATCCCCGGCGTTCCGGCGCCGGTGACGAAGCCCTGCGATGCTAAGCTCACGCCCAATCCGCCATGCGGCTGGCCGATATTATTTGCGTTGCGTAGAAATCCCGCCCGCAATTCGTTCACCAGCGTGGCGCCGAAAACCTTGGTATCGCCGATGCTCAGCTCCTGCGCGCGACCGAGCGTCAGAGCGTCAAAACCGGGAACCGTCGCGCCTCCTTGCTGCGCCGGATAAGGATTATCGAGCGAATAATCGTCGATGAAGTAATAAGCGGAGATCTGGCCGAGCCGCGTGTTGGCGTCGATCCGGCTGCCGGCCTTGTCGTCCCGAACGGTCTCCGGATATGCGGAGGTGGCAAACTGATTGGCTCCCAGATTGGGCGCGGGAATATACTTCAGCAAGGCTTGCGCCGGAGCAGACCAGGCGCTTTGTGGAATCGCCGCGTTCGGCAACACACATTGCCCGGGGCTGGTGCAGCCGGGAGTGTAATACGGCTCACCCACAGAGACGCCATAGCCCAGTTTCTGCGTCAGCAGAGTGGCGATATTTGGTCCATTCACCGTTCCGGTCAGCGTACTCGCCGCATCGCTGAAGTTGCCGGCGCGTTCGGGATTCGACATCACCGTGGTCACCGGCGACGTGATCCCCTCGGTGGTTCGCGTGCCCTGATAGTCAAGAAAGAAAAAAACCTTGTCCTTCAAAATCGGACCGCCCAGTGTGCCGCCGAATTGATTCTGTTGATAGGCTCCCCGCGTCGCGTCGAAGAAATTGCGGGCATCGAGATCGGTGTTGCGCAGGAAATCGAACGCGTTTCCATGCAGCGAGTTGCTGCCGGACCGGGTCACGACGTCGATTACTCCGCCGTTGTAATTGCCGTACTCCGGATCGAAGTTGTTGGTGAGCACGCGGAATTCCTGAATCGAATCGAGATTCGGAATTACGCTCGTTCCGCCGTTCATGTGCTCCTGCACGTCGACGCCGTTGACCATGAATCCGTTCGCCGATTCCCGCTGTCCGCTGATCGAAAGATCGCCGGGATTCAGATCGCCGGAGGGATTTATCGTCCCAGTGACGCCGGCCATGATGACCGAAGCCGGAGTCAGGGTGGTCACCGGGCTGATGCCGGGTTGGATGGCCAGAAGGTCCGTGTAGCTGCGCCCGTTCAGCGGGATGGCCTGGATCTGCGCCTCGGAGACAACTTCGCCCAGATTCGTCGCCACCGTGTCGACCTGTGTTTGCACCTTTGCGTTATTGCCGTTCACGGTCACGGATTCCGTTTGTCCCGCCACGGCCAGCGTCAGGTCGATCTTGATGGCTGCGTCCGCATCCACAGCGATGTTCGATTTGTTCTGGGTCTCAAATCCCGCGGCTGTGATCGCCAGATCGTAGCTACCCACGGGCAGCGCGGGAAAGGAATAGAAACCTTGTGCATCCGCAATCGCGTGGAACGTGGTTTTGAGAGCGACATTCGCCAACTCGATCTTCGCGCCGGGAACGACCGCGCCGCTCGGATCCTTAACGATCCCGGAAATGCTGCCGCCGGCCATCGCCCACAGGCCCGCGGCGAATCCAAGCCACGCGAGACAAAGTAGGCCAAGCCGCGGAAGACCCGGGGTTGAGAACCGGAAGGCAAAGCGTCCCATGTGTGCATCGTATCACCAATTTAATATTCGTGTTACGAAGTCATCGCGCATCGGCCGCACGGCGCGATTTCGTTGTTGCAGCGCGATGGAACCGCTCAGCGCGATATCTGATTGCGGAGCTCCGGAAGCCCGCGCTGCTTCAGCAGATTGTTGAAGCCGGCCACGTCCTGGCTTAGCAGCCCGGCGAACTGGGAATGCAGCTCGCGAATCTGCGCGGCGAACTGCTGCTGGACGGCGATCTCCTGTGCGGTCGGCGCATCGTCGGTGTCCTGAAGCAGGCTGGCGACATGCGTTAATTTCTCCACCAGCTTGGCTCCCCAACGCATGCCGTCCTGGCCGCCGCTGCTGCGCAACTGGCGGAGATTTTCTTCAAAGCCGATCAGCCGGGTATCGAGCGCCGTGGCCGGCTCGCCGACGCGCGGCTTTAAATCTTCAATTTGCCGGCGTAGAATTTCCGTCTGGTTGATCATGTCGCCAACGGTCGCCAGATCGTCGCGCAGCGTTTCCAGAAAGGTGAACTGAGCGTGAATATCGGCCTCGGTTCCGGACGAATGCGGATCCTTGAGAACGGTCAGCTTCTGGGTATAATCCTTGCCGTCGACGGTAAGCTTCACGCCGTAGACACCCGGCATGGCGAGCAGGTTGATGCGTCCGCCGCCCGGCCGGCCCTGCGGCGGAACGCGCATCCAGGAAGCAAAAATGGGCGCCGTGCGCAGGCGAATTTCACCCGACGGATCATAGCGCAGATCCCATTGCACCCGATTGATACCCACATGGTCCGTCGCCCGCAGCTTGCGCACGGTATCGCCTTTGGCGTCGAGAATCGAAAGCTGCACGTCGCCGCCGGCGGAATTGAGGTAATAATTCAAATCGGCGCCGTAGGAAGGATTTCGGCCGTCGGTCGGATCATAGGAAGCGGCCATCGCCGGCGTGATTCCGCGGAAGCGATAGGTTTCGCGCGGCGGAAACAGGTACGCGCGCGAGCCGGTCAATTCGGGCGTCAGGCGCCGCAGCGGAGTGATATCGTCGAGAATCCAGAAACCGCGGCCGTAGGTGGCGAGCACCAGGTCGTTAAAATGCTCCTGCACGGTGATGCCGTAAACCGGCGCGTGCGGCAGATTATTTTGCAGCGGCTGCCAGTTTTCACCGTCGTTGAAGGAAACATAAAGACCATTTTCTGTTCCGAGGTACAACAGGCCGGGTTTGGCCGGATCTTCCTTGATGCAATGCGCGTAACTCAGGCGCGATTTGGGAATGGTTGCGCTCAAATTTTTCCAGGTTTTGCCGAAATCCGTGGTTTTATAAACAAACGGATCATAATTATCCTGCTGGTGCAGATCGACGGTAATATAGGCCGTTCCGGCGCTGAATTTGGACGGCTCGACGGTATAAATCGTGCCCCACGGGGGCAGATCCGGAATATTCTCGCTCACCCTGGTCCACGTTTTTCCGCCATCGCGCGTGACGCTGACGGTGCCGTCGTTGGCTCCCGTCCAGATCACGCCGGCCTGCTTGGGCGATTCGGCGATGGACATCAGCGTGTCGCCATATTCGGGGCCGATATTGTCTCCGGTCAATCCGCCGGAAGAAAGCTGTTTGCTCTTGTCATTCAGCGTCAGGTCAGGACTGATGACTTTCCAGCTTTGCCCGCCGTCCGCGGTCATGTGGACAAATTGGCTGCCGACGTACACGCGATTATGATCATGCGGCGACATTGCCACGGGAAAGGTCCAGTTGAAGCGATATTTCACTTCATCCGCCGGATGGCCTTCGGTGTCATCCGGCCATACTTCGACGGAGCGGAATTGCCGGGTCCGCTCGTCATAACGGTCGATGGTGCCGCCGAGCGGTCCCGCGGCGGTGCTGCTGGCCCAAATGATGTTCGGATCCGACCAGTCCGGAATCGTCCAGCCGCTTTCTCCGCCGCCGACGGTCATCCATTGATCACGCGAAATCTGCGGCACGAATTGACCATAGCCCAAAACACGGCTGTTGCTCGGACCGCGGAACGACGGCCCGTCCTGCCGGTTCCCATAGACGTAATAGGGGATCTGATTGTCCACCATTACGTGATAAATCTGGGCGTTGGGCAATTCCACACGCTGCCACGTCTTGCCGCGATTCACGGAAATGCCGACGCCGCCGTCGTTGGAAACATACAGCCGGTTGGGGTCGGCCGGATCGATCCACATATCGTGAAAATCGCCCTGCGGCGGGGTGCCCACGGTGTGGCCGCCCGCCGTCAGCGGATAGCCTCGCGTGACGCGCAGCGTCTGGCCGCCATCTTTCGACTCCGCGTAAGAGGCGGTCAAAAAATACAGGTCGTTTTCATCATCCGGCTCAACCGCCATGCGTGAATAATAATGAGGCCGGCCAGCGATATCGTGGCTCGACGTCATCTGCTGCCAGTTGTCGCCGCCGTCATCGGAGCGCCACAAATATCCGCTGGCTGTCGGCTTGTCCTTGAACGGCTCGCCCGTTCCGGTTTCGATGATGGCGTAGATGCGCTTGGGATTGCTCGGCGCGATCGCCAGGCCGATCTTGCCGACCTCCTGTTCCGGCAAACCGTGGCCGGTGACGCGCGTCCAGGTGGCGCCGCCGTCGCTGGATTTAAAAATTCCGCTGCCCGGTCCGCCGCTTAACTGACCCCAGGTGTGGATCACGAACTGCCACATTCCGGCGAATAGAATTTTCGGATCTTTCGGATCCATGACGATATCGGAACAGCCGGTATTTTCGTCGACGAACAGCACCCGGTCCCAGGTTTTGCCGCCGTCGCTGGTGCGAAAAACGCCGCGCTCCGGCTGCGGCCCGTAGCTGGTGCCAAGCGCTGCCGCGAACACAATATCCGGATTCTGCGGGTCGATCACGATGCGCCCGATGCGGCCGGTTTTTTCGAGACCCATCAGCGTCCAGGTTTTTCCCGCGTCGGTCGATTTATAAATTCCCATGCCGAGCGAGATGTGGCTGCGAATCCAGGTCTCGCCGGTGCCGGCCCAAACGATATTCGGGTCGGACGGCGCGACGGCGAGCGATCCGATCGAAGAAACGGGTTCGCCGTCGAAGATCGGCGACCAGGTGTCGCCGCCATCGGTCGATTTGAAAATTCCACCCGAGGCCGCGCCGGCGTAGTACACCAACGGATTCCCCGGGACGCCCGCTACCGCCGAAACGCGATTGCCGACCGGTCCGATGTAGCGAAATTGAAGCGCCTTATAAACATCCGGACTGATGGTCTGCGCGGCCGCGCCGCCGGCAAGAAGCGCGGCCGCCGCGAGAAACGTACTCCATCGCATTACCGTGATTCCTTCTCCGAGGGATGCCAGCCGGCCTTCGATCCGCGCGCGAGGTTTTCAAAAACCTTGCCGCCTTTCATCACGAAAAGGCAACGTCCGGCCGCGTAAGGATCTTTCAGCGGATCGCCGTCGAAGCCGACAATATCAGCCTCCATGCCCGGCTTGATCGAACCGATCTGGTCGCCCAGGTTCAGCGACTCCGCCGAAAGCGACGTCACCGAAATCAGCGACCGCATCGGGTCCATTCCGCCGTCGCGTACGCGCACGATGAACTCGCGATAATTCTGCCCGTGTGCGCCGGCGACGGCGTCGGTGCCGTAAATAATCTTCAAACCTTTGATCTTCAGTGACCGCTTGAACGTCTCCAGCGTAATGCCGATGCCTTTCTGCATGAAGGCGAAGCCTTCTTCGTTGTAATTCCCCTGTCCAAAGAATTTCGGTTTATTTTCCAGGTAATTTTGCAGCACCAGGCCGATATTGGGATCATAATAAGTCCCATGTTCGGCCATTAAATTAAACACTTCGTCGGTCACATAGGCGCCGTGTTCCACTGAAGTGCAGCCGGCGAGCGTCGATTCTTTCGCCGATTCGGCGGAATGCGCATGCACGATGGTTCGCAGGCCCTGCGCTTTCGCTTCTCCGCACACCGCATTGACTTGTTCCTGCGTGAGCGTCACCTGGCCGCCTTCACGAATGCTCTTCGAGGCGAACAGCTTGATGAAATCGGCGCCCTGCTGCTTGCGCTCATCCACAGTGGCGCGCATCTTGGCCGGGTCCCACTGCGGATTGGTGATCGGCTGCAGCGAAGTGAGAATGCGCGGCCCTGGAATGGTGCCGCGCGCGATGGCGTCGCGCAGATCCTTATCGCGCATCGATCCGGGACTCTGAATGGTCGTGAATCCCGCCATCAGAGTCTTCACCGCATTGTCGCCCATGTGCCACAATGCCTGCGACTCGGGCTCGCCGCGTCCGGCGTTGCGATTGTTGTTGTCAAAATGATACGCGATGTGGGAATGGGTGTCGATCCAGCCGGGCGTAATGGTCAGCGCGCGCAGATCGTAAACGATGGCGTTCGATGGCGCGGGTCCGCCGATTTGGGCGATTTTCGAACCTTCGATCACGATCATGGTGTTGTGCTGCGTCCCGCCGCGACCGTCATAGAGGGTCGAAGTTCGCAAAACGATGGGCCGTTCCTGCGCGAAAAGCGCGGCCGCGGCCGCCAGGAAAATGCATAATCTTTTCATCTTTTTTCTTCCTTTTTTTGATTTATTGCGGTGGACATTTGTACACCTTCCCACCCCTCATGACGAAAACCACGCGCCGCAGCGCGCTGATATCCTTCAGCGGATCGCCTTCGACGGCGATCAAATCCGCATCCATTCCCGGAGCGATCGCGCCGATTTTATCGCCCATGCCGATGGACTCCGCCGAAAGCGACGTCGCCGAAATGATCGCCGCGCCCGGATCCTGGCCGCCTTTTTGCACGCGATAAATCAGCTCTTCCGCGTTATGGCCGTGCGCGCCCGCGACGGCGTCGGTGCCGAACACGATTTTCAGCCCCTTGGCCGCCAGGGCGCGCTTGAACATTTCCAGCGAAGCGGGAATCAGCCGCGTTTCGGTGCCGTGGATGCTCTCCTCGGTAAATCCGCCACTGGCAATGAATTTATCTTTATTGATGACATAATTCTGCGCCACCACCCCGATATTCGGATCGAAATACGTTCCGTGATCGGCGAGAAACCGCAAAGCCTCATCGCTGATCAACGTTCCATGCTCGACCGAAGTGCAGCCGGCCTTCGAGACCGTCTCGATAGCGTGCGAGCTATAGACGTGCACCAGGACGCGCAGGCCCTGCGCGCGCGCTTCTTCGCAGACCGCCGTGATCTGCTCATCGCTCATGGTCTGCGCGCCGCCGTCACGGAAGTTTTTCGACGCGAACAGCTTGATCAGGTCCGCGCCGTCGGCCTTGGTTTGCCGCACCAGCTCCCGAAGCTGGTCGGGAGTCAGGTGCGTGTTGGTGATCTGCCGCACGGACGTCAGCACGCGCGGGCCGGGGAGAACGCCGCGGTTGATCGCCTCGCGCACATCCAGGTCGATGCGGCTGCCGACGCTTTGCACGGTGGTTACGCCGGCCATCAGATCGAGATAGGCATTTTCAAGCGCGTAGCCCATGGCGCGCTCCGGCGGCTCGCCGCGGCCGGCGACTTTTCCGTCGGCGCCGAAATGCGAAGCCAGATGTACGTGCGTGTCGATCAATCCGGGCAGCAGCGTAAGGCCGGTAAGGTTGTACGCTCTGCCGCCCGCAGACCGGCCAATCCTTTGAATTTTTCCATCTTCAACGGCGACGGTGACGTTGTGCCGCACGCCGCCTCTGCCGTCGAGCATAGTCGAAACTTTCAGTACGATTGGCTGTTGCTGCGCGAGAAGAGTGCCGGCCGCAAGCAGAAAGCTGAAGAGGCGATTCACTTTATTTTTCAGCATACTCCCGCGTCGCACTTTGCGGTAGCTTTCCTTCAAATTCTTTTGGGACGCGAAGGCCTGTAACCCTCTCGACATTTTCCAGTTTGCATCGTATACTGACCCCAACAGATCTTGCAGAGTTTAGTCGAGAGTGGAGAATTCAAAATGAAAATCAAATGTGCGCCGAGGGTGCTCATTGTTCTCGGTGCCTCTCTACTGTTTTCAAGTCTTTCATTCGCGCAAAATGCTTCGACCGGAGCGGTGTTAGGCTCCGTAACGGATCCAACCGGCGCGCTGGTCGCGGCGGCGCAGATCGAACTGACCAACAAGGATACCGGCGCCAAAATCACGGCGACCGGCAGCGCGCAGGGTAGCTACGCCATCCCCAATGTCCCGCCGGGGACTTACAACGTGTCCGCGCACGCCCCGGGATTCCGGACCGAGGTGGTCAACGACATCACCGTGCAGGTCAACACCAGCACCACGGTGAATTTCAAACTGGAGGTCGGCGAAGTCAGTTCCACGGTGGAGGTGAGCGCGTCCAGCGCCCAGGTGGATTTGCAGCGTGCCGATTCGACCGTCGGCGACGTCATCGGAACCCAGTCGCTGTTGCGTCTGCCGACGCGCTTGCGCCAGGCGCAGGAGTTGCTGCTGCTGCAACCGGGCACGACGCCGGACACGGGCAGCGACAACGGCGCATCCATCAACGGCGCGTTGAACGACCAGACCACTTTTACCCTGGATGGAATCGATATTACGGACAACTCCACCAACTCGACGATCAATTCGGATTCGGGGTCGCGGCCGGTGCTGATTGTTTCTGTCGAGGCGACGGACGAATTTCGCGTGGCGATCGCCAATTCGAACTCGACGTTCACGCGCGCCTCCGGGGGCCAGGTTTCGCTGATGCAGCGGAGCGGCACCAACGATTTTCACGGCGCCATTTTCTGGTACACGCAGAACAGCGACTTGAACGCCAATACCTGGGACAACAATCGTCTGGGCCTGGTGAAACCGAAGGTGGAGGATAATCGCGCCGGCGGACGTGTGGGCGGCCCGATCATCAAGAACAAGACGTTTTTCTTTGCCGAATACGAAGCTCGGCGTTATCCGGAAACGTTTCAGGTCAACTCCATTGTGCCCACCTCGACCATGCGTCAGGGAATTTTGCGATTCAAGGACGCAGCCGGCAACACCGATTCCTACAACCTGCTCAATTCAACGGCATGCGGACCCTCCGGCGGCAACGCCTGCGATCCGCGCGGCCTCGGCATCAGTCCCACCATGCAGGCGATGTTCGGGCTCGAGCCCCCGCCCAATAATCCCAACGTTTCCGGCGTCGATAATCTGAACACCTCCGGATTCACCGCCAACGTGCAGTCCCCGCTCACCGATGATTTCGGCACGTTCCGCGTGGATCACAACATCACCGACAAGTGGCACTTCAACGGCAGTTTCAGCTACTCGCGCGATCTTTCCTATGATTCTTCGCCATTGGTGATCGACATGCGCAACCCCGGCGACGTGATCAACGACGATTTCACGCCGGCCTGGACCAGCGCGGTCATCGCCGGCGTCACCGGACAGATTACGCCCAACCTGGTGAACACCGTCAGCTTCGGCGATGTGCGTAACCGCAACGGCGGATTGCGCCCGGCGCTTTCCTCCATCGCCACGGAGTTGAACCTGCCGGGAACCAACACCTCCGCCGGTTACATCGCCGTGACGCCGAACATCATTAACGCTCCGATTTACATGACCAACTCGGTGCGCACGCAATTCAACCGCAACGTAAACGATCAGTTGGTGGACAACTTGAGCTGGAATAAAGGAACGCACCTGTTCCAGTTCGGCGGAAATTTTCAGAGAATCCCGCAGTATCACCTGCACACCGGAAAAGTGGGCGGATCGGTAAACTCGCTCGACGCGACCGAGACCGCCGATTCATCGTTCCTGGTGGTTCCGACGGCGGATCGTCCGCCGACCTGCGGCGGCTCGGTTGCCGCGGAGTGCCTGCCGTCGTCGGTGACGGGAACCTGGGATTCGCTGTACACCAGCGTCCTCGGCATGATGAACGACGATAACGTGCTGCTGGTGCGCAATGGACAAGATCAGTCGCAGCCCTTCGGCACCGCGATTTACATGAACGCGAACGGGTATTTCTCTTCGTACTACGCGCAGGACACCTGGCGCATCAAGCCGACGCTGACGTTGACCTACGGATTGGCGTACAGCTTCCAGACGCCATACACCTTCTCCAATCAGGAAGAAGCTTTGCTGGTGAACGCCGCAAACGGCCAGGAGATCTCGGCCGAAAATTACGTCCAGACGAAGTTCAAAGACGCGACACAGGGCCAGATCTACAATCCGACCATCGGGTTCGAGCCGGTGGCGCTTTCCGGCCACCACTCGGTCTACAACACCGATTGGGGTGATCTTGCGCCGCGCGTCGCGCTCGCGTGGAGCCCGAATTATTCGAGCGGTCTTCTCGGCCATATTTTCGGATCGAATAAAACCGTGCTGCGCGGCGGATTCGGCATTTACTATAGCCGCCTGGATTCGGAAGACAGCGTCGTTTCGCCGGGCCTTACGGCGGGATTCAGTTCCAGCATCACTACGCAGTTGCAATCCTGCAACGCGACCGGAGCCGGCGGCGCCGGATGTGCGGCGGGAAACTCCAACCCGGCGCTGAGCGCGTTCCGCATCGGCGTGGATGGTTCGATTCCGATCCCCACTGCGCCGCAGACGATCAGCTCGCCCTATATTCCCGCGGGGAATTACAGCGAACTGGTCTCGTTCGGGCTCGATTCGGCCATCAAAGATCCGCGCGTCTATACCGGCGACTTCACGCTGCAACGCAATCTCGGCAAGGCGACGTTCCTCGAAGTCGGCTGGACGGGACGTTATGGACGCAACCTGTTCGCGAACGTGGGATTAGGCGCGAGTCCTTATATGTTCCTGGATACCGCTTCTAACCAGACCTTCGCGCAGGCTTACGACGCCGTCTCCAATGCGCTGCGCGCAGGCCAGACGGTGCCGACGCAACCGTGGTTTGAAAATCAGTTGCCGGGGATCGGCGTGAAGAACGGATTTGCCTCCACCACCGCCTACCTGGCCAGCAAGGATTCTTCGTACTTCACGCTGGGGTCCGTATCGAGCCTGTTCGACAGCACCAGTTCCGGCACGCCGGGGCTCAATTATCTGCGCTCCCAGCTCGGCTTGCAGCAGTACGATGAAACTTCGGTCAACGAATTTCTGGAGGTGGTCAACGAAGGCTGGTCCAATTACAACGCGATGGTGCTCACGCTGCGCCGCACTGGAACCAACTTCACCTTCGACGTGAATTACACGCTGGCCAAATCGCTCGACACCGATCAGGGCGTGCAGAACGATTCCTCCACGCTCGGCAATCCGTTCGAGCCGGGCGTCGATTACGGCCCGTCGAAGTTCGACCATCTGCAAACGTTCAACGCGCTGTTCGTTTATAACCTGCCGAAGAGCTATCACGCGCTGCCCGCGGCCCTGAATTACGTGGTGGGCGGATGGTATGTGTCCGGGATCATAACTGCGTTGAGCGGCGGGCCGGTGTATGTAACAGAAGGAACGCAGGTGTGGGGAGGAGGGCAGCGCGCGAACTTCAGCACACCAGCCGTGCCGCTGGTTTCCGTTGGTTCGATCGGCACAGGGTTGAATTCGAATGTGTCGGGCGCGGGTGGAATCGGCACCTCGGGCAATCCGGCCACGGGCGGCACCGGGTTGAATCTGTTCAGCAATCCGCAGAGCGCCTACAACCAGTTCGGGTATGTGCAACTCGGCCAGAATGTCGACGGCTACGGCCATCCGCTGTTCGGGCTGCCGTTCTGGAACGTCGATTCCTCGGTCGGCAAACGCATTCCGATCAAGGAAAAGGTCACGCTCGCCCTGTCATTCGACTTCTACAACATGCTGAACCATCCGAATTTCTCAAATCCGAGCCTGCCGCTGACCGGAAGCAGCGTCACCAATTTCGGCGTGATCTCGAGTACCGTGGTTCCGGCGAATCGCCAGGCGAGCAGCCGTTGGATCATGTTCGGCGCGCGCCTGGAGTTTTAGTTAATTCGCGGACCGGACTGAAGAGGCTGCTGAACAACACGATCTGGCAGGTCGGGGACCTGCCCCACTCGGACGCTTTCGACTCGCACTGGTGGGGCAGGTCTCCGACCTGCCTTGCACCCGCGGAACGAGTTTTCGCAAGCAGCGTCCGCCGTTTCATCGGCGTGCGACTCCCGTCACTTCGCGAATCATTCCATCGCTCTTGCTGAAAACGAAAATCTCCCCGCGCGAATTCGTCGCCAGATGGATATCGGATCGTCCGCCGGCGACCGCCGCGTGACCCGGCAAATCGGCGCTCTTTCCGCCGCGCGCGTGATAACCCGCCAAGGTGATCGCCGCCATGGTGGGATACGTTTCTGTGCCGCCATCGGGCCGCTGCCAAACGATCGGCATTTCGTGAATTTGCGCCGTCTTTTTTGGATTGTTCGCCTGGTCCGCCGCCAGCATCTCCTTAAAATCCGCCCACCAGATGTGACCCGTGGTGATATCGCCGAAAATATATTTCCCGTCGAGCGCCGGAAATGCCTTGCCGCGATACACAAACCCGCTGCTGATCGCGTCTCCGCCGCCCGGGACATGGCCGTATTCAATCACCGGATACCTGGGCGCGACTATTCCATCGGTCCGATTGTCGTGAATCTGCACTGGGATTTTATCCTCGGCCGGGATCGCGCTGAGACTGTTATCGAGGTTCAGTTTTTGAGGTCCTTCGCGCAGGGAATAACCGTAATTGGCGCCCTTATGCACGATAATCACGGTTTCCCAGGTGTGCAGACCGATCACCTCCGCGAGCAGATGATTATTGCGCGGATTTGCCGGGTCGGCGTCCCAGGTCAGGCGATGCGGGTTGCGCAAACCGTAGGCCCAGATCTCTTTGCGCGCGCCCGGAGTGTTCACGAAGGGATTGTCGTTGGGAATGCGGTAGCGGCCGTTGTCGCTGAGCGTGCTGGACCCGGCGTGCTCGGCCGGATCGGGGATGATGCGCCAGATTTTCCCCACCAGCGTGTCCAGCCTTTGCGGGTTCAGCCGCGTTTTCGGGTCGGGCGCTTCGCCGGAAGCTCCGTCGCCGCAGGAAACGTACATCACTCGCCAGTCGGGATCGCCGCGCTGCGCGGCGGGGTTGAAAATCATGTCGTCCAGCGGATGCGACGGCCGATTGATCTCAAGGCGCACGATTTCGCGGGCCGTTCCTTCGAACGTAGTGTCCTTGATATTGGTATCGGTCCACTCGATCAAAACGTCTTCGCGCTTGGCGACCACGCGCCCCGGCACGGGAATCGCGGCAGTGGTTTTATAGCCGGTCACGTTCAGGCCGGGGAAATTCGCGTTATCCGGCTCGGCGGAGCCTGGATCAGCCGGATTTTCACAATGCGTTGTATAAAATTTGCCGTTGTGGACGTAATCGGGGTCGAATTGCAGCGCGACGAATCCTTGCGAAAACAGATCCGGCCGCAAGCGGTGGAAAATTCCCGAATGCCCCTCGCGGCCATTCAAATCGAGGTATTCGGTCAGCCGGTTCGTCTTCCGGTCGAAGATAGACAGCGGGCCGTTCATATCGACGATGAAAACGCGGCCCGTCCCGCCCGGTTCTTCGACCATCATGTTGACCCGGGCCAGGTACGCGGCTTCGCCCGATCCGTCGACTGCGCCGGTCATGGGCATCGCCAGGAAATCTTTCAGCTCCAGCGTAAGGTGTTGTGCGCACGCCGATGTGGCGGCCAGGGTTGCCAGCAGAACGCAGTTCCAGGTACGATTCATTTCTTTCAATCGTACGCCGGCCGCCAATCTCACGTCCCCGAAGGTGGGGCAGGCCCTCGGCCTGCGGCGGGCGCGCCGCCCGCCTCTTCTTGAACCGGCCAGGCGCATGCTGGAAATCAGGGAGAGGTATTTCGAAAACGGAGAAAATAGAAGCCCGCCATCAGCCGAAACTGAGATCCTCGCGTCAGATAGCCTCTTGAATCACGCCTGGCGATAAGTCCAGAAGCCTGGCCGCCGCAACGTTTTCCGGCCGAAGTGTGTCCCAAACGCCCAACCAATCCGCCTTCGGCACGTCTTACACTACATTAGTTAGTGATTTTCTAAGCCATGATGAAACCAATTTTCGCCGCCGTATTGCTCGCCTCCGCCTGCTTCGCCCAGCAGCCGGAATTTGAAGTGGCCACGATCAAACCATCGCCGCCGCAAACGATGGGTCGAATGTTCATGGGTACGCGCGGCGGCCCCGGCACCGACGATCCCGGCCGCTTCACCTGCAACAACTGCACGCTACAGATGTTGCTCACCATGGCATATGACGTCCAGCGATTCCAAATCTCCGGGCCGGCGACGCTCGAAACCGAGCATTTCGAAGTCGCCGCTAAAGTTCCCGCCGGCGCGACCAAAGCGCAGTTCCGGGAGATGATCGCAAATCTGCTCGCCGATCGTTTCAAACTCAAGCTGCATCATGAAACGAAAGACCTGCCGATCTATGACCTGGTGGTCGCCAAGGGCGGACCGAAACTCAAGGAATCGGCTGCGCAGCCCGACGCTTCCGCCGACCAGCGCCCCGCAGGTCCGCCGCGAACCGATAAAGACGGCTACCCGGTAATGGCGCCGCACGGCCGCGGATCGATGATGGCCATCACCCCCAGAGGTGCGCGTATGCAAGGTGCGCAGGAAACGATGGACGGTCTTGCCGGACGTTTGTCCTCGATGGTCGCGCGTCCGGTGAAAAACGAAACGGGTCTCACCGGAAAATACGATTTCACGCTGTCGTTTGCGCCGGACATGTCCAGCATGCCGGGCGCGATGATGATGGGTCCTCCGCCGGGCGGCGAAGCTCCCGGCGCGGGCGCGCCGCAGGACAACGGTCCCACCATTTTCACCGCGCTTCAGGAACAGCTCGGCCTGAAGCTGGAGCCGAAAAAAGGTCCGGTGGATACGCTGATCATTGATCACGTCGAAAGGGCCCCAACCGAAAACTGAGTGGCATCAGCCGCGAGGCCTGTGCTCCTGACAGGTGCGAAATCGGGCCCCGAACTGCGCGCGCCTGGCGGCTTACGCCACTTCGGCCGATGTGATCTAATTGCAAGAAGATCACGCCGGAGTCCCGAGTTTGAAGAATTCCGTTGTTCGCAACCCGATCGCGGTATTTTTTTGTGCCACGCTGATCGCTACCGCGGCCCAGGACCGCATTCTTCAACCCGTCGATCCCGGCCGCACCGTGCTGGTGCCGGGACAGGTGCATCCCAACGCGCGCCCGCAATACGATCGCGGCCGGCTCGATCCCGCCGCGCAGATCCGTTACGCGACGGTTCTGCTCGCGCCCGCGCCAGGCCTCGATACGTTCTTAACCGAGCAGCAGAATCCCTCGGCGCCGGGCTACCACCACTGGCTCACACCGGAGCAGTTCGCGGATCGTTTCGGCTTGACGCCAAGCGATATCGCCAAAGTAACCGCCTGGCTGCAGTCGCAAGGCCTGACCGTCAATCAGGTGGCGCGCGGCCGCCATTGGATCAGCTTCAGCGGAACGTCCGCGCGAGTCTCCGCCGCGCTGCACACCGAATTTCACCATTACCTGGTCAACGGCGAAACCCATTTTGCCAATTCGAGCGCCCCATCGGTTCCCGCCGCGCTTTCCGGCGTCATCGCCGGATTCACCGGACTAAACGATTTTCGCCTGAAGCCCGCGGTACTCACCAGCGCCTACAACGACGGCGGATCGAATTATCTGGCGCCCGCCGACATCGCCACCATTTACGACATTAATCCGCTGTATCAATCCGGCATAAACGGATTGGGCCTGAAAATCGCAATCGTCGGCCAGACCGATCCGGATCTCGCCGACGTTGGCAGCTTCCGCCACAAATTCGATCTGCCGCTGATCGATCCGCAACTGGTGCTGGCCGGCCCCGATCCGGGTGTGAGTCCCTCCGATCTGGTGGAAGCCGACCTCGATCTCGAATGGTCCGGCGCAATCGCGCCGCAGGCGACGCTGGTGTACGTGTATTCGTTCGACGTCGGCTACTCCGCGCAGTACGCTGTCGATCAGAACCTGGCGCCGGTGATCAGCATGAGCTACGGCGGCTGCGAGCTGGCCAACACGCCCGCGCTGCGCACCGTCGCGCAGCAGGCCAACGCGCAGGGAATTACGTGGGTGGCCGCATCGGGCGATCAGGGCGCGACCACCTGCGATGCCGCCGCGCCGTCGCCTGAAGCCTCGCTCGGCTTGACCGCCAGCTTTCCCGCAACCGTTCCCGAAATTACCGGCGTCGGGGGCACACAACTGACCGAGGGCAGCGGAAATTACTGGTCGGCGAACAACGCCGCCAATGGCGGATCGGCGCTCAGCTATATTCCCGAAATCGCCTGGAACGGATCGGCGCCGCGGCACCAGATCGCGGCCACCGGAGGCGCGGCCAGCGCATTTTTCGCCAAGCCGCAGTGGCAGACCGGCCCCGGCGTTCCCAACGACGGCGCGCGCGACGTGCCCGACGTCGCGTTCGCGTCCTCGCCCGATCATGACGGCTATGAGATTGTCACCGGCGGCCAGCTCCAAACCGTCGGCGGAACATCGGCGCCCACTCCTGTTTTTGCGGCGATCGTGGCGCTGCTCAATCAATCGCTGGTAAGTCAGGGAATTTTGACGCAACCCGGTTTGGGCAACGTAAATCCGCTGCTGTATCGCCTGGCGCAATCGACGCACGATGTTTTTCACGATGTGACCACCGGCAATAATCAGATTCCGTGCGTGCAGGGAAGTCCCGCGTGCATTGCCGGGCTGGCCGGTTTTCTCGCCGGACCCGGCTACGATCTGACCACCGGTCTAGGCTCCATCGATGTGGCCAATCTGGCGGCGGAGTGGAATAACGGTACGCTGAGCACGACCACGCTGACCGCGTCGCCCACAAATTTCAATCTCAGCGACACGGTTCAACTGACCGCGACCGTCAGCGGCGGCGCCACGCAGCCCACCGGAACAGTCACCTTCGTCGCCGATGATATTTCTTTACGCACGGCAACGCTTGCCGGCGGCACGGCCTCGCTGAGCGCGGCGGGAATGCTGGTCGCGGCGTCCCGCGGAACGGTCACCGCGCTGTACAGCGGCGACGCAATTTACAACGCGTCCGCCGGAACCACCCCGGTCGCGCTGAACCTGCCGGCTTCCGGGTCGATGGTGGTGCCGTCGGTGTCGCCCAATCCGGTGAATCAGAGCGTCAACCTATGGCCGTACAGCGTCAGCCTGACCGAAAAAGCCGGCGTCGCGACCAAGCTCACCGGATTCACCATCAACGGCGTCGCGCAAAACCTGTCGTACTGGTCATCGACCAAGATTTCGGCCAACGGCACGGTTTCCGCAACGCTCGAGGCCAGCGGCATCACGCCTCCGCTCAGCCGCGATTATCACTTCACCGGGGCTGACGCTGACGGGACCACCTGGGCGCGCGATCTGACCGTCAATTTTCTCGGGCCGGCGGGCCCGCCGTTCGTGCCGGCGCTCACGCTGGCCACTGCACCCGCGGTCACGCAGAATCCCGCCGGCGGACCGACATGCCAGTGGTCGCAGCAGTTGACCGTTCAGGAAACCAGCGGATTTTTATTCCTGCTCACCGGGCTGAGCGCTGGCGGAACGAATCTCGCAAACTCGATTCAGGGGCTGTTCGGCACCACGCGTCTGGCTCCGTATGGGACGCTCGACGGGACCATCTGCTGGACCACCGGCAGCGGACCTGGAACCGTCGCCTACCAACTCACTGCGGAAAGCGAAATCGGCACCATGGTGACGGTGAAGAGCACGTCGATGCTCGAAAACACCGTCGCCAAACCCGCGGCGATGTCGGTCTCGCCCGCGGTGGTCGAAATGCTGGCGGCGAATTCGTCGGAATCTGGATCGGCGGTGGTGAACCTCAATTTCAGCGCGACCGCGAATTGGACGGCGGCCATCGCACCCACGCGCGCGGCGAGCTGGCTGAAAATTTCGCCGCTGTCCGGCGAAGGTTCCGCGCAGTTGAACGTGCTGGCGTCGGCCGGGAGCCTGTCGAATGGGGTCTACGACGCGACCGTGCTGATTCAATCGCCGGGATCGAATCCGCAGGAATCGGCCGTGCGCGTGGTCTTCTCGGTCGGATCTTCTACCGCGCTGAATATCGACAGCGTCACCAATGCGGCGTCAGGAGCGCCGGTGCTCGCGCCGGGGGCGATGGCGATCGTGCGCGGATCGAATCTTTCCTCCACCAGCCAGGGCACCGGAAAATTGCCGCTGGCGTTATCGCTCGGCGGAGTTTCGGCGACCGTGAATGGCGTCACCGCGCCGCTCTATTCGACCGCGCCCGATATGCTGACCATCCAGATCCCGTACGAAACCGGAATTGGTACTGCCGTGCTCGGCATCAACAATAACGGCCTGCTTACGTCGTATCTGTTCCCGGTGGACGTAGCCGCGCCCGCGTTTTTCACCACGCCGGACGGCTTCCTCACGCCCGACGGTTCCGCGCAACCGGGCCAGGCCGTGACCGCCTATGTCACCGGCGAAGGCGACGTGACGCCGTTCCTGGCCACCGGAGCCTCGCCGCCAAGCGGCACTTCGACGAAATCTTTTCCGCAGCCGATCCTCGAATACATCATCAGCGTCGGCGGCATGATCGCGCCAATCAGTTTTATCGGCGTGCCGCCGGGCCTGGTCGGGGTAACGCAGATCAATTTCACGATTCCGGCGAACGTGCCGCCGGGCGTGCAAACGGTGGTGATGGGGATCCCGACCACGGGGGCGATCGGATCGCCGCCGCCCGGTCCGGTGGTCATTCTAGACACGAATCCCCAAACTCCGCCCGCCAGCATCTTGATCACGGCGGGCAAATAGCACTGGTAGCCTGAGAACGATTGACGTTATAGTGAGGATAGATGGCCTTCACCCCAGGTAGCTCCAAAGGGATGGACAATTCGGCTTTCAATGAAAGCGATCTCGTCGCGCGCGCCAAGTCCGGCGATCCCACGGCTTTTGCCGGGCTGATGAATCAGTACGAGCGCAAGATCTATCGCCTCGCCAAACACATCACGCAGAACGATGAGGATGCCGAAGACGTTCTTCAGGAAACTTTCCTTAAAGCCTACGAGCACCTGGACGGATTCCAGGGAAATTCCAAATTCTACACCTGGATCGTGCGAATTGCGGTGAACGAGTCGCTTATGAAGCTGCGTAAGCGCAAAGGAGACCGGACCGTTCCGCTGGATGAACCGGTGGATACAGGCGAAGAAATGGTGGCAAGAGAGATCGCCGTATGGGAGGATAATCCCGAACAGCGTTATTCGCGGGAAGAACTCCAGGAGATTCTCGATCGCGCCGTGGACGGCCTGAAACCGGATTTCCGCACCGTTTTCATACTGCGTGACATCGAAGAAATGAGTACCGAAGAGACCGCTGAGGCTCTCGGGATCTCGATTCCGGCGGTGAAAAGCAGACTGTTAAGGGCCCGCTTGGCACTGCGGGAGAAGTTGACCCGCCAGTTCAAGCGGAAAGGGGAAGACGTCTTTGCTCACCTGTAAGCAGTTCCTTCAGGAACTCAACGATTATTTGGACCCGAACACGGACCCGGAGTTAAAACGGCGCCTGGAGCGCCACGTGACCGAATGTCCAAACTGCTTCGTCATAGTCGACACTACCAAGAAGACGCTTCAGGTTTATAAGGGCGTCGAGCCGCAGAGCATTCCGGAAGACGTGAAGGATCGCCTGTGGAAGGCGCTGGAGCGGAAGATCGCGGCGAAAAAAGCTCAGGTTTAGAACCCGCCAAAAAGTAGGGCTGAGCGTTTCCGCGCAGCCCTTGACATGCACGCTTAATTCTCTCGGTCTGTTTTTCAAAACCCCGTTTCGGCGGAAAGTTGCGCGGGACAGCGATCTTCAAAAAACAGGCAGCGCCGGCATCTGGGTCCTGGCCGAATGGGGTATTGTAGATTCTCCTGTGCATCGCGAAATGCCCGCGCCGCTTCCGCCGCTCGCGCGCGATCGATGTTCACTTCCCTCGTTCGATCCGTTCGAACATAAGCGAGCAACGCGCGATCCGGAACTTTTCCCGCGTATTTTTCGAGCGCCAGCGCGTATAAACTGAGCTGCACGGCGTAAACTTCGCTGAGCCATTCATCGCGATCGGTTTTATAGTCCACCAGAATCAATTCGCCCGATTCTTCGAACCACAGATCGATCTGGCCGCGCACCAGAATTTCTTCGAGCGGCAACAGAAAATCGAACTCGCGCTCGATTTGCGCCGCCCGCGCCGCGCGCCGTCCCAACTCGCTTTGCCGAAACCGCTCGGCCAGCTCGACCGCTTCCGCGGATCCCTCGCCTCCGGCCAACACCCGATGCACTTCGATTCCTAACTCGACCGCGCCCGTTCCCTGCTCCGAAACGCGCGTGTCGATCGAGCTGAGCAGATAACGCCGGGGGCAATCGTGGAAGCTCGCGATCGCCGTCGCGGCGGCCGAGGAATCATGTTGCCCTAAAACCGCCGGAGGATCCGCGTACTGCGGATCGGATCTAGCCGCTGCCACAGCCCCGCCACTCACCGCGGGGGCCGCGACCCGATCCGCGCTACGCGTCACCGGAATCTTCCCCACCATTTCCAGCCACGACGAACCTCGCCCGCGCTCGGCGTGCGAGAGAATCAGCAAATCCTGGGCGCGCGTCATGGCCACGTACAGCAGCCGGTTTTCCTCGGCGTGTTCCTTGCGCTTCATCTCCTGGACGATGCGCGCGTGCGCCGCGTCGGAGGAGCCCTTGCCTGTCGCCGGATTGCGCCATTTCGCGCCCAATCCAGCCGCGGCGGAAAACGCGATCACCGGCTTTCGCGGGTCCGGTCCGCGATGCAGCGCGCTCGCGAACACCACCGGAAATTGCAGGCCTTTGGCCGCATGCATCGACAGGACGCGCACCAGGTCGCCCGCTTCGGCCGGCGGCGCTTCCGCTTCCGATTGCAGCGCGCGCAGCGATTCCAACTCCTCCACCACCCCCGCGAGCGTTCGCTGCCGATGATCGCGCCGCAAAATCCCCAGGAATTTATCGACATTCGCCTGCGCGCGTTCCGGCAGCCCAGCCAGATACCCGCATTCATCAAGCGCCCTCGCCAGCAGCAGATCCGGCGCGCCAAATCCCGCGCGCGGCCGCAACTTGCCAAAGAGTTTTTCAAACGCGGCAACCCATCCTTCGCGGCCGATGCGAAAAATTTCTTCGTCGCTCAACCCCACCAGCGGACTGCGCAGTACCCCGACCAGCGCGACCTCATCAAGCGGATTCGCCAGCGCGGCGAGCAGCGCCATCGCATCCCGAATTTCCCGCGCTTCGAGAAACGTCCGCCCGCCGCTGGTCACAAATGGAATCCCCGCGCGATCGAGCGCGCCTTCGATCGGCGCAGCCGCGGCCATGGTGCGCACCAGAATCGCCATTTCGCGAAAAGCTTTTCCGCCAGCTTTCAGTTCGCAAATGCGTACTGCAATCAGGCTCGCTTCGACGTCAGTTGCGTCATCGCCCGTGGCGATCATCCGTTCCACCGGCGCGCCCGCCCCGCGTGTGCCAATCAGCGCGCGGGTCTCGATGCCCTCCGCGCCCTCGAGCACGCGCGAAACCGCGCCGAGAATCGCATCGGTGCTGCGATGATTTTCGCGCAGCTCGTCGATCCGGAATCCGCCGCGGCGCAGGCTCTCGCGATATTGTTCGAACACCGCCGGCTCGGCGTGGCGGAATCCGTAGATCGATTGATTGATGTCGCCGACCGCGAAAAATCGCCGCCGAATCAGCTCGATCAAGCGCCATTGCAGCCGGTTGGTGTCCTGCAACTCGTCCATTAAAATTTCGTCGAAGCGCGTTCGCGTGGTTTGCCGAACCTCCGCGTCCGCTTCGAGTAGACGAATCGCTTGTTCTTCGAGATCGCCAAAATCGAGCAGCGCGTCGCGCCGTTTCCGTGCGCGATAGCAGTCCGCGATGCGCGCAATCGCCTCGCGCAGGAGGTCGAGCAAGTCGCGATTCCAGTCGCCCATCCATTGCTGTTCCAGGCGTCCGACCACCTCGTGTTTCAGCTCGGTTGCGGCCTGGCGCGCGGCGCTGTTTTTTCCGATTCGTCCGAGGTTGATTTGTTCGATCGAAGCGAGCAGCGCGAAATGCTCGCGCGAAAGCCCGGGTGGCAGTGCGAGAAACCGCTCGGCCCACTCGCGCAGCTTGGGCACATCCGCGCCGGCGGCGAAGCGGTCGTTTAAAATCCGCCGCGCAAGTTCCGTGGCATAAGCCGCCAGGCTTGTGCTGTCCGCGGCCGATGAGTCGACACACGCCGAACGCAAGCCTGGCGGCTTACGCCACTCATCCGGCGATTCGCCACTCACTCGCATGGCTTCGTAAATTTCCAACAAGCCACGCGCCAGGTCGGGATTGCGGCCGTCTTCCTGCGTCGATAAATCGAGCGATTCGAGCACTCGCCGCAGCGCCTCCGGACGCTCGCGAAAAATGTCTTCGAGAACCTCATCCGCCGCCTCGCGCGCCAGCTTCTGCGCCGCCGCTTCTTCGAGCACTGCAAAATCCGGCGCAATGCCCGCGGCGATCGCGTTTTCGCGCAGCAGCCGCGCGCAGAAACCGTCGATGGTCGAAACCCAGGCGCGTTCGATTTCACGCCCGCCGAGCCTCGCCGCCAGCCGCGCGTTGATTTCCGCGGCGGCCTTTTCGGTGAACGTGATCGCCAGAATGCGCGACGGCTCGATCTTCTGTTGTTCCACCAGCCACGCGAATCGCTCGATCAGCACGCGCGTTTTGCCTGACCCCGGTCCGGCGACCACGCACACATCCTGTCCGGTTCGCTCCACCGCGGCGCGCTGCGATTCGGTCATGCGGTCGCCTGTGCCTTCGCGCCGAGCGATTCCACGCGGCAGATGTCGGCGTAATCGCACCACGCGCATTTTTTTTCATCAGCCGGGCGCGCCGCGACTTCGCCGGACGCGATCGCGTCGAAAGCCTCCATCGCTTTGGCCGCCGCCGCGCGCGTCATTTCTTCCAGAACGCCGCGCGAAACCACTGCGCCGGTGCGCTCCAACCCGGCGGCCGGCAGGTGCCAACCGTCCCAGGAAACGCCTTTTCGCAACCCGCAATAGAGCATTCCCGCGGGCTTCAAGCCGAAGACGCGTTCGGCGGCCAGCATGTACAGTCCGCCCTGCACCAGATTGCCCGCTTCATCGTCGCCGGCGCGTTCGCGAATTTTGCCGGCCGCGCTGTATTTGTAATCGATCACCAGAGCCTGATTTTGCGGCAGCAGATCCAGACGGTCGATGCGCCCGCGCAGCGCCAGCAGAGGGCTCAAAGCGAAATGGAATTGCTCCTCGACGAGAGTCGCGCCTGCCGGCGAAACCTGGCAATCGGCTAGAAATGTTTCGAAGTTGCGGCGCATCTCCAGGCGAATCGCTTCGGTGAGGTAATTGAACGGAACGCGCGCCTTGCGGCATTCTTCTTCGAAAATGTCGTCGAAAACGGCCGCGCCGTAAAGTGGCGCGCGCGCCCACTCGGCCAGCACACGATGCAGGATTTGACCCTGACGCCGGACATCGAAACGTTCCCGCGGCTTTGGCGGACGCGCGCGCAGCTTCAGCGTTTTTCCGGCGAAGAACTGGAACGGACACTGCAAAAAAGTTTCAATGGAGGTCGGCGCCAGCGCCTGGTGTGTTTTCGCCAGCCGCGCGAGCAGACCGGGTTCCTGAACCGGCGCGGGAACGGGTGGCGACACCGAACGCAGCGGGCGCGGATGCACGCGGGTTTGCGGGGCAGGCCCCAAGCCTGCGGCCGCCTGTTCGAGGTTCGACAAGGCGGGCTGGGAGCGATCGAGGAACGACGAAGGCAGCAAATCGTCGCCTTTTTCGTTAAAACGCGCGTAGCTGAAAATGATTTTTTCGGTGGCGCGTGTCGCGGCCAGCTCGAACAGTCGCCGTTCTTCGGTCTGACGGTCGGCGGAAGTTCGCAATCCCGCGCGACGCCGCGCGGCGTCGTTCAAGATCGCGTCTTCCCGATGAAATTGCGGAAAATGGCCTTCCGTCATGCCGCAGACGAAGACCAGCGGCAGCTCCCATTGCCGCGCTTCATATACGTCGAATACATGGACGACGTTGGCGCGCCGGTCAGGAACGCGCAGGGCTCCGGCGCGCAGCGCGATTTCGACGTTGCGCCAGAAATCGGTGAGCGGCATTGCTCCGGAACCGATCTCATTAAGAACCACCGCGACTTCTTCGAGCACCGCATCGAACGCCTCGGCCGCGGCTGCGGCGGATTGCCAGGCGCGCAGATCATCGCGCGAAATCTCGTCGCCGATCGCTGGCTCGATTGCCAGCGAACGGAGCGTTTTTAGACGGGTCGCCCAGTCGCGCGAGCCGGTGCGATCGAATCGCCAGGAGTCTAGCGCGGACAGGCGGCGAAGAAATTCCGGGGCTTCCTCCAGCCAGGCGAGCGGCAGGCCGCGGCCGGGAAGATGCTCGCGCAAGGCGAAATCGAAACGACAATCGAGACCCGAGGCCGGCATCTGGGCAAGCGCGAGCAGCTTTTCGTAATCCCAGCCGCTGAGCAGCGCACGGACGATCGCGGTCAAAAACGCGGTCAGCGGGTGAGCGCTCAGCGGGTCCGTGAAATAAAATCGCGCGGGAATCCCGAAGCGCGCGAAGGTGGTTTCAAGCGCGGCGGCGTAAGGCTCGCGGACCCGCAGGATCACGCCAATTTCGCGAAAATTCCGGCCGCGCCGCGCTTCGTCGAGCACGCGCCGCGCGATCTGTTCGACTTCTCGTTCGAGCGTTGGAGCCGCGAAGGCCTCGAGGATGGGACGGCGAGAGACGTGTTGAAAAGTCTGCTCGCGAAATCCGCGCAAGAGCAACTCGCGGCGCGTTTCCTCGGCGCCGGGCCAATCGGGAAGTGTGACCGTCAGCGCGGTGCGCGACGCGAGCGCGGCCAGCAAATTCCGCTCGGCCGGCGAGAAGGAAAAAAATCCGTCGAAGACGATGTGCGGCGCAAGCGGACCGGGATCTTTCGCGGCCTGCTCCAGACGGCGGCGGGGCAGCGCGAAGCCACGCGCGGTGAGCGTGCCCTCCACTTTGCGGAAAATCGCGGCCAGATCGCCATCGACGGCTTCCGGCGGAACTTCCTGCGCCAGACGCGCCAATGCCTGGCGAAATCCGAAATCCTCCGCGATCGGCGCGAAGCGCGCGGGGTGTAATCGCACCAGCGCTTCTTCGATCGCGAGATGAAGCAAAAAATTCGACGGCGCGGCCGGCGCTCGCGATTCGAGGAATCCGGCGAGAGTATCGATGCGGCTGGGGCGCAGCGCGAATCCGGCGCGGGCCAACTGGTGCCGGGCGTGCTCGGCGCCGGTTGCGCTGGGAACGATCAGCAGGGAGCCGGCGATCGAATGAAAACGCTCCATGGCCGCGCGGGATTTGCCGGAGGCCGGCGGGCCGGTGATTAGGAAGGAAGGAGTCAGAAGTCAGGAGTCAGAATTGAGAACCCTGACGGCCGTCAGGCCGTTATCCTGACTCCTGACTTCTGACTTCTTTCCCGAATCACTTCGGCGCCAGTTGCGGCACCAGCTCCGGCAGCAATTTTTCAAATTTGTCGCGCTGCTCCGGATTCAGAATGGCCATGAACTGGCGCTTGCCGGTGGCGCGCAGATCGTCAAGCTGCTCCTCGACGCTTTCGTAATACTGACTGTAATCGTCGAGCAGCGTCGCCAGTTTCTGGGTCTGCGCGTCGGAAAGATTCAGGCCGGTGCGGAATTGTTGCAGCACGTGATCGCGATCGGCGGAGCGCGACGACGCGGGTCGTGCGCGATGAAAAAGCTCGAAGCCGCTGAACCTCATCACCAGCGCGCCGGTGGCGGCGCCGGCGAGAAAAACCAGCATGAGCGTCGAAAGAATGCGCGGATTCTGCCAGGGCGCCCGTTCGGCGGCAACCATCATGCCTTACTGCTCCTGATAAGTGACCAGATTCACCAGAACCGCATCCCGGTCCGGCGCGCCGGGCGCCGTCAGCACCTGCTGCGACTGATCCTCATCCGGCAACTGGCCGGAGATGAACTGCACGGTGGGGCTGGCAGCCGTCGCATCCGGCGCGCTGGAGGAGGTGTAGAGGAAAATTCCGGCGAGCAGAAGCAGCGCCATCGAAGCGGCCGCGATGCGCCGGCCGAAGGGCGATTCCGAGAAGACGTTCCAGATGGAGGCCGCGCCCTGCGCCTCAATGCGCTCCATCACGCGCGCGTAAAAGCCCGCGCGAGGCTCGGCGTTGGTGCGCAATTCCCGCAGCAGACGGGCCTGCGCCCGCATCGCCTGCACTTCGCCGCGGCATTGTTCGCACTCGTTGATATGAGAAACGGCCCGCGGGTCGCATTGCTGCGCATCCGCCAGGACCTCTTCCAAATGATCCCGAATCACGCGATGCATGTTTTCCTTCCCTCAAATAACTTCGCTACAGAAGCTCGCGGGTCTTACGCCCGCTGTTCTTCAAAACTATTTCACGACTTCATCAGCGGCTTGGACTTACCGAGACGTTGCGCCGCTTTGAGCAGCTTCTGACGCGTCCTGAACAGCTTTACCTTGATGGTATTCTCGTTCAAACCCGTCATCGCCGCAAGTTCCTCGACCGAATGTCCTTCCACCTCCTTGAGCAGGATCAAACTGCGATCCTCGGCGGAAACCCGTTCGAGGAGTTTGCTGACCAGATCCTGCTGCGCCAGTTTTTTATCCATCGGCGTCGCCGGATCGATGGCCGGATCGGACGCCTCCATACGGGTGGCGTCCTCTTCGGAAAAATCGCTTTCGTACACCAGTTTCCGCACCCGCTTCTTGCGCAGGTAATCGTAGCATTCATTCACCGTGATCTTATAAATCCAGGTGAGCAGGGAGCTGCGGAAATCGAAATTGCGGATGGAAAAATAGACCTTCGAAAACACCTGCTGCGCGATGTCTTCCGCGTCGTTATGATTGCGCAGGATGCCGAAGATGATCGAAAACACCTTGGCCTGATAGCGGTCAACGATCTCGCGAAACGCCAGCTCGTCTTGCGCCTGGATGCGCCGCACGAGCGCCGCTTCTTCGCTGTTCTTGTGGTCCACGCGGCTCACTCGGGTGTGGACCCGGGGTCGTTCCCCCACAGCCGGAAACGGAAGCGATCCAGTCAAGCCGTTCATGCTACTCTCTCGACGCAGACCGATTCTGTGGGGTTTCAACCGTTTCCGGATGCCGCCAGAGTGTCCTGGACGCCTTGTTCGGGCGAACCCGGGTTCGCACTAAAGATAGCAGATTTTGGGGCTTTTCGCTCATTTGCCCGGCGTAGTACAATCGAAGTGAGGGATAACAATGGTTCAATTGACGGAAACCGCAGTCAGCAAAGTGAAGGAGATCCTCGACACGCAGGAGCCGAAGCCCGCCGGGTTGCGGATCGCCGTCGTGGGCGGAGGCTGCTCCGGATTCAGTTATTCAATGGCCTTCGAGAACAGCCCGGGTCTTCTGGACAAAACGTATAGTTTCAATGGTTTAAGTGTATTTGTGGACCAGGCGAGTCTGCTGTATCTGGATGGCGCGGAAGTCGATTTCGTCGAGACGCTGGAAGGATCGGGGTTTAAGTTCAACAATCCGAACGTCAAATCGACGTGTGGATGCGGCAGTTCGTTCAGCGCCTGACCTCATCTGGTTCCAGGAAGGTCTAGCGCCAGGAAGGCGGGAATTTCAAAGCAGCGAAGGCGTCCTCCTCAGGAGGGCGCCTTTCTTTTTGGGCCAAAAATAAAAAGGCCGGAGCGCTTGGCTCCGGCCTTCCAGGTTTTTAAAATCTCCGTTATTTAGAACGGCGGGATCGGCGACCGAACAAGCCGATACCGAGCAGACCCATACCCATCAGAGAGAGGGTCATCGGTTCCGGGGTCACAATGCTGTCCGAAAACTCACTGAAGACGTTCGGCATTTGATCCTCAACGTCCTTGGTGATGTACACCGTGGAAACCGGCGCGAATTCCGCAGGAGTTCCTTTGACGACTACTCCCGGGGTGGTATCGAAAATCGTCGACAAGACATCTGAGCAGGTGCCGCCGGTACCGAACGCCACGCCACAGGCGGTTTCCGTGATACTTCCGGTGGCAGAGGTGCTGCTGCCATAGCTGGCATCAATTCCCTCAATTCCGCGACCGGTCACTGTATAGTCCAGGAGCACATCCACCGGAAGGGCCGCTGAGATCTGGAACAGCAGCGTATCATCGCTTCCCGACACCGTGTCCTCGGCAACCGTAAGGGAAGCGGTTTCGTTTGGGGTGTATGTAAGATTAGTGAAAGTATAGGTCAGGTCATTCGCCGAGATACACGACCCGCCGACTGTCACATTGAAGCCAGTGCACGAAGGTGTCGCACCTGCGATCGACGCCATGCCGACAGCTAGAGCACAAAAGAAAACAACCTTCAACAGCTTTTTCGTCATTTTTCAATCTCCTCCGACATCAATAATCACGCGCAGATAAAATGCCTATCTGCTCCTCTGTAGTATGTGCGACCGTGAGATCACCTGTCAAGGCACAATTTAGGGCTTTATCTTAGTCCTCCGTGCAAGTTATATTGCTATATCCATATTATTTTTAATGACTTACATCCTAGAATGGAGTGGCAATTGGATCGCCGCCGCAAGTGCCTGTAACTGCGAGAAGCTGCTTAGAAAAGTACTAGTACTATGGGGATGTCAGCATAGTTCCTGTAAAATTAGTAGTCATGTTCGAACGGCTCCTGACCGAGCAGCGCCACCCCGCGACCGGCCGGCTGGACGAACTCGCGACCACCGATTTGCTTGGGGCGATGAATTCAGCCGATGCCGAGATTGCTTTGGCTGTTGGCAGGGAGGTCCCGCGAATCGCCGCCGCGGTGGATGCCATCGTGCGCGTGATCGAAGCCGGCGGGCATCTTATCTACATCGGGGCCGGAACCAGCGGCCGGCTCGGGGTGCTGGACGCCTCGGAATGCCCACCGACTTTCAACGTCGCGCCGGATCTGGTCCGCGGAGTGATTGCCGGCGGAGCGGCGGCGCTGACGCGGTCGGTCGAGGCGGCCGAAGACGATTTGGCGGCTGGCGCGCGCGATCTGCTCGAATCGGGATTTGCGAAAAAGGACGCGCTGGTGGGAATTTCGGCGAGCGGCAGGACGCCTTATGTTCTGGGCGCGGTGGCGAAGGCTCGGGAATTGGAGGCGGTCACTTGCGGGATCAGTTGCACGCCCGACTCGGAGCTGTCGCGGGCGGTCGATTATCCGATGGAGCCGGCGCCGGGGCCGGAAATTCTGACCGGATCGACGCGGTTGCGCGCGGGGACGGCGACGAAAATGGTCTTAAACATGATCAGTACGGCAGTGATGGTGCGGCTCGGTTATGTTTACGGCAACTTGATGGTGAACGTGCAGCCGACCAATCGCAAACTGGAGAATCGCGCGCGGAGAATCATCGCGCAGGCCGCGGGGGTTTCGTTGAAGCGCGCGGCGGCGCTGCTGGAGGAGTCCGGGCGCAACGTGCGGACGGCGATCGTGATGGAAAAACGGGGTGTCTCGCGGCAACGGGCGGAAGAATTGCTGGCTACCGCGTGCGGGCGCATCGCGGGTGCGCTAAAAATGAGTTAGCCGGGTGATCGGCGGAAGCGTTGTGCACCGAAAGAGGCGGATTGAGAATCCGCCGCAGTCTGGGAGCCTGCCCCACGGCCGGCGGAGCACCGGCGTTTTTGCCGGGGATCCTTATCAACATGGATAAATTTTCAATTCAGGGCGGCGCGCCGCTTGAGGGCGAGATTCAGGTGAGCGGGGCGAAAAATTCGGCGTTGCCGGCGCTGGCGGCGTGCCTGCTGAGCGCGGAGTGCGTCACTTTACAGCGCATTCCACCGGTGCGCGATATCGCCACGATGGAAAAACTTCTGTCGCATATCGGCGCGCGGTTGAGGCATTCGAATGGCGCGGTGATGGTGGAGGCCAGCTCGATTGAGCATCCCGAGGCGCCGTATGAGCTGGTGAAAACGATGCGCGCGTCGAGCCTGGTGCTGGGTCCGCTGGTGGCGCGCTACGGGCGGGCACGAGTTTCTCTGCCCGGCGGGTGCGCCATCGGAGCGCGGCCGATCAATCTGCACGTCGCCGGCCTGGAACGGTTGGGAGCGCGCGTGACGCAGGAGCACGGCTACATCAAAGCGGAAGCGCCGAACGGCTTGCAGGGCGCGGCGTTTACCTTCGACCGCATCAGCGTCACCGGCACCGAGGATTTGCTGATGGCCGCGGTGCTGGCTCGCGGGGAAACGCTGATCGAAAACGCCGCGCGTGAGCCAGAGGTGGTGGACGTGGCCCTGCTGCTGGGAAAAATGGGCGCGCGGATCGAAGGCGCGGGAACCTCGACCATTCGCGTCCAAGGCGTCGAAAAACTGAACGGCGCGACGCACCAAATTATTCCGGACCGGATCGAGGCCGGGACATTTCTGGTGGCTGGCGCGATCACCGGCGGCGATCTGGTGATTCGCGGCTGCGTGCCGGAGCATTTGCGTGCGCTGATCGCGAAATTGAATCAATCGGGCGCGGAAGTGACCGAGCCAGCGCCCGACGAACTGCGCGTGCGGCGCAAAGGGAAACTGCGCAGCGTCGACGTGACCACAGAAGAGCATCCCGGCTTCGCCACCGATCTGCAAGCGCAGTTCATGGCGCTGATGACGCAGGCCGAGGGCATCGCCATCATCACCGAAACGATTTTCGAGAACCGCTTCATGCACGCGCTGGAGCTGGCGCGCATGGGCGCCAATATTCGCGTGGACGGGCGGCAGGCGATCGTCGCCGGAGCTTCGCGGCTGAGCGGGGCGCAGGTGATCGCGAGCGATCTGCGCGCCAGCGCGTCGCTGGTTCTGGCTGGGCTGGCCGCGCAGGGCGAAACGGTGATCGATCGCGTGTACCACATCGATCGCGGTTATGAGAAAATCGAGGCGAAACTGGCCGGCGCCGGCGCGCGCATCCGGAGGATAAATGAGCGTTCCTCACAAACCACACAATCCGGGTTTTCTGAATCTGGTGAATGACGCAAAATCGCGGGTTCGCGAGGTCAACATCGACGAATATCGTAAGATGCCGCGCGACGGGCACCTGTTGATCGACGTGCGGGAAGATAACGAGTGGTCGGCGGGGCACGCGGCCGGGGCCATCCATCTGGGAAAAGGGATCATCGAACGGGATATCGAGACGAAGATTCCCGATAAATCGACGACGATGGTGCTGTATTGCGGCGGAGGATACCGGTCGGCGCTGGCGGCGGATGCGCTGCGCAAGATGGGGTATGAGAATGCGATTTCGCTCGACGGGGGATGGCGGGCGTGGAACGCGGCGGGGCTGGCGGTAGAGAAGTAGGCGGGGCATCGACAGGAGTGTCGATGCGGCACGCATGAGTGCGTGCGCCACTCGGGGCCTCAGGAGCTGCCGAAGACTTTTAGCTGATTTTCGACGCGGGTGACGCCTTTTACTTTTTTGGTGATTTTTTCCGCTTTTTCGCGGGCGTGCTCGTCATTGACCGTGCCTTTGATGGTCACTACGCCGTTTTTCACGGCGACGTCGAGGTCCGCGCCTTTTACGTCGGGATCGTTGGCCAGCTTCTGGCGGACCGCGTCGTAAATCCGGTCGTCATTGTTGCTGTTTTTTTGGGCGAGCAAGGGCACCACCAGCGCCAGAATGAGAAAAATGGAGAGCGCGCGTAAGGCCATATGATCTATTCTACATTTCACGCGCGCGCCAATCGATCAGCGGAAAAAATTCGGGATTGTCGCGCCAGCGCGGCTCGACTTTCACCAGCGTCTCCAGAAAAATTTTGCGGCCGAGGATGCGCTCCAGCTCCAGGCGCGCGGCGGTGCCGATTTTCTTGAGCGTGGCGCCTTGCGCTCCGATAACAATCGCTTTCTGGCCGGGGCGCTCGACGTAAATCGTGGCGGCGATGCGCAGGAGTTTGCCTTCGTCCTTCCAGGATTCGATGGCGACGGCGACGGCGTGCGGGACTTCCTGCTTGGTCGAGTGCAGAATTTTTTCGCGCAGAATTTCGGCGGCGAGAAAACGCTCCGGCTGATCGGTGAGATAGTCGTCGGGAAACATCGCCGGGCCTTCGGGCAGGTGCGCGATGATTTCGCGCTGCAATTCGTCGAGGCCTTGGCGTTTGAGCGCGGAGACGGGAACGTAGGCGGCGAAATCGTGCAGGGCGCGGTAACGGTCGATCAGCGAGAGAAGCTTCGGCTTGTCTTGAAGCCAGTCGATTTTGTTGAACACCGCGATGGCGGGAGCGCCGGTTTTTTTGACCAGATCCAGGGCTTGCCGGTCTTCTTCCGAGGGCCGCGCGAGCGCGTCGATGACGAAGACGACGACGTCGGGCGATTCGGCGGCCGCGCGTACGGCGTCCATCATCCGCTTGTTCAGGGGGGTGGTGGATTTGTGGATTCCGGGCGTATCGATAAAAACAATTTGCGCGTCGGGCGTGGTGAGGACGCCTTGAATCGAGGTTCGGGTGGTTTGCGGCTTGGAAGCGACAATGGCCAGCTTCGCGCCGGTGAGGGCGTTAAGCAGGGTCGATTTTCCGGCGTTGGGACGGCCGAGGATGGCGGCGAATCCGGAGCGGTGGGGCATGGTCAAGATTGGCGGCGGGCGTGGCAGGCCAGGGGTCTGCCCCATCCAGACGTCGAGATGGTCCGCGCGAATGAGGATCCTGGAAAAAAGGCTGCCCCCGCCATTACTGGCGGGGCTGTAATCGCAGTGCGGAGTCTCAGGCTAGTGCCGGCCATTCGCAGCTTTCGAGACGCGGACCTGGTCGACGCGGAGATGGTTGGCGGCGAGAACTTTGATGGCGATGCCGTCGCGCTCGGTTTGTTCGCCGGCTTCAGGAACGTGGCCCAGCCATTCGGTGACCAGACCGCCGACGGTGGTCGATTCGATCTCTTCTTCGGGACGAAAATCGAGCAGGTCTTCGAGACGGCCTAAATCGAAACTGCCGGAAACGACGTAACTGCCGTCGGGGTCCTGGCGGAAATCGCGATCGGGCTCGTGCTCGTCATGAATTTCGCCGACGATTTCTTCGACCATGTCTTCCATGGTGACGATGCCCGCGGTGGAGCCGTATTCATCGACGACGACGGCCATGTGCGCGCCTTCTTCCTGCATTTCGCGCAGCAGATCGTTGACCGCCTTGCTTTCAGGAACGGCGCGGATGGGCCGCATGATTTCGCTGACCTTGCGGCGCGCGCGTTCTTCTTCGCTCAGCTCGAACATGTCGCGGACGTGGACGAAGCCGACGATCTGGTCGATGGTCTCTTCGTAGACGGGAATGCGCGAAAACTGTTCGTTGATGACGAGCTGGCGCAATTCCTCGAGCGTGGCGCCCTGGCGGATGGCGACGATGGAGGGGCGCGGCGTCATCACTTCACGCACGGTTTTATCGCCGAAGGCGACGACGCTTTGAATCAATTGGCGGTCGCCTTTCTCGATGATGCCCTCTTCCTCGCCGGCTAAAATCAGGGCCTCGATGTGCTCTTCCGGACGTGTCGGCTCATTGGTGTCGGTGGTGCGCGACAGCTCGAAAACGGATTGCAGAAATTCCAGCGCCCAGACCATCGGGCGCACGGCCCAGGCGAGCGCGCGCAGCAGCGGAACCAGCGCCAGCAGGCCGTGTCCGCTGCTCGAACGGTAGACGATTTGGGGAATGATGAAGGTCCCGAGGATGGTGTAAAAGGCGACCATCAGGCAGGCGGCGACGAGCGCTTCCCAGAAGGGCGAGCCTTCAAGGGCGATGGCCATCGCCAAGCAGCCGATTACACCGAGGCCGACGTGCTTGATGAGGGAAAAGGTGAGCGAGCCGCGCTCGGTTTCGAGACCCAGCCTGGCTTCGAGCGTGGTTTTGAAAAATTCCAGCGAGGCGTGTTCGCGGGTGCGGATGCGCAGGGATTCGAGATAGAGAACCTGGATGCAGGTGACCAGCGTCACGACGGCCGCGACGAAGAGAGTGAGGGCGATGAGGGCCAGCATCATCGCGATTTTGCTCCATGCACTCGGGATTTGCGGGAAAAGCCGGGATCCGCGGCTTTCTTTGGCCGCGGTTCATTCGCGGCGGCCCGGGCCCTGACGGGCACGGCTCTCGCGTGTCGGGAGCCGCGTCCGCTCGGCGGGTCCGTTCGCTCGATGAGTCCCACGGGAAGGCCGAGTTTTTTGCGCCAGAATGTTTCGGCGCGGGCCATTTCGCCGGAATCGGTTTCATGATCGTAGCCGGCGAGATGCAGGACGCCGTGCAACATCAAAATGCGAACTTCGTCGGCGAATGTGTGGCCGTGTTCTTTGGCTTGCGCGGCGGCGCGGTCGAGGGAAATGGCGATTTCGCCGCCGTTCGCGTGGGGAAACGATAAAACGTCAGTGGCGTTATTTTTGCCGAGAAAGCGGCGATTCAGCTGGCGCAGTTCGCGATCGTCGGTGAGCAGGCACACGATTTCGCGGCCGCGCGCGAGGCGGCGCAGAAAATCGGCGAGATCGTTGCGGCGCAGCCCTCGGGAGGAGTGCCGGAACAATAAAGGAATGTCGTCTGGTGACATGAAACGGTCGCGATCAGGCGGCCGGAGTGTTGGAGGAAGCTTCCGCCGCGGCCGGCGGGGCGGCCTCTGGGCCCGCCTGGTCGGTGAGCTTCAGCGATAACTGGCGATTCGCTCCAATAATTTCATTGTAACGCTCGTAGGCCTTCACGATCTTCTGCACCAGGCTGTGGCGCACCACGTCGCGTTCGTCGAACTGGACGAAACTGATGCCGTCGATGCCGCGCAGAACGTCGATCACTTCGATCAGGCCGCTGCGCAATCCGCCCGGCAGGTCGATCTGCGTCGGATCGCCGGTGACCACCATTTTCGAATTGAAGCCCTGCCGCGTCAGGATCATTTTCATCTGCTCCGGCGTGCTGTTCTGAGCTTCATCCATGATAATGAAGCTGTCGTTGAGCGTTCGCCCGCGCATGAAGGCGATGGGCGCGACTTCAATGGTATTGCGCTCCAGCAGCTTTTCGATTTTTTCCGCTTCGAGCATGTCGTAGAGCGCATCGTAGAGCGGGCGCAGGTAGGGGTCGACTTTTTCCTGCAACGTTCCGGGCAGAAATCCGAGGCGCTCGCCGGCTTCGACGGCGGGACGGGTGAGAATGATGCGGCTGACGCGTTTGGCCACTAAAGCGGAAACGGCCATAGCCACGGCGAGATAAGTTTTTCCGGTGCCGGCGGGGCCAACGCCGAAAACCAGGTCGTTCCGCTCGATGGCGTCGACGTAGCGGCGCTGCATCATGGTCTTCGGCGCGATCACTTTCTTGCCGAAGCTGCGCTGTTTGCCGCTTTCGACCAGGCCGCGCAGGCTGGTTTCGGAATCGACGGTCACCACGCGCAGGAAACTGTTGAGGTCGCCGTTATTGAAAACGTGGCCTTCCTTGACGAGCGAAACATAATCGATCAAAATGTTTTCGGCGCGCGCGACGCCGACGGCTTCGCCTTCGATCTCCAGACAGTCGTTGAGCAGGCGGGTGCGGACGTTCAATCCGCCTTCGATCAGCCGGATGTTTTCATCCCGGGTCCCGAACAGGGACTCAATACCGCGACTAATTTGTACGTTAGCTTTCATTCAAGGGCGCACAGGCATTCACGGCGCAGGAGTGTGGGGGGAATCGAGCCGAAGATCCGCTGGCGCGGAGGCAGGAACCACATCTGTCCCGATGATAGCAGAAAATCCGGGCAGTTTCCAGACGGATTATTGCTGAAATTTGCGCGGGCGGTTTGAGAACGGGGCTGTGAATATTGTGGGCGGCATCTACTCGGCTCGACCAGCGGGGGCAGGGGCCCCCGCGCCTGCACCACAGTGCTCCGCGGATGGTCGATTTTTTATCCGGGAGACACGCGGGATTTACGATTCATTCGTTGCGATTTGATGACATGAGTGCGGTACCATGTTCGGTTGCAAACGGAACCGGCACTGAAGCGCGAACTCGGGCTGCGCGATCTGACGCTATTCGCCATTGCCTGCATCGTGGGGGTACGATGGGTTCCGGCGGCGGCGCACGCGGGCGCGGGATCGGTGACGCTGTGGCTGCTGGCCGCGGTGCTGTTTACGGCTCCGCTGGCGGTATCGGTGGCGGCGCTGTGCGCGAAATATCCCGGCGCGGGCGGACTTTATTATTGGACGCGCGGCGATTTCGGGCCGTGGCACGGCTTCCTGTGCTTCTGGATTTACTGGATGGGCATCGCGTTCTGGTTTCCCAGCGCGGCGATGTTCTACATGAGCATGGGCATCTACACGCTGGGGCCGTCCTACGCGCACCTCGCCGATAACCGCGGGTATCTGGTGACGGCGTCGCTGGCGGCGATCTGGCTCGCGCTGGGAACGAACCTGATCGGGATGAAGATCGGGAAATGGACGGAAAACGCCGGCGGCGCGGCGACCTGGCTGCTGATGGGAATTTTCGCCATCGTGGCAATGGTGGTTTTTCGCCGCCATGGCAGCGCGACGCGCCTGGACGTGTGGCCGCGATGGAATTGGGATACGGTGAATTTTTATTCGACCATCGCTTACGCCATGACCGGTCTGGAGCTGGCCGGATTGATGGGCGCGGAGATACGCGATCCGGAACGAACGCTGCCGCGGGCGGGATGGATCGCGTCGGGATTCGCGACGGTGTTTTACGCGGGTCTGACGCTGGCGCTGCTGGTGCTGCTGCCGCCGGAGCGGATCAGCGAAATTAATGGCTTCGCGCAGGGAGCGGAATCGGCATCGGCGACGCTGGGGATGGCCTGGCTTGCGCCGCTGATCGCGATGATGGTGGTGGTCAGCGGGATCGGCCAATTCGGCGGGATGGGTACGTCGGTTTCGCGGCTGCCATTCGTGGTGGGCGTCGACAAATTATTGCCCGCGGCGTTCGCCAAGATTCATCCGCGCTGGCACACGCCGTATGTTTCGATTCTGACGCTGGGTGCGGTGGGGTCGTTTCTGCTGGTGGCGATCCAGCTCGGCGACACCATGCGGGCGGCCTACCAGGCGCTGGTTTCGCTGATGGTGATCGCGGGATTTATCCCGTACATTTATATTTTCGGGAGCGCGTGGAAGGCGGGATGCCGGATCAGCGCGCTGTCGGGATGGCTGGTGACGGCGGTGGCGCTGGTGTGCTCGGTGGCGCCGACGGCGGAGGTGCATAATGTCTGGCTATTCGAAACGAAGCTGGCGGTGGGGACGATGGCGGTGATCGGGTCTGCATGGCTGGTGTATCGAAGATCAGGTTCGCGCGGGAGGGAAAAATGAAAAGGCTCCGGTTTTTGTTTTTTGCGCTGGTTGTGGCGGTGTGCGCCGAGGCGCAGCCGCATTGGGTGGCGACGTGGGGAGCGAGTCCGTCGCCGTTGCTGGCGAATGCGCGGGAGATGGCCGCGGCTAAGCTGGAATTTTCGAACCAGACGCTGCGGGAGATCGTACATGTGAGCCTCGGCGGCGCGACGGTGCGGGTGCGGCTGTCGAATGCTTACGGGCGCGAAGGCGCGGAGGTCGGCAGCGCGCATATCGCACTGCGCGCTGCGGGAGCGGCGATTGTGCCGGCGTCGGACCGCGTGCTGACGTTCGGCGGACGATCGTCGGCGGTGATTCCGGCCGATGCGGAGCTGCTCAGCGATCCGGTGAGTTTGAATGTGCCGGCGGGGTCGGATGTAGCGATCAGTCTGTATCTGCCGCATCGGATCAATGGGGCGGGCGTTCATTACAGCGCCGAGCAGACATCGTATGTCGGTGCAGGGGATGTGACCGGGCGCGAGACGATTCCGGATGCGGCGACGTTCCCGTCGTGGGCATTTTTGACGGAGGTTGATGTGATGGCTCCGCGGGAGGCGTTCGCGATCGCGGCATTTGGCGATTCGATCACCGACGGCGCGCATTCGGGTGTCGATACCAATACGCGATGGCCGGATTTTCTCGCCGGCCGGTTGCTCGCGGCGCATCGCGAGATTGGCGTGCTGAACGCGGGGATCGGCGGGAACCGGTTGCTGCACGATGGAACATCGGTGCGCTTCGGAGTGAACGCGCTGGCGCGATTCGATCGCGATGTGGTTGGCGCGTCGGGGGTGAAATACGTGATTGTGCTGGAAGGGATCAACGATATCGGGCATCCCGGGTCGTCGGCGCCGGAGAGCGAAAGGGTGACGGCGCAGGATTTGATTGGCGCGTACCGGCAATTGATCGCGCGGGGGCACGATCACGGGATGCGCGTGATCGGAGCTACGCTGACGCCGTTCGCGGTGACCACGCTCAAGAATTATTTCAGTCCGGCGAAGGAGGCCGTTCGCAAGGCGGCGAATGAGTGGATTCGAACCAGCAACGCGTTTGACGGCGTGATCGATTTTGAGCGCGCGGTGCGGGATCCGGGCGATCCGGAGCGGATGGTGGAGGGGTTTGATTCGGGCGATCATTTGCATCCGAAGGCGGCGGGGTATCGGGCCATGGGCGATTCGATCGATTTGGGATTGTTTGGGAAGCCGTAGCCGGTTTTCGGCATTGAGCCCCGGCCTGACGGCCGCGGCTTTCGTGCGATCCTGTCGTCTTGCGAACGAACAGGCGGATTACGAATCCGCCGCGGGCTGCGTCAGGAGCCGCGAAGAAGGCCGTGAGCGTCAGGGGAACCTACAATAAAGGTTTGAGCACTTTTTGGATTAAAAATTTCGGGTGCCGCGCTTCACAGGCCGATGGAGCGGCGATTGAGGCCGGGTTAGCGGCTCGGGGAATGTCCGCGGTGGGCGATGCGGGTGAGGCTGGGCTGGTGGTTTTGAATACCTGCACGGTGACGGCGGCGGCGGATGAGGAAGTGCGGCAGACCATCCGGCGAATTCATCGGCAACATCCCGCGGCGCGGATCGTGGTGACGGGGTGCTATGCGCAACGCGCCCCGGAGGAGATCGCGGCGCTGGACGGCGTGACGCTGGTGGCGGGAAATTCGCATAAAACAAAAATTCCCGATCTTGTTGCTGCGGATTATCACGGGGAAATCGCGGTCGGCGATATTTTCGAGCAGCGCGATTTTTTGTCGGCTCCGGTGGAAGACGCCTCGGGCGAGCGGACGCGGCCGAATTTGAAGATTCAGGACGGGTGCAACAATCGCTGCTCGTTTTGCATTATTCCGTACGTGCGGGGGCGGAGCAGAAGCGCACCGATCGAGGACGTCATCGCGCAGGTGCGGGTGCTGGCGGAGAAATATCGCGAAGTGGTGTTGAGCGGGATTAATCTGGGCCGCTGGGGACGGGATCTGGCGGGGCGCGCGCAGCTCTCGGATTTGATCCGAAGGATTTTGAGCGAGACCGGCGTGGAGCGGCTGCGGCTGAGCTCGGTTGAGCCGATGGATTTTTCGGATGAACTGCTGGGGTTGATGGCGGAATCGGACCGGATCGCGAAACACGTGCATGCGCCGCTGCAATCGGGGTCGGACGCGGTGCTGCGGCGAATGCATCGCAAGTACCGGCCGCGGCATTATGCGGATCGGATTGCCAAGGCTCGGGGACTGATGCCGGATTGCGCGGTGGGCGCGGACGTAATGACCGGATTTCCCGGAGAAAGCGACGCGGAGTTCGAGGAATCGCGGGCGTTTATCGAGGCGCTGCCGTTCACGTATCTGCACGTGTTCACCTATTCGGAACGGCCGGGAACGCCGGCGGCGGCGATGACGCAGGTGCCGTTTCAGAGGCGCAAGGAACGCACCCATATTTTGCGCGAGCTGGCGTCCCAAAAGAATTTTGAATTTCGCCGGCGGATGATCGGACGGGCGCTTTCCGCGGTGACGCTCGACGGCGGATTGGCGGCGCTGAGCGGAAATTACTTAAAAATCACGCTGGCGCGTTCGCGCGAGATCAACCGGCTGATCGAGGTGCGGATCGGCGGAATGGCGGGCGACCGGTTGACGGAAACGGGAGCGCTAGCAGTCATTCATTGAGGCGCACGCCGACCTCGTCGTCATCGTCTTCCTCTTCCTCTTCCTGTTCTGCTTCGAAGTCTTCTTCGTCCAAATCGTCTTCGTCGAAGTC
Source organism: Bryobacteraceae bacterium (assembly GCA_035507655.1). Taxonomy (GTDB): domain Bacteria; phylum Acidobacteriota; class Terriglobia; order Bryobacterales; family Bryobacteraceae; genus Palsa-187. The sequence goes on along the minus strand of DATJNW010000118.1, from coordinate 103,939 downwards.
TTCGTCTTCAAGGTCGTCGCTGAGCTCGTCGTCATCTTCATCCTGAAATTGCCAGGCGGCGTTCAAAGCGTTGTGCATCGAGATCCTCCATTGGGGCCGGACAGACGACTAGTGAGATAGGCGCGGCCGCGCGGCGTTTCGCCCGGGTTGGTGAAAGGTAACCGCTTCCAGGCGTCGCGAGAGTAGTTCGCGGGCTAACCTGGAAGCAGGAGGCGTTTATGCCCGACAAGTTCGATCCGGTGGAGGAAGCGTCGGAAGAGTCGTTTCCGGCGAGCGATCCTCCAGCGTGGGCCATGGGCGAGGAGAGCAAGAGCGTCGCGGTGGTGAACCATTCCGGGCGTCATCGGTTTGAGGCGCAGACCGGCGGTGAGACGGCGTTTCTCGAATACCGGCTGCGGCCGCCTGCGATCACGCTGCTGCACACCGAAGTGCCGGCGGCGTTGCGCGGACACGGAGCGGGCGGAGCGCTGGCGCGGGCGGCGATCGAGTACGCACGGCGCGAAGGATTGCGCGTGGTGGTCGAATGCCCGTTCGTGCGTGAGTACCTGAAGCGGCATCCGGATATAATGGCGGCGTGAGCTTACGATACGCCGCTTTGTTTGTGACTTCGATAACGCTGTTCGCCGCCGATGTCGCCCAGGAGGGCGTGCGGTGGTGGTCGCATATTCAGGTGCTCGCCGACGACAAGATGGAGGGGCGGAACACGGGTAGCGAAGGCCATCGCAAGGCCGCGCAGTACGTTTCGACCGAGTTCGAGCGCAGCGGGCTGAAGCCGGCGGGGACTTTGGGATATATTCAGCCGGTCGAATTTAACGTTCGCAAATTGGACGAGCCGGCGTCGAGCCTGGCGATGGTCCGCAACGGGAAAGTGGCGCCGCTGGTGCTGGGCGATGACGCGTCCTTCAACCTGCGCGGCGATCTGGCGGAGAGCGTGGACGCCCCGGCGGTATTCGTCGGCTACGGGCTGGTGGTGCCGGAAAAAGGGATCGACGATCTGGCCGGGATGGATCTGCACGGAAAAATCGCGGTGTACTTAAACGGCGGCCCGCAATCGATTCCGAGCGCGATCAAGGCGCATTACTCGTCGGCGGCGGAGCGCTGGAGGGCGCTGCGAGATGCCGGCGCGATCGGCCTGGCGGCGATTCCCAATCCGCGGTCAATGGATATTCCCTGGGCGCGCGCGAGGCTGGCGCGGCTGAATCCGACGATGAGCCTGGCCGATCCCGCGGCATCGGAAACGCGCGGCGAAGAGTTCGCGATCACGGTGAATCCGGCGCAGGCGGAGAAAATGTTCGCGGGAACCGGGCACACCTTCGCGGAAATTCTGAAGCTGGCGGACGCAGATCAGCCGCTGCCGCACTTTCCGCTGAATTTGAATTTTCGCGCGCGGGTGAAAATGGAACGGTCGCAGGTGGTCTCGCAGAATGTGGCGGGAATTCGGCCGGGCAGCGATCCGGCGCTGAAAGACGAATACGTGATTTTTTCAGCGCACCTGGATCATCTGGGCGTGGGCCAGCCGATCAACGGCGACCGAATTTACAACGGCGCGATGGACGACGCGTCGGGAGTGGCGTCGCTGATCGAGATCGCGACGCTGATGAAGGAACGCGACCTGCACCTAAAACGCAGCGTGCTGTTTCTGGCGGTAACTGGCGAGGAGAAAGGCGAGCAGGGGTCGCTGTACTTTGCCAGCCATCCGACGGTGCCGAAAAAGTCGATTGTCGCGGATATCAATATGGATATGTATCTGCCGCTGTTTCCGCTGAAGTATCTGGAGGTGCAGGGGCTGGCGGAGTCAACTTTAGGCGATGATATTCGCACGGTTTGCGCGAAGGCGGGAGTGATCGTTCAGGCTGACAAGGAGCCGGACAAGAACCGCTTCATCCGCAGCGATCAGTACAGCTTCATTAAACAAGGCGTGCCCGCGCTGGCGTTCAAGTTCGGATGGACTCCGGGATCGCCGCAGGAAAAGATCTTTCAAGATTGGATTAAGTACCGCTATCATGCGCCGTCGGATGATTTGAATCAGCCGGTAGATAAGACGGCGGCGGCGGAGTTCAATCGAATTTTGCTCGCGTTGGGCGAACGCGTAGCGAATGCGAAAGATCGCCCACATTGGCATCAGGATAGCTTTTTCCGGCGATTCGCACAGACTGAGTAACTAACCCGCGGCGGCGGATTGGTTGGAAACCACGTGCGTCCGGCGAACGAATTCCTGAAGCAGATCGTAGCCATCCCAAATATGGCTGAAGGAAAGAGCCTGGCCCACCGGCACGATACGGTCCAGACCGCGTCCGCCAAGTTGTTCGACAAAATCGGCGATTTCGGTGGCGCAAAAACCGGAATAGGTTAAAGTCTGGTCTCTTCGGGAGACGAAGCCTTGTAACTCACTTAAAGTTTGTGCGAAGTATTCGAAAAGAAAGCCCCCGCCGCAGTGTTCGCGGGTGAGATTTTCGAGACGATCGACGCGAACCACAGTCAGCTCGTTGGTGTGGAATGTCTGCGACTGGACATTCTGATCGAGAATAGACATACAAACAAAGGCTTTCTTAGAAACCACAGTGCCCAAAGCGCAGTTATAATGCGCGGCAGCATGAGTCGCAAGACGAGTATAGAAATCCGAACTCGCCTGAGTACAAAGTTCCGGAGATCCCACCCAGACAACGAGGCGCGGAGAGGAGCAGGCCACTTGATCGAACGTATAAAGGTCGCGATACACGGCCTGAATCAATGAATCTCGGTCGCTGACGGAAAGGTTTGTATAATTTTCGGCGGAGATCGCGGCGAGTGAGTGCCGGTCCTGAAAGGTGACATCTTTCGCTCCCGGTGAGAGCGGAAAAGTGCGCAGGAGGTTCACGGTTTCGTCGCCGCCCCAGATCACGCGGACGTCGCAGAGCCGGGAAAGGGCTGCGGTGATTTCTTCATCGTGCGGGTAATCGACGAAAAAAGTATGTGGCGGGTCGCCGGCGAAGGCTGCCGCCGCTTCATTAAAGTGAGAGAGAATCCTTTCCACATCGGCGGCGCGGTCGCCGGGAATCCGGGCCACCGTGACATTGCCGGTTATCGCCGAAAACAGCCACGAATAGAGCATCAAAGAAGAAACATTCGCCGGCGGAATCTGGAAGACGATACCGCGCGGAGAACAGCATAGCTGTGCGGACTGTGACTTCTCGAAGTGAGTTCGCAATTCCGACAGGTAAGCCTCTCGCAGGAAAAAACCCAGAGCCTGAAGAGACGAACCGCGTGGCGAAGTTCGGAACAGACGCTTGCCGAGGTCTGTGCAGAAGCTGACGAGGTGATCGGAGAAAGGCCGGCGGCGAAACTGCGCCGCATCCGTGACGCGTTTCTGAAATTCGTCCAGGCAGACCTGGCCAACCGGTGGCGACAACAGGGTGAGACAGTTCACGCGGCCGCCACGTGAGTATCGCTACAACCGCGTAATTCGGCTGCGGGGATACGGCCGAGAACGGAAAAATATTTTCCGCGGCGGCCACAAGGTCCGTCATCCACGCCGTGCAAAATTCCGAGGTCTTCGGTTAAGATCGAATGTCCGGGATAACTTAGCGGCAGGGCGCTCAGGATCTGGATTACACCGGTTTGACCGATTCCGGCCTCTTTCCAGGTTACCGGATCACGGATAATCACATCCGCGAAATTGGGACAGTACAGGTAACCGTCTTCGCCCTCCAGAAACACACTTCCTATCTGCTCCACGGTTCCATAGAAGTTATAGCAGCGCGCGAGTCCGGTAGCTTGGGCGAAGCGTCGCTTGATCTCCGCATTACTAATGGCAAGGTCCTGGAGCTTTTTCCAGCCACCGCTGTGAATCAGAATTCCTGATGGGAGATCGACGCCGGCAGCCGCGCAGGGTAGAAAGAAATATTGCCACACCATGAAGGTGAAGCCGAATATGGCGAATGCGCCGCCGGCGTGAGTTCTTAAGAAGCGACGAAGACCTTCAAGATTCAGTTTCATTTCCTGATCGAGGCAGAAGAAGTGATCCCGTCCGAAGGGCATCATGCCGAGCACGCCGGCGGAGCGGGCGGTGAAGCGGAAACGGTCCGCTAAACAAAGGTCCGGCTCGACCAAGACCATCGGAAGCCGCCTGGGGCCGAGGACGGAAGACATGATGCGCGCCAGGGCCAGTGTCTGACGCCGGGCGGTTTCGCGGTCCAGAAATACCCGGCTCGGCCGTTGTCCGGTTGTGCCGCTCGAAAGGAGTGTCTTGAAAATCTCCGCCTCGGGGATGCTGCGGAGTGGGTGTGACTTGAATAGTCTTATCGGTAAGTAAGGCACTTCGTCCAGGCCAGAAAACGGCACATTCGGCCAGAGTATCGATACGATCGTCAGGCCCGCCATCGTCAGGACACCTCCGCCGCGATACGCACGGGCCGCACGCCGGCTCGCGCTGGATTTCCGAAGACGGTCGAGCCGGGGTCCACATTACGAATGACAACGGCGCCGGCGCCGATGGTCGCCCACGCTCCGACCGTGGCGTAGGGGAGGATGATCGATCCGAGACCGACGAAAACTCCGCTACCGACCTTTGTCCGGGCCCCCACGATCGCTTTATTCGCCACAAAGACAAGGTCGCCGACGGCAGTTTCATGTCCAATGACACAGCCGGCATAGAGCACACAGTGGTTGCCTAACGCCGTATCGGCTCCGAGGACAACGCCTTCTTGAATGATGCAGCCAATACCTATGGCGGAGTGAGTGCAGTCGACGGTCGGATGAATCAGAGTGAGGTGTCGCCGCGAGGCGAACCGGCAGGCGACCAATTGACGCGTTCGGGTATCCCGGGCGACGTTATTGATGACATAGACGTCGCGAAGTTTGCCATCCAACAAACGAGTAGGCCCGAGAACCGGGTAGCCCATAAAATCGGTGCCATGCTTGGCCGGATCGTCATCAAGAAAGCCTTCGATGACAATTTCTTCATTCCCGGAACGATTGATCGCGTGGATCAGTTTGACCGTGTCCGGAGCGGAAGCACCAATAATGACTGCGTTTTTCGTGGTCATCGGATCGACTCTTCGCTTACAGAGACCAGTTCGGGCACACTGGTGTTCAGAAGCTCCTGGTATAAACTGCGGTAACGGTCGACCATGATCTGTTTCTTGTATCCAGCTTCAAACAGACGGCGGGCATTTAGACTCTTCTCCGCGGCAATTTGCGGATTACGAACCAAAGTCGTCATGGCTTCAGCGAGCGCACGCGAGTTTTTCGGCGGAATGGTTAGTGCGCCCGTACCATTGCCGGTCGGTTCGAGATTGCCGCCAATGGAAGTGGCAATGATCGGTTTCTGAGCCGCCATTGCCTCCAGCAATGAAATTGACATGCCCTCATGAAGACTGGGAAGCACGACAATGTCGGCGACTTTCAGAAGGTCCGGGATATCGGAGCGGAACCCGAGAAAAAGAAGTTTTTTCGAGACCCGCATGGCGGCCGCGCGGGCTTCCAGGGCCGGGCGCAAAGGACCTTCCCCAGCAAGCACGACCCGAAACGGACGGTCCGGAATCAGCGAGGCGAGCAACGGGAGGGCATCGATCAGATAATCAAGACCTTTGCCGCCAAATAGCCTGCCGGGTGTAAAGAAGATGATCTCCGATGCGGCGAGCTGAAGTTCGGCGCGTAGGGATGCAGGGTCAGTCGAGGCGACCATGTGGTCGTCGATGCCGTTGGGGATCGCCACAAGCTTGTCAGCATCGCCTATTTTCCAACGGAGTCCCCACTCGCGATGATATTCGCTGACGGTTACCAGACGATCGCAGCAGCGCGCCGCGCAGGCCTCCAGATACCGGTACATAAACGAAGACAGAACACCGGACTCTTCGTGAAAAGGGAAGCTATGTGCCGTATGAACGACAGCCGGGGTCCCCGCACATCGTGCCGCGATGCGGCCTACAAAGCCCGCTTTCGACGTGTGCGTATGAACCAGGTCATAGGAATTCGCTTTCAGGAACTCGTATAGCTTGAATAAGCCACGCAAATCCCGAAAAGGCCGAATCTCACGCCAAATTACATCCTGGTCCACAATTCCGATCCCGCGCGAACGGAACATGCGTTGACAAACCGGGTCGGTTGTCAAAATATCGATCGTCCAGGCTGCTTCGCGCGCCATCTCGGCGAGGGCAAGAATGATATGTCCGCCGCCTCCCCACTTGGAATCGCCAACGATCTGAAGGATCTTCATCGGTCAGCTCAGCGCAGGGATTGACGGAGTCTGTTTCGGAATCGTCGTGGCGCCAGCGGCCGCGGCGAATTCGGGTGTCATCCGGGTCCACCGGTCACTGCGATGATACTCGGGAACCCGATCCTGGATATGCTCAATGACGGCCATTTCATCCCCCTGCTCTATCAGACGGCGAAGCTGGTTCAGCCAGGAGTTGACGGAAAGCCAGTCCGGCGAAGGTTGCCGGAAAATCTTGATCTTCTTGTGATCCGTCGGAAGGATTTTCTCGGCCGGCAGATTGGTTTCCTCAAAGAGTTTTTCACCCGGGCGGAGTCCGGTGAAGCGGATGTCAATGTCTTGATAAGGAGTCAGGCCCGCCAGGCGAATCATGTTGAGGGCCAGGTCCAGCACGCGCACCGGTTCTCCCATATCCAAGACGAAGATTTCCGATGCGGTCCCCAAGGTGAGTGCGCAAAGGACCAAGGAAACCGCTTCCGATGCCGTCATGAAATAACGTTGCACGTCGGGATGAGTAACTTTGACCGGACCGCCGTTTTCGATTTGCCTTTGAAAGATCGGTACGACACTGCCGTTACTTCCTAAAACGTTGCCGAAGCGCACGGACACACACTTGGTCTTTCGGCCCTCGCGTGAAGAGGTGGCGGCGGACACGATCATTTCACAGACTCTCTTGGTCGCGCCCATGACGTTGGTCGGATTCACGGCTTTGTCGGAGGAGATCATCAAAAAGTTCGGGACGTGATGACTTTGTACAGCTTCGATCAGATTCCAGGTTCCAAAGATGTTGTTGTGGACTGCCTCGAAAAGATGATTTTCCATCATCGGAACATGTTTATAGGCCGCGGCGTGAAATACAGCGTCGATCCGGTTGGCATCGAAGACCTGCGCGAGACGTTCCCGGTCGCGAATATCTCCTAGAGCGGGCCGGAAGTCCAGTTCCGGGTATCGGTCCCGTAATTCGCATTCGATTCGGAACAAGTCACTCTCGGCCTGGTCAAAGGCGATGAGCCGGGAGGGGCCGAAGCCGGCGACCTGGCGGCATAATTCCGATCCGATAGAACCGGCCCCACCGGTTACGAGTACGCACCGGCCCGCGAGCCGCGCACGAACCGGAGCCTGGTCCAGCTCCACGGGAGGCCGGCCGAGTAGGTCGGTAACTGCCACATCACGAATCTGTTCGGCGAGGACCTTCCGATTGAGTAAGTCGCCCAGCCCGGGGATGGTCTTGCAGGGCACACGCGCGGCCTGACAGTGGGCCAGAGCCTCACGTCTTTCACGCCCGGTAGCAGAGGGCATGGCGATCACGATCTCTTCAAGGCGCGCTCTGCGGGCATTCAGGCGAGCCACAATCGACGCGGCCTGGCGTCCGGCGCCCAAAACGCGAACGCCCATCAGCGTTTTCCCGCGCTTGGCCGGATCGTCGTCGAGAAAGCCGATCACGTGGTAACCGAGCGTCCGGTTGCCTCGGATCTCCCGCAATAACGTCGCGCCGGCAGCACCGGCGCCGTATATCAGGATACTTTTTCGCTTTCTTGCGTCATGGCCTCTTCCGGCGGCTTCCAGATAAAGCCGGCCAGCGTAACGAAGTAACAAAGTAGAGAAGCAGCAGGTGAGAAAATCGATGACACAGATCGATCGCGGAAACGGCGCCTGAAAATATACGAGGACCGCCGAGGAGGCGATGACCATAGAGAAGGCCAGGGAGGCGATGACGTTGCTCAGCAGCAGCCGCAGCAGATCACTCAGTTCAGCAAACATCCACAAGTTCCGGTGTAGTCCCGAAAGGTAAAAAATGGGACCTTTTATGACCACAGCCGCGATCAGCATCGGGATCAGAACGGGATACACGGATTGTGGAATCGAGAAGTCAAAACGTAATTCGAATGCGGCCAGGCAGGAAAATAAAATTGCCGTAAGATACCCGATCCAGGCCGCAAATTTTGAGAAACGAAGAATATTCATGTTTGAAACTTTCAGACCGCGTTGGTAAGAACCGTCCTGGCCGGGACACGCGATGATAGCAGCAGGCTTCTCACCGACATTCCGACATAGCGCACCTGTTCCTCGGTCATGGCCGGATACAGCGGTAGCGAAACCAAGCGCGGATAAAGTTCCAGAGCGCGGCAGCAGGGCTGCTCACCGAGCGACATCGCGGCAAAATACGGGTGCCGCGAGATGGGAATGAAGTGGACGCTGGCGCCGATGCCCAGCCGGCGCAGTTCTTCGATGAATTGATAGCGGTCGAGGCGAAGGCGGTCCAGATTCAGACGGATCATATATAAGTGCCAGGCGTGACGCGCGCGCGGGTGACCCGAGGGAAGCTCCACTTCCGGAAGACCGGCCAGCTCTTCTTTGTAGATTTCGACGTAACGGGCCCGTGTAGCGATGAAGGACTCGATTTTTCGCAATTGATGAATGCCGATGGCGGATTGCAGGTCCGACAGGTTGTATTTAAAACCGCGGGCGACGACTTCGTAGTACCAGCTTCCGCGGTCCGAATATCGATTCCAGGCATCGCGACTCATTCCATGCAGCGAGAGCATGCGCATTCGCGAAGCAAGCTGCTGGTTCCCGGTAGTGATCATTCCGCCTTCGCCGGTGGTCAGGTTTTTGGTGGCATAAAAACTGAAGACCACCGCATCACTGGCGGGGGTTTCGTTGGTGAGCGGCGACGAACCAATGGGACGCCCGTTATAGTGCGCGCCGACTGCGTGCGCCGCGTCTTCGATGACGAACAGGCTGTGACGGCGCGCCAGCGTCCATATCGCATTCATGTCGCACGGCAGCCCGGCGAGATGCACTGGAATGATGGCTCGCGTGCGGCTGTTGATCGCCTTGGCGATTTCTTCCGGATCGATATTGCCGTCAGGACCAATATCGGCCAGCGCTGGTTTCGCGCCCACGTGAAGGATGGTATGGACGGTGGAGCAAAACGTGAGCGGTGTGGTGATGACCTCATCGCCTTCGCCAATCCCCAAGGCCGCCAGCGCGAGGTGTAATCCCGCGGTGGCGGAATTCACGGCGACGGCGCAGCGCGCGTCGACATATTTGGCGAACTCTTCTTCAAACTGCGCGGTTCGCGGTCCGGTGGTGAGCCAACCCGACCGCAGGGTGGCTTCCACTTCGCGAATTTCTTCCTCACCGATCGACGGACGGTGGAAGGAAATGAAAGATTGCTCAGCCATGTACCGCTCTCCTTGAAATCGAAGGGATGAATCCCGCAGGGACGAATAAACGGGGCCGGCGCTGCCGAAGCGCCACCGAATTGCTGGCCGCGATCAAGGCGAAAGTCAGCCACCAATGCCGCTGATAGAAAGCTTCGATGCCCAGTGACATCCCGGCCATCGCAATAAATCCGAGAGTGACCCCGAACACGATGGGCTTCTGCGGGATGGGCGCGCGACGGTACGCTGATCGTGCTTTCAGGAAAAACCAGCCCAGGAAACCACAAAAAATCACCAGACCCACCAAGCCAAATTCGGTAAGAAACCAGACCGCGCTGTTGTGCTCGATGGAGCCTTGCTGCGCGAAAAAGCTGCCGATGCCGGTCCCGAAAAAGGGATGACGGCTGAAGCTTTGAAGACCGGTCGAGACCAGATCGACCCGGGTGCGTCCGTTTCCGGTGGCGACCTCCGGACGGAACGCAAGGTCTTCGAATAACGCCAGGAACGAACGGCCCATCAGAATCACCGTGACCGCGGCGCCACAGAGCAGCAGAAAAAGACCGCGGATGGCGGTTTCAAATCGCGTGAGCAACAAAAAGAGAAAAACCAGGCCCAGACTGATCCAGGCCGTGCGCGAAAAAGACACCAATAGTCCGGCCGCAAGGGTGACTCGAGCGAAGTAGAGGAAGCTGTTTTTAAACAGAGGTTCGCGCCCGGTACAGGCGCCTTCACAAATGACCAGGGCCGTCGCCAGCAAGCCGCCGTAGGCGTTGGCGTCGCCCATGAGACCGCCGAGCCTCAGTCCGTTGTCCCAAACGAACATGGAATCGATTCCAAACCGCGTGGATGCGACCCAGGCGCCAAGGCCCACCAGGTTTTGCAGCACCACGCTGATCACGAAAGCGCGAAGCACCAGGCGGATTCTGGTCCAGCTGGCGAGCGCGGAGTTGAGAAAGGCGTAGGCGAGAAACAGTGCGACCAGTCCATCGTCCTTGTTGAGATACACGTACCGCTGCAACTCGCCGGCCCGCGCGGGGACCGACAACGTGCTGAACGCGAAAAGCGCCAGCAGCGAATAATGCCAGACGGACCAGTTCTCCGGGCGATAGCGCAACCGGCTAACCGCAAAGAAGAGCGCCAGGATCAGGGCGACGTCGGCGGCGGAAAAGCGCAGCATGTTCTCGACTCCCCACTCAAACGGGAGCAGCGCTGCGTAACCCACCAGCAACGCCAGGAGAACATCGACGCGCGTTTTTCGCGCCAGGGCCGGCCGAGCCGCGAAGACCACAGCCGGATCCATGGGAACGCTCATAAACCGGCCCCCCAGGGATCGGATAATTCGGCCGGAACGACCGCGGCGGCGGATTTACCGGTGGAGCAGAGATAGCCGACCAGTCCGCTGGCGATCACCAGATGGACCACCGCGGCCACCAGCGGAGCGATGGCCGCGCCGGTCAGGCCGTAGCGTGGAACCAGAATCGCGCAAGCGATCGCGTTGACGGCAACGACGGCCGCGAACATCGGCACCTGCACGCGGAAACGTTTGGCGCTGTCGAGACCGCTGGTGAGCAGCAAGGCCACCGCGCTGATTCCGCTGGCGCCGGTCAACCACACCAGAACGCTCGCGTAAGCCGCGTAATCCGGACCGTAAAGAATTAGCAGAACCTTCGAGCCGAAAAGCATGATGAAGACCACGGCCAGTATCCCCAGCGCTCCGGCCATTCCGGACATTTTGAGCAGCAGCGAACGGAACGCGGCGATGCGTCCGCTGATGTAATAGCGCGCCAGCTTGGGCACGGCGGCGCGCGCCATGGCGTCGATTACGGTGCCGATCGCAGTCATGGTGTAGGCCATGGTCGAAAAGACACCCAACTCGGTTTCGCCCATGGCCGATTGGACGAAGTAGCGCGGCACATTCAGGTTCAACGATCCGAGCGTCATCACGATGCCTAGAGGAAATGCGATTCGCGTCAGCATCCACTGCCGCGAAAAGGTATAGCGAGGCCGCAGCGATTTCCACCCGTCGATCCACGTATGGAACGGCGCGGCCGGCTCCAGCTCCCCGCGGACGAAACGGCGGCCGCGTTGCGCGTCGAACAGCAGCAGCGCGGTGAACCATGCCGCCGCCATGGCGATGACGCCCCACAGCACGTCACGAGTGAAATACAACACCGTGCTCATTCCGGCCACCGAAAGCGCGCCGCGGATCATCATGGAAATGCCGCTCTGATCCAGCCGGTCGTTCAATTGAAAAAGGCCGTAGAAACAATCGCTGATCGATTCGATCGATTTCGCGACGGCCACAGCGATCACCACCAGCGTGGTTTTCGGCTCGTGCGAGATCAGCGTGGCGATCGCGGCGATCACCAGGAAGGCCATGGAGGTGGTCGCCGTGCGCAAGCCCAGATATTCGCCGAAACGGTAAGCGCGCTGCACGTCGGTGGCCTGCACGATGCGAAGCTGAAGGTTGGCCAGCATGATCACCGGCGTTGAAATCGCCAGGCCCAGCGAAAATTGTCCGACCATCAGGGGATTGGTCATTTTGGCCAGCACGATGATGATGGCCCACTGGCACAGCGCATAAAAGATGTTGCCTCCCAGCATCCACATGAAGTTCCGCCGGAGGGACAACCCCGCGCTCGCGGTCAGCGGAGTTTCGACGGAAGCGGTCATTGGTTCTGGGACGCTCCCTGGGCCAGCACGACACGTGTTTCGTCGGTTCGATAGGCGTAGCGGCCGCGATAGCCGTAGTCGCCGTAGGTGCCGGCCGATTTGGGGTTCCAGTCGTTCAGCACCGTGCCGAGAATCGGGATGCGGTCGCGCATCAATTGATCCACCACCGCCAGCGCCGTGCGCCGGTCGGTCTGGTTGGCGCGGAATACCAGAATGATGCCGTCGGAGCTGCGCGCCAGCACCCGCGCGTCGGCGAATTCGAGCGTCGGCGGCGCGTCGATGATCACGTGATCGAAATCCTCGCGCAGCCGGGCCAGCAGGCGCACCACGCGCGGCGAATAAAGATAGTTGAAAATCCCGTCCGGACCGGGTCCGCTGGGAATCAGGAACAGATTCGGGATCGACGTTTTTTGCACCAGTTGCTCCACCGGAAGATCCAGCACCGATTCTTTTTCGCACAGCAGGTCGCTGAGTCCGGCGGTGTTGGGGACGTCGAAAATTTCGTGCAGGCGCGGCCGGCGCAGGTCGCCGTCGATCAGCAGCACGCGATGCTTGATTTCAGCGAGCGCGATAGCCAGGTTGCTCGAAACCGTCGTCTTCCCTTCCCCCGGACGAGGGCTGGTGACCACGAACACGCGCGGCGCTTCGCCATTGCGCGCAGGCAGCAGAATGGAAGCGAGCACGGCGCGGAACGATTCCGAAAATTCCGAATCCTTCTGTTCCCACGCGATCCGCTCCACCCTTCCCTCCTTGCCGGCCGAATGCAGCAGCCGGGCCCCCAGCGCGCCCAGCCGCGGCGCCTTCGGAATGGCGCCGAGTTCGATCAGCATCGGGTTGATGGTCACCGATTCGCCGGGCGCGCGGATCCGTTTGTTGCTCTGTTCGAGCAGCATGGCTCCGCCGACGCCGCAAATCATTCCCGCGAAAAGTCCGATTCCGAGGTCCAGCGGAACGTTTGGTTTGTACGGCGCCGACGGCGGTTCAGCCGAACCCACCATGCGAATATTCAAGGGCCGGATGGCCGAGGCCACGCGAGCTTCGCTCATTTTCTGGAGCATCGAATCGAACACCTGGCGCGAGGTGTCCACCTGGTGCTTCAGCGTGTCATAGTGATCCAGCTTCACCGCCAGGTCGGCCACCAGCGAAGATTGCGTGTTGTACGCCTGGCGCAGCAGGGCTTCGCGCTCGCGCGCGGCCTGGTAATCGTTCTGCGCCTTGCGATGGGTGGTCGCGGTCTGCTTGTTCAACAGAGTCTGAATCGCGCCGATCTGCGCCTTGAGCTCGACCACCTTGGGATTTTCCGGCGTGTACACCGTCTGCAAGTCGGCCAGCTTCTCCTCGAGATCACTCAGCTTCATCTGGTATGCGCTGGACGCTGCATCGTCCGTCGTGCCGTCGCTCTGCCCGCTTTGCGCCATCGCGTAGAGCGGCTCCTTGGCGATGCGGTCGGCCTCGGCCTGCTCCAGGGAATTTTGTAGTAGCCGGAGTTTGTCCGCCGCGATGCTGCCCTGCCCGTCGGTGATCAGCAATCCCGCCGACCGGGTGTAGTTCTGCAACGCCTGCTGATCGTGATTGAGCTGGTTTTTCGCGTCGTTCAACTGCGGGTCCAGCCACTCCTTCACCTGCTCGGCTGCTTTCCACCGCGACTCGATGTTCTGTTCCTTGAAAACCTCCACCAGCGTGTTGGGGAAAAGAGCGGCGAGCTGCGGATCGGTGGAGTCATAGACAATCTGAATCACGCGTCCCTGCCGCGGCGGAATCACGCGCAGATTCCGCTCGGCTTTCTCGACCGCGGCGGTGAGCGGCGCCGGCCGGTTCACCGGAGGCAGCGCCAGCAGACTGCGCACCCGGTCGCTCCATCCGGCATGCGGCAGATAATCGGCGCGCTGATCGAGGTTCAGCTTTTTCACCACCTGCTCGATCAGATCCTCCTGCTCGAGAATCTGCGCCTGCGTCTGCACGTAGGCGTCGTTTTCGAAATTGGAAGAGGTCGCCGTGGGATCGACATCTTTCAGGTTCAGGAAATTTTCGTTGACGTCCTGCACCTCAATAAACGCCTGACCCTGGTAGACGCGCGGCTGCGTATAAGCGATCGCGCCGCCGAGGAGCAGGCCGACCAAAGCCAATCCGCCGACGGTCCATTTCCGCCGCCACAGCGTTTGCAGGTAATCGGCCGGCGTGATCTCCGCTTCCTCAGGAGCTTCGCCGGCGTTGATGATGTAGGGCACCGGCCAGCGTGCGGTTTTTCCCGGCAGCGCCGGGTTGTGGCGCGCGTCCAGAGTTCTCGGATCCGGGGGAAGTCCGTTGATGTTTCGCATTTCCAAGAAAATCCTCCGATTAGAAGGTCCGCCATACGGCCACGCCCACCGCCGCGGAAAGCATCGCCTCGGCCGCCTTCACGCCCGCCCGCTTGGGAGCGCTGGTGGGGACGAACAGAATGTCATCGGGCCGCAACGCGATGTCTTCGGCTTTGCCGGCCTGGACCTTGCGCAGGTCGATGGCGATCTGCTTGCGCTCGATCGAGCCGGGCACCAGGCGCAGCACTCTCGCGTTCTGCGGCTGCGGCTGCGGGCCCAGGCCCTCGGCCAGCGCCAGCGCTTCGAGTGCGGAAATGGTGGAACGATTGGTCAGCAGAATCGGTCCCGGTTTTTTGACGTCGCCAATCACCGACACGCGATCCGCCAGCGGCACCGTGATGACGTCGTGCGGCTGAATCATGATATTGTCGGCCGGATCCCGGGCGGCCAGAATATCGGGAATGCGCACCGCGGCGACGCTGTATTTTCCGGTCGGATCGGGCTTCGCGTCGGGCAGAGGAATGGGGCCGCGATCGGTTTCGCGCGCGATCTTGATGGTCGATCCCGCGTCGGCGCGCAATCCGCCGGCGAGCGCGATCACTTCCATCAGCGTCTTACTGCCTTGCAACTGCCGGACCCCCGCCTGGTTCACGGCGCCCATCACCGTCACCGGCTGGCTGCCGTATTCGACGATGTCGATCGAAACCTGAGGATGCAGAACCAATTTTTTCAGTCGCTCGACCAATTCCGCGCGCAGCCCGGCGAGCGTCAGTCCGGCCGCTTTCACGCGTCCGATCTCCGGCAGATCCAGATACCCCGCCGGATCGACGCGATATGGCTTGTCGGTCAACTCGTCTACGCCGAGCGCCCAGATCTTCAGCTGATCATCCGGTCCCAGCACGTACTCGTGCGAAACGGGTTGTTGGGGCTGCGGTTGCGGCGGCGTCTGCGCGAACACCGCGGTCAACGTCAACATCCCCAGTACGGCGATTTTCATTCCTTCCTCCTCCCGCTCGGGATCTCCATCACCCTGCTTCGCCGCGCTCCGCTTTCCAGTGCGGCATGGGAAAAATTCCGGTGCGTTTGCCAGCCGCGAAGCGTATTCGGCCCTTCCGAATGGCGCAGCACGGATTCGCGGAGCGCCCGGTGAAGCGTTTCCCGCGCCGCCCCGAAGCGGCCACTCCCGAGATTCTGCGCGCATCCAATCATCGAAACAGAGTTCCACTCGCTCGCCGGGCGGCGAGACTACGGACTTCAGGCTACGTGAGTGCACGACCTCTGCCATTGATTTGAACGTCGCGTCGTGAATCAAATCCGCACATTTATTGCGCCCTCGCGCCGGCGCGAGTGGTAAGCCGCGACTCAGGAGTGGTAGGTCCTTTCCTCGAAGCGCGGCGGCCTTTCGCGATTCGCGGAACAACGGCGTGGCAACGTTATTGCTGCAAGGCTCGTGGCCCTGCTTCACGCCAGACTTGCATGCCTGGGACGTCCCAGAAAAGATCTCATTCGACGATTCAAGATCCCGCGGCCGAGGCTTTGGACGCGCTTGCACCATTTTCGCGTGATGTTCTGACGCGCTGGAAACAGGCGCTTCGCGGCCTGGGCCTCGATGCTTCCGACTTTGCCGATCCCGCGCAGCAGAATTTCGCCGCCGCCGCCGCGCAGCTTCGCAAGAGCACGTGGGCGTCGATTCGCCGGAGCGCGCGCGAACGCGGCCGCCGCCTGGCCGAGCGCGGAGCCAGCCTGGAAGCGGTGCTCGCCGGGCTCAACCGGCTACTCGAAATCTCGCTTCCTTATCTGACTCGCGCCGGACCGGCCCGCGCCTCGCGAATTCTCCCGCTCACTCGCCTGCACGCCTTTCTGGCTCTGATGTTTGTCGCCGGCTACACCGGGCAGCCGGTCGAACGGCACCAAACGTTAGCGGAGTCGAGCGCCGGTGAGGCCCAGCATCGTTCCCGCGGCGCGTCGGCCTATGTTACCCGCGTTTATGAACACGAGCGCCGCCGCATGTCCCACGATCTTCACGACGAAGTGGGCCATGATCTGATCCTCCTGAAGCTCTATTTAGAAATGATCAGGCTGGCGCTCAAGAAAGAAGGAGCGCCGGCGATCGAGCCGCGCTTGAACGACGCCATCTCGATCGTCTCGCACGCCATCGATTCGGTGCGGCGTCTGATACTCGACCTGGGTCCCGCCGTATTCGAAGAGCTGGGATTTTTACCAGCGGTGAAATCCTACGCCGACCAGTTCTCCTCCAGAACAAAAATCAACGTCACCGTTCAGGAAGGTTACCTGCCGGAAGACGTCCCATTGAGCCACCAGGTGGCATTGTACCGATTAATGCAAGGAGCGCTTTCGAACGTGCTCAAGCATTCCCACGCGCGCAACGTGAGAATCTCGCTTGGAAGCATGAATGACTCTGTGCTTATCATGGTGATAGAAGACGACGGCGTCGGTTTCGATACACGAGCGAAACCGGGACGGCGTTCCTTCGGGTTAACCGCGATGCGGGAGCGAGTCGAAGTTCTTGGCGGACGGATTCACGTGCACTCCAAACGTGCCAACGTCCGCGGCAGAAAGCACGGCACCAGGATCGAAGTCGATCTGCCCTTGCGCGGCACCCGCGCCGAAGACGTCGGGTGAAGATGTGGAAATGAGGTGTGAGACGTGAGCGCGTCGAAAAAGGTTCGGGTATTGATTTGTGATGATCACGCGCTCTTTCGGGAAGGCGTCAAGACCATTCTGAGTTCGCAGGCCGATTTCGAGGTGGTCGGCGAGGCCGACGACGGACGCCAGGGCGTCGAGCTGGCGGTACGCCTGCAACCGGACGTGGTGCTGATGGACATCTCCATGCCGGTGCTGAAGGGCTTTGACGCGGCGCGGCGCATCCGAAAAGAACGTCCCGACGTGAAGGTCCTGATCCTGACCGTTTACGATGACGAAGACCTGGTGGCCCGCTGCCTGGACGCCGGCGCGTCCGGCTACGTGCTGAAAGATTCGCCGCCGGCCCAACTGACCTATGCCATCGAGGCCGTCAGCCGCGGCCAGCAGTACATGAGCCCGCGCGTGCTCACCGGCGTGGTTCGCCAGTTCATCGCGCATCCAGCCGAGCCGAAAACCGGCTACGACCTGCTGAGCGATCGCGAGCGCGAAGTGCTGGTGCTGCTCGCCGAAGGAAGCTCGCTCAAAGACATCGCGCGCAAATTGAATCTCAGCGTGAAAACCATCGACGCCCACAAATATAATCTGATGCGCAAACTGAACCTGCACGATCGCAGCGAACTGATTCGCTACGCGATTCGCAAGCGCCTGGTCGAAGCGTAACCGCTCAGCGCGGCGCCTCGATCGTGATGTTGCGGTATTTCATTCCGCCGGTGTGGTCGCCCTGGATATAAAAAGGTCCGGGCGCGGCTTCATTGGAATCCAGCGCGCCGCCGGTGATCCCGGGGATCTCCTGGTTGTCGATGACGGTCACGCCGTCGCGCACCAGCGTCAGACGCCGCCCGATCAGCGTGGCTTCAAGCGTTTCCCACTGCCCCGGCTTTCGCGGCATCTCCACCGATGGCTTCAGAAAGCCGTAGATCGAGGCCATGCTGTGATAAGCATCCGGCGCCTGTTCGTAGGCGACCTGAATTTCATAGCGCCCGCGCAGATAAATTCCACTGTTGCCTCCGTCCGGACAATTTAATTCGATGTGCAGCTTGAAATCGTTGAAGCTCCGCGTGGTGCGCAGGTTCGCGCCGTGTTCCTGATTCAGCAGGATTCCATCCTGAGCGATCCAATGATTCGCGGCGGGATTATCAGGCACCCATCCGCTCAGGTCTTTTCCGTTGAACAGCGGCTCCGGAGTGGTCCACGCTTTGGGCGCATGGCGTTTCAACGCCGGCGCGCGAACTCCGCTAAGCTGTGCGGTGCGGCCGCCCATTTTTTGCGTGCCGGTCAATTTGCCGGAGGCGGCGGTCAGGTCCCAGCTCAGGTTGCGGCCGAAAGAAAACGATAGATGCGCGCCATCGAGGTGCACGTCCTTAGCGGCGACCACGCTTCCCGTCCGCGGCTGCACCCGGACTTGCGGCCCCGCGGAGGTTTCGCTCAATTCCATCCAACCGGGATAAGATTGATTTTCAGCGGTGACCGTGAAATCCCAGCGTCCCGCGAAGGGGCTCGCGGCGTGGAGCATGGCGCCAGCAACAAAAAGAATCGGAGCCGCGGCCAAAGCAGGAAAGCGAGAACGCATAAAAACAAGTTTATCGGATGCGCCTATTATAGGGATGAGGTATCGCGATGCGCTTTCCACACGGGTTCTGTAGGTTCGCCGCCGGACTGGTATTTGCCGCCGCCGTCGTCGCCGCGCCGCCGATTCCGGCGCCGGCCACCGATAGTCCTCTCGCGAAAAACTCCGGAAAAGAAACAGCGGTCTTCGCCGGCGGTTGTTTTTGGGGCGTGCAATCCGTGTTTGAGCGCGTGAAGGGCGTCCTGGCGACCACGGCCGGCTATTCCGGCGGAGCGAAGCAAACCGCGACTTACCAGCAGGTGATCACCGAGACAACCGGCCACGCCGAATCGGTCGAAGTGGTCTACGACCCGTCGCGGATCACCTACGGGCAGTTGTTGCGGATCTTTTTTTCCGTCGCTCATGATCCCACCGAATTGAACCGTCAGGGGCCCGATGTGGGAACCTCATACCGGTCGGTAATTTTTTACACCAACGCCGAGCAGGAGCGGCTGGCCACGGCCTACATCGCTCAACTCGACCGCGAAAAGGTGTTCCGGAACCCAATCGTGACTCAGGTGACGCCGTTGAAGGGGTTCTATCGCGCCGAAGATTATCATCAGGACTACGCCTACTACAATCCCGGCAATCCTTATATTCAGGTCTGCGATCGTCCGAAGGTTGAGGCGTTGCGGAAGCAGTTTCCCGAACTGTTCGTCGAATACCGGCCAAAGAAATAGCTCAGCCTGTCCCGATGATTCGTGCCTTAGCAGGGTGCTGAAAAAGGGGACAGACTACTCGGCATTGATATCGCTGACGCAACCTTGAGCAACCCCCGGTCAGTATGGGTGCGTGGCGCACGCACTTCTGCGTGCCGCGTCGGCACTCTTGCCGACGCTGGCTCCGCTCGATCAGCCATGCGTCGAGAAAAGTCTCGACGCGGCACGCAGGAGTGCGTGCGCCACCAACGGACCGAAGCAAATGGTTGGATCAAGTATGTTAGCGCCGACTACTCTGTCCCCGCCTGTAAGTTATTTATGCCGCGAATTATTTCGCCGCGTCGCGCGGAACATCGCCTTGACGCGGACGCGCAAATTCGAGCGTTTCCTGCCGTGGAACTCCAGGCTCGAAACAGTGGCGGCAGCGCGCCTCATACATTCCCGCCGCGCCGACCACAATCAAATCGTCCGATTCCACCAGCCGCTGCGTGTGCTTGGCGGGATTGCCGCAGCGCATACAGATGGCCAGCGTTTTGGTGATCGATTCGGCCAGGCACAACAGCTCCGGCATCGGCGTGAACGGACGGCCCAGGTAATCGGTATCGAGACCGGCGATCAACACCTGTTTGCCTGAATCGGCCAGCCGGCACGCCACGTCCACCAGCTCGGCGCCGAAAAAATTGGACTCGTCAATGCCCACCACCTGGGTTCTCCAGTCCAGCTTGGCCAAAATCTCCGGCGCGGCCGACACCACTTCGGATTTCATGCGCTGATCGCCGTGCGAGACGATTTCATCGAGCGCATAGCGGTCGTCCAGCGCGGGTTTGAAAACCTGCACCCGCTTGCGAGCGATTTTCGCGCGCCGCAGACGGCGAATCAGTTCCTCGCTCTTGCCGGAAAACATCGGCCCGCAGACCATTTCGATCCAGCCGATGGGACTGGTGACAATATCCATAGAAAGATAACAGAATACAGTATGCACGGCCTGGGCGGACGCGTCCTCAAATCGGAGATTCTCGACACGCTTCCGGCGGAGCAAGCCCGCGCGAGCCTGGCCGACCTGGCGCGCATCAATCGGCGCTGGGGCGGATACGGGACGCTGCGCCAATTGCTGGCTCGTGTGGCGCGGCGCGACGAAACATTTTCGCTGCTCGATGTCGGCGCGGCTTCGGGCGATATGGGCGGAAAAATTCGCGAATGGTATCCGCGGGCGCGGGTGACTTCGCTCGACCGGATCGTGTCGCATCTGGACGGCGCCGCCGAGCCGCGCGTGGCCGGCGACGCATTCGCCCTGCCGTTTCGCGACCGATCCTTCGATTTTGTCTTTTCGTCGTTATTCTTGCACCATTTTACCGACGAAGAAATTGTCCGGCTTTTGCGCGAATTTGCCCGCGTCGCCCGCCGCGAGGTACTCGCGATCGACCTGTTGCGGCACCCGGTTGCCTATTATTTCTTGCCGGCGACGCGCTGGATTTTCGGCTGGAACTGGGTGACCGTGAATGACGGTCCGATTTCGGTGGAAGCGGCGTTCCATCCGCGGGAATTGGAGGAACTGGCCTCGCGCGCCGGACTCAGAAATGCCCAGGCCCGGAGGCGGATTCCGGCATTTCGCATCGCGCTGGCCGCGCGGGTTTAGGTTCCGCGCACCGGCTGCTCCGGTTCACTGCGCGGGAGCGTAATAGCCCAGCCGCCAGTGAGCCTTCAGCGCCGAAACGCCGGCCGGCTGCGCGACTTTCACTTCCACTTTGCGATATTTCCCGTCGCGGGTCTGATTCTTGGGGTAATAACCGAGCACGTATTGATTGCGCAACTCCACCGCGATTCGCGCCGCGACGCTCGGCAGATCGCCGGTGAGCGCGGCGGCGAAAGCGCGCCCGCCGGTCTGCGTCGAAATCTCCGAGAGCAGCTTCGGTCCGGAAATCTCTTCCGGCGATAAACCGAATGAAAGCGTCGGCTCGAATACGCCCATCGCGTAGATCTGCACGTCCGCTTCGCGCACCAGCGATTCGATCTGCTGCGGCGTGTATTTGCTGGCGTTGTCGCCGCCGTCGGAAATAATCACGATCGCCTTGCGCGAATTTTTGGCTTTCTTCATCTCCTTCAATGCCAGATCCACCGCGTCCAGCATCGCCGTTAATCCGGCCGGCTGCACCGCCGTTAAAGCAGTCTTAATATCTTCGGATTTAGAGGTAAATGGCACGGAAAGCTTGGCGTTGTCGCTGAACTCGATCAGAAATGCTTCGTCGCTCGGCCCCATCGTTTTCAGGAACTGCCCGATCGCGGCTTGCGAGGTGCGCAGCTTATAATCCATGCTGCCGCTTTCATCGAACACCAGGCCGACCGAAAGCGGCGCGTCTTCGCCGGAAAAAAGCGCCACGTTCTGTTCGACGCCGTCCTCCACGAGTTGAAAATCGCTTTTCTGAAGACCGAGAACGAAGCGGTTCAAGGAATCGGTGACCGCGACCGGGATCTCCACCAGCGTAGTATCGACGCGCAGATTCAATCCGGAATCGGCCGGCGGCTTTTCCGAGGCACTCTGACCGCCCGCCCGGCCGAGAATCAGGCCGCAGGCGAGAAAACCGTAAAGAATGCATCTGCGGGCCGGCATGAGCCACTCTGAATTACTCGAACGCGTTCCGAGTTTAACACACGCTCGTCGGTCGAAATGTGTGCTCCCGAGGCACATGATCTAACACACCGTCTGAGCGCGCACGAAATCCGGCATTTCCCGCATCCAGCTTGCGAACCAGGTTCGGAACTCCTCCATTGCGGTCCTCTCGCCCGGTCCCAGCGGCGAGGCGTGCGGACCCATCTTCAGCCCGCGAATTTGCGCGGCTTCGCGAAAAGCGATGGGAAAAGGAAAACTCAGCGCGCGATCGAGGAATTCTTTGACGCGCGTTTCCAGTTCCGCGGTATCGGCGCCGGCGCGGGCGCGGCGGTCGAGCGCGACCAGCAGTTCCGGCAGCACGGATGCCGTGCCGGAAATGGTTCCCGCTCCGCCGGCCCGCGCCACGCGGCCGTACATCGTGTCGATGCCGGTGAAGACCGCGCGGCCCGTTTTGTGAAGAGCCAGGAAATCGTCCCAGCTCCCGTAGGAATCCTTGATGCCGGCAAAGGCGCCGGTCGACAGCAGCGCCAGAGACGTTTCCAGTTTCAGCTCCGTCGTGAACTGGCCGATGTTGTAAAGATAAATCGGCGAATCCACCTGCGCCGCGAATTCCAGAGCAAAGGCGCGGACCGAATCCTGCGTGTAGCGGTAATAATAAGCGGGCATCAGCAGCACACCCGCGGCTCCGGCGGCGGCCGCTGCCTGCGCGATTTCCACCGCGCCATCGAGCGTCGAATGCGACGCGTTCACCAGCACCGGAACGCGGGCCCGGCGAATCGCCATTTCCGCGAAGCGAATGCGGTCGTCGCTTGAAAAATGCGGGAACTCACCGGTCGAGCCGAGCAGTGCGATGCCGTCCACACCGTGCGATTCCAGAAATTCGATCAGCTCCAGCGCGGCGCTGGTGTCGATCAGGACCGAATCGGCGCGCCGCGGCGTGAGCGCGGCGGGGATAACTCCTTGAAGCGTAGACATCGGCACCATTTTCGCGCGTTTAAGGGCCGCTCGAAAAACGGTGTCCGTAAGGATGGGACTAGAATCCTGAGTTTGGAAATCCATAGAACCCTTTCCCGGCCGGCCAAGGACGGCGGGCTTCAGCCCCGCTGCGCATTCGGCAAATTATCGCTCCTTCGGTGGAAATTGAGCCGCATTCGCGAAATCACAGCGAATTTGGGAAAAGATTGTGCCGCGGGATATGATGGCTGGATGCTGCGGGTCCGGCATGGTTTTGTGGTGCTCACGATTGCCGCGCTCGGCCAGCCGCTCCGGCAGGAATCGCCGGACAGAAATTTCCTGGAGGAGTGGCTCACCACAAGCGGGCAGGCGGCGATTCGATGGTCCTTGCATATTGCTCCCGTGCGCCTGGGCGAATCACAGCGTTTGCAAACATCGATCCGGGCCGATATCGGCGCGGGCGAGCTCCTCGGACGGCGCATGTCTTTCTTGGTGGAGATTCGCGACCGCGACAACCGGACCTATCGTTCGCGGACTTTTTCGGAAAAGGCCGGCTCTTCTCATTTGACTCTGATTCAGCCGCTATGCATCGTTCCCGGCGACTACCAGGTGACGGCCGCGGTTTACGACGCCGGATCGAAGGAACACAATCTGAAGCAGGCGAACCTGCGCGTACCCGGCTTTCATCAGGATCCCTTGCCCGGCGTCTGGCACGACTTGCCCGCGGTGGAGTTTTCGCGCTGCGATTCGGCGCGTTTGTCGCTTCCTTTGCAAACCCGCAAACCGGTTCGTATCGAGATCGTGGTGAACGAAGCGGCCAACCGCAATGGCCTGGGCGGCGTGATTCCGCGCCTGGAAGTCCTCTCCAATTTGATGATCCCGAATGGATCGATGGGTGTGACCATGCTGGACCTGGAGCACCGGAAAGTCGCCTTCAGCCAGGAACTGGTCAAAAAACTCGACCGAAGAAGCGTGCGAGCGGCGTGGCGCGACAACAAACCGCTCGAAATTGATGCGCAATCGCTCGCCCATTATAAAGATGATGCACAGTTTTTCCTTTCGGAAATTGGTCAGCGCCTGGAACCGCAAAATACCGGCGCGGAACGTGTACTGATCATTATGAGTGCGCCGCAGACCTTCCCCCAGGGCGAGGATTTGACGCCGATCCGCGCGGCGCCGCAGCCGGGGAGTCGTGTTTTTTATATTCGTTGCCGCCGGGTAGTTTACGCTTTTCAGTTCCCCTCGATGGGCTTCAGCGCGCGGCCTCGCCGTCTGCGATCCGACCCGAATGCCGATTCTCTGGAGCAGACCCTGAGACCCCTCCATCCGCGGCTGTTCGATGTGACCACTCCCACCCAGTTCCGAAAAGCGCTGGGGGCGATCCTGAGCGAAGTCTCTCAGATTTGACTCCTGCCCGCTCCAGGAATTTGCGCCAGGATCATTCGCGCCGCAGTGCCTCGACGGGATCGACGCGCGTGGCGCGGCGCGCGGGAATCAGCATCGCCAGCAATGCGATCGCGCTCAGCCCCGCGGCGAACGAGGCGAAAATCCAAGGGTCGGTCGGGCTGACGCGATATAGTAACGCCGAAAGCAAGCGCGTCAGCATCAGTCCGCCGGCGATTCCCGCAGCCAGCCCGAGCGCAACCGAAATCGACCCCTGCCGGATCACCAGGGAAAACACGTCGCCAGGCCGAGCGCCCAGCGCCATGCGAATCCCGAATTCGTTGCGGCGCTGATCGGCAAGGTAGGCAAGCACGCCGTAGATTCCCACCACCGCCAGCAGCGCCGCCAGCAGCGCGAACACCGACATGAGCCAGACGGCGAAGCGCTGGCGCGCCAGCGAATGGGTCAAAATTTCTTCCACGCTGTCGACATCCACGGGCAGGTCCGGGTCGAGCGCGGCGACCTCATGACGAACGGCGCCGGCAAGCGTCATCGGGTCCCGCTGCGTTTTTAGCACCAGCGAAACCGGCGGCCAATACCACGACGGCCCGGCGAAATAGATTCGTGGCAGTGGCGGCGCGGCGGGAGGATTCGACTTGATCGCGCCCACCACTCCGACCACCGGAAATGTGGCGCCCGCCAGCGGCAGGGTTACGCGCCGGCCGATCGGGTCCAGGCCGGGAAAAAATTTACGCGCGACGTTTTCATCGATCACCGCCGCGCCGGAGGCTTCCTCTGACGATAGAAAATCGCGGCCCTGCAAAATGGGAATGCCCATGGTCCGGAAAAAACCGGGCGATGCGTGCGTCTGCCATACCACTTCGCCCGGCGGATCGGGATTGCCGGGAATCTGGATGGCGCTGCCCGATCCGCGGCGATACGGCAGAACATCCAATGCGGCGGCGGAAACGACGCCGGGAATCGCGCGCGCCCGTTCGAGCAGTTCGCGGGCAAAGGTGAGCCTCTGCGATTGGCGATATTGCGCTGGAGGCAGTGCCAGAGTCGCGCAGAGCACGTTTTCACCGTGAAATCCCGGGTCTTCGTTCTCCAGGTTGGCGAAGCTGCGCGTCAGCAGGCCGGCGCCAATCAACAGGATCAACGACGCGGCGACCTCAAACGCGACCAGCGCCTGGCGCATCACGCGACGGCTCGCCGTGGATCCGCGCGAACCTTCCTTAAGGGACTCAGCCAGATCGATTCGCGAAATGGCCAGGGCTGGCAAGAGTCCGAATAGAATGCTGGTGGCGATCGACAGGCCGAACGAGAACAGAAGCACCCAGGAATTGACGGATGGCTGCGTGCCGAGAATCAGTTCTTCGGGACCATACCGCGCGAACAGCCGCAGCGCGCCGGCAGCGAGCGCGGTGCCGAGGGCGCCTGCGCTCAAGGCAAGCAGCAGGCTTTCGGTCAACAGCAGCCGGATCAGGCGATCCCGCGCCGCGCCGAGCGCCGCGCGAATGCTGAGTTCCCGCCGCCGCAGCACGCCGCGCGCGAGCAGAAGGTTGGAGACGTTGGCGCAGGCGATCAGCATCAGCGCGCCCACGGCCGCGATCAGCACCAGGAGCGGCGTTCGCAGGTCGCCTTCCTGCCGCCGCGCCATTGGCGAGACGGTGACAGCGAAGTTCGGATCCTGCGAAGTCTGGTTGGGGTAACGCTTGAAAATGTCCCGCGCGATCGCGGCGAACCGATCCCCGGCGCGCTCGATCGAAATACCGGGCTTGAGGCGGCCGATGACCTCGACGTAGTGTGGACCGCGCGTGTTCTGCTCGATTTCCGCCGGCAGGAAAGCCAGTGGCCTCCACACATCGGCCTTGGCGCGATACACCGAAGTCGTGCGCACGATGCCGATGACGCGGTGCGGGATGCGATCGATTTGAATCGTCCTGCCGAGGATGGAGCGGTCCGCGCCGAAGCGGCGAATCCACAGCGCTTCCGAGAGAATCGCCACGCGATCCTGACCCGGCTGCTCCTGCGCGGAGGTGAACAGAGAACCAAGAACGGGGACAATCCCGAGCATCGGAAACAGGCTGGCGCTGACGCGGGCGCCGTCGGCATATTCAGGCGCGCCGTCGCCGGTGAGCGTGACATCGTTATTGACGATGCCGGCGATCGCCGAGAAAACGTCGCCGCGGCGGCGAAATTCCGCAAAATCCTCGGGCGAAGGCGCAATCTGGCGCAGGGCGTGCGCGGAAAGATTTTCCTCGATCACCACGAGCTGCTCCGGATGCGGATACGGCAGCGGGTGCAGCAAAACCGCGTCGGCAGCGGAGAAAATCGCGATGTTCGCGCCGATGGCAAGCGCGAGCGTCAGGATCGCAACCACACTGAATCCAGGCGTCTTGAGGAGCTGGCGGACCGCGAATCGAGCATCTTGAAGCATGGCCTTAGACGCAGTATGTCACGCTTGGCGTTCGATCTCCTATCGCCCACCCGGCTCCGGCGTTCGCGTACCGAGTGACAGGAGGGCCGGCACCGGGTACAATACGTCGCTGAGGCGCTCCGGGAAGGAAACGGATCGCCAAACGACGAAAGGAATTCATTCGATGAAATCGCTGACCATCAGCATTCTGATCATCTGCGGCGCGACGATCGGAATCGCCACGGCGCAGACGCCTTCCACCGTTGATGAGTACATGTCCGCGGCGAAAATCGCCGCTGGCACCGATTGGGCAGGAACTTTTCTTCGCATCTGCATTCCCCCTCCCACGTTCCAAATGGGCGCAAGAGCAGGCGCGCGCGGAGGGCCGCGTCGTCCGCCGGCCCGGCAGACGTGGTACGCCGAACCGGCCAAAGTCGCCGACAACATGTATTTTCTCGGCACCCGGATCCATAGCGCCTGGGCGATCGTGGGCAGCCAGGGAATTATCATCATCGAAGCGTTGTTTGACTATGCCGCCAGCGACGAAATTTTAGGCGGCCTGAGAAAGCTCGGTTTGGATCAGAAAAACGTCAAGTACGTGATCCTGTCGCATGCCCATGCCGACCATGACGGCGGCGCCAAGATGCTCCAGGATGAGATTCCGGGCGTGCACCTGATCTACGGCGCCGAAGATTGGGAAGCGGTCGACAAATCGACCAACCACGCCGGCGGCAAGCCGCGGCACGATATGGTGGGCAAAGACGGGATGATCGTCTCCGTGGGCGATGCTTCGGTGCGGATCGTCACCACGCCCGGCCATACTCCTGGAACGCTTTCCTATCTTTTTGAAGTGCGGGATCACGGCAAGCCGTTGCGGGTCGCCTACGTTGGCGGAACGGCGATTCCTTTTAACGCCAACGCGGCCTACTACGACGGGTACATCGCCTCTTCGAAAAAGATGGCCAAAGCCGCGGCCGAGTACGGGGCAACCGCTCTGATGTCGAATCATTCCGAGTTCGACGACGCCTACTTCAAAGCCCACAGCGCCGCAAACCGGCAATCGGACGAAGCGAATCCGTTCGATGTGGGCGCCGATGCCGTCGCCCGCTACTTCACCGTCGTGGAGGATTGCGCCGAGGCCACCAAGCTCCGGGCGACCGGCCACTAACAACCACTGAAAAATTCGGCATCCGCAGCCCGCCGCGGTCGCGGTTCATTTTTGGCCGCCCACGGAGACTGGGAGGATGCGATTACGCTGCGGCGCCGGACATGGCGCGTTCGCCCATCGAATTGGCGAAATGCGCGACCACCTGGGCCATCTCGTCCACCGCGGTCAGCGCAGCGGACGGGGAGAAGCGTCGCGCCACTGAATACCAGGCGCGCATCAACCGGTAATCGACTTCCAGCATCCGATTCTCGACGGCATCTCCGCCGTTCGACGGATGCGCGGCGTTCTTCAACAGGTAGGTGAGCACCTTGTAATCGCGGTCCAGCAGTTCTTTCAGGCGGTCAAGATCATGGCTGTCCTGAAGCATGGATTGCACCTCAAGAAAGCTGAGCTGATTGGCCAGCGCTACCGAAGCGGCATAATCCCTGCTGGTGCGCGCGCTCAGCATCAGCAGGCAGGTATAGCGGAACCAGTAGGCCAGCAGCAGCACGGAACTCACCATGATAATCACGGTGGCGATTAATTCGATCATAGTCGGCCTCGCTTCCAGTGCATCTGTCTGCCTTGAGCTACAGGAAGAATAGCATCTCCACTTTGACCGATCAATAGACTTTTCGGTACTAAGATCATTTTCCCGAAGTTCTAAAGAACGCCGGGTTCGCCGAATACCATATCCGCCGGTGCACCAGGATTGGCGCGGCGGTACTCCTGGTATAACCGCGCGTAGCTCGCGGTCAAGTACTGCGCCGGCGAAAGTCCCAGGCGCGCGGCGGTCTGGTCGACCCACTCGGGCGGACCCTCCAGCTCAACGAACACGCCCATCGGTGTCTCGTCGATCGTGATCACGCCAGGCTCGCCGCCGGCCGCGAGCGTGGTGCGGTACTTTTCGTAGCGAAAGGCTACCTGATAGCCGAGCCGTTCGAGCACATGCTCGGCCGCCGCGCCGTCGGAAACGTCGAACTCAATTTCTTCACGGTTCTTGTGATGCCCTGCGTGCGTTGGTCCTTTATAGGTGATGATCGATTGATCGCCATGGTGGCGCAGGCGCAAAAGCTGGTCGGATTGGCGTAGCTCGCCGGCGCGGTCGAACAACCGGTCGGATTCGAGCGTTCGCGGCTGGACGATGTGGTAGCCGCGGGACTCGATCCGTGCGCGTACGTCGGCGGGGGTGCCTGCCAAACGGACCTTGACTTCATTTTCGATATGAGAATCGCTCGCAGCCACGCCTATTAAGATGATACGATGAGGTTCAACGCGCCCGTAGCTCAGCCGGATAGAGCGACTGGCTTCGAACCAGTAGGCCGGGGGTTCGAGTCCCTCCGGGCGCGCCAGCAAACCCTTCTTTTTCAAGCAGCGATAGCACCAGCGCCAATCGAAGGCTCGGGCGATTTCCGGATGCAGGTCGCCGTGCCATGCCGCCCGCCGGAGTCGGATACGGCATTCGCCAATTACGCGGTGCGTCGCGGGACGGTGAGGATGCCTTCAAAGTCCGGCGCGAACTCCAGGCCGATCGTGAAACCGAAAGGAGCGCGCGTGCAGGATTTGACGGAAGCTGAAAGTCGCTGCTCTCTGACGTTGACTTGTAGGCGCGTTTGGACTCGCAGCGGCTGCGCGATTTCAATCCTGGCGCCGGACCGCGAGTAATCCTTAATGAAACCCGTACAGGTTTGTTCCGCGCCGGTCCCGTCCCTCCAAGACACCTCCACCGGCTCATGCACCATAAATCGAGGTTCAAAACGCCGGTCGTGCATAATTTGATCAATCGACACATCAGCAGCGCAAACTTAGCCTTGGGACTGTATGTTTCCGTAAAGGCCATTCGCGTGGTTGGCCGTAGGGCTTGCCAACCGCCCAGGCGATCTCCTTTAGAATGCGCGCTATCCGTTCCAAGCTTCAGCCTCGCGATTCGCCGTCGGTCCGTGCCGGGTGGGATTCGGCATGCTGAAAGGGATTCTCCCCCTCGACGTCCGTCAGCAGTTCCGATCCGGCCGAAGCAGCGGGCGCGACGGTCTCTGCACCGCTGGTCGGGGGCCACAGGACCGCTTGACAATTTCCAGACACCTATTTAATCTATGCCTAGCGTCATTATGCCAAAGGACGATTCGCGCGGCTTGTTTCCCGGCGCGCTCGAAATGATGATCCTCGAAACCTTGCGCCGCGGACCGCTGCACGGCTACGCCATCGCGCAATCGATCAAGCAAAGGTCCCAGGATCTCCTGCGCGTCGAAGAAGGTTCGCTCTATCCGGCCTTACAGCGAATGCTCAAGGCCCGCTGGGTCGAAGCCGAATGGACCATCTCCGATACCAATCGCCGCGTCCGCAAATACAAGCTGACCGCGGCGGGCCGCAAACAACTGGAGCGCGAAATTTCGCGCTTCGAGCGCATGTTCGTGGGCATTCGGAAAGTGATGAGGCCGTCGGAATCATGAACCAGCGCCGCCGCGATCGCGAATTGCTGGAGGAGATGCAGACGCATCTGGAAGAACGCGCAGCCGATCTGATGCGCGAAGGCCTTTCCGAGGACGAAGCGCGCGCCCGGGCCCGCCGCGAGTTTGGCAACATGACTTCTCTGCGCCAGCAAAGCCATGACGTGTGGATCTGGCCTTCGGTCGATGAACTGTGGCGCGCGCTGGTGCATGCAGCGCGAGCCTTACGCCGCGGCGGCGCGTACACAGTCGTCAGTATCGCCACGCTAGCGCTCGGAATCGGCGTGAACGCGTCGATGTTCAGCATCATCGACGCAGTGCTGTTGCGTCCGCTGCCGTACGCGAATCCGGATCGGCTGGTCCGCGCGGGCGCGACGCAACAGGGCCACGACGAGGCCACCGCCCTCACGCCCGAGTTTCTGAGCTGGCGCAAGGAAAATCACAGCTTCATTGACCTGGCGACTTGGAACTGGTACCAATGCACGCTGAACGGCGCAGGGGAGCCCGAGGTTGTTGCCGTGGTGTTGGCGAGTGGCAACCTTCTGGCGCTTCTCGGCGTTCAACCGGTCCTGGGTCGTGACTTTTCAAAAGACGACGATCGCCCCGGGGCGCCGCGCGTCGCTCTGATCAGCAATGACCTCTGGTGGCGCCATTGGCATGGCGACCCGTCGGTCGTCGGCCGCACGATGATTCTGAATACCTCCGCCAACTTCACGGCGGGAGTCGTTCGGATCGCTGGTGTATTGCCTGAGTGGTTCAGGTTTCCGGACGACACGCAGCCCGCGATTCTGCTGCCGGCGCAACTGGGCGAAAAAGCAAATTGGTCGGCGGGGACGGTGGGCTACGGCCCGATGATTGGCCGGCTGAGAGCGCATGTTTCGCTCCAATCCGCTGCGGCCGACTTGGCCCGGGTCACTCGCGCCCATCAGTCAGACGAACCACCGTGGATGGCGTGGTCCCTGAAGGATGCGCCGTTCAGCGTCTTACCGTTACAACAAAGTTTGGTTAGCGGCGTTCGGCCGGCATTGCTCACTTTGCTCGGCGCAGTCGGGTTCGTGCTGTTGATCGCCTGTGTCAACGTCGCCAATCTTCAGCTTTCCCGATTCCATGGCCGCATGCGCGAAATCGGCGTACGCGCGGCGCTGGGCGCGAGCAAGTTTCAATTGCTCCGACTGGTGCTTGCTGAATGCCTTCTGCTCTCCGCAGTAGGCACAGTCCTTGGACTCGCGGGCGCCTGGCTTCTGATCCGTCTCGCCAAGTATGAATCTGCCATGCTGCATCTTTCCGATCCGCGCACTCTGTCGCTGAACGGAACGGTCGCCGCGTTCTCCTTCGCGCTGGCACTGGCCTGCGCACTGATCTGTGCGATCGGCCCGGCGCTTCTGGTGACCCGCGCGGATGCGCAAAAGTCCCTACGCCGGGACGACGTCCACGCGGCTCCCGGTCTCCGCAATATTTTTCGCAGCGCGATGATGGCGGGCGAAGTCGCGCTGGCCGTGGTTCTGCTGCTTGCAGCGGGCCTGCTGTTGCGCAGCTTCGCACGTCTGATCGCCATCCAGCCCGGATTTGAAGCGCGCGGGGTGCTCACAGCCTCGTTGCGGCTTTCCGGCTCGCGATATGGCGGTACGGCAAAAAAGTCGGAGTTTGTTCGTGCGCTGATGCGCCGCATCGAAACTGCGCCCGGTCTGATCGCGGCGGGCGCGGCAAGCTCGCCGCCGTTCGTCAAATACAACCTCGGCGCCAGAATTTATTTCGAAGGACAGACCGATCCGCCGTACACCCAGTTCGCTCCACTTATCGCGGTTACGCCAGACTATTTTCGTTCGCTCAAAATTCCGGTCATCGCCGGCCGTAACTTTTCAAGCGCGGATTCGGCCGGCCGTCCCGGTGTCGCCATCATTAATGTGGCCTTCGCGCAGACGTATTTTTCGCGGGAAGATCCAATCGGCAAGCACATGACGTGGAATGAGCGGAAAGATTGGGCGACCATCGTCGGTGTTGTGGCCAACGCTCAACACGAAGATCTGGCCACGCCCCCTTCGCCGGAAATTTTCACATCGTTCGATCAGTACCCGCAACCACTGATCACCCTGACGCTGCGTACATCCGTCCCTCCGGAAACGCTGGTGAAATTCGTCCGCGCGCAGGTCGCCGCCATCGACCCCGAGGAGCCGCTCTACGACATCTCCAGCATGGAAAATCGCATCGACAAAACCCTGCGCGACCGGCGTGTGGAAACTTTTCTTTTGGGCGCGTTTGCCGCGCTGGCGCTGCTACTCGCCGCGGCGGGAGTTTACGGCGTCATGTCTTATTCAGTCGCGCAAAGCCGCCGCGAAATCGGAGTGCGCCTGGCGCTCGGGGCGACGCCCGGGGCGGTGACGCGCGAAATTTTGAAACGAGCTCTCGCGCTGACTGCCGGCGGCGTCGCAGCCGGACTTGCGGCATCATTCTACGCGACGCGATTTCTTGCCGCGTTTCTCTACGGCGTCGGCGCGAAGGACCCGCTCACGTTCTTCGGCGCAGCCGCCTTTCTGATCGTCGTGTCGCTGCTGGCGAGTTTTCTTCCCGCGCGCCGCGCCGCCCGCGTCGATCCCGTCCAAGCGCTCCGAAGCGAGTAGCAGCGCTTTGTTATCGACAGCAGCTCACAGAGCCGCGACCGCCAGCAAGCTGTTTTTCGAGTTTCACGCGACTTACGCCACTCACGAGTCGCAGCCGTGAATCACCTCCCAATAGAGCGCCGCGATTTTTGCAGGATTGTGTTCAGCCGCGATATGCGCCGCCGCGCGGCGTCCGATTTCGCCCGCGGCTTCACGTTCCGAGGCAAGCCATACGATCATCGCCGCGAGCGCCTCTTCTTCCGCAGCGCCGTGAGAAATTCGCAAACCAGCGTTCGCGGGAAAGCGCGCGATCTCCTCGCCATCCGTAAACGCGACCGCCCTGCCCAGGCCCATCATGCGAATCGCGATGCCGGAGGTTTCGCCCGCGGTGGGATAGCGAAGATTCACGCACAAATCCGTGGCCGACGCGTAGCGCCAGAAGTCGCGCTCGGAAAGATAACCGGTGCGCAAAATCTTCGGATGAGTGAGCAGCGGCGCGATGGCGCGCTCCAGATCGGAAGAGGCAAAGGCGCCGGCAATCAACAAACGCCCGTTGGCGCCTTCACGCCAGGCCCGTTCCATGGCGCGAATCACCACCGGCAGGCGTTTCGATTCGCGCAAATGTCCGAATACACCGACGAGCAATTCGCGCGGGGCCAGACCGAGTCCCGCGCGCAATCGCAAAGTTTCCGCCGCATCTGGCATCATCGCCGGCGGTGCGAACAAGTGCGGGATTTCGAAGATCCGCGCTTCCGGCGCGTGCTGTTGCACCGTGTGAGCCGCGGCGGGATTGTGTACGATCACCGCGCGAGAAACCGTCGCGATTCGTTTCAGCATCGGAAATTCGAAATAACGCGGATCGGCGGCGGAGCGCGCGCGATTGCGCCACAATTCCCGCGCCAGATCGCGCGTCCATTCGCCGTAGTTGTAGACAAATTCGTCAACGTAAGCCGAGTCGCTGAGCGTCCCGAGGAAAAAATGCTGAAGCAGCGCGTCATGCAGCACGGCGATTCCGGGTTGTG
This sequence comes from Bryobacteraceae bacterium, assembly GCA_035507655.1. Classification (GTDB taxonomy): domain Bacteria; phylum Acidobacteriota; class Terriglobia; order Bryobacterales; family Bryobacteraceae; genus Palsa-187. Next base: position 70,103 of record DATJNW010000118.1, on the reverse strand, counting down.
CCAGCGCGCGCCGGTAAATTTCGCGGTGCAGATGATTATTGCCCAGGTGATACAGCGCCACGTCGGCGCGCGCCGGCGCGATCGCCACGCACCCCTGCTTCCGCAGTTCCGGAAGCAGCGCCGCGGAATAATCGGCGACGCCGGTCCGCGCCGGAGGCAGCGGCGAAAAAAATCCGACCGTTTTACCCGGAGCAGACATGATTGCGGCGGCTCGAATCCGCGGTTCCATCGTGCGCATCAGCCATGTCGACGCCAATGAACCGCGACCACCGGAGCGGCGAACGGCCGGCGTTCTCCACCTAATCTTTGCGGCGCGGTCCGAACAGCGCCGTTCCCACGCGAATGTGCGTGGCGCCTTCTTCGATCGCCGCCTCGAAGTCGTGCGACATGCCCATCGACAATTTCGGCAACCCGTGCAGCCGCGCCAATTCGCGCAGCCGGCGGAAATAGGGCCGCGTCGTTTCCGGATCCTCGCTCCACGGCGGCATGGTCATCAATCCAGTGAGGCGCAGATTCGCGTAGCCGCGAATCGCGTCGATCACCGCCGGCAAAGATTCCGGCGCCGCACCCGTCTTGCTTGGCTCTTCAGAAAGCTTCACCTCGATCATCACTTCAAGCGGCCGTCCCATCTGATCCAGACGCCGCGCCAGCTTTTCCGAATCGACGGTTTCGATCACTTGAAACAATTCCGCCGCCGGATGGGTTTTATTCGACTGCAAATGCCCGATTAGATGAAACTCCGCATGTTTCAAATCCGCCACCGCGGGATGCTTGGTCTCGAATTCCTGCACGTAATTCTCGCCGAAATGGCGAAGACCCGACGAATACGCTTCACGAATCAACTCGGCGGGAAATTTTTTAGTCACCGCGACCAGAGTCACTTCTGACCGCGCCCGGCCCGAGCGCCGCGCAGCATTGGCGATGCGTTCTTCCACCTGCTCCAGACGCTCACGCAGCACAATGTTTCGAGTATACCCGCTCCCCGCCGATGTACACCTCGTACGCGGGTTCGATTCCGAAAAAGTACGCCAGTTCGCGATGATCGGTGCAGTCGTGAATCACAAAATCGGCCAGCTTGCCGGGTTCAAGCGATCCGATTTCGCGCCCAAGTCCCAGGCTGAACGCGGCATTGACGGTCGACGCGGTGATCGATTCGGCCGGCGTCATTTTCATCTGCGTGGCGGCGAGCGAAAGGATCATCGGCATCGACGGCGTGGGCGACGAACCAGGATTGAAATCGGTCGCGAGCACGATTCCAAGTCCCGCGGCGATCATCGCACGCGCGTCCGGATAGCGCCGCGAACTGAGTGCGTAGACCGCGCCAGGCAGCAGCACCGGTTGCACGCCGGCCTTTTCGAGCGCGGCAATTCCCGATGCGTCGGTGTGCTCCAGATGATCCGCTGTGGCCGCGCCGAGCTCCGCGGCAAGATGCGCGCCGCCGCCGTTTTCAAGCTGATCGGCGTGCATCCGCAGACCGAGTCCTTGCGCGCGCGCCGCTTGGAGCACACGCCGCGCGTCGTCCACGGAAAACACGCGCGGCTCACAGAACACATCGCAGAATTTCGCGAGTTGCGCGGCGCGCGGCAGCATCTCCTGAATCACCAGATCGAGATATTCGCCGCGTCTGCCGCGATATTCGTCCGGCACTTCGTGCGCCCCAAGAAACGTCGGCACGGTGCGAATCGGGCCGAGCGTCTGAATGGCGAGCAATAGTTTCAACTCATCGGCGAGCGTCAGGCCGTAGCCGGATTTGGCTTCGATGGTCGTCGTGCCGTTGCGCAGGAACCACCAAACATAGCGCGACGCCGCGCGTGCCAGATCGTTTTCATTCGCCGCGCGCGTTTTTCGAACCGTAGAGCGAATCCCGCCGCCGGCCGCGGCGATTTCCTGATACGTCGCGCCCTCCGCGCGCTTTTCGAACTCGTCGGCGCGATTGCCTGCAAAAACCGGATGCGTGTGCGCATCGACGAATCCCGGCATCACCACGCGTCCGCCGGCATCGATCACTTCGGCATCGCCGATGGCGATTTCCGCGCGCGCGCCGACGCGTTCGATGACGCCATCCTGAACGATCATCGCGCCATCGGGAATGATCGCCAGATCACGCAGCTCCGCGCCGGTGCGCGGACGCATCGGCCCGGCCAGCGTCACCAGCTCCGAGCAGTTTAGAATCGCGCGGCGCCTCACTGGCGTTCCATCGGAATGCGAATGCCGCACTCGTGCGCGACTTCGATCGCCCGATCGTAGCCCGCATCGACGTGGCGAATCACGCCGGTTCCCGGATCGGTGGTGAGCACGCGTTCCAGCCGCCGCGCCGAGTCGCCGGTCCCTTCCGCGACCACCACCATCCCCGCGTGCTGCGCGTAGCCGATGCCCACGCCGCCGCCGTTGTGAATCGAAACCCACGACGCGCCCGCCGCGACGTTCACCATCGCGTTGAGCAGCGGCCAATCGGCGATCGCGTCGGATCCGTCGCGCATCGCTTCCGTTTCGCGATACGGCGAGGCAACCGAGCCCGCATCCAGATGATCGCGGCCGATCACCACCGGGGCCGTAATCTTGCCGCGCTGGATCAGATCGTTCATCGCCAGCCCGAACTCGGCACGCTCGCCGTAACCCAACCAACAAATGCGCGCCGGCAATCCCTGGAAATGAATTTTTTCGGACGCCAGCTTCATCCATCGCCGCAGCGTATCGTTCCTGGGAAAAATTTCGAGCGCCAGCTTATCCGTGGTGCGAATATCTTCGGGATCGCCGGAAAGCGCGGCCCAGCGGAACGGCCCTTTGCCTTCGCAGAACAGCGGACGAATGTATTCGGGAACGAATCCGGGAATGTCAAACGCATCGTCGACGCCCGCTTTCTTCGCCTGCGCGCGAATATTGTTGCCGTAATCGAAGGTCACCGCGCCCATGCGCTTCAGCGCGAGCATGGCGCGAACGTGCTCGCCCATCGCGTCGATCGAGCGGCGGATGTATTCGCCGGGATCGTTGCAGCGCAGGGCGCGCGCTTGGTCGAGCGTCATGCCGTTCGGCACGTAGCCGTTCAATTCGTCGTGCGCACTGGTCTGATCGGTCAGTAGATCCGGCGCCACGCCGCGGCGCACCAGCTCCGGCAGAACATCCGCGCAATTTCCGACCAGCCCCACCGAAATCGCCTTGCCTTCACGCCGCGCGGTATCGACCATCGCCAGCGCCTCATCGAGACTGGCGGTCATGCGATCGCAGTAGCCGGTTTCGATCCGTTTTTCGATTCGCTTCGGATCAACCTCGACCCCCAGGAAGCAGGCGCCGGCCATGGTCGCCGCGAGCGGCTGCGCGCCGCCCATCCCGCCCATCCCGCCGGACACGATCAGCTTGCCGCTGAGCGATCCGCCGAAGTGCCGCACGCCGGCAGCCGAAAATGTTTCAAACGTTCCTTGCACGATTCCCTGGCTGCCGATGTAGATCCACGATCCCGCGGTCATCTGCCCGTACATCGTCAACCCCAGCCGCTCCAGCCGATGAAATTCGCTCCAGTTCGACCACTGGCCGACCAGGTTCGCATTGGCGATCAGCACCCGCGGCGCGTCATCGTGGGTGCGAAGAATTCCCACCGGCTTGCCCGACGCCACCAGCAGCGTTTCATCATTGCCCAGCGATTCGAGCGAGCGCACGATCGCATCAAAGGCGTCCCAGCTTCGCGCCGCGCGGCCCGTGCCGCCATAGACGATCAGTTCGTCGGGACGCTCGGCCACCTCGGGATCAAGGTTATTCATCAGCATGCGCAGCGCGCCTTCCTGGCGCCAGCCTTTGCAATGCAGCTCCCGGCCGCGCGGCGCGCGCACCACTCGTGCTTCACTCATTTTGATTTCCTACCTCTACGATAACGCGTGTTACTGCGTCCGGATTCGCGCATCTGCGCCCGCTGACGATGGCCTCTGATAGCCTGAAAGGGAATGCTTGGGATCGGCCGCCGCGCAATCTCCTGGCGCGTCTTGTTCCAGATGGCGACCGTCGGCCTCTATACCGGCGTAGTGAAAATCGCCGGCGGCGCGAAGGTGGTGCTCACCGCCCGCGCCTTCGGAATGAGCGACGGCCTGGACGCCTATCTCATCGCTTTTCTGCTTCCTTCGTTTCTGTGTGACATGCTGGCCGGCCCGCTCAACTCCGCGCTGGTGCCGACGTTCATCGAGGTTCGCCAGCGCGAAGGACCGGACGCGGCGCATCGCCTGTATCGCAGCGCTCTCGCCGCCGGCGCGGGATTGATGACGCTGGCCGCGATGGCGCTGGCGCTGTTCGCGCCGTGGGTTCTGCGCCTGCTCGCGTCCAGCTTCAACGCGGATAAGCTCGCGCTCACCTGCTCGCTGTTCTGGGTGATGCTGCCCATCGCGCCCCTCACCGCGTTCATCATCATTTGGCGATCCCTGCTCAACACCGCCGGCCGCTTCGCCGTCCCCGCGGTTCTACCCGCGCTGACTCCGCTTTCCTCCATCGTTTTTCTCCTGCTCTACGGACGCGAGTGGGGCGTGTATTCGCTGGCCGCCGGAACGCTGGTCGGCGCGGCCATCGAGGTAGCGCTGCTCGGCGTTTACGTCGCTCGCCGCGGATTCCCGATCCTGCCGCGCTGGTTCGGACGCAATCCCGCGCTGGACCAGGTGGCCATGCAATACGGTCCCGTGATCAGCGGAATTTTCCTGCTCGGCGGCGCGCCGATTATCGATCAGGGCATCGCCGGAATGCTGGGACCGGGCAATGTCGCCGCGTTGAATTATGGGACGCGGCTCAGCGTGGTGCTGGCAGCGATCGGTCCCAGCGCGGTGGCCACGGCGATCCTGCCCCATTTTTCCGAGATGACCGTTAATCTAGATTGGAAGCACGTGCGGCAAAGCCTGCGCAGCTACGCCGCGGTGATTCTGGCGATCACGCTGCCGGTCATCGCCATCCTGATCGTTTTTTCCGAGCCGCTGGTGCGGCTTTTTTTTCAGCGCGGCGAATTCACCGGCGCGGATACTCCGCTGGTAACCGCGGTGCAGCGGTTTTCGCTGCTGGCGATCCCGTCGGGAATGGTCATGGCTCTGGTGCTGCGGCTGATATCATCGATGAAAGCGAATTTCATGCTGGTGCGCGCGGCCGGGTTGTACGCGGTGCTGAATCTGACCCTCGATCTTCTGCTGACGCGCTGGCTGGGGATTGAAGGCATCACCCTTTCGATGGCCATCGTGCAATTTATCTGTCTCGCGTATTTATGGCGGCGCCTCGATCGTGAATTCACGCCACGCCTGGAACCGGACCCGCGGCTGCCGGAGCAACCGATCGAGACGCGGTAACGTACCATCCGCAGCGCAAGCCTGACGGCTTACGTCACTTGCTGTCGCTTCACATAACTGTAGAGGAGCTCACCAGCCGCCCGCCGGCGCGTTCAAACTCCGCCAGCATCCGCGCAGCCGCGTCTTCATCCAACGCGTCCACGGCGTCGCTGACGATCTCGACGTGCGCCCCTCGTTGCAACAAGCCGAACGCCGCGAACTTCACGCAAATCTCGGTGACCACCCCATAGACTACGCACCGCTCCGCGCCCAGCCGATTGAGCAATCCGCTCACATTCACATTCGTAAAGCAATCGAGCTTCTGCTTCTCCAGCAGAATCTGCGCGCCGCTTGCATCGCACGGCCGGTTGGGCACTATCACGCGATTTTCTAAAAGCGTCGACGAAGGTTTCCGCTGACCATCCGTTCCCGCCACGCAATGATGCGGGTAAACACGAAATTCCGGATCGTCTTCCGAATGCGCATCCATGGTCGAAATCAGCGGAATGCCGTGCGACGCCGCGTAATGGTTCAGCGCGGCCACGCGATCAAGAATTTTTTCCGCTCCCCGCACGTACAACGCGCCGGCGGGAAAGACGAAATCGATCTGCGTATCGACGTCCCAAAAAACCGTCTTCATTCCGCGATCCCCTTGCGCACGCGCTCATATAAACATTCGAGCTCCATGCTGATTTCAACATTCCAGCCATCGTGCGTTTCAAACAAACTCTGGCAGGTTGCGGGAAGGCGAGCCAATGATTCGGCCGCGTGCCTTCGCGCTTCAGCCGCCGCCGGCAAAGGCTCGATCAACCTGCCGCCGAGAATCACCGGACGCAGCAGCGCTTCCGACGGCGGCGCGCCTTTGGGGCACGACGGGCATTCGCTCGCCCGCGCCAGCAGATCGTGATCGGCGAAGCGGAAAACCTGCTTCGCGCCCGGCAAAGTATGTTTGTCCTCGCTCAATTTGAGCGTGTAGCGCCGCGCGCCGGAGTGCTCCAGCTCCACCAGTTTATAAACCACGCCAAGCGTCGGCGCATCGGCCGACGTCGCCAATTCCGTGCCGACCCCGAAACAATCCACCGGCACGCGCGCCGCCACCAGCTCGTGAATTTTATATTCGTTCAGATCGCCGGTGACCATGATTTTCGCGTCCGCGAGTCCCGCGTCGTCGAGAATTTTCCGCACCGCCGGCGCCAGCTCCACCGGATTGCCCGAATCGAGCCGCACGCCCCACAGCGGACGCCCCAGTTCCGCCGCGCGCCGCGCGCCTTCAATCGTGTCATACGTGTCGATAAGATACACGGTGCTCTTGCCGAGCAATCTTTGCAGCCGCTCGAATGCCTCGCGCTCGTGCGCGAAGCTCATGATCCAGGAATGCGCGCAGGTTCCGAACACCGGCACGCCGAAACGCATGCCCGCTTCCGTGTCGCTGGTTCCTTCGCAGCCTCCGATATAAGCCGCGCGCGCGGCGAGCACGCCCGCTTCCGGCGAATGCGCGCGCCGCGTGCCGAACTCGACCACGTCGCGCCCCAATGCCGCCTTCACCACGCGCGCGGCCTTGGTCGCGATCATCGATTGAAACCCCAGCGTCGAAAGCAGAAACGTTTCCGGAATCTGCGCTTCAATCAGCGGCGCGCGCAGCGTTAAGAATGGCTCGTTGGCGAACAGCGGCGTGCCTTCGGGAACCGCGAACAGGTCTCCGGTAAAGCGCAACTCGCCGAGCATCTGGAAAAATTCGGCCGAAGCGTGCGCAAACTGCGGAAGCGCGCGCAGATAATCGATTTCGTCCGCGGCGAAGCGCAGATTCAAAAGATATTCGACGGCCTGCTCCAGTCCGGCCGCGAGAACAAAATTGCGCTCATGCGGAAGCCGCCGCACGAACAGCTCAAATGTCGCGCGCTCGGCGGCTTTTCCGGCCTCGAAATAGCCCGCCGCCATGGTGAGCTGATAGAGATCCGTCACTAGCGCACAGCGCGGAGCGCGTTGTGCCCGTGACTGGTCGTCAAGAGGCACTATTTTTTCGCGGTCGTCGGCGGCGGAGCCTTTACGTCATCCGCGCTGTTGCGCAGGTCTTTGACGGCGTTCGCGTCCAGCATGTACAGTGACGCTTCATTCTCGCGCCGGGCGATGCCGTTTTCGGCGATCTGCACTTTTTCGGTGCGTTTGCCGTCGTTGGAAACGACGGTAATTTCCAGCGCCGGCGTGGTGAATCCGTTATCGACGAACTTCACCGCGGAAAGATCGCGCAGCTTATCGATGAACGCCTGGATGCTGGTATTATCCATCTGCTTGCCGCCGGACATCCATTTATCGCCGGATTTCTCGAACGTCGCGAGCTTCGCGCCGTCCTTAAATTCGATGCGCGTCGGATCGGTGTAGCCGAAATCAAACAGTTTCTTGTTGCGGAAATCGTCCACCGATTTATCCATGCCATCGCCCAGATCCTTGGTGACCTTCTGGACGCCTTCCACCACGCTGGATTTGGCCAGATAATCATCCTTCAATTTGCGGACTTCAAGCGTCTGTGTGCCCGCGGCGCCGGTGACCTTCGCCACGGCCACAGGAGTCGCGGTAAACCACTCGGAAGCGTACTTCTTCGCGTCCGCGTCGGAAACGCTGGTGTCCATCTGCGCGCCGGAAAGCTTGCGCACCAGGTCGTCCACCTGGAAACCGTCGGCGCGCATCGGCTTCGGCTTCAGAATCTGCCAGTCGGTCTGATTCACCTTGCCGAATTCCATGTCCTGATGCTTGGCGTTCAGCTCGACTCGGCTGATCTTATCCTGATCGAAAGTCATCAGCCGCTTGTCGCGCAGATCCTTGGAGCTTTTATCGAAGCTGTCCTTATTGAAGCTGGACATGGTGTACAGCTTCGGATCGCCGCTGGCCATGGCGTAAACCGCGCTGCCGGTGGGCGTCGAATCGCCGATCAGCAGCTTTTTCGTCTGGCCGTTTTTCAGCGTGAAGGTCACGTCATCGGCCGCCGGCGACAAGCCGTAGGACGCAATATCGGTGGGATGATCGTCGACCATACGTTCCGAGATCAGGTCGGTAGCCGCGCTGGTCAGCGCATCGACCGACGACTGGTCCGCCCCGAGCGGCTTGGGCGCGGTGATAGCCCATTTGCCGTCTTCGCGTTTGAGAACGGTGTCCGTTCCATCGCGCTTCTTGATCTCGATCTGCTGAATATCGGCTTCTTTCAAAGCCATCACCTTCGGCGCCGCGTCGGTCGGCGGCTTGTTGGCCTTGGCCGCTTCGGATTTATTGGACCACCACAACACGCCGGAAAGTCCGGCCAAAAGCACCGCGGCGATAAGCAGACGCCCCAGCTTCACTTCTCCACCTCGACGAAGACCCCCGTCTTCACAGACGGGGCTGTATTTCTCCTCATAGCCCCGCCAGTCATGGCGGGGGCACGATCCTTAAACACCGCTACCTCCGCTTCCACCACACGCCCACGCCCGCCACCACGATCAGCAGCGGCAGGAATACCACGCTTTCGTAAAACACCACCGACATCTGGCGGCCGGTCATGGTCAGCGGACGATCGTCCGGAGCCTTCGGACGAATCGAAATCAAATCTTCGTCCGAGCTCAGCCAGTTCATCATGTTCAGGAACAGGTCGCGATTGCCGTTGAAGCGCAGGAACCCGTTGGTCACCCAGCGCGATGATCCCACCACCACGAAACGTCCGTCATCATTGGGCTTGCCGGTGTTATACGTGCCCGCCGCGCCCAGCGTCAGCGGACCTTTTTTATCGGTCGGACTTTGCTTGATTTCGGCCGAGCTCAAATTCATCGTCGCAAAGCTGTTGTCCGTGGTATCGAACAATTTCTCGACCGATGTTTTATCGCCGTTCTTGATATCGAGCGACCGCGCCAGCGGGAATCCCGACGGCACGTCCTTCATATCGCGCACAATCGCCTGCGAGGTATACGAAGTCACCAGCGGAAACTCCGGACCCAGGCCGAAAAGCTGGCCGACGCCGCTGGTGTCGAGCACCAGGTCTTTCACCGGCGTCACGCCCCAGCTCGCCAGCACGTTCATCAGCGGCGCGTTCTCGTCCACCCCGTTGCCCGCGAATTTCAGCGGCGGATCCACCATAAACAGTGCATGCCCGCCGTCTTCGACGTACTTCTTGATCGCGTCCACTTCCGGCTGCACATAATCGCGCGTCGGACCGCCGACAATCAGCACCGTACACGTCTGCGGGATCTCCGGTTTCTCCAGAAGCTGCACGGTTTGGGTCTTATAATTGTTCTTTTCGAGCAGATCCTTGATCTGCGAATAGCCGTCCCGATCCGTATCGGTGATCGAACGCTCGCCGGAGCTGACCACGAAACAGGCGGTCCGTTCCCCGCCCTTCAGCGCCCGCACCAGTGCGCCGGTGATGTCTTCTTCACTCAGCGATTTCGCTTCTTCGTGCTTGTCGCCGACGTTGACGAAAATCGTGCCGTACGTCTTCACGCCGGCGGCCATCGCCGCCGTCCGGTTCTTGTCGGCATCGCGATAATCGACACTGATCTTTGGCGACAGGTTTTGATAGCGGTCCAGCAGATCGTGCGCGCTCTGAAATTTGGTCGGCTGATCCCAATAGGTGATGGTCACGTCCTGTTTCAGGTTTTTCGCGATCTTCTGGGTCTCGTCGGAAAGCGTGTACTTCTTGTTCGAAGTCGAATCGTAGGTCTTGTTATAACGATTGGCGAGAAAATTCACGCCGCTCACCACCGCAATGACGATGGCCACGTACAGAATCGTGTACGCCGTGAATTTGGTTTGACGGGCCTTCAACCATCCGCTGTTCATGTTATGCCCTCCACCTGAGCGACTCCATGGAGCGCGCCGTCAAAAACAATCCGACAAAAATCACAGACAGGTAAAACACAATATCCTTGGTATCGAGAACGCCTCTCGAAAACGTATCGAAATGTTGCAGCACCGAAAGGTAGCTGACCACTTTATCCACCACTGACGTCCCGAACGAAGACGCCCAGTCGAGCACCCACAACAGCAGCATGGTGGCGAATCCCGCCACGCCCGCCACAATCTGGTTCTTGGTGCAATTCGAGATGAACGTCCCCAGCGCCAGCAAACAACCGCCTTGCAGCACCAGCCCGAGATAGCCCACCAGGATCGGCTTCCAGTCCGGATGGCCGTAAATAAACAGCACCGACAAACTCAGCGCCGAAATCGCCAGCATCGCCAGGTACAGCACCATGGCGCCCAGCCATTTGCCGAGAATAATTTCGAGATCGCTGATCGGCGAGGTCAGCAGCAGCTCAATGGTGCCGGTGCGTTTCTCCTCGGCGAACAATCGCATGGTAATCATCGGGATCAAAAACAACCCGATCACGCTGATGTTCGAAAACAGCGGGCGAATAATATAATCGCCCATGTCCATGGGCACGGACTGGCCCATCATCGCGCTCTCCATGCCGCGCCGCACGAAAAACTCCACGGCGACGAAAAAGAAATACCCCGAAATCAGCGCAAAAAAAGCCATCACGCCGTAGGCGATCGGGGAGCGGAAGTAGCTGTTCAGTTCCTTGCGGGCGATGGTAAACGTATTCATTTCGCTTCTCCAGCCGACATCGAAGGTGACCCCGCGGCGGCGGCTTCAATGGCCTCCTCCTGGCGCGCATCTTCAGGCGATGCGGTCAGTTGCAGGAAGATTTCTTCGAGACTCAGACCCACCGCGTGCAATTCATTCAAACTCCATCCCGACTCGACCACCGCGCGAGCCAGTCCCGGCCGGATCTGCCGGCCCTCCAGGCTCTCCACGGTGAATTGCAGTTTCCCGTCGCGATGCTCCTTCGGCAAAACCCGGCTGACGCCGGCCACCTGTTCGAGCTTTCTCTGCACGATTGCCAGATCGGGCGCTTCGTCCGGCGATCCATCCGCGCCGGCGATTTCGACCGCCACGGTTTCCGCGCCGCGCAGACGGCTGGTGAGATTCGCCACCGTGTCCATCGCCACCAGTTTTCCCTTGTTGATGATGATGACGCGCTCGCAGGTCTGCTCGACTTCGGGCAAAATGTGGGTCGAAAGAATAATGGTGTGCTCGCCGCGCTCGGCCAGTCCTTTAATCAGGTCGCGCGTTTCAATGATCTGGTGCGGATCTAGCCCGGCCGTCGGCTCGTCCAGAATCAGCACGTCCGGATTATGGATAATCGCCTGCGCCAGCCCAACGCGCTGCCGGTAGCCCTTAGAAAGCTTGCCGATCAGCGTCTTTGAAACGTCGTAAATCGCACATTTTTCAGAAACTTCGCTGACGCGCTTGGCCAGATCGGCCACCGGCACGCCCTTGATGCGGCCCACAAACTCCAGATACTCGCGGACCTCCATCTCGGGGTAAACCGGCGGCGTTTCCGGCAGATAGCCGATTCGCTTCTTCACCTCCAGGGATTGTTCAAGGACGTCGAATCCAGCCACCGACGCTTTTCCGGCGGTGGGCGGAAGGAAACAGGTCAGCACGCGCATGGTCGTGGTTTTGCCTGCTCCGTTGGGGCCGAGGAAGCCGACAATCTGCCCCTTTTCGACCTCAAAAGAGATATTGTCGACTGCGATTTTGCGGGCGTATCGCTTGGTAAGCCCTTCGACTTTGATCATATAGAATTACTCAGGACGAGCCACAAATGCTCTTGAGTGTGAAATAAACCCCATGATAGATATTCCAAAAGGGGACTGTCAATCCAGTCCACGCAGGGTACTTACGATTTCTTAAATTTTTTCAACTTTCAGTAGAGTCGACGACGCCTGGATAAAGATAGTTACTGGTGCCGAACCGCACCACTTTATCCCCTGCCGGCTCTATATTTTAATGTTACACCGTCGCGAACCGGTGGACGACATTTACAAGCACTGGGGCGATTTGGCGGTGAGCCTCGGAGCAAGCTCGGGACGCCGCGCGGGAAGCAAGGGAGCGCATCTTCACGCTGGATGCCGTGGCCGCATTGGCCCGGCAGCCGTTGCGGGATTTCCAATCGGGTAAAAGAAAAACGGCGGCCCGTTTCGGAGGGAACGGGCCGCCGCCGGATCTCCTGGTAACCGCGAGAAGGGTGTGACTGCGTCCAGGCGATCCGAAGCCTTACGGCGCCACCTGAAGATCGTTCTGAACCGAAAACACGTTGGGAACGCCATTCGCCCGCTGGTAGGCGAGCTGTTTATCCATGTTGCTTGCGACCGTTCCCACCAGCCTCACATGGCCGTTGTCAACAATAATTCGAATCGCCCGGTAATTTCCGACCCCGTAACGCTGCAACGGCGCGAAACCGTAGATGGCGCGATATTCCGCCATCCGGATCTGATGGTCCATCGGCGACAGCGGCAACACTTTGATCTCGTTGTCGACCCGCGTCACGCCTTCCAGCCGTTTCACTGCATTTCCCGCGTCACTTTTCAGCCACGGCTGCGTTACGTCTCCGAAAAGAGTCACCGTGCTCCCGTCCACGCGGAATGAAACATCATCGAACACGGTGTAATAGGGCAGCATATTCAGCTCGTGCCGAACCTTATCGGCGAGCGTCGGCGGAGCCTTCGGTCCGCTCGCAAACATCGGCGCCGCGATTGCCGCCAGCGCCGCAAAAAACACAAATTTCCCGTTTAGCGCTCTCATGTCCAGTGTCCTCTCACTTCATTCGACGCTGGCCCGGGGGTCGCGGTTGCAAATCCTGAGAGTATCTACTGGCCCGGTAAATGGCCGCCCATCAACCGGTAAATATAGGCGAGAATTTCCGCCACGGCGCGATATAGATGGCCGGGGATCTCCTGGCCCACATCCACCGATTTATACAGCGCCTGCGCCAGCGGCGGATTTTCGACAATCGGGATCTGGTGCTCGATCGCGCGCTGGCGGATTCGCAGCGCCAGATAATTTTTCCCCTTGGCGACCACCTTCGGCGCGCCCGGCGCATTGGCGATATAGCGGATCGCCACCGCGTAATGCGTCGGATTGACGATCACCGCCGTCGCCTTGGGGATCTCCTTCATCATGTGGCGGCGGAACAGGTCACGCTGGATCCGGCGCACCCGCATCTTGGTTTGCGGATTGCCGTCGGTTTCCTTGGATTCGTCGCGCAGTTCCTGCTTGCTCATGCGGAGCTGCTTGGTATAGCGGTGCCGCTGCCAGATCAGGTCGACGAAGCCGGTCACCAGAAATAATCCCGAGGCGCGCCACAGCAGCGTTTCCACCACTCCGCCGACGCGCGCCGCCGCCACCTGCGGTCCCATCCACGGCAGATCCAGAAACGCGCCAAGATTTTCCTGCATCTCGTAGTAAACCACCAGGCCGATCAGCGGCAGCAGCACCAGCGCTTGCAGGAACAACGGAACATTCTGCGCGGGGACGCTGGTAAATCGCTTCAGAATGTTGAGCCGGTTGAAATCCGGCGCGAGCTTGGCCAGCGAAATTCCCATCCGCGTGGTGGCGAGCTGCGTCGCAACCGCCAGGACCACCAATCCCGCCGCCGCGGCGAGAGCGGGCTCCAGCGCGGGAAGAACCACTTCGCGAAACAGCGTGACGATTTGCTTCACGGTGATTTCGGTGTAGAAAGCGCGCGCCAGAAGATCGCGCATGATGCGCGCCAGCCGCATGAAGAAAATTCCGCTGAAGCAGGAGGCGAGCGCAACGAACCCCAGGAAATGCACCGCGGAAATAAATTCGCGGCTGGCCGGAAAATTCCCTTCGCGCCGCGCCCGGTCGATGCGGCGTTTGGTGGGTTGTTCGGTGCGTTGCTCGTCGGCCATAAAGAGGAAGGGGGCAGTCGGCGGAGCTGCGATTATCGCCGACTACCCACTCCCTAGCCCCCACAACGCGCTGATCGTCCGGCTTGCCGCGCCTTCAAACAACCGCGCCATCACCGGCGTCAGCGCCACCAGCAACGCCAGCGCCGCCAGCATCTTCAGCGGAAAGGACAGCGACATCAGATTCAACTGCTGCTGCATCCGTCCGAGCAGCGCCAGCGCCAGCTCTAAAAGAAACAGCATCGCCATCACCGGCATCGCCAGCCGCAGCGCGATGCTGAACATCCCGCCGCCCAGGTGCACGATCCCGTCCAGGCTCTGGAGCGACGGCGCCCATTGCCCGGCCGGAAATTTTTCCAGGCTCACTCCCAACACGCGGATCACGTCCCGATCCACGCCGGTTGAAAAAAACAGCAAACCGGCCATCAGGCTCATCATCACCTGCAACACGCCCGAATCGGCCTGACTGTTGGGATCGATGGTGGAGGCGAATCCGTATCCAGCCTGCACCCCGAGCATCTGCGCCGCGAGCTCGAATCCTTCCATCAAAAACGCGACGGCCAAGCCGACGGCTAACCCGAATCCCGCCTCGGAGAAGGCCAGCGCCACCAATTCGCCGAACGACGGCAGCGCGTCCGGAACCGAAGGCCATGCCGGAAACACCGCAAACGCGAGCGTCATCGCCAGCGCCGCGCGAATCGGCGCCGGCGCCGCGCGAAATCCCGGGACCGGCAGAAACGCGACCACTCCGGCCACGCGCGCCAGCACCAGCAGGAACGCGACCATGGTCGAGACCGGCAATCCCAGAGTCATTTCAGTGCGCGAATTTCCCCAGGTCGCCGAACAGCGTGGTGGTGTAAGAAATCAGTTTGCCGAGCATCCACGGCATCGCCAGTACCAGTGCGGTGAGGAACGCCGTCAATCGCGGAACCGCGTTGAAGCTCGAATCCTGAATCGAGGTGAGAATCTGCACCAGGCTCATCACGATGCCGACGATGAATCCGACCGCCAGGATCGGCAAGCTGAGCCAGAACGTCGTCACCAGCGCGTTGCGCATCAAATCGACTACGGCGGAAATGGTCATTTTTGCTCCTGAAGCGGTCAGCGGTCAGCGATCGAAGGTGAAAGCTGGTAGCTAATAAAAACTCCGCACCAGTGAACCGACCACTAAATTCCATCCGTCCACCAGCACAAACAATAAAATCTTGAATGGCGCCGAAATCATGACCGGCGGCAATTGCACCATCCCGACCGACAGCGTCACCGACGCCACCACCAGGTCGATAATCAGGAACGGCAGAAACAGCACCGCGCCGATCTGAAACGCCACCTTCAGCTCGCTCAGCACGTACGCCGGCGCGAGCGCGCTCAACGGAACGTCGGACGGTTTGGCCGGCGCGGGCGAATGCCCCAGCTCGATAAAGAGTTGAATGTCTTTCTCGCGCGCATATTTGAGCAAAAATGTTTTCACCGGAATCGAAGCCTGATCCCAGGCCTGCGACGGAGTGACCTGGCCCGCTTCGAGCGGCTCCCATCCCTGGTGATAAACCTGCGTCGCCACCGGCTGCACCACGATCAGCGCCAGAAACAGCGCCAGTGCGACTAAAACCTGATTCGAGGGCGCCGTCTGCGTCCCCAGCGCCTGCCGCAGAAAGTGCAGGACGATCACGATGCGCAAAAACGGCGTCAGCGCCATCAGGATCGCCGGCAGCAGCGTCAGCGCCGTCAGCAGCAGCAGGATCTGCATCGGAACGCTCAGCGATGCGCCGGTCTTATTCTGCACCAGGCTGATGCCGAGCAAGGAATCCGACGGAGCCGCGCACAAATGTCCCGCCGCCAGCGTCGCCAGCGCGATCAGTTTTTTCACTGCGATCCTCCCGGGTGCTCGATCAGCAGCGAGCATCCCTGCGGATGCGTCGCCAGCAGAACTTCTCGATCGCCGATCCGCACCAGGTGCAGCGAATGATTGGCCGTCAGCGCCAGCCGCTCGATCGATTCGATTTTTCGCGGACGCCCGCCGCGCACGCGCAGCGCCGCGAATCCGCCGCCGCGCAGCACCCACAGCAGCGCGCCCAGCAGCGCGAATACGCCGAGCACGGAGAGAACCTGGCGCGCGATTTCCAATTCAGTTGTCCTCCTTGAAATCGGTGATGCGGACGCCCACGGTATCTTCCATGATCACGATCTCGCCCGATCCCAGCCGCGCTCCGCCGATCACGATGTCCATGTTTTCGCCGGCCGAACGCGTCATGCGGATCACGCTGCCCTGGGCCAGCTCCAGAATGTCGCGGGCCTTCATGGTGATGTGATCCAGCTCCACATCCACTTCCATCGGGATGTCGGCCAGATGGCCGATCTCTTCAAGCGCCGTCACTGGTTAGGCCCCTTGCGTCAGGTTCAGCGTGTCCTGGCTCAATTGATTTTCGGTGGTGACCACGTGCGCGTTGGCTTCGTAGCCCTGCTGGTAAATGATCAGGTTGGTGAATTCGGTGGCGAGGTTGACGTTCGACGCTTCCACCGATCCGCCGACCACCGTGCCGCGTCCGCCCGTTCCCGGCACACCGATCGAGGGCAGCGCGGTGAGCGCGCTCGCCTGATAATTGCTGTTGCCGGCGGCGATCAGCGAATCCGGATTTTCGATCTGCGCCATCGCCATCTGGCCCACCACGACCTGCTGGCCGTCGGAATATTGCGCCAACACCTGGCCGCCGTTGCCCAAACCGACGCTCACCAGACTCGACGCCGCCTGCCCGTCCTGCGACTGCGCCGAAGCGGCCGAAGTCTGGTCGTACTGGGTGATATCGGGTGTGGTGCCGTTGTACAGATTCCAGGTGATGTTCAAATCGGACGCGCCGTCGGCAAGGCCGGTGATGGGAACTTGAATCGGCGGATCGGTGGATGCCGGAGTTATCAGGTTGCCGTTCGTGTCGAACGTCATCGTGCCGGTCACCGGCGTGTACGGCGGATTGGCCACGTCGGCATCGGGCACGCTCACCGAATAATTCCATTGGTTCGGCGTGCCGGACTGCGTGAACGTCATGGTCACCGTGTGCGCCTGACCGAGGGAGTCGTAAACCTGGACCGAGGTCGAAAACGATGTTCCCGAGGCCGCGGACGAATCGAGATTCAAGCTGGTCGACATGGTGTCGGTCGCCACCGGCGGCTGCAACTGGCCCACCGGCACGCTGATGTTGCCGATCGCCTGGTTGGTGTCGAGCACGCCGTTATTCATGCTCCAGCCCTGCACCAGATCGCCCGACGCGTCGGTGAGGAAGCCCTGCGTGTTCACTTCGAAGCTGCCGCCGCGCGTGTATTCGGTGTTGCCGCCGGCCGTGTTGACAATAAAAAATCCCTGACCCTGAATGGCCGCATCCAGCGCTCCGCCGGTCGATTCGAGCGCGCCCTGGCCGTAATTGGTCAGCGTGATGGGTGTGCCCACGCCGAAACCAACCTGCGTCGAGCCCAGATCGGCGCCGATCGATTGCGTCACCAGGTCCTGAAACTCGACGTTGTCGGCTTTGAACCCGGTGGTATCGAGGTTCGCGAGATTATTGCCGACGACGGAAATGGCCGTGCTGTACGCGTTCAAGCCGGAAAGTGCGGTGGAAAAAGAAGTAGACATGATTGCTCCGTTCTAGGAATTGGAATTGGCGCCGCCGGTGCCGTTCGTCTGGTTCGTGCTCGCGGCCGGCGTCAGCGCGCCCACATCGGTGGTGATCGTCGAGAGATTGCTGTTCATGGTGCCCAGATCGCTGGCCATGGTGGTCGTGTTGGAGACGTTGGTAAATTCGGCGAGCTGCGTCACGAACTGCGTTCCGTCCGCCGGCTGCGTCGGGTCCTGATACTGCAATTGCGCGACCAGCAGTTGCAGAAAAACGTTTTCATTGGCCAGCGAATTGACGCCGGAGCTCGCGCTCGAAGCCGAGGCCGGATTCGTTGTCGGCGTACTGCTGGTGGGGTTAACCGCTGAGGTGCTCATTTTGAATTCTCCAATTCTTCAAGCCAGTTTTTCTGGCGCTGATCCCGCGAAGACTGCTGTTGCCGCCCCTGCTGCGGATTGCCGGAGCCGCCGCCGGAGCCCGGCTGCTCACGTTCATCGCGCAGATTCGTCGAAGTCTGCATTTCGCGCGCCGCGGGTACCGCGGAAGTTTCGCGCGGCGTGAACATTTCGGCGCGATAGCCGGCGCGTTCGAGCGAGTTCGAAAGCGTTCCCAAATCCTGGCGCAGCGAAGTTTGCATCGCCGTATCCGCGGTACGCACGGAAACATGAATTTCGCCGCCGCGCTCGGTGATTTGCAGATCGACCGGCGCGCCGCCGTCCTGTGGAATCCGCACCGCGATCTGCTGCACCGGCGTGGCTGGCGTTGGCGCGGGCGCGGCAACCGGCGGTTCGGGGGCGCGCGGCGTCTGCGCGGAATCGCTGGCGGCGGCCGCGGGTGAACCGGCCTGCGTGGTTTCTGGCGCCGCGGGTTTATCCGCGGCGATCACGATGGCGCTCTGCGTCGCGCGCGAAAAATCGCCGGACTGCGGTGCAGCGCCAGCCGGCGTCACCGGCGCGGCGGTATCTTTGCTCTGCTCCTCGCGCGATTTCGGCGCCGCCGGAGCATTGTCCTTGTTCGCCGCGTTCGCCGGCGTCGCATTTTCTTCCTCATCCGGCTTTAGCGCATCCGGCTTCGCGGAAAAAGAGGCGGCGAAAGAAAACGGCAGTTCCGCAGGCGCCGTTTCGTTCGCCGCCGGTTGCAACGGGGAGGGAGTTGCGGCAGAAAAATTAGAGACGGGAGTCAACACAGCGTTGAACGCGACCGGCGCGGGAGCGGCGGCGGGTGTCGAAACCGGCGCGGTTTCCTGCGCCGCCGTCGTCGAGTCGGAATCGGCCGCCGCACTCGTTTCAGAGGCGGCGTTTACGTCCGGCAGCGGCGCGGGAATAACGACCGCGGGAATAATAGGAAGGCTTTCGGATGAACCGTCACGCGCAACGGATCTCGTCTCGTCGCCGGACGGGCTGACAGCCGGCGATTCCGTTTTCACAGACGAGGCCGGTTTGCTTTGCGCCTCGCTTCGGGCGCGCGCTCCAATATTCCCAGTGGATTGCGCCTCGCCTTGTGGCGCGTCCAGTTGACGAGCCCCCGCCATGACTGGCGGGGCTGTAACGCGCGCTACAGCTTCACCTGTGAAGGCGGGGGCATATCCCACGTTCTGCGGATCGTCCAGTTGACGAGCCCCCGCCATGACTGGCGGGGCTTTAACGCGCGCGACAGCCCCGCCTGTGAAGGCGAGGGCATATCCCATGTTCTGCATGACTTGCGGAGCTATAACGCGCGCGACAGCCTCACCTGTGAAGGCGGGGGCATATCCCACGTTCTGCGGATCGTTTTCGGTGCGATTCGAATCGGACAGCACCGCGCGAGCGCTCTGTCCTGCATTCGCAGGTTTTGCCGGGCCGGAGACCGCAATCGCCGGCGCGTCTTCCGCTTCGGCCGTCTGGACGCGAACCGGCGCATTCGTCTTCACTTTCGTGGTCGCGCTGGCCGGAAGAGCCGTTTCGAGGCCGGATTCAATTTGCGGAGAAACATGCGGAGACCTATCGTTCGCCGGAGTCGCAGCGGCGTCATTATTAGAAGTTGCCGTGCGCGCTCGATCGTTCGGGATCGAACTCCGGACCGCGGACTTGGCCTGCGGCGCGGAATTGAGGATCGCCGGATTCGACATCATCGAGCGAATCAGCGCATCCGCGATTTTTTGCGACGGCGCGCTCGGCGTGGTCTGCACCGGCGCATCGATCATCACGTCCATCAGGCCGGGGAAACTGCTGCTCGCCCGGCTCGCGCGCGGCGCAACACTCATCGCCAGCAGCGAGTTCAACGGATTCGTCGCTGTCATCGCCAGTGCGTTCACGCCGCGATGAATTGCAGTTCAGCGCCCAATCGAAGCACAACCTGCGTTTCAATCACTTAGCCAAAATCACTTTGACACGTGATTCAAATTGGCACGCCGAAACCGATCCCGTTTTGGTTCGCGTTCGATCCTGGTATTCGTATCGGCAACGAATTCGGTCTTTTTAAGCATCAGCGTTCGCCGCTTTTTTTGGTCGCGGTTCATTGTGGGTGAGCAACTTAAGGGGCGCACCGCCAGGCCCGATCACAAATCTCGAACAACGGCGCGCCGATTGCATTGTTACCGGCCAGCGATGGATCCACTGCTCATATCAGCCGCCAGCGGAATGAAGGCTCGAATGGAATCGCTCGACATGTTGGCGAACAACATCGCCAACTCCGGCACCGCCGGATTCAAGTCCGACCAGGAATTTTACGGTTTATATAAGGATCAGCTTCCCGTCATTCAAACCCAGTGGACCGATTTTTCGCAGGGCACGCTGACCCAAACTGGTAATCCGCTGGATCTGGCGCTGAACGGAAAAGGAATGTTCGCGCTGAACTCGCCGAACGGCGTCGTCTATACCCGCACCGGAACCTTTCAGGTATCGAAAAACAATCAATTGGCCGACGCTTCCGGCGACACGCTGCGCAATGTGCTCGACAGCGGCAATCCTATTACGGTCGATCCCACGCGGCCGGTCGACATTTCCAAAACGGGCGTGGTCAGCCAGGGCGGCCAGCAACTGGGACAGATCGAAGTCGGTTCGCCCGATACGCAGGCGCTGGCGAAGCTCGGCAGCACCAATTTTTCTTTAACCGACAAATCGGCCGCGGTCCCCGCCGCCACCGGCGCCGACGTTTTGCAAGGACAGCTCGAGCAATCGAACGTGCCGGTTTCCGAATCGGCCGTCAAGCTGGTCGGCATCATGCGCCAGTTCGAAATGCTGCAAAAAGCCATTTCGCTCGACACGGATATGACCAAACAGGCGATCCAGGAGGTCGCCAAGGTGAGTTGAAAGGATTCCTATGATCAAAGCTCTCTACAGCGCCGGCAGCGGAATGACCGCGCAGCAAATGGCCATCGACAACATCGCCAATAATCTGGCCAACGCGAGCACTATCGGCTTCAAAGCGCGCAGCACCCAGTTCCAGGATCTGCTTTATCAGAGCTATCTCCAGCCGGGCAGCGCGGCCGGATCGCAGACCATCGTGCCCAGCGGCTTGCAGCTCGGCCTGGGCACGCGGCCGTCGGCCAACTCGATCAACTTCACCGAGGGAAGTCCGACCGAAACCGACAATCCGCTCGACCTGGCGATTCAGGGCAAGGGATTTTTCCAGATCCAGTTGCCCAGCGGCCAGCTCGCCTACACGCGCGCCGGCAGTTTCCAGCTCAACGCCAACGGCAACATCGTGGACCCCAACGGCAACCTGCTGCAACCGCAGATCACCATCCCGGCGCAGGCGCAGTCGATCACCATCGCCTCCGATGGAACCGTCAGCTACACGCAGCCCGGCCAGACCGCGTCGCAAACCGCCGGACAGATTCAGCTCGCCAATTTCGCCAATCCCGGAGGATTGAACAGCATCGGCAGCAACCTGTTCGAACCGACCGACGCCAGCGGCGATCCCATCGTCGGAATTCCCGGCGGCAGCGACGGGGTGGGAACTTTGCAGCAAGGCTACACCGAATCGTCCAACGTGAGCGTGGTTGAAGAATTCATCAACATGATCACCAGCCAGCGAGCCTACGAATCCGCGTCCAAGGTGGTCAAAGCCGCCGACGAAATGTATCAGGACGTGAACAATATCACCCAATGATCCACTGCCACCAGAGCCGGATGCTGTCGTGTGGGGCGGGCTCGCATCTCCTGATTCAAGCTTTAATCATCCTGATCCCCATCCGCGCCAACGCCTGCCGCGCGGTCGACGCCGCGCAGATCACCGGAAAAGATCTGGCCGCCGCCAGCCCGCTGTTCGCCGCGATCGACCCGGCGCTGGCGATCGGACCCGCGCCGCTCCCCGCCGTCGAGCGCGCATTTCGCCCCGAAGAGCTGCTGCGCATCGCCAGGCAGAATGGCATCACGATTTCCGGCCCCGCGCCGGAAATCTGCTTTGAACGCGCCACCCAGCCGCTCACGCCCGAAAAACTTCTGCCCATTCTGAGCGCCGCGCTGGACATCCCCGATGCGACAATCGACCTTGTCGATTTCAGCCGCGTCGCCATTCCGCGCGGGTCTCTCGTATTCACGCGCACTGGTCTGGAGCCCAACGGCTTGTGGCGCGGCCGGATCAACTTCGATGAAAACCGCAGCATGCCGGTATGGGCTCGCGTGCGCGTCACCACCGAACAAAGCTGGGTGGAAGCCGCCGCGGCTCTTGCGCCCGGCCCGCCGGTCGACGCCGCGCAGCTGAAGCTGGTGAAAGGTCCGCGGTCGCCGCTGGGCCCCGCGCCGCTCGATTCGCTCGAGGCCGTCGCCGGCCGCGGCGTGTCGCGAATGGTCAAAACGGGCGAACCGATTTTCTCAAACATGCTGATCGCCCCGCGCGAAGTGGAACGCGGCGACACCGTCCGCGTGGAGGTGTCGAGCGGCAGCGCGCATCTGTCGTTTGACGCCGTTTCGCAAACTTCCGGCCGCGACGGCGAATTAATCCTTTTAAAAAATCCCGATAATGGGCGCTATTTTCAGGCGCGTATCGCGGGAAAAGACCAAGCGTTTATAAACAAATGAAATATGTTTTCTTTCTCCTGACGGCTTCGCTGTGGGCGCAAAACGCGGCGTCGCCCGGCTCGCTGTTCGTCTCCACCGGACGCCTGGCCGATTCAGTCCGCGACGTTCGCGCCGGCGTGGTCGATGATATCGTCACCATCGTTGTTTCGGAAAGCCTCGCCGCCGTCGCCAGCGGCGCGACCAACACTTCGCGCAAGAGCTCGGCCGTCAGCAACATCACCTCAGCCTACGGCATCCTCAACAGCGCCGCGCGCGTCGCCAATCCGCTGAACGTTTCCGGCGACCAGGAACTGGCCGGCACCGGATCCACTTCGCGCAACTTGACTCTGCAAACCACCATCTCGGCCCGCGTGGTCAAGGTGCTGGACAACGGCAACCTGGAAATCGAAGCTACGCGCGATATCGGCGTCAATTCCGAAAAACAGACCATCATCATCCACGGCATGGTTCGTCCCGCCGATCTGACCACCAACAACATGGTCACCTCGACGCAAGTCGCCGACCTGCAAATTAAAGTCAACGGAAAAGGCGTCGTCGGCGACGCCATTCGCCGTCCGCATTTCCTCTATCGTTTACTGCTCAACCTGCTGCCGTTCTGATATGAAGATTACCGACCAACTCCGGAAGCGCAGTGGCCTACGCAGCCAGGCTTGTGCTGCGCACGTCCCGCAGTTTCGCGGCGGAAAACACCAGCCTGGCGGCGTATGCCACCTTCTCGCGTGGACGCTTGTAGTGGCGTCTCTGCCGCTGCCCCAGGGTCACGCGGAAATCGCAAAATTGAAAGACCTCGTCTCCATCGAAGGCGAGCGCGACAACCAACTGATGGGTTATGGAATCGTGGCTGGCCTGGCGCGCACCGGCGATTCGCAGATGACCTTGTTTTCGGCGCAATCGCTCGCCAACCTTCTGAAGCGCATGGGCGTGACCATCGATCCCACGCAGATGCAGGTGCACGACATGGCCGCCGTCATGGTTTCGGCCACGCTGCCTCCGTTCGCGCAGCCGGGAACCAAGATCGATGTGACCGTCGCGGCCATCGGCGACGCAAAGAGCTTACAAGGCGGACTGCTTTTGCTCACGCCTTTGAAAGCCGCCGACGGCCAGACTTACGCCGCCGCGCAAGGACCGGTGGTCACCGGAGCTTTCATCGCCGGACGTCTCGGAAGCAGTGACCAGGTGAATCATCCGACCGTCGGCCGTACTCCCGAAGGCGGCATCGTCGAGCGCGCACCGCCCTCGGTCGCTCCCGGCAATCATTTCAAGTTGCAGCTTCGCCAGGCCGATTACGCCACGGCCGCGCGAATCGTCGAATTGTTGAACCAGCATTTCGCCAATGACGTCGCGCACGCCGAAACACCGGGCGTCATTTCCGTGGATGTTCCGGCATTGTACTACCAAGGTTCCGTGGCCTTCGTCGCCGAACTGGAGGATCTTTCGATCGATGCCGGGCAGCGCGCCAAAATCGTGATCAATGAGCGCACCGGAACCATCGTCGCCGGCAAAGAAGTGACCATCGCGCCGGTTTCCATCATGCACGGCTCGCTGACCGTTCAGATTCGCACCACCTACAATGTCTCCCAACCCGGCCCGGGTTCTTCCGGAAAAACCGTGTCCACGCCGCAGGTGGACGTGAAGGCCAAAGAAGAAAAAGCCAAGAATATTACTCTCGATAAAGGCGCCACCATCGAAGATCTGGTGCGCGCGCTGATCGCGATCGGTTCGACGCCGCGCGACATCATCGCGATTCTCGAAAATTTGCGTTCGGCCGGCGCGCTGAACGCCGAAGTGGAGGTGATCTGATGGCCAGCTCCGTTACTTCCGCCGCGGCGATGCTGCCCACGCCGGAGCCGAAACCGAAAACGGCCGAAGGCGCGGCCAAACAATTCGAATCGCTCTTGCTGGGCGAAATGCTGCGCTCCGTGCGTGAATCGACGTCCGATGACGACGATGAAGATGACAACACCAAGCAAACCATGCTCGATCTCGCCGATCAGCAGTTCGCCAAAGTGATGGCGAATAACGGCGGAGTAGGGATGGCCACAATGATCGTGAAAGGCTTGAAAAATGCAGATCAACAATAATTCCCTGAATTCATCCCAGGCGATCGGCCAGAGCTCGGCCATCGATCAAAACAAAACCTCGGGCGCGAGAAGCAGCCGGTCGGCCGCGGCCGGCGACAGCGTTGAGCTTTCAAGCTTTGCCGCGCAGCTCGCTGCCGATCCCTCGCGGCTCGGCGAGTTGCAGGCGGCGTATCAGTCCGGAACCTACAACGTCTCGCCGAGCCAGATCGCGAGCGGCATCATCAACGACGCGCTGCAATACTAGCACCCTGCTAGAAATGCCTCTCTCGGCCGGTTCCGTTCTCCAATCACTGAGCACATGAACTCCTTGCCCAAACTTTAAATGGCAGCGCAAAAAACCGAACACGGATGGCGACGGGATGTAGTTGAAAACCGGCCGAATTTTCAGCTCGGGACCGGTTGTGACGCCAACTCCGAAGCCATCACGGGCGGGGCTCTACGGGACTTCCGGCTCCCGACTTCTTCTTCTTGATCTCCGCCAGCAGCTTGTCGATCTCCTCTTCTTTTTCAAGCGCCGCCAGCCGGTCATCTACGTTATCGACCACCATCTCGCTTTTGGCCTGGCTCACCGCTTCTTCGTGGCTCACCCGATCCTTCATGCGATCGAAGGCCGCTTCTTTCGAGCCGTCGCCGATCTTCAACTGCGCATCGCTCGCCCGGCTCAAGGCGCGCGAACGCCGATGCTGCGCGATCAACACGTCGCTCTTGCTCTGCGCTTCCTGAAGTTTTAAATCGAGCTTGCGCAGCGCGGTTTTGAGATTCTCCACCTGCGCCGTCTGATCGGTCACCTGCTCGGCGAAACTCGCGGCCATCTGCTTTGCCGTCATCGATCGTTCGAGCGCCGCGCGCGCCAGATCGTCGTGGCCCTTGTCGACCGCCAGCTCCGCCTTGCGCACCCACTGCTCCGCCGCGTCTTCGTTCTCTTTTTGTTTTTTCATCAACAGGTGCTGATCCGCGATGGCGATGGCCACCTGCGTCTTTACCTGCAACAGTTGATTCTGCATGTCCAGAATCACCTGCTTGATCATTTTTTCCGGTTCTTCCGCCTTGTCGATCAAATCATTTAAATTCGCGCGAATTAACGTGGAAACTCGTTCTAATAGCGCCATAAATTACTCCTTGGTTGACTTTTCGCCGATCGTCCGCACTTTGCTAAACAGCTCTGACATTTTCATTCCGCTCAACGTTTCAAACAGCGCCGGAATCTGCGCGGCCATTTCCGCCATATCGCCGGTGATTTTGTTCATTCCCGCGGAATGGCCGTTGCCGGTGGAAACGATCGTGATTTTGTCGACGTTCGCCAGCGGTGACGCCAGCGCTTTGGCCACGTCCGGCAATCCGGTGATCAATTTGTCGACCACCGCGGCCTGGTTCCATTCCTGATACGCCTCCGCCTTGACGTTCATCGCCTTGGCTTCGGCCTCGCCCTTCTTCAAGATGATCTCCGCTTCGGCTTCGCCCTGAGTTCGGATCGCGGCGGCGGCGCCTTCCGCCTCGGCGATGCGGCGGGCGCGCTCGGCCGCGGCCAGCGTCTCGATTTTCTGGCGATCGACCTCGGCCTGCTTGAGCGTGGTCGCGATCAATTCCTTTTCACGGCGAAGAATTTCCGCTTCCTGTACTTTCACTTCGTGCTCTTTTTCCACCTGCCGCACCTTCACCGCTTCGGCCACCACCTGCTGCTGCATGATATTGGTCTGAATGTCGTAGGCTTTGTCGGCCTGCGCCTGCTGCTTCTTGGTCATTTCGACGTACTGCGCCCTCTTAATTTCAAGATCGCGCGTAGCCTCAGCCTGTTTCGCCTGCGATAGAGTTTCGGCGAGCACCCGTTCCTGATCGGCCTGGGCTTTGGCGACCGCGGCGGCACGCATCGCTTCGGCGCGCTTAATCGCCGTATCGCGCTCGGCTTCGGCCGCGGCGATATCGGCGTCGCGCTTGATGCGGGCGATGTCGGGACGGCCCATGTTGGTGATGTAGTCGTTCTTGTCGCGAATTTCCTTGATGGTGAAGCTGATCACTTCGAGGCCCATCTTGCTCATGTCGTCGGCGCAGGTGGTGCGCACGCGGTCGCCGACCATTTCCGGCTCCTTGACGATCTGCTCCACCGAAAGCTGTCCGATGATGCCGCGCAGGTGGCCCTCCATCACCAGGCGGATCAGGCCGTCGCGCTCGTTGTCGCTCTTGGTCAGAAATTGTTCGGCCGCGGTGACAATCGATTCGGGGTCGGATTTGACCTTGATCTGCGCCACCGCCTCCACCGTCACCGCGACGCCCTGCACGGTGTACAAATCCTGCTGCGGCGCGACGTCGAAGGACATCAGTTGCAGCGACAATTCGCGGTAGGTTTCAAACGCCGGCACAATGAACGTGCCGCCGCCCTTGATCACCCGCGTGCGTTTGTATCCATAGACCACCAGCGCCTGGTGCGGCCCGGCTTTGCGATACATGTTGGCGAACATGGACAACAGAAAAAAGAACACCAGCACCATCATGCCGGTGATGACGATCACTTCCGCGGAAATATGCATAGGTCCTCCACTCATATCCTTTCCTCCGCCAGTTCATCCCAACGGCGAACGTAAGCGATGCCGCGCTCAAATCGCGTCACGATTACTTCGGTGTCGCGCGGAATCGCCGATCCGTCTTCGCTGCGCGCGGGGGTGGCGCAGCGCGCGCCGTCGCGAAGGTAGATCAGCTCGCCCGTTCCTTGTTCGCGAATCGGGCTGGTGACGCGCCCCAGCACGCCGACCATCTGATAATCGGCCGGATCGAGCGGATGTTCGTTCGCGGAAAGCTTCAACAAAAACCAGAACACGATGGCCGCGCCGCCCAGTCCGCTCATGATCGAAATGAAAAGGCCAAGAAAAATCCAGATATTCGAGTACCGTTCGAGCAGAAATCCGGTGCCGCCGAACCAGGCCAGAAAGGCGGAGATGGTTCCGAAATTGAAGGGCGAAACTCCGCCGCGGCCGTGCACCGCTTTTCCCAGCTTGGGCGCGTGCACCGGGTGGCCGTGGGCATGAACGCCCGGCACGTGCGCGACGCCCGCGAAGAAAGAAACCGCGCTCAACAGAAATCCCACCAGAAACGCGATGAGATAAAAAGTTTCGAGCGTCATACCGCCTCTTTGCGAATTTCGTTGATTGCCGGATGCAATACCGCGAAAAGACGATCGACGAGCTGCGGTGTTTCGAGGATCGCGTTGAGAAGCATCAAACATTTCCGCGAATCTTCGTGCCCGGCAAGCTTGAGCAGCGCCTGGCTGACGCTGGGATCGCGGGAAAAACGCTCGGCGCCGCTGATCAGCCACAAATCGAGCTGATCTTCATTAACGCGCGCGTTGGAAATCAGCTCGGTATGAAACCCTTCCGGATCGTCCACCAGATAGCCGGGATGCACGCCGAAAAACTTGGCCAGCAGCATGCGCGTCGCATTGGTTAAATGCGGGCGCGCGCCGCTTTCGATCTGCGAAAGATAACTCTGGCTGAGCGGCCGTTTCATTTCGCGCTGCAAGGCGCGGACCACTTCCTGCTGGGTCATTTCGCGGTTGAGGCCGCGGAGCGTGCCTTCGACCAGCCGCAGGTACCGGATTTTCTCGCCGAGCTTCATATTGCAATCTGCAATCACTTTATCACAAATTGCAATAGCGTCAACAAAAATCGTACGCCGCCGCTCTGGATCAGGCTAAATTCTTTCCTAACAGATATTTATCGAGGCGACGATCAGGCCGCGCTCACGCGCGTCCCCGGCATCGGGCGGGAGACTTTTGTCCAGCGAAAACGTGAGGATCCCGGCCGGAGGCGTAAAGCGACGGGTGATGGTGTGCAGGCCGTCGTGCTCGAAAACGGCCGGAGCGAGCGGACCGCCTTCCGTCGAAATTGCCATCGAAATGGTTCCGAGTTGCGCGAACACTTCCGGCGGGAGATAGACTTCGATGGTCATCATGTTGCCGGACCAGGTGCGGATGGAAAAAGCGCGTTCGGTCCAGCGCCAGCCGCTTTGTTCGGGCGCGTGCCAGCCTGAAAGCAGCTCGACTTCGGCCATCCCGTAGCGGGTGCGCAGCAAACAGAACTTTCGCTCGTCATGATCCAGGCTGGTGGCGTCGGAATTGACGGTATCGCCCGCGCTGCGTTCGGCCATCAGACGCCAGCCGCTGCGCGCGATCAGGCGTTTGAGACCCGCTTCGGAAAAAATCCAGAAGTTGGAGTTGTCCTGGTTCAGTTCGTCGGGGTCGAGCAGATAAGCGCAGGCGGCCGTGTCCGGGAGGCGGCCAATTTGTGGAAAAATTCGCGCGATTCGCGTGCTCAGGATGCAATAATCGGAGATTTTCGCGATATTTTCCAAAACATAAAACGGATTTTTCAAGTGGTAGAGCACGCCGAGCAGCAAAGTCAGGCCGAAGCGGCGCTCGAATTTGGGGAAATGGGAGTCAAGATCGGCTTCGCGCAGCTCGATTTCAGAATTCAGGATGCGGCGCAGCAGACGGACGCCGCGCATGCCGTTGTGATTGGGGCCGGGATGGTCGACCGCAGTCACCGCGCAGCCGCGCGATTCGAAATAGAACGATAAATCGCCGTCCCCGCAGCCCAGATCGAGCAGGCCTTTTTCGCGCGCGACGGCTTCCAGTTCGGGCGTCAGGAAAGAAGAAAGATGCGCAAGGTTGCTGAGGGAATTGTAGCGGTACCATTCGAAATCAGCGCGGGATTGCGCTTTGGCGCGGCGGAGGGACTCGAGGAAATCAGACTGGGGCACGGCTTCGATTGTAGACGAACGTCTTCCCTAAAAAATGGTCAGCGGACGGCTTTCCGTGCCCACCCACAGCGGCGTCGACACGCGATCCCACGGCAGCAGCGTGGTCAGGCGCGGCTTCATGACCAGAAGAACGTCGGAGGAATCTTTTTGAATGGTGTTCTGGCTGAAGAGTTTTCCCAGGAACGGAATCCGCTCCAGCCCGGGGATGCCGACGCGCGTCACCGTCTCGTCTTTCTCCACCAGCCCGGCCAGCACCGCCCATTCGCCCTGCTGCAAGCGCACCTTGCCGGTGTATTGCGTATTGCCGATCACCGGGATTCCATCCACCGACGCCGCAGCCAATTCCTTGAACGACGCGTCCACGTCGAGCGTGATGTCCGCGTTCTGATTCACCCACGGCGTCACTTTCAATGCCAATCCGAGATCGACGTAATTCACCGTCACCGGCGGCGTATAAACCGTGCCCGCGGTGGCCGCGGTGGATCCGATGTACTGGTTGGCCGGAATCGGATAACGCTCGCCCACGTGCAGCTCGGCCGCCTGGCCGTCGAGCGACACCATCTGCGATTCGAGCAGCGTGGTCGAGGAGGATTTGGACAGCGTCGCGAACGCCGTGGCCGAGGTGATCCCCAACCCGAGCGGCGTCGCCGCCCCGGTCAGCCGAGCCAGCGCGCGAAACGCAGTCGGGAGCGACAGCGGGCCTTGAAAATTCACCACCGAAATCTGGTTCGGCAGAGAAATGCCATATTCGAGCGACGAATTTTTACTGACCGAAATCAGCTCGATGTCCACTTCGACTTGCGGGCGTATCTGCGAAAGTTGATTGAACATCTGCCGCGCCTCGATCACCTTGGCCGCCTGGTCGCGCAGAAACACCAGGCGCCGCTCGGGATCCGTCTGGGCGCGGCGGATGTCGAAGGTCTGCTGGATGGCGGTCACCAGCTCCTGCGCGTCCTTCACCGACATGCGCTGCGGAATGGGAATGGCGACGGCCATCGCGGGAGCGTGTTCGGTGCGGTTTTGCGGTGTGTCGCGCAGCACCAGCGCGAGCTTTTCGTTCACCGGAACGAGAAACGAATTGGCCTGCATCTCCAGCGCGCGCAGAGCGTCCTCATATCCGGCATCGTTCAGGCGGAAAATGAAATGCGGCGGGGACTGGTAATTCGGATCGAAAACCAATTGCAGCCCGTACGCCGCCGCGACGTTTTCAAAAATGTCGCGCGCGTCGCCCTTCAGGTTGAAGGTCTTTTTTTCAGACGAAAGATGCAGGCGCGGCGGAGGCGCGGCCTGGCGCGCTTCGATCAGGTCGGCGGCGTCGAGCGGAGCGGCTTCATCGGGCGCGGGCGATTCCTTTTCCGACGGGTCCGGTCCCAGTGTTTCCCGCGACGAAGCCATGGCAATCCCCCGCATCGCCGCCTTTTTCCCGGCGTATTCCGGGTTCTTGGGATCGATCGCCGCGGCGCGCGAATAGAGCAGATAAGCGTGCACGTAATCGCCGGCGCGTTCCGCGCGTTGGCCCTGCTGATAGAGACGCGCCGCAAAATCGGAGGCGGCGCAAGCCAAAGAAACGGCGGCCGCGCACACTAGGAAAAGGCGAAGAAACCTCACCAATAAACGTGACGCCGTGACGCCGCCGGTCGTGCATAACGTTTTGCCGCCAACCGGACGATTTATTGCCCGGGGAGGTGTCCAATGGCCACATTTGCGCCCGTCCGGGCCGCGTTCAATCCGGCGATTCCGCAGAACTTCAATGATTTAGGAATATCCGAATCGCTGGTGCTGGACCTGGTTTTGAGGCGAATGCTGATCGAAGGCCATTGCAGCCTCGCGGGGTTAAGCCGCTCGCTGCGGGTGGCGGTTCCCATCGTCGATGTCGTGTTCCGGCACATGCGCTCGCAGCAGCTTGTCGAGATCAAAGGGATGAGCGGCAACGATTATAACTTCACTTTGTCGACCGCCGGAAAACAGCTCGCGGGCGAGCGTTTTCAAGTCTCGCAATACGCCGCCGCATGTCCCGTTTCGCTGAAGGAATACCACGCCGCGACCAAGGCGCAGTCGGCCAAAGTCCACGTCGACCGGAAAACGCTGCGCCAGGCGTTTTCAGACCTGGTGGTGACGGACCGCATGCTCGATCAGCTCGGGCCGGCCATCATTTCACAGAACTCGATTTTCGTCTACGGCCCCACCGGCAACGGAAAAACCAGTTTCGCCGAGCGCATGCTGCGCGTTTACCAGGACGCGGTGCTGATTCCTTACGCGGTGGAAGTCGACAACCAGGTGATCAGTTTGTACGATCCGGTGGTGCATCAGATCATTGGAAGCGATGAGCCGGAGCTCGATCCGCGGTGGGTCACCTGCAAGCGCCCGTGCATCGTGGTCGGCGGCGAACTGATTCCCAGCATGCTGGAGCTGCGTCTCGATGAAGCGTCGGGGATTTACGCCGCGCCGTTGCAGATGAAGGCCAACAACGGCATTCTGATCATCGACGATTTCGGCCGCCAGTTGATGTCCCCGCGCGACCTGCTGAACCGCTGGATCGTTCCGCTCGACCGGCGCGTCGATTATCTGACGCTGCGCTACGGAGTCAAATTCCAGATCCCGTTCGAGCTGATGGTGGTGTTTTCGACCAACCTGGAGCCGTCGGATCTGGCCGATGAAGCCTTCCTGCGCCGCATTCACAATAAAATTTACGTCGAAGCCGTGGATGCATCGAGCTTCGATCAGATTTTCACCCGCGTGGTGCATTCGAGAAGTCTTCAGGCCGAGCCGGATAGCGCCGAATATCTTCGCAAATTGTGCCTGCGCGAGGGACGCACGGAGCTGCGCGCCTGCTATCCCGCGGATATTTGCACCATTTTATTGGCGATCGGGCGATATGAAGGCCGCGGCCCGATCATGACCAAAGCGGAACTGGAGCGCGCGGCGTCCTTGTATTTCGCCAAGGGATAGGTCAGTTTGTGGGGCAGGCCCTCGGTCTGCGGCCGGCACGCTGCACGCACGACTGCATGCGCCACCACGCTTATGACCCTAGTTTTCAGGCAGCGTCCCGGTCAGGAACATCGCGTGAGGCGTCGGTTGATCGCCTTTCCGGCCCTCGTCGCCGTATTGGCTGCGAACCACACGAAACGCCACCGGGTCGCCCGGCTTCAGCGTCTGCTGCACCTTGCGGATATCGTCCTCGGAGCTGACCTGCGTGCGGTTGATGGCGATGATCACGTCACGCTCCTTCATGCCGATCTCCTCGGCGAAAGAGCCGGGCTCGACGCGCGTAACCGTGACGCCGTGCTTGTTCGGCGTCATCTGGCTCTCTTCCGGACTGGCCGGGCGCCCCATGATTCCGAACTTCACGCTGCCGGCGACAGCCGTGTCCGGCTTGGTCACTTCCGGCGGGGGAAGTTTCGGGCCGCGAACTTCGGCGCGATCCGCCCACAATTCCGTGCGGTCCTGAATGGTCACGCGAAAATCCATTTTCTTGCCGTCGCGATCGCAGTTTAAAACCGCGGTCGAGCCGACCGGCAGATCGGCCACGCGATTCACCATATCGTCGCCGTCTTTCACCGGCTGGCTGTTCAGTCCGAGAATAATGTCGTCCACTTTCACGCCGGCCTTATCCGCCGGACCGCCGGCGCGCACTTCGCTGACCAGCACGCCGTGGTCGAAACCCATGGCGCGGATCAGCGTGTCGCCCTGATTGCCGTAATTTTTGGCGAAACTGACACCAATCGCCCCGCGCGTCACGCGGCCGTCCTTGATGATGTCGTTATAAACCTTGGCCACCATGTTCATCGGCAGCGCGAATCCCACGCCCTGCGATCCGCCGTTCTGCGTGGCGATCATGGTGTTCACGCCGATCACTTCCCCGCGGATATTCAGCAGCGGACCGCCGCTGTTGCCCGGGTTAATGGCCGCGTCGGTCTGAATGAATCTTTGCAGGTCGCTTTGGCTGTTGATGTCGCGGCCCAGGGCGCTGATGATGCCCAGCGTCACGGTCGCTTCCAGCCCGAACGGCGAGCCGATGGCGATAGCCCAGTCGCCCACCTGCACGCCGTCGGAATTGCCGATCACCACCGAAGTCAGCGGCTTTTTGGGGTCGATCTTGATCACCGCGATATCGGTTTCGTTATCGACGCCGATCACCCGCGCATGGTATTCCGCGCTGTCGCCGTGCAGCTTCACCGAAACGTGGTCCACCAGGTTGCCGTCGTTATCGGAAACCACGTGCTGGTTGGTGATGATATAGCCGTTTTTGTCGACCACGAATCCGGTGCCGGATTGCTCGCGCTTGAAGGTCTGCTGCGGCACGTCGCCGCGATTGCCGAAGAAGCGCCGGAACAGATCCATGCCTTCGTCGCCGCCGCTGCCGCCGCCTTCATCGTCGGGATCCTGCTGGCCGCGCTGCCGTAGACGGCTCTGCGACTGCTTGGGCATGTAATCGGCGGTGATGTTCACCACGCTCGGTTCCACCCGCTTGGCGAGCTTGGTAAAATCGTTGCTCAACGCCTCGGCGTGCGGAATCACCAGCGGGGTCGCGTCCGGGGCCGTCTGCTGGTCCCGCGCCGCCTTGACGCCGGTGTTGACCAGAGTGCCGATAAGAATGCCCACCGCGAGCGTAACGAACAGCAGCGACGTGGACAAAACCTTCTGCTGGCGCATCTTCTCGAACAGCTTCATTTTTTTCTGCCTCGTGAATCCTAAAGCGCGGGGTTAGCCCCGAAACCATTTTATACGAATCTCAATGGATGGATGTTTACCGGGGTGAGGCGGTTTCATGTGGGAAGCGGGAGGTTGGACTGCGGGTCTGCACTCCCCGGCAACCCGCTATCCGCTACCCAACAACACACATAGCGCCAGCAAAACCCGGGTCAGGCCGCGTTCCCGGCCTTCGGGCTGAAACCATTCCGCCGTGGTGTGCGCTCCGCCGCCTTGCCCGCCCGCGCCGATCGAGACCGCGGGCAGGCCCAGCGACAACGGAATATTCGCGTCGGTCGAGGAACAATCGAGATGGCTGCGAATGCCCAGATGCGCGTCGACGGCGCGCACGCATTCGACAATCGGCGCATCCGCGGGCAGCGAGCCGGCCGGCCGGGAGCCGATCTCTTTCACCCGCCCGTTCACGCGGCCGCCCGCGCTGCGCGCGTTTTCGATCTCGACGGCCCGTTCGAGCGAGGACGCCAGCAGCGCGGCCATGCGCTCGATCCGCGCGGCGTTCTCCGAGCGCAGATCCACCTTGGCGTGGGCCTCATTGGGGATGGAATTGATGCTCGATCCGCCCTCGATCACGCCGAAGTTGAAGGAAGTGCGCGGCGGCGCGGCGGCGAACGCCGCGGCTTCATCCGTGAATAGCGTGATCGCGCGGCTGAGCGCGTGAACCGGGTTGCCGACGCCGGAATCGCTCCAGCTATGGCCGCCGGCGCCGGTGACGGCCACTTCGAAACGGCGGCTGGCCAGCGCCTGACAGGTGATGTGTTCGGTGCTGGGGCCGTCGAGCACCAGCAGCGCGCGCAGTTTCGGAAGATGGGAGGCGCGGCACAAATAGCGCATGCCGCTGAGATTTCCTTCGCCTTCCTCGCCGACGTTGGCCACCAGCATCGGGGCCAGCGGCGTATCGCGGAGCGGAGGCGCGGCGCTCCAGGCCGCGGCCAGCGCCAGCAGCGCGGCTAGCCCTGCGCCGTTATCGGAGACGCCGGGGCCGGTAAAGCGGCCGCCGCCGTTCATTTTGATGTCTTCGGCCAGGCGCGGCGCATAGACCGTATCGAGATGCGCCGTCACCGCGACCACCGGCGTGTCGCGCCATCCGGGAAGAGTGGCGACGACATTGCCGGCGCGGTCCAGTTTCGCGTCCCAGCCGAGGGATTTTAACCGCTCCGCCATCCATTCCGCCCGTTTTTGCTCGAAAAAGGTCGGCGCGGGGATGCGGCACAGTTTCAGGTGCTGGTCGTTGATCCAGGCCCGTTCGCGGCGAAACCAGTCGATGGTCGCGCGCACCGCCGGTAAAGCGGCAAGCTCGGCGACGGACTGGACCAGCGCGGGCACTGAAGTTCCAGTCTAGCGCCGGGCGCCGGGAACCAAGAAGCCAGGGAGGCAGATAAATGCCTGACGGCCGCCAGGTTTCTTGTTCTGACTTCTGATTTCTGACTGGCCCCATGACCCCTAAATTTTCGCCCCCGGATACCTTTTTCTCATCCACTCGACGAATTTTTCCGGCGCGGCCATCGTCGACAGCCTTCCCTGGCGGACCAGCGCCCAATCATTGAATCGCTGCGACGCCTTGATCTCGGCGAGCGTCGTGGGCGGCTCCAGGCGTCCGGCAAATTCGAAATCGGCGATGGCCGACTTGGGATTCTTGGGATCGTCGCGCCCTTCCGAACGGACCGTCGCCACTCCGACGATCGCGGAATTACCGCCGCTGTGGTAAATAAACACGCGGTCGCCCGGGCGCATTTCCCGAATCGCGCGAACCGCCTGGGGATTGTTCACTCCGTCCCATAGTGTCTTATGTTCACGCTCCAGGTCGTCGATAGAGTACGTGTCAGGGTCGGTCTTGGCCAAGAAATATTTCATGG
Organism: Bryobacteraceae bacterium; assembly: GCA_035507655.1. Classification (GTDB taxonomy): domain Bacteria; phylum Acidobacteriota; class Terriglobia; order Bryobacterales; family Bryobacteraceae; genus Palsa-187. The sequence continues at coordinate 34,081 of DATJNW010000118.1, read as the reverse complement.
GATATCCTCGGGTACTAAACGCCGCCGGGAAATTCTATCCGGGTCCCGGTACCCCGGTAACTGGACACCAGCCTCGCAATGTTGTTTTATCGATCATAGCAGCGCTGCTCGGGCAGGTACTCTGGCGTTGTACAATGGATGTATTTGCTGCCTCGTGGCGGCAAGGTTGGAGGATTTGAGACGTGGTTCGAAGAGGTATGGCCGTACTGGCCGCGCTGATCTTGGGATCCGGTATCACCGTGGCCCAGCAAACGAATCGGCCGGATACCGCTCCTCCGGCTCCGGAGACGCACGAAGCGCCGAAAGTTCCCGCGACGATGCCGGCGGATTCCACCGCTCTGCCGATCGATCCCAAAACCTACGTGATCGGACCCGAAGACATCATCAATATCAAGGTGTGGCGCGACCAGGATTTCAGCGGCTACAAGGGCGTTCGGCCCGACGGCAAGATTACCTTGCCGCTGATCGGCGACGTGCAGGCCTCCGGCCTGACGCCGGATCGCCTGGCCGCGCAGTTGAAGCAGGCGCTGACCACCTATATCAAGGAACCCGATGTCGAAGTCGAAGTGATTCAGGTCAATAGCAAGAGCTACACCGTCACCGGCGAGGTCAACAAGCCCGGCCGGTATCCGCTGGTGGTGAAAAAAACCGTTTTCGACGCCATCACTGACGCCGGCGGGACCCGCGATTTCGCCAACGAAAAGGACATCATCATTATCCGCGCGGACGGCAAGACGCGTCTGCATTTCAATTTCAAGGATTTCGTGAAGCACGGCGAAACCAAAAAGAACCTGAATGCGGTCCTCGAAAACGGGGACACCGTTTACGTGAAGTAGTTCCGGAGGAACCCGACATGCAGCCGACCGATGGCTTAAGCGTCGCCAGAAGAGCGCTCGACGTCGAGGATTATATTGACATCGCCCGCCGCCACAAGGGCTGGATCTTCGGGCCGTTCCTGTTCTGCCTGGTGGCGAGCGTGGTGGGCGCTTATCTGTGGCCCGACAGCTACGTCTCCCAGGCGGTGATCAAGGTGCAGACGCAGCAGATCTCGCCGACGCTGGTAACGCCCACCGTCAACCAGGAAATGTTTGACCGGCTGAACTCGATGGAGCAGGAAGTGCGCAGCCGCGCCGTGCTCACCACCATCATCAACACCTACGATCTGTACAAGCGCGAGCGGGCGCGCATGCCGATCGAAGATGTCATCGACGAGATGAATAAAAGCATCGGGGTCAACCTGGTGGGCACCCAGCCCGGCAACTCGCGGACCATCTCCGCCTTCGCCGTCCAGTTCACTTATTCGGACCGCTACGTGGCGCAGCGCGTCGTCTCCGACCTGGTGGCGCGCTTCACCGAGATCAGCCAGCGCAATCGCAGCAACGCCACCTTCGAAACGACGCAGTTCATGCAGGACGAGCTGGCCACCGCGAAAAAAGAGCTGGACGCGGTGGAAAACAAGCTGACCGAGTTCGAGATGAAAAACAACGGACGGCTGCCGGACCAGGTGCAGGGAATGATGCAGTCCCTACAGGCGCTGAGCAGCCAGACCACCGCGCTCGATACCGCCATCAGCCGCGCCAATCAGGAAAAGCTGGAGCTGGAGTCGAACCTGCGGATCATTCGCGACCGCCAGGTGGAGTTGAACCGGCAGCCTCCGCCGGAGCAGACCGCGGCCAACGAGGAAAGAAACGAGCGCATGGCCGAAGTGGATCGCGATATCGACGCCTTGCAGGATGTGCTGCGGGTGCTGCGGCAGCGCTACAGCGACGCGTACCCGGACGTGCAGGCCGCGCAGGGACGCCTGGAAGCGCTGCGCCAGAAACGCCTCGAAATTGTGAAAGAGACCGACCAGCAGAAGCAGGAGGCGGCCAAAAAGGCGGCGGCCAAAGGAGCCCCGCCGCCGCGTCCAGATCCGCCGGCGCTGGCCGCGGAAAAACGCAATCTGGACACCTCGGCCAAACAAATTCAGGCGCAGATTGAAGCCAAGGACCTGGAGATTCAGGAAGACAACAAGCAGCTGAAGCGCGCCGCCGACGGGATCAAGAACTACCAGGGACGCCTGGAACAGGTTCCCATCGGCGACAAGGAGTATACCGATCTGCTGCGCGACCGCGACCTGGCCAAGCAGCGCTACGCCGACGCGCAGGAAAAGCTGGACAAAGCTGAAATCTCGCAGGAAATGGAAGTTCGCAAGCAGGGTGAAATGCTGGAACTGCTCGATCCGGCTTCGCTGCCCAGCACTCCCACCCAGCCGAAGCGTTATGTGATCATCCCGGTCGGAGCGATGATCGGCCTGGTTCTGGGATTCGTGATCGCCGGCGCGCGGGAGATGAAAGACACCTCGCTCAAGAACCTGAAAGATGTGCGGGCGTACACGCAGATGGCGATTTTAGGCAGTATTCCGCTGCTCGAAAACGATTTCGTGGTGCGGCGGCGCAAGCGTTTGGCGTGGCTCGGATGGACGACGGCCTGTCTGGCCGCGGTGGTGATCATGTCCGGGTCGATCGTGTACTACTACGTCTCGAAAACTTAAATTCGGAGGGATTCCAACATGAGTCGAGTCCATGATGCGCTACGCCGCGCCGAACAGGCGGGCGTTCTTTCGCCGCCGGTGAACCGTCCGCCATCGGAAGCGCGCACCGGCGCCGCGGTGCTCGATTCCGGACCGAATCTGGCGGGCCTGCTCGAACAGGTGCCGGAGATCCCGCTGCGCACCAGCGCCGATTCCCTGCTGATCGACGTAACGCGCCCGCACGAACCGCCCATGGAGGAGTTTCGCACCCTGCGCACCCGGCTGAATCACATGAAGACGCTTCAGCCGATCCACTCCGTAGTGGTCACCAGCGCGTCTCCAGCCGAGGGAAAATCGCTTTCGGCGGCCAACCTGGCGCTGGCCGAGGCGCACCTGGCCAACAACGTGACGCTGCTCGCCGATTTCGACTTCCGCCGGCCGATCATGCACTCGTTGTTCAACACCTCGCGGACTCCCGGAATCACCGATTATCTGCTGGGCAAGTGCCAGTTGCACGAAGCCATGCGCCGCATCGCCGGAACCAGTCTGTACCTGATGCCGGCCGGCGAGGCGGTGATCAATCCCCTGGAACTTCTGAACCTGCGCGAAGTGAAGCTGCTGCTGGACCGTTTGCCGACGCTGTTCAACTGGATTATCCTGGACAGCCCGCCGCTGCTGTTCGCGGCCGACGCCAATCTTCTTTCCACCATGTGTCACGGGACGCTGATGGTGGTGCGCATCGGGCATACCACCATCGATTCGGTTACCCGCGCCATGCAGTCGCTGTGTAACAACAACGTGCTGGGCGTGGTGGTCAACGCCGCGCGGCGTGGCGAACTGTACAGTAAATACACTTACTACCATTCGTATTACACCCCTAAGGAACGCGGCGAAGGCGACGAAGCGGCGTTGGTGGCAGGCGAAAAGGAAGAAGCGAAATAAGGCCGAAAGTGCCGCCTGTCCGGTTCTGCTAGACTGAGTTCTTGCGCATCTTGTTTCTTTTGAATTGCCTGGCTCTGTTCGCCTGCGGCCTGCTGGCGGCCCAAACCTCAGCGGCGCCGAAAAAGACAACCACCAAATCCTCCGCAAGGCGGCGTTCCGGCGCTCATAAAGCCTCCGCCACGGCGCACAAGACGCCGGTTACGGCACATAAAGGCCCGGTTACGGCGCGGAAGACGACGACGTCCCGCACCAGGTCGCGCTACGCCTCCAATCGAAGCCATCACGTGACCTCGAAAAATCGCGCGAGCTCGAAAAAATCCCGGCCGGCTCCGATCCGCCGTTCCGCGCAGCTTCAGCCCACCCCGGAACGATATAAGGAGATTCAGGAAGCACTCGCCAGCAAGGGGTATTTCAAAGGTACGGCCGACGGCGCGTGGGGTGCGGACTCGGTGGACGCGCTCAAGCGTTTTCAACGCGATCAGAATTTGACCGACGACGGCAAAATCGGTTCGCTATCGCTGATTGCTCTGGGTCTGGGACCGAAACGAGCGGCCCCCGCGGCGGAGGGTCCGCAGGAGAATAAGCGATGATTGTCGGCGTCCCCAAGGAGGTTAAAGACCACGAAGCGCGCGTCGGCTTGTTGCCGAGCGGCGCCGCTCTACCCGGCACTCCCCTTCGTTTAAACGCCCGCGAGGCTGGATTCTCGGCTTTTCAGCAGCCTGCCAGGTCGCGACGGTGGCGTAAGCCGCCAGGCTTGCGCGGGTGACGGCTGGTAGTCCTGGCGCGAGCAGCGCAAGCCTGGCGGCTTACGCCACTTAAGGCGCGATGATCAAGCTGAATTTTGCGACCACCGCGCAGACGATCGGCGTTTGAATGACAGGCCCGACTTCTAGAGCGGGAAAGAAATAGCCAGTGGCGAAAGAGTTGGGCGCTGTCGCGTAAGCTCCCAGGCTTCCATCCGAAATCGCCAGCAGCGGTCCCAGCCCGAATCCCGCCGCCTGCGCTATCGCGAGCGCCTGCGCCTGCGCGCTCGCCAGCAGCGCGCTGACCGGACATTGTTGCGATGCGCGCAACTGCGGCGATACTTGCAATCCCTGCACGGAGAAATACAGATTGTTCAGACCCGTATTCGGCTTGCTGAGAGTCTGCTGCAATTGCCCGAGAGCCGCGAGCGTCGAATTCAAGCTCGTCAGCGGCACGGCCAGCGTGAACGACCACACAATCGCGTTCGGATTTGGCGTGAATCCGCCGTTCACCGTGGTGATGCCGGTTACGTTCGCCGCGGTGATTCCGGCCGGCTGCAACGCGCTGACCACATCATTTAGATTCCCGCTCAGGGCGGTTTCGAAATAGCCGGCGATCACCGCCTGGTCCGGCTGGACGTTCAGCGTCTCGGTTGCCGTGACCGTCACGGTGTATGGATCGACCTGCGCGAAAATCGCGGCGCAGAACAAAATCGCTGTCAGGACAAGGCCGGGCATTTTTTCAGACCCCCAGCAGCGAAAACGTCACCGTCAGAGAACAATTCTGCGATCCGCTCGTCAGCGTGATGAACGTGTTCACCGTGTACGTCGACGAAGGGCCCGTAGTCGTGCCGGAGATCGACAGAACCCCGCCGACACTCCGATTCGCCGCGCTCGCCAGGGTTTGCGCCTGCGTGCGAGCCTGGTTAATCAGCCCGGGGATGTCACAAGTTTGCGATTGCTGCAACTGCGGCGATACCTGAGTTCCGATAATGCTGAAGGTGATGCTCAAATTCCCGTTCGCCTGCGGCACGCTCGATGCGAGGCTGGCGAGCGCGGCGACGGTCGACGCCGTGCTCGCAATGGGCACCGGAAGCGCGAACACCCACTGAAGCGCGGTGGGTCCGACGGGCGCCGTGGTCGAAGTGCTGACGCTGGCGACACCGCTGAAATTGGCGATGGTCAATCCCACCGGCTGCACCGCGTTGAGGATCGTGCTGAGCGTGCTGTTGACATCGGAATTGACGATCACTTCAAACACCGCCTGATCGGGCTGAAGCGTGGTGCTGGTGGTCGCGGTGACGGTCACAGAGTTGGACTGGAGCTGCCCGAATGCAAACGGAGCAGCCGAAAATTGCAATCAAAGAAATGGCGCGCATGGGATCTATGAGACCACATCGCCCAGTCATGTGGGCCAGGCCCGCGGCCTGCGGCGGCCTCTCAGGACGCCCTTCGGCGCCGGCTTGACCCGGCCGGCGGGGCTGAGATCCCCGCGCAGGCCGGGGGCCTGCCCCACAAAAACCCCACATTTAGCTGCCGCTGTTTCTCAGCACCAGCGCGGAATTTTTGCTGCCGAAGGCGATGCAATTGGCCACCGCGTATTCAATATCGGCGCGGCGGCCGGGTTCGGGAACGTAGTCGAGGTCGCAGTCGGGATCGGGCACGTCGACGTTCGCGGTGGGCGGCAGAACGCCGTCGCGCATCGCCAGCAGCGTCGCGGCGACGCCGGCCGCGCCGCAGGCTCCTTGCGGATGGCCGATCAAGCTTTTGAGCGATGATCCGGGAAGCTTATAGGCGTGCCTGCCGAAGGCTAGCTTGACGGCCCGCGTTTCGATGCGGTCATTCAGCTCCGTCGAAGTGCCGTGATAATTCAGATAACCGACCGCTTCGGGCGCGATGCCGGCTTCTTCCATCGCCAGCGAAATGGCGCGCGCCGGCTCTTCGCCGCACTCTTCTAACCGGACGCGATGAAACGCCTCGCAGGTGGAGCCGTAGCCGGCAATTTCTCCCCAAATCGTGGCGCCGCGCGCCAGCGCCCGCTCGCGATTTTCAAGCACGAAAAACCAGGCGCCTTCGGCGATGACGAATCCTTCGCGATCGCGGGAAAACGGCCGCGACGCCCGCTGCGGGCAATCGTTCCAGCGCGAGGCGAGAATGCGCATGGCGATAAATCCGCGCAGAATCAGCGGCGCGATGGGCGCGTCCACGCCGCCGGCGACGATCGTGTCCAGCACGCCGGCCTGAATGTTGCGATAGGCGTGGCCGATCGCGTCGGTCGAGGAGGTGCAGCCGGTCGAAACCACGTGGCTGAGCCCGCGAAAGCCGAAGCGCATGGAAACTTCGCTCGCCAGCGTGCCGATGGTCGAGGTGGGCACCACATAAACCGAGCATTGCCGCCAGTGGCCGGTGTGATAGAGCCGGTACTGTTCCTCGGTAAACTCCTGGCTGCCGCCGCCGGAGCCTAAAATCACGCCGATCGCGCGCAGTTCTTCACGCGTCATTGGCGCCGGATCGAGTCCGGCCGATTCGAGCGCCTCTTGCACTGCGGCGATCGCCAGCGGCGCCACGCGCGAAACATGCGGACGGTCCTTCGGCGCGATGTAATCCTCTTCGCGGAAATTTTTCACTTCGCCCGCGACTTTCACCGGAAAATCGGAGGTATCGAAGCGGGTAATCGGTCCGATGCCGCTGACCCCCGCGCGGGTCGCCTGCCAGAACGCCGGAACGCCAATGCCGTTCGGGGTGACGGCGCCCACTCCGGTGATGACAACACGGGGCATTTGAGCGATCAGCGGTCAGCGAACGCGCCCGGCTGAAAGCTCATGGCTGATCGCTGAAAGCTTCTTTCTGTTAGAATAGCTGTTTCACGTTTGCGCCGTCTCGCTTGGTGGACTCCGTTTTGCTTCGGTGAAACCGGGGTTGGTGGACGGACGTCTTGACTAAAGCGCAGAGTGGAAAGGAACCCGGTTAGATGACGTTTTCCAGGCCTGGACGCCTGCGCATACTTGCGGTTTGTCTGTTTGTTGGTTCGGCTGGCGCGCTGAAAATGCGCGCACAGCAGGCCCAACCGCCCGCGCAGCAGCCTCCAGCCACTCCGCAGCAACCGCCGCCCGCCGGGTCGCAACAGCCGCCGCCCAAACCGCAGACGCCGCCGCAGCAGAAAAAGAACAATCCTTTCGAGGCCATCCCGCAAGCGCAGCCGACGCAGCCGCCGCAACCCCCTAAACTCGAAACTCCCAAGCCGTCCGAGCAGGCGCAGCCAACCACCGCGCCGTCCGATACGGTGGAAGCCATTGTGATCCGCGGCGCACGGCGTATCCCGCAGGATACACTCAAGGCGCTGATCACGACGAAGCCCGGCGATAAATACGATCCCGACCAGCTCAACCGCGATTTCATGATCCTGTGGAACAGCGGCCACTTCGACGACATCCGCCTGGAGCGCGAGCCCGGCCAGCACGGCTGGATCATCACGTTTGTGGTGGTCGAGCGGCGCATTATCCGCTCGATTAAATATGACGGGATGAAATCGATCAGCGTCTCGGAGATTCTGGACCGGTTTAAGGAACGAAAAGTCGGATTGACCGTCGAATCGCAGTACGATCCCAATAGAGTGCAGCGCGCCAGAGTGGTGCTCCAGGAGTATCTGGCGGAGCGGGGACGGCAGTTCGCCACGGTCGATCCGCAAATTCACCAGGTGCCGCCCAGTTCGCTCGAAATCGTGTTCAAGGTGAATGAAGGCCCCAAGGTGAAGGTCGGCCAGGTCACCTTCGACGGCAACGATCACATGAGCGATCAAAAGCTGTTCTCCGCCATGAAGAACCTGCATCCCTACGGCATCCCGTACTCGATCTGGTTTGAAAGTCTGTTCCCGAAGACCTACGATTCGAGCAAGCTTGAAGAGGACCGCGAGCGGATCCAGCAGTTTTATCAGGACCACGGCTATTTCACAGCGCACACCACCGACGCGAAGGTCGATATCGTCACCACGATTACCGGCGGCAGCTTCCGCATTCCGCTGATCCATCAGCAATCGCTCGGCAAGGCGGCCAATATTCACATCAGCGTGGAAGAAGGCCGTCTGTATCATCTGAACAACATCACCTTCGTCGGCGTGCATCTGTTCCGCACGCCGGATTCGCTGATGAAGCCGGTGTTCCAGATGGGGCAGGGCGACGTTTTTTCCACCGCCAAGCTGCGCAAAGGCATCACCGATCTGCAAAAGCTGTACGGCCAGTTCGGCTACATCGACGCCGTGGTCGAACCCAGCTTTGAGCCGGTTCCCGACACCGACAAGCTGGACTTGACGCTGACCATGGACGAAGGAAAACAATTCTTCGTCCGCCGCATCGATTTTTCCGGCAACACCAGCACGCGCGATAAAGTGATCCGCCGCCAGTTGCTGGTGGACGAAGGGGACGTGTTCAACACCCACCTGTGGGAGCTGAGCATTCTGCGTTTGAACCAGCTCGGTTATTTTGAGCCGTTGAAGGAAGAGGACGCGGCCGACATCAAGCGCGACACCAAGACCGATACCGTGGACATCACCCTGAAGGTGAAGGAGCGCGGAAAAAATTCGATTCAGTTGAACGGCGGCGTTTCGGCCATCGCCGGAAGCTTTGTCGGATTTTCCTATTCGACCAACAATTTCCTCGGTCTGGGCGAGACGCTCAGCCTGTCGACGCAGTTGGGAACGATTGTGCGCAGCGCGCAGTTCGGCTTTACGGAACCGTACCTGTTCGATCTGCCGCTGCAAGTCGGTTTCACGATATTCGATTCGCGTTTCGACTATAACCAGGCGAAAGAAGTCTCGGTGCTGTATGGGCAGAACCTGGTGCCGCTGTTCAATCAGCTGGGATCGCAGAATCTGCTGAATTATATTTCCGATTCCTACGGCGCAACGGTGTTCGCCAGCTATCCTTTGCGGCGCAGCTTCGCACGGCTGGGATTAAGCTATGGCTACACCATCCAGGACATCCGGACGCTGAGCACGGCGGCGTCGACTTATTTTACGTACCTCGACTTTTTGCGCATCAACGGTCCCAATCCGTTGAACGGCATCCGCACCTCGACGGTCACGCCGAGTTACACCTATAACACGGTGAACAATCCCATCAACCCGACCGGCGGAAAGGAGCTTTCCGCCTCGGTCGCGTTTTCCGGGAGCTTTCTCGGCGGAAACGTGAACCAGATCGAGCCGGTGGTGGACGCGAAGTGGTTCCACAAATCGCCCATCAATCCGAAACACGTCATCGGGCTGCACGTGGCCGGACGATATCTCACCGGATATGGCGGCAAAGTAGCCGCGCCGTTCAACCGATTCTATATGGGCGGGGAAAATGATATTCGCGGGTTCTATATCTGGGGCATCACGCCGATCGCCTTCGTTCCCACCTCATCGCCGGTTCAGGTGTTGAACAACGACGGCACTCCGGTCATGCAGAAAAGCTTCTCCAACGCCAACTGCAATCCCACCAGCCCCACCACCTACACTTACGCAACCCTGCTCCCGGTGTGCGTCTCGATTCCGGCGTACCAGATGGTGACTCCGGGCGGCGATCTCGGTACCTGGGCCAATGCCGAGTACCGCATTCCGATTTTCGGGCCGATCACCCTGGCGCTGTTCGTCGATGCCGGACTCGACAAGCTGGTGCAGACCAGCCAGTTGAAGTTGAATCCGAGCGAGATCCAGACACTGCAAAGCGAGTTTCCGGAGGCGAGCTTTCCCAACCGCGCCGTCGTCGCTCCCGGGACCCAGATGCCGCGCATGTCCACGGGAGTGGAGATCCAAGTGCTGATGCCCGTGGTGAATGCCCCGTTCCGTGTATATTGGGCTTATAATCCCTTGAGAGTCGACGAAGTAATCCAGCCGCCGATCGTCGCCGATCGCACTTATTTTCCCAATGCCGCCACCTTCGCCAATGCCGTGGCGCAGTTCGGCCAACCTGTCCCGTTCTATGAGCAGGCGAGCACCTTCCGTTTCACCATCGGACGGACATTCTAAGTTAGGATAGTTACAATCATATGAGGAGTTTTGTCGTGAAAAAACAAAAGCTTGCGCTGTTCGCCGCGGTTTTCGGGGCGGCCTCGATCGCTGTCGCGCAAACCAGCCCGGCCGCCACCGGCCACATTCCCAACCGCGTCGGCGTGATTCAAGTGCAGCAGGCGCTGCTCAGCACCCATGACGGGCAGCGGGCCATGCAGGAATTTCAAACCAAATTTGTCGAGCCGCGGAAAAAAGACCTGGACCGCAAGGCGCAGGAGATCCGCGATTTGCAGCAGAAACTGCAATCGAGCGGCGCGGTGATGGCGGATGCCGCCCGCACCGAGCTGCAGCGCACCATCGACGACAAAACCAAGCGCTACAACCGCGACATGCAGGACGCGCAGGACGAGATGCAGGCGGAAAATAATAAGCTGATCGAGGGCATGAGCGGCAAAATGCAGCAGGTGATCGATAAGTACGCGCAAGCCAACGGCTTCGCGGTGATCATCAACGTCAGCGATCCGAACACGCCGGTGCTGTACGCCTCCAGCACGGTGGACATCACCAAGGACATTATCGACCTGTACGATAAAACCTTCCCGAGTGCGGCCCCCACCACGACCCAGGCTCCCAAGCCGGCGCCGAAACCGGGCACTTCGGTCGCTCCGGCGGCGAAGAAGCAATCGCAGTAGCTTAGCGGGGTGCTGAAAAAAGGGGACAGACTACTCAGTCCCCGCCTGTAAGTTATTCATACCGCGTGCACCCTGTTAGAGACCGGTGTGGCTTCGCCGCAACTGGACCCAATCGGGGAAAAGCGGCGGATTTTCCAGCCACGTTAGCATCCATAGCACCATTTCCTGCTTTTCCGGCCGTTTTTCTGGCGTGCTGCGCCAAGCCCAGCGGGCGTGGTCCTTGGCCGCGATCACCAGGCGGCGAATCGAGGCGCGGCGAATGGCGTCGGCCGCCACGTATTCGGCTGAAAGCGCGATCAGGGTCCGCGCCAGCTCCTCCGCATTCGACTGGCGCACGCCTTCCACAGTGGGCGCTAACGGCACACCCGATTCGCGCAACAGCTTTCTCAAATAGCTTTCCGAAACCGGCGCCAGCGCGCTCGCCAGGTCGGCGAATTCGCGGTCAGCGATCTGTTGCGGCCGTGCGTGCGCCAGCCATTCGGCCAGTTCAGCCCGCTTTCCGCGTTTTTTTCCGGTACTGGTGGACGGCATGTTCGTGCGCCGCAAGCGTGGTCGAAAAACGGTGTCCGCTGCCGTCCGGACGGGCGACAAAATACAGGTATTTTGTTTCGGCCGGATGCAGCGCGGCTTCGATCGAATCGACACCCGGATTGGCGATCGGCCCCGGCGGCAGCCCCGCGTGCTGATAAGTGTTGTATTCGTTGCGGCTGGCCAGATCGGAGCGGCGGATCGCATTCCGATAGCGGTTTTCAAGCAGCGCGGCGTAAATCGTGGTGGGGTCGCATTGCAGCAGCATCCCGTCTTTCAGGCGATTTTCGAAAACGCTGGCCACCAGCGGCCGTTCCGCCGCGACGCCGGTTTCTTTTTCGACCAGAGAAGCCAGCGTAACCGTCCGCCGCGGATCGGCATTCGAGCCGGCCGCGATCCTCTTCCATTCCCTGCGGAACTGCGCGGTCATCATGCGGCACAGATTGAAGCCGGTGGTCGAATGCGTCAGCCGGTAGGTCGAAGGGAACAAAAATCCTTCAAGCGTGCGCGCGTTGGGCGCGAGGTCGCGGACCATTTCCGGATCGGACGCGGCGGCCAGGAATTCCGTCGCGGGCATCACGCCCGACGATTCGAGCGCGTTGGCGATATCGAACATGTTGCTGCCTTCAGGCACCGTAAAGTCGAAATAATAAACGTCCCCGCTCGCCAGGCGATCGAAAACTTCGGAGACGGTCGCGGGCCGGCTGAAGCGATATTCGCCAGCCTGAATTTTCGACGAAGAATGCAGCGCGCGTTCCGCCCACAACTGCCACGCGTAGCGAATGACGCCGGCCTGCGCGAGGGTGCGTCCGATCTGCACCGTGCTCGCGCCGTGTTCCAGCTCGACGAAGGTTTCGCTGCCGAATCTCCCGTAAGGCGTCCGGAAAAGGAACACGGCCGCGCCGATCGCGACGACGGCCATAATTGCGAACGCTGCGAGGATTCGTTTCATACGCGGAAGTGGCGTAAGCCGCCCGGCTTGCGCTTGATTTTGGTCCGTCTACAGCACCAGCCTGGCGGCTTATGCCACTTTCGGAGGTTGGGAAACACGCTCGTCTTCATGCCTGCCGTTCGAGGTAGCTTTCGAGCAGAATCACCGCGGCCAGGCGGTCCACCGCGCGAGCCCGTTTCTCGATGCTGATGCCGCTTTCCCGCAGCACCCGCTGCGCCTCCACAGTGGTTAGACGCTCATCCCAGAAGCGCACTTCACGTCCCGTTTTTTTCGCCAGGCGATCGGCGAATTCGCGCGCGAATTCCGTCTGGCGGCCTTCTTTTCCGCTCATGTGCAGAGGATTTCCGATTAAGAGTAACGTCACGGCGTGCTGCTCGATCAGGCGCGCCAGCGCGTCCAGATCCGCGCGAATATTGGTCCGTTCGAGCGTGGGAAGGCCCTGCGCCGTAATCCCCAGTGCGTCGCTGATTGCCAGTCCGATGCGTTTTTTCCCTAGATCGAGCGCCAGAATGCGCCCTTCGCCTGTTTTTTGGTAGTCATCCACAAACTCGTACAATTATAGTGATAATCAATGGCAGTGCCGGTTTCATCTGCGCGGGAAACGGTGCGCGCCGGCGTGGGGGTTCTCGCGCTGGGCGCGTCGATCGCGATGCTCTATTACGGCCGCGTTTTCTTCGTCACCATTATTATTGCGGCGATGATCGCCTTTCTGCTCGATCCGCTGGTAGTGATGTTCATGCGGCTGCGCCTGCCGCGCGGCGTGGCCAGCTTCACGGTGTGCAGCATCGGTCTGGTGTTCCTATATTTCGCCGGACTTGGGCTGTACACGGAATCGATCTCCATCGCCTCCGATTTGCCGGCCTACAGCGATCGCATCAATGAGCTGGTGGACAGCGCCGCGGAACGCTTCGAGCATTTCGAGGCGGGAATCTATCGCACGCTGGTGCCCAAGCGCTTTCAGGAGCCGGCCGCGGCGCCGCCGGTCATGCCGCCGGTGATTCCCACGCGCGGCAGGCGCCGGTCCTCGCCGGCGCAGCCGCAGCCGCAGCAGGCTCCGCCGGTGCAGGAAGTTCGCGTGCGGCAGGAACCGGGATCGCTGGTCAGCTCCATTTCGACGTATTTAAGCTCCTTTTACAACGTGATGCTGATGGCCTCCTTCGTGCCGTTTCTGGTCTATTTTCTGTTAAGCTGGCGCGATCATCTGCGCACCCGCTTCCTGCTGTTGTTTGAAGGCGAGGAGCGCGAATCGGCCGAGCACGCCTGGGCCGGCGTCGGCGAAATGGTGCGAGCCTACGTGATCGGTAATTTTCTTCTGGGATTGCTGCTGAGTTTGGCCAGCGCGATCCTGTTCGCCTCGGTGAAGCTGCCCTATTGGATCGTGGTGGCGCCGCTGAGCGGCTTTTTGAGCCTGGTGCCGTACGTCGGCTTGCCGCTGGCGATGCTGCCTCCCATGTTTGCCGCGCTGCCCATGCACGCCAAGCCGAGCATCTATCTTTTCCTGGCGGCCAGCGTCGCGCTGCTGCACCTGTTCGCGCTGAATCTGCTGTATCCGAAATTCGTCGGTGCGCGGGTCCATCTGAATCCGCTCGCGGTCACCATCGCACTGATGTTCTGGGGGTTGCTGTGGGGCGGAATCGGGCTGCTGCTGGCGATTCCTCTGACGGCCGCAATCAAGGCGATCTGCGACAACGTGGGCGAGCTGCGCGCCTACGGTAGACTACTGGGCGACTCGTGAGCAAACAATTCTGGACTTTTTTAGGCATCGGCCTGGCGGTGGTCGCGGTGGCGATCGCGATGACGTTGTGGGGAACCAAAGGCTCGCATCTGGAGCTGGATGGAAAAATCCTGAAAGTTCGGGTGCTCAGCCTGAACCCCAACGCGTCGATCGTGGTGGTGGATTTTCGCGCGACCAATCCCTCGGATCTGCTGTTCGTGGTCAAGAACGTCACCATGACGCTGACGCCGGGAACGGGCCAGCCGGTGGACGGCACACTCATCTCCAAGTACGACCTCGAAAACGTCTTTAAATACGAAAAACTGCTGGGCGAAAAATACAACGACGCGCTGAGCATCGGCGATAAAATCGCGCGGCATCAGACCGTCGATCGCATGGTGGCCGCGCGCTTTGAGCTGGGCGAGCCGGTGATCGATTCGCGCCAATCGCTGAAGCTGCAATTCGAGGACATGGACGGCGCGATCGCGGTAATACAGTAGTCGCGGAGGATTGTGCTGGAGACAAAAAGATGCCTCCGAAGCGACCGTTTCTGGTGGGGGCTGAGTTACTGGTGCTGGCGGCCGGGCTCAAGGTGGAAGCGGAAAAGGGTCCGGTCGGAGTTTTGGTCGTTGATCGTGTGGAACGGCCCTCTGAGAACTAATCGGCGGTCTGGCAACTGGAGAAAACTGCGGCAAAATGATACAGACGTATATGGTAGATTTGTCTGTATGAAGAAAACGTTCAATATAGACGAGAAACTGCTTCGAGCTGCGCGGACGGCCTGTGGCGCGGCGACGGATACGGAGACGATCCGGCAGGGCTTGCAGGCTTTGGTGCGGCACGCGGCGTACCAGCGCATGAAGGAGTTTCGCGGAACCGAGCCCGACGCGCGGGACGTGCCTCGCCGCGGTGACAAGCCGGCATCCAAGCGGCGGGCGGCATGACCGTTTTGATCGATACTTCCGTTTGGATCCGCTGGTTTGCGGACGTCGGGCCGCTGGCTGACGAATTAGATCGCCTGCTCGATGCCGACCTGGCCGCCGGTCACGAGCTGGTCTACGGAGAGCTTCTGATCGGCGATCGTGGCGGACGCCGGAAATTTCTCGCGACCTATCAAGAACTCCACCAGGCGCCGACCGTCGCTCACGAGGAGGTGGTGACTTTCGTCGAAGCGCGCAGACTGCATGGCGGCGGAATCAGTTGGATTGACGCGCACCTTCTCGCGTCTGCTCTGATTTCCCGAATGAAGTTGTGGACCGCCGATGCTTCGCTCGGCGCGGCGGCGAAGATTCTTGGCCTCGCCTACCAGGCCTAACTCTGCTCCCGCGCGGCGCGTGTGGCCAGTTCATCGGCGCGATTGTTATCTTCGTGCGAGGCGTGGCCCTTCGTCCAGGTCCATTTCACGTCGTGGCTGGCGACCATCTGATCGAGCTCCGTCCATAAATCCTGGTTCACCACCGGTGTTCTTGCTTTCGTCTTCCAGCCGTTCTTTTTCCAGCCGTGAATCCACTGGGTGATGCCGTTTTTCAGATATTCCGAATCGGTGACCACTTCGACCTCGCATTTTTCTTTGAGCGCGCGCAGACCTTCGATCGCCGCGGTCAGTTCCATGCGGTTGTTGGTGGTCTGCGGAGACGAGCCGGAAAGCTCGCGTTTATGGTCGCCGTAGCGCAGAATGGCGGCCCAGCCGCCGCGGCCAGGGTTACCGACGCAGGCGCCGTCGGTGATCAGTTGCACACGTTTCATCTCCACTATGATAAGTGTGTGGTGGATCACACGAGCGAAAATTCCGCGCCGTTGGTCCTGGTTCCGGTCACGGCGGAGGACGTCGCGCGGCGCAAGCGGCGGATCGTGCTCGCCTGCACGGCCTCCGCGCTGGCGGTGGCGGCAATGGCGGGGTGGTTGTATAAACGTTCGGTAGACCCGCTGCGTGCCAAGGAATCCTATGACGCCGGCGTGGCGCTGCTGAGCACGGCTCGTTACAGCCAGGCGATCCTGTCCTTTGACCGCACGGTGGCGCTTCAGCCGGCGTTTGCCGACGGCTACCTGATGCGCGGCCAGGCCTATGTCGGCGAAGCGAAAACCGAGCGCGCCATCAACGATTTCAGCAAGACCCTGGCGCTGCAACCCAACGATACGCGCGCGCTGCTGGACCGTGCGTCGGCCTACCTTCTGCTCAAGGATTTTCAAAACGCGGTTGCCGATGCCAGCCGCGCCCTGGAGATCAACTCCAAGCTGGCCGCAGCCTATAATCTCCGCGGCGCGGCGGTTCGCAGCCTGGGCGACCCGAAAAAAGCGCTGGCGGACTTTACCCGCGCCGTGGAGCTGGCTCCCAATGTCAACAATTATTACCAGCGCGGCGCCACCTATCAGATGCTAGGGGACCATCAGGATGCCGTCGCCGATTTCGACAAAGTGATCGCGATGAAGCCGGACGCATCGCCGCCGTATTTTGCGCGCTCCGAATCGCGCCGCGCGCTGGGCGACCTGCAAGGCGCCGGGGCCGATTATCTGAAGGGCCGCCTCATCGAACGGCGATGACCCGGATGTCGGTTTCTGAGCAGCCGCACAGCCACGGATAAAATACGGATCCGTTACGCGTTCGCCGGCTACGCGGGCACCATGCAGTGTCTGGCGTCTCTGCTCGAACCGTTCACGCGCGTCCTGGGCGAGCCGCACGCGCAGCAACTGCTCGGCGTCGATTCCGCGTATGGCGCGGCGCTTTCGCTGCTGGCGGCTGTGGTCGTGTTCGGCGTCTGGCGCGCCAATCGCTGACGCGATTCTGTATTCTTGAGTTATGCCCGCCGCCGGAAACCAGGAACTGCTTCGCCAGCGCGGCGTGCGGCTCACGCGGCAGCGGCGCATTCTGCTCGACCTGATCGATCAGTCCGGCCGTCACCTGGACGCGGAAAGTTTGTATCAGCTCGCCAAGGAAAAAGATCCGAAGCTCAACCGCGTCACGGTCTATCGAACCTTGAAGCTGCTCAAGCAAGGCGGCCTGGTGGACGAGCTGGATTTGATGCACTACGCCGGGGATCAGCATTTTTACGAAACCCGGCTCAAACAGGAACACGCCCATGTGGTCTGCCTGCGCTGCGGCAAAGTAGAGGAATTTTTCGGCGAGCCGCTGCACAAATTGCGGAAGCAGGTGGAAGCGCATTTCGGATTTGAAATTGTCCTGGCGCGAACCGAAATCGGAGGGTACTGCCCGCACTGCCAGTCGCTGCGCGCGCAGGAGATGGCGGAGGCGGCCGCACATCCGGTCGCGCCGAGGTTGCGCCGCTAATGTCCCAGCCTGGGCAGCAGGGCACGCCCGCCTCGCCACGCGACTTGGCTTCCGCCGTCCTGCTGGTGCTGAACCCCTCCGGCCAGCGCGAGCGCGTGCCGCTCATTCCGCTGCCCTTTCTGATCGGCCGCCACGCCGACAATCATCTGATCATCCGCGACAATCGCGCCTCGCGCAGCCACGCCCGCATCACCGCGGAAAACGGCAGCTACGTGATCGAGGATTTGAACAGCCGCCACGGCACCTGGGTCAACGGCCAGCGCGTGGCCAAACACGTTCTGCGCAACTCCGACCGCATCGATTTCGGCGTGCGCGAATCGTATCAGCTCACCTTCACGCTCGAAACCGGCGAGATCACCCGCATCATCGACCAGATTTCGTCCAGCAGCGGCGGCCAGTCGCAGAACAATCTCGCCAAGCTGCGGTCGCTGGTCGAAGTCGCGCGCGCGCTGCAAAATTCGCTTTCGACCGAAGAGGTTTTAACCGCCGTGGTCGACGCCGGACTCGCCGTCACCGGCTGCGATCGCGGATTCCTGATGCTGCGGACCACCGGCGAGCTGGAAATTTCCGTCGCCCGCGACCGCCAGGGCCGGGCACTCGATCCCGGCGATCTGCGCGTGCCGCGCTCGGTGATCAAGCGCGCCCTGCACAGCCGCCGCGATCTGCTGTCGATGCATTTCGATCCTCTAGCCGAACAGGGAATCCGCCCGGAGATGAGCGTCGCCGCGCTGGAACTGCGCAGCGTGATCTGCGTCCCGCTGGTTCACGTGCGCAGCGGATCGTCGCAGGAAACGCAGATTCTGTCGACCATCGACGACACCATCGGTTTGCTGTACATGGATTCCCGCGAGTCGCCCGCCGATCTGTCCGCGGGCAATCGCGAACTGCTGCAAACGCTGGCCATCGAAGCGTCGACCATCCTCGAAAACGCGCGCCTGCTCGAAGAGGAGCGCATCAAAATCCGCATGGAAGACGAGTTGAAAATCGCCCGCGACATTCAGCAGGGCCTTCTGCCGCCGTCTTTGCCCGCCATCGGATGGTTTCGCGCCGCCGGATCGAGCATTCCCTCCACCCAGGTCGGCGGCGATTATTTCGACGTGCGCCAGGTGAGCGACAGCCTGTGGGCCGCCGTGGTGGCCGACGTTTCCGGCAAAGGCGTCAGCTCCGCGCTGCTGGCAAGTCTGCTGCAAGGCTCATTTTTAATGGCTTCCGGCGGCATCGAAGCGATTCTCGACCGGCTCAACGCGTTTCTGCTGGAGCGTACACGCGGCGAAAAATACGCGACCGTTTTTTATTGCACGCTCGATCCATCGGGCTTGTTGAGTTACGTGAACGCCGGCCATCCCGCGCCATTCCTGGTGGGCGCCGACGGCCGTCTGCGCAAGCTGCACACTTCGGGAATGCCGGTGGGGATGATCGAAGGCGCGCTGTTTCAAACGGTGCAGGCGCAGCTCGCCCCGGGCGATAAGGTCGTCATCTACAGCGACGGCCTCACCGAAGCCGAGAACGCCGACGGCGCGTTTTTCGATAATGAGCGTCTGCGAATCTGTCTGCGCGATAACGCCGCTCGCGACGCCTCCGGAATGCATGGCGCGCTGCTGGCCGCGGTCGATCGATTTACCGAAGGCGGCGTAGTGAGCGACGACATCACCGCCCTGGTCCTCGAATACGCAGTCCAGTGACGTAAGCCGTCAGGCTTGCGCTTGTAGACGGCCCGGAATCGAGGTGCTCCGAAGAGGCCCCCGCCATTACTGGCGGGGCTGTAACGGATTATAGCCCCGCCGGTAATAGCGGAGGTGTGACAGATATAGCCCCCCGTCATAGCGGGGTGTGACAGATACAGCCCGCCCGTCATAGCGGGATGTGACAGATTACAGCCCACCCGTCATAGCGAGGCGTGACAGATATAGCCCGCCCGTCATGGCGGAAGTGTGACAGATATAGCCCGCCCGTCATAGCGGGGTGTGACAAATTACAGCCCCGCCAGTAATGGCGGGGGCCGTTCGGTCTCAGCAGCGTCAATTTCGCGCGGCTGGGCTCGGAAAACCTGAAAATAATCTTAGACTCATGCTTCTCTACACGGCCGCGCACGGCGGATTTTCCGGCGAAAACGTTCCGTTAGGCGGCGGCGCGGCGGTCTGCGATTGGCTGGCCGGAGAATGGTCCCGCACCCGCCCCTTCGAATTTCATCTGATCACGCCGGCGATCCTCGGCCAATCCGCGCCGCGCGGAGCCGATCTCGTCAGCTTCGGTGAACGCGATTACGCGAATTTTTCTTCAGCCTTCGAACGCGCCGCCACGGCCGAAATTCTAAAACACGATCCCGCGAAAACCGTCGTTCTTTCGAACGACATTTCCGAAGGCCCCGATTTCGCCGCGCTCGCTCGCGCCGGTTTCCGGGTGTTCACCATTTATCACGTCGACGTGGTCGCTTACGTCGCCGCGATTTACGGCCGCGGCTGGATCGCGCCGGAAACCACAGTGCGCTGGTATCGCCGCCTGCGTCCGATTCTTCCTTCGATCACGCGGCTGATCTGGGAAAAACAGGAAGCGAGCGCGCATCATTCGCGCGGCCTGATTGTTCCCTCCGCAGGCATGCGCGAAGTGCTGCTGCGCTGCTATCCCGAATGCCCGAGCGAAAAAATTCACGTGCTGCCGTGGGGCGTCCGGGACCTCTCGCCCGCGCCATCGCCCGATGCCTTGCGCCGGGAATTCGGCGTCCCCGATGATGCACGCGTGCTGCTCACGCTCAGCCGCATTTCGCCGGAAAAAGGCCAGGACGTGCTGCTCGAATCGCTGCTCGATTGGGACCCTCCGAATCTGTGGATTTTCATCTGCGGCGGCGCGGCGTATATGCAGGGCCGACGCTTCGAAGAAAAACTGCGCCGGCTCGCCGCGAAATTCCGCCGCACCCGCGTGTTTTTTCCCGGCCACGTCACCGGCGAGCGCAAGCGGGCCTTCTTCGCGCTCGCCGATCTGTACATTTTTCCCTCGCGTCATGAAAGCTACGGATTAACGCTTCTCGAAGCGCTCGCCGCGGGAGTTCCCGCCGTTTGTCTCGATTCGCACGGCGCACGATCGGTGATGCGTGAAGATTTCGGCGTAATCGTCAATCGCGGCGAGCTCTGCGAGTCGATCGAAAATCTTTTGCGAGACGAACCCCGCCGCCGAACCATGTCGAACGCCGCCCGCGAATTCGCGTCACAGCACTGCTTCACCGATCA
Organism: Bryobacteraceae bacterium; assembly: GCA_035507655.1. GTDB lineage: Bacteria > Acidobacteriota > Terriglobia > Bryobacterales > Bryobacteraceae > Palsa-187. The sequence continues at coordinate 13,502 of DATJNW010000118.1, read as the reverse complement.
AGCCGCGCATCTCGCCGGAATTCTGACTCCTGACTCCTGACTCCGTTTTTTCACACCCTCCGCGCCAGCATGATCGTCATATCGTCCTGCAACTCCTCCGACGCCGTCCACTGATGCACGCTTTCGAGCACCATTTGAATAATCTGCTCTTCATTGCGATGCGAATTTTTCGCGATCAGATCGACTAAGCGTTCTTCGCCGAACATCTCGCCGTATTCGTTTTCCGGCTCGGTGATCCCGTCGGTGAAGCACACCAGCAGATCGTCCGATTTCAAATCCACGCGGCTTTCCCCGTAAGACGAAAACGGAAACGCGCCGACCACCGTCCCATTCACATCCAGGCGCTGCGCTTCGCCGTCGCGAAACAAGAGCGGCGGCAGATGGCCGGCGTTGGTGTATGCAAATGATCCGCTCGCTTCATCGAACACACCCAGGCAGAAGGTCGCGTATTTTTCCGGCGACGTATAGGTATAAAGCTGGCTGTTCAACCGGCTCACCAGGCGCGACGGCGAAACCTGCGGCGGCTCGCCGTTGCCGGTCGCGTCCCACCCCTGCAACTGCGTGCGCAGCGAGCTTTGCAGCGTGGCCATCAACAGCGCCGCCGAAATTCCCTTGCCCGCCACGTCGCCCACCGCCAGCGCGATTCGTTTGCCGCGCATCGCTTCGTAATCGTAATAATCGCCGGAAACCATGCGCGCGGGCTGGCAGATCGCCGTCAGCCGCAGCCTTTCCGTCTTCGGAACCGAGCGCGGATAAAGCTGCGACTGCACCTCGCGCGCGATTTCAATCTCCGATTGCAACCGCTCTTTTTCTTTCGCGACAATCAGCAGCCGCTCCAGATTTTCGGTCATCGAGTTGAAGCTCCGGCTCAATTCGGCAAGCTGATCCTTGCCCTTCACTTCGATGCGATGAGAAAAATCGCCCTGAATCATGTGCAGCGTGCCTTCATACAGCCGGTGCACCGCGCCGGTAATGGTCCGCGTCATGCTGATGCCGATGATCACCGAAATAATTTCCACGATGAAAAACACCACCAGCGTGATAATCAGCATGATCTCCAGCCAGCCCTGGGAAATGTCCGTGCGCCGGTTGAACACCGCGCCGAGCACCGCCGAAATGCGCGACCGCACTTGCAGCAAAGCTTCGCGGGAGTGTCCGGGCCGGTCCCAGTCCGCCGTGGGGATGGTGGCGAACCAGAAAATTTCGTTGTCGAAGCGATTCAGCGCCGGCGGAAGTTCGCCTCCGCTGGTGCCCACCAGTTCCGAGCGCCGGCGCGAGGCCTCGACGAAATCGACCGCGCCCAGTTTCGGCACCAGCCCGCCCAGAATTTCCCGCGTCAGCGGCGCCGTCACCAGAATGTCGCCCTCCGGCATCTTCGCGTAGGACCACAAATAAAACCCCTTGTCCCGCCGCAGGATGCCGCTGCCCGCCGGCCACTCCGCAGGCGGAGCCGTGAGCGTCGCCGTAGCCGGGTAGCGCACCATCCGGCCCGAATCGCGCATCACCAGTTCGATTCCCGGATAGCGTTTCTCATAAAACAAATCGATCATCGGCTTAATCATCGGCAGCCGCACCGCGGCCGGACTGTGCACCACGCTTTGCGCCGCCGAATCGATTCCTTCAATGCGCCGGTCGAGCTCGCTGGTCACCAGGAACACCGCGATCTGCCGCGCCAGAAATTCGGCGCCGGTCACGGTGAGCAAAACGATCAGCAAAATTGGCACGCCGGCGATGAACAGATAAGTCACCATCAGCCGGTTGCGCAGTCGCCACACCGCTTGCCCGGCCGCTTTGCGCAGCACCCGCAGCGCGAGCCAGATCGTCGCGACCGTCAGCGCCGTCCCGATCAACAGCGTCACGCGGCCGGAAGGCGCCAGCCACGCAGCCGTCAGGTACGCGATCAGCAGCACGACAAACGCGATGCCGATGCGTCCACCCCAATCGAGGACGGTCTGAACGCTGTGGTGCGAACGTCGGGTCATATCGATCGATAGCCAGCCCCCGCGCCAAGCAAGCCCCTCCAGTCAGCGGTGGCATAAGCCGCCGGGCTTGTGCTGTTCGCGGTCCACGAATCGACACGGGCGGCGCGCAAGCCTGGCGGCTTACGCCACTCGCTGGCTCTGCGGCGCGGTGAAGGCACAGGCTGAAGCCTGTGACCCCGTGGCTGTAAACCGCTGACTCCGGTTTGTGGCACAGGCGTTAGCCTGTGAGCCATTGGGCTGCCCAGCATCTCACACCCTCGATTTGGCGATCGCCGGCGTTTCCTTTTCGCGATCCGGCTCCAGGTAATGCTTGTTCAAAAACAATTCGAGAAGATGAAACGCCGTGTCCACGTCGTCGGCCATCTGGAACAGGCTCAGATCTTCGGCCGCGATCATTCCGTGCCGCACCAGCGCTTCGAAATTCAAAATTTCCTTCCAGAAATCCGACCCGTACAGCACCACCGCCATCTTCTTCATCAGCTTCTGCGTCTGTACCAGCGTCAGAATTTCCATCAGCTCATCGAGCGTACCGAATCCGCCGGGAAACACCACCAGTCCCTTGGCCAGATACGCGAACCAGAATTTGCGCATGAAGAAGTAGTGAAATTCGAAGCACAGCTCCGGCGAGATGAACGGATTGGGCCGCTGCTCGAACGGCAGGCCGATATTCAGCCCCACCGTTTTTCCGCCCGCTTCGTGCGCCCCGCGATTGGCCGCTTCCATGATCCCCGGACCGCCGCCGCTGCACACCACAAAGCGCCGCGCCGAGTTCGCCAGATTGTTCGACCACTCCGTCACCCGCCGCGCCAGCTCCCGCGCATCGTGATAATAACGAGCATTCGGACCATTTTCAAAAGTCCGCGCGGAGCCGAAAAACACGATGGTATCCAGCACTTTTTCCCGGCGGAAATGGGATAGCGGATAAAGATACTCGCTCAAAATTCGCAGCGAGCGCGCGTCTGGGCTGTCCAGAAAACTTTCGTTTTTATAGGCCAGCAGCGGATGGCCCACGCCACTGCCGTCATCCTTGATGTTGTCCATTTTGGTGCTTTTCCAACTCCGCCAATCGACTCTCCAATTGTCGCATTGTCCTTAAAATCTCCGGCAATTTGGGAAACGCGGTCACCGCGCGCAGCCACTCGCGAGCCGCAAACGCCGGCGATCCGCTCATCACCGCGCTCGCCGCCACATCGTGGCCGATTCCGCTCTGCGCATAAACCACCGCGTTCTCGTGAATCGTCAAATGCCCGGAAACACCCACCTGCCCGGCCAATAAAACATTTTTTTCGAGCACCGTCGAGCCCGCCAGCCCCGTCTGCGCACAGATAATATTGTCCTCGCCGACCACGCAGGCGTGCCCCACCTGCACCAGGCTGTCGATCTTCGCTCCGCGCCGCACTCGAGTTTCGCCGAAGTTGGCGCGATCGATCGAAGTGAGCGTCTGAATCTCGACATCATCTTCGATCACCGTAATTCCGCTCTGTACAAACTTGAAATGAGTCCCGTCGGCGCGCTTGGCGAAGCCAAATCCGTCGCCGCCGATGATCGCGCCGTTTTGCAGCGTCACGCGATTGCCGATGCGGCAGAATTCGCGCACCACCGCGTGCGCGTGAGCATAAAAATCGTCGCCGATCTCGGTGCCTTCATAAATCACCACGTGCGGGTGCAGCACGGAATTTTTGCCGATCACGACATTTTCCCCGACCACCGCAAACGCGCCGATGGAGGCGTTTTCGCCGATCCGCGCCGATCCCGCCACGCTCGCCAGCGCGTGAATCCCCGCTTTCGGCCGCGGCGGTTGATAGAACATCGCCAGCGCGCGCGCGAAATCGTAATAAGGATTCGGCGAAACGAGCTGCGCACACCCGAGTCCCTCCACCGCCTGCGCCACCAGCACCGCGCCGGCCCGCGTCTGTTTCACCTTGTGCGCGTATTTCGGATTCGAAAGAAAGGTGAGATCGGAAGGCGCGGCCGAATCGATTCCGGCCACTCCGCGAATTTCAATCCCGCCGTCGCCGCGCACTTCGCACCCCAGCGCGCCGGCCAGTTCGGACAGAGTCATGATCCTAGCCTAGCGACTCCGCGTCTTTTTTTCTGCGACACTGTAGCCTGAGTGCATACTCGGCGAGTTTCGAGTTTCTTACTCGGCGCCTGGATCGCCGGCTGTCTGTTCCTGTCCTTCGTGAGCGTCCAGAACCTGCGTACGCCGAGCCTGGTGATGACTTCGCCGCCCCAGCCGATGGCCAAAATCATGCAACAGGTCGGGTGGGAGCCGATGGCCGCCATGCTGCGCCACGCCGCGGCCGAACAGACCCGCCATTACACTACGGTGTGGATCGAAGCGCAGCTTCCGCTCGGTCTGCTGCTGCTCGGCTGTCTGGCGCTGGCCACGCAAAAACGGGTGCTTCCGTTAGCGCTGTGCGGAATGATGCTGTTGATCGTTCTGTTCCAGTTCCGCGTCGCGCCGGAGCTGACCTATCAAGGCCGCGCAACCGATTTTCCGCCGGGCAGTACGGAGGTCGGCGCGATGACGCGTTATTGGGCGTTGCAGCAGGTTTATTTCGGCGCCGAAATTGTGAAGCTGCTGTGCGGCGGCGTTCTGGCCAGCTTTCTTTTTGTATTTCGCACCAGCCGCCACAAAGACGCCGCCACGGACGCCGAACGCCGCGGCCACATGGTTCGTTCCTGAATGGGCTCCCGTCCCGGCAAGCTCGAAGAGAATGGATCTCCGGGTAAGGTGTCAAACGGTGTACTCCGTTGCTTCGTGCGCTCGTCAATGTACTGAGGGGGCGTCGAAGCACACTGTAGTGGTATGCCCGCGATGATCCGGCCCTGAATCGGAAAAATCAGGAGGAACACATGAGAGGGTTAACTTTTTTTCGAGCTGTAGTCATTTTCACAACCTGTGCGGCTGGCGTTGCGAGCGCGCAGGACATTTTTCCCAGCCCGGTGATTAAGATCTCTGGCCAGAGCCAGGGAAGTCCTGCAATCGGGCCCGACGGCACGTATTATGCCCTTGCTCCCGCCAGCGGGAGCACACCGCAAACGCCCATGACGGATTTAGTGGCGATTGGTCCCCCGTCCGCACCAGCCACCAAGTGGACCGTGAGCCTCGGCGGCGAAGTGGGACAGGTGTTACCCGGCGCAACCGATGTCTATGTGGTGCAAACAATAGTCACCGGCTCGGGCAGAAGCGCCACCAGTACGACATCAGTGTTGGTTCTGTCTGCGGCGTCCGGTTCACAGGGCACTCCGATCATACCGGCGGGCACTATCGAGGGCATTGAGGTCAGGACCATTACCAGCAGCACCGGGGCCAGCGTGGACTACCTTTACATTGATACGGTCGCGACGTCGTCGAGCACCAGCGGCGGAACGACCACCATCACGACGACGCGAACGCTCTCGATCTATTCGAACGGAACACTGGTTAAAGCCGTAACTCTGTGACGCGCAGCCCAGCGCTGAGGCTTAGACGCGCGGGTTTCTCTGGTTTGGTGGGCCCTGTTGGATTCGAACCAACGACCAACGGATTATGAGTCCGCTGCTCTAACCGGCTGAGCTAAGGGCCCTCGAACTTTGCCGCGTTCAGATTTTCCAGCCGTTCGAAGGCGCATGCCCTCGGGAGTCGGATGGACGTGTCTCTGCGAGACGGTCACGCTGCTATGCCCTGCAATTTTCATGATAGTGAATGCTTCCGCGCCGAGCATCGCCGCATTGGGAGTCCGATTTCGTCGCACCCTTCCAGGCCTTCACCTTTCCGCAGCCCGTGCCAGCCGCACGCGACGCGTCACCCTCGATCGTGCGCCGGCCTTGAACTGAAATTGTACCAGCAGGTTTCCCTGCGTTTATAAATCGCCATGTCCGCGTCGAAATCTTCTCTTCTTCAGCAGCGCCGCGATCCGGGCGCCTTTGCCCCAGTGCGAACCCGATGCGGGCACTTGGCGAATGAAGAAGCCGGCGAACGCCCCGACCACCTCAGTGGATAGTTCAACCACCCCTTCAATCGTGCGCGCTCCAGCGGCAAGGCCTACGACGAGGTTTATGGCTCGGCTTGCGCTAAAATAAAAAGTAATGACCCTCGACGAACTGGAAAGAGAGTACGCTGCGCTCCGCCAGCAAGCTGACGCTGTGCGGAGCTATCTTTGACGCTCCCCGCCGCCGCCAGCAACTGAGCAAACTCGAAGAACAAACGCACGCGCCGGATTTCTGGTCGAATCCTGAAAAAAGCCAGAAAATCATGCAGGACCGCAAACGTTTGGAAGAGCAGATCCAGCAGGACACGCTCATTTCCTCCGCCAATTCCGACCTCGAAACGCTGTTCGAGCTCGCCCACGAAGGCGAAAATGTCAACGGCGACCTGGAGCACTCGATCCACGCCTTCCGTGAGCAGCTCGAAAAGCTGGAAGACAAGATGCTGCTCTCCGGCGACAACGCCGGGCGCAGCGCCATCGTGACCATTCATCCCGGCGCCGGCGGGACCGAAAGCCAGGACTGGGCCGAGATGCTGCTGCGCATGTATCTGCGCTGGGCCGAACGCAACGGCTTCGAAACCGTGATCACGGATCGCCTCGAAGGCGAAGGCGCGGGCATCAAATCGGTCACGTTTGAGGTCAACGGCGAAAACGCCTACGGTTTGCTGCAAAGCGAAGTAGGCGTGCATCGGCTGGTGCGCATTTCCCCGTTCGACGCCAACGCGCGCCGGCACACTTCCTTTGCGTCCGTGTTCGTTTATCCGCAGATCGACGACGAAATCAAGATCGATATTCGCCCCGAGGATCTGCGCGTCGATACGTTTCGCGCGTCGGGCGCGGGCGGCCAGCACGTCAACCGCACCGATTCGGCCATCCGCATGACCCATCTGCCGACGGGGATCGTCGTGCAGTGCCAGAATGAGCGCAGTCAGCACAAAAATCGCGCCTCGGCGATAAAACAACTTCGCGCCAAATTGTATGAGCACGAAATGGACAAAAAACGCGCCGAGGATCGGAAGCTCGAGGATTCGAAGCTCGAAATCAACTTCGGCAGCCAGATCCGCAGCTACGTTCTCGCGCCGTACCGGCTGGTGAAGGATCATCGCACCAAGCTCGCCATCGGCGACGTGGATCGCTTGCTCGACGGCGATTTGGAATCGCTGATTCACGCGTTCCTGGTGTGGCGCAAGACCGGAAAGACGGCCGCGGACGGCAAGGATGAGCTTCCTGATTGAAACGATCGCGCTGGATGACGCGGCTGAGCGCATCCGGCGAGGCGAATTAGTCGCGTTCCCGACCGAAACGGTCTACGGCTTGGGCGCGAACGCGCTAGACGCCGCCGCAGTAAAAAAAGTTTTCGAATTAAAGGGACGGCCCGAAACCAGCCCGCTGATCGTGCACGTTTTTTCCGTCGAAATGGCGCGGCGCTTCGTAACCGAATGGCCGGCGCAGGCGGAAGAACTCGCCCGCCGGTATTGGCCCGGCCCCTTGACTCTGGTGCTGCCGAAATCGCCGGAGATTCCGGACATCGTGACCGCGGGTTTGCCGACGGTCGGCATTCGCGTGCCGAATCACCCGATCGCACTGCGATTGATCGAAGCGGCCGGCGTGCCGGTCGCCGCTCCGAGCGCGAATCGCTTCACGGGATTGTCGCCAACCACGGCCGAGCACGTTCGCCAGGCGTTCGGCGATGCGGTTCCGGTGCTCGAAGGCGGCGCGACGCGGGTGGGAATCGAATCGACCGTGGTCTCGCTCGCCGGTGGAATAATGAAGCTGCTGCGCCCGGGAATGATTTCGCTCGGCGAGATCGGGCGAGCCACTGCGGCTCCGGGTGAGCCGCATCCGGCGCCGGGAATGCACGCGAGGCATTACAGTCCGCGAACACCGTTGATTTTAGTGGATGGTCCAAAGGATCTGCCCGGCCGCGGCGGCGCCTACTTGTGGTGGAAACGCGCCGGTTTGGCTTCGCGCAGCGTGCGAATGCCGGCCGATGCGGCGCAATATGCGGCGCGATTGTACAGCGCGCTGCACGATCTCGATCGCCAGGGATGGCCGTGGATCGCGGTGGAAAAACCGCCCGATTCGCCGGAATGGTCGGGAATTTGGGACCGTTTGCGCCGGGCGAGCTGAAGGCCCCGTAGTGCGCTGGATTCGTGCTCCCAGAGCCGCGGGTCACCAGTGCTCCTCACATTTCGGTTGCTGTGGCCTGCTGTGGCGCGGGCTCAACGAATTTCACTTCGAACGGACGGCACGGGACCCCGCGAACGAGAAAACGCTCCAGTTCCGCCCTCCTGACCGCGGCGCGTGAGGGCGGTGCTGCATTCGCGCTGGAATACAGCTTTACGCCCGGCCTGAAAGCAGCGGTAAGGCAACGCGGTAACATGAATTCAGAGCTATGATCATCCGCAAATCGCCCGAATTTCGCTACTCGGATCTCACGCCGAAAGAGCAATATCTCAATCGCCGGCGGTTTCTGGCCGCTGGATCCGCCGTGCTCGCCGCGCCGTTCGCACGCGCCGACAACAAAATCGCCGCGGCGATCAAAAGTCCGTTCAGCACCACCGAAAAAATCACGCCGATCGATCTGGCCACGCATTACAACAACTATTACGAGTTCGGAACCGGCAAGGAAGATCCCGGCAAGAACGCGCCCGGCAAGCTGGATAAAATTCGCCCGTGGACCATTTCGGTGGAAGGCGAAGTGACCAAGCCGCGCATTCTTGATCTGGACCAGGTGATGAAGATCGCTCCGCTCGAAGAGCGCATTTACCGGCACCGCTGCGTGGAACGATGGTCGATGGTTTTCCCATGGATCGGTTTTTCGTTGAGTACTCTGCTGAAGCAGTTCACGCCGACCTCACGCGCCAAATACGTGGCGTTTCAGAGCTACTACAATTCGAAGTTCGAGTTGGGTTCGTTCAGCGCGGGCATCGATTTTCCTTACGTCGAAGGGCTGCGAATGGATGAGGCGATGCATCCGCTGACGCTGCTGGCGGTGGGAATTTACGGCGAAATGCTGCCCGATCAGATGGGCGCGCCGATCCGGCTCGCCGTGCCCTGGAAGTACGGCTACAAGAGCATCAAATCGATTGTGAAGATCAAGCTGGTCGAAAAGCAGCCGCCGACCACGTGGAATAAAGAGTCCGCGGAAGAGTACGGATTCTATTCCAACGTGAATCCGAACGTCGACCATCCGCGCTGGAGCCAGAAGAAGGAACGCCGTCTGCCGGAACTGTTCCCGCGCGACACGCTGATATTCAACGGCTACGGCGACCAGGTGGCGGGCCTGTACGCCGGCATGGACCTGCGCAAATATCACTAACGCGTGATCAAGAAAATCCTGTTGAGCGGTTGGACCAGGGCGCTGCTGTTCGTTTTGTGCCTGGTTCCGTTTTTTGACCTGGGCTGGGACGCTTACACCCAGAACCTGACGGCGAATCCGGTCGAATATATCACCCACAAGACCGGCGACTGGACCATTCGTTTTCTCATGATCACGCTGTCGGTCACGCCGCTGCGCCTGCTGTTTCATCAACCGCAACTGGTGCGCTTCCGCCGCATGTTCGGACTGTTCGCGTTTTTCTACGCGACGCTGCACTTCACCACCTGGTTCTGCCTGGATAAATTTTTCGATTTTCAGGAAATGGGGAAAGATATTCTGAAGCGGCCGTTCATCACGCTGGGGTTGGCCGCGCTGCTGATGCTGATCCCGCTGGCGGTGACCTCCACCAACGGCTGGGTGCGCAGGCTCGGATTCAAGCGCTGGCAGAAGCTGCATCGGCTGGTGTACGTCATCGCCCTGGTCGGCGTGATTCATTATTATTGGCTGGTGAAATCGGACGTCCGGCTGCCGCTGATGTATGGGGCGATCTGGGTCGCGCTGATGAGCGTGCGGGCGGTTGAAAGGTCCAGGAATCGCCGCCAAGCCGCGGTGTCCGTGTAACGCCGGAACGCCGGCCTGATGGCTTACGCTACCCGATCACCTTATCCGGCTCGCGCACGCCGGAGCGGTACACCACGCGATTTCTTCCTTCGCGTTTGGCCTCGTACAGCGCCTCGTCGGCGATGCGGATCAGCGCCTCGGAATCGGGATTCAATCCGGGACGCCAGCACGTCGCCCCATAACTGCACGTGATCACGCGGCTTTCGTCGTTGATGGCCATGGGCTCCTGGGCCAGCGCGTAGCGCATGCGCTCGCCCTGCGCCGCCGTGGCTACTTCGTCGCAGCCCGGCAGCACCACCAGAAATTCCTCTCCGCCGTAGCGTCCGATCGCGTCATACTGCCGCATCGACGCCTGCATGCGGCGGCTGTATTCGCGCAGCACCGCGTCGCCGGCAAAATGGCCATAGGTGTCGTTGACCGATTTGAAGTGATCGAGATCGGCCAGCACCACCCCCACCGGACGCCGTTCGCGCCCGCCGCGAACCAGCTCGCGCTGCAAAATATCGAGGATCGAAGAACGGTTCCAGATGCACGTCAAAAAATCCTTGGTGGCCTGCTCGCGCAATTCTTCGCGCGCGGTGACAAGCTGCTGCTCCAGGTCGATGATGCGCGTCCCGGCGCGCAGCCGCACTTTCAGTTCATGTTGGTCAAAAGGTTTGGTGACGTAATCGTCGGCGCCCGCTTCCATGCCCTCGATCAGATCCTCTTTCAGGCTTTTCGAAGTGAGCAGAAGGATATAGGTGTAGGTGTCCTTTTCCTTGGCGTGCTCGCGAACCCGCCGGCACACTTCCGGACCGGCCAGACCCGGCATCACCCAATCGAGAATCACCAGCTTGGGTGCGTCGGGAGCTTGCAGCATGTTCCACGCCTCGACGCCATCGCAGGCCACCACGACCTCGTAACCCCATTTCCGTAGCGTGGCATCCAGCAGGTGACGGGAAACGATACTATCGTCCGCAATCAGGACCCTCATGAGTTCCTTGTATTATTATCGGCTTGAAACGGCAGAACTTAAAAACCAACCCATGTCCATCTTAGTCCTACGCCACGAACGGTTTGAGCACCTCGGCAATTTCGCCCACGCATTAACGGTACCATTTCGCTACCACGATCTTGGCGAGGAGTTCGACTCCGAACCGAATCAGGCGATGGTCGTTCTGGGCGGACCAATGTCGGCCAACGACGCGGAAATGGCTCCGGAATTGGCGCGTATCGAGCAAGCGTTGCGCGACGGCCTGCCGCTGCTGGGCGTCTGCCTGGGATCGCAGCTCATCGCCAAAGTGCTGGGCGCGCGAATTTACCGCAACTCCGCCCTCGAAATCGGATGGGAGCCGGTGTTTTTCACCGATTCCGCTCACGCCGATCCGGTTTTCCGCGACATTCCCTCGCCTTCGACGTTTTTTCACTGGCATGGCGAGACCTTCGATCTGCCGCGCGGCGCCGAATGGCTGGCGTGGTCCGAAAAGACGCCGCATCAGGCGTATCGCTACGGCTGCAACGTCTACGGTGTTCAGTTCCATCCCGAGGTGACCGCGGAAATGATCGAGGACTGGTGCGCGCAACCGGTGAATTGCGCCGATGTGGCGACGCTCGCCAATCGCATCGACCCCCACGCGCACGATCAATCGCAGCTCGCGACCGATATTCTCAAGCGCTGGCTTGTGGCTCCGGACTCCTGACTCCTGTATTCTTTTTTTATGCTTTATTCGCGCTCGGCCGAATACGCGATCCGCTCCCTGGTCCACCTTGCGGGGTTGGCCGACGGCGAATACTCGATGGTCAAGGATATTGCCGCGGAAACCGCTATCCCGCCGCATTTCCTGGCGAAAATTCTTCAGGACCTGGCGCGCGGCGGATTTCTCGAATCGAGCAAGGGTCCGCACGGCGGCTTCCGTCTGCGCCTGGCCGCCGGCGACGTTTCCATGCGCAAAATTGTCGAGGCCATGGACGGCCCAGGGCGATTTGAGCGCTGTATCGGAGGCAGCCCGGAATGTCACGACCAGGCGGCCTGCGGCATGCATGATTCCTGGATCGCTCTCCGCTCGCGTATCATGGATTATTTGGAGGGGACTTCGATTGCCGATCTGGCGAGCGCTCTGGGTGAGAAGCGCCGGCTGCTCGCCCGGCCCCGCCGGCGCAGCGCCCGCATCTGACGGCGCGAGTTCATAGAGGAAGGAGTAATCATGCAGAATTCCGTACTGGTGCCAATGGTCGTCGAGCAGACCTCGCGAGGTGAGCGCGCCTTCGACATCTACTCGCGTCTGCTGAAAGAAAACATCATTTTCCTGGGCACGCCGATCGACGATAATGTCGCCAACCTGATCATTGCCCAGATCCTTTTTTTGGCGGCGGAGGATCCGGAAAAAGATATTTCGTTGTACATCAACTCGCCCGGCGGCTCGATCACCGCGGGCCTGGCGATTCTCGACACGATGCGATTGGTCGAGCCGGACATTGTGACTTATTGCGTGGGCCAGGCGGCGTCGATGGGCGCGGTGCTGCTCGCCTGCGGGACCAAGGGCAAGCGCTACACGCTGCCGCATTCGCGCATCCTGATCCATCAGCCGTCGATGAGCGGACTGGCCGGCCAGGCGACTGATATCGATATTTACGCCAAAGAAATTCTGCGCATGCGCGAAACGCTGAACGAGATTCTGGCCGGCGCGACCGGCCAGCCGGTGGAACGTATCGCGCGCGACGTGGATCGCGATTATATTCTGGAGCCGCCCGCGGCGCTCGAATATGGTTTAGTCGATCACATCATCGAACAGCGCGTGCTCCAGCCGGTAGCGAAATAGCCCGGAGTGTGGCGCGCGCCTGGTCCCGTGCGCCACATGATCGACGATTTGCTAAAGCATCTCCACGATCCGTCCGCGGATTTTCGCCGTCAATTCTCGACGATCGTGCAGCGTCATCCCGGCCGTGGGAATCGGGTCGCTGATCCGGACTTTGACCGCTCCAGAATGAAAGGTCATCGTTCCCATCGCCAGAATGCGCCGCGTCCCGACCATGGTGACCGGCACCACCGGCACGCCCGCCTTGATCGCGATATACGCCGCGCCCTCCTTGAAATCCTGCAACACGCCATTGATCGAACGGCCGCCTTCGGGAAAGATCAAAATGGAAATGCCGCGATCGCGAATGGTCTGCGCCGCGCGATGCAGCGTCTTCACCGAAGCCCGCGCGTCGTCGAGCGGCACCGGAATATGCCCGGCCTGCATCAGATGGGTCCCCAGAAATGGAATCTGGAATAATCCTTTTTTCGCCATGAAACGGAACTGCACCGGAATGGCGCCGAGCACCACCGGCGTATCCATGTAGCTCAGATGATTGGAGACGAAAACGTACGGCTTGTCGAGGCAGATCTTTTCGATGCCTTCGACCGTGACGCGCGTTCCCGCGAATTTGAGCAGCGACCTGGCCCAGTAGCGAGCCATCGCGGTCTGAATCCTGCCGTCCTTTTCAAAGAACGAAGCGGTGACGCTGATGGTCCCGAAGAAAATCGTCGAGAGAATGATCAGCGGGTCGACGAAGACCATGGTCCACAGGAATGCCATGGTCACGGCCTCACGGCTCGCCGCGTGGGACCGAGCTGAGGCGGAA
>DATJNW010000117.1:0-15715 GCA_035507655.1 Bryobacteraceae bacterium | reverse complement strand
CGGAGCAGCGCTATCAACTGGCCAATCATCTGGGATCGGCAAGCTTGGAGATCGATGAAGCGGGGGGGCTGATTACCTACGAAGAATACAGCCCGTATGGAGAAACCACCTACCAGGCGGGAATAAGCGCGGCCGAGGTGCGAAGAAAGAGGTATCGGTACACCTCCAAAGAAAGGGACTGGGAAAACGGGTTCACCTATCACGGAGCGAGATACTACGCTCCTTGGCTCGGGCGGTGGACCGCCTGCGATCCAGCGGGAATGATCGATGGGCCAAATCTTTTCCGCTTCGCAAGAAACAATCCCGTCGTTTACCGCGACCCGGAGGGGACCGATCCACCCAAGCCGGAACCCAGCATCCAGGATCCGCCCGACCTGCCGCCTCCTTCCGACGACAATCCACCGCCTGACCCACTCCAGGCTCAGGCGCAGAATACCGGCTTCAGCAATTCCGCACTCGTTCAGCCGAAAGGCGTTCAGACCTCCGAGTTCACTTTCCTGGGCGTCGGCGGCGGGGGCTCACCGGGGACAAGTGGAGCGGGCAGTTTGCTCTACCACTACCGGAACGTCGTCTCACGTGGCGTTGAACTCGGCCTTCAGGGTGGTTTCGGCGGCTCAGGAGCTTCGGGATCGCCGGCAGTCGGGACAGGCATTCTCGCAGGGACGCTGCACCTTGGGCCCGAGTTCGACCAGTTCCGGCTTGACGCGACTCGTCAGAACATCTTCGGCCTGTATCTCGGTTTGGGATTTCTCTGGGGACAGAATCCGATGATAACGGACATGTTTACCCGCGAACCTGAGCAGGTCGGCGGCGCCAACCCATCGGTGTCGGCCCTGGGCGTCTATTCCCTAATAAAGTCCGAAGTACAGGGCCGAACCACGCCCCACCTGCACCAGAAGCTCGAGTTCGACGCTAACGTGGGCGGTGCTTACCAGCGGTTTGGTTCGATCAACGGCGTATCGGTGTTGTCGCTGGCGCAAGTGACGGCAGTGATCAATGTCGCGATCAACGACTTCCCCGCCGACAATTGGCAAACCAATGTTGAGCTTGGCGCGACCGGCAATTTTGGCCTCGGTGGCATTGTCCGCGACCCGACCAGCACGACGCCTATCACCGGGTCAGGGGTTCGCGGAACCCCGTTTTCGCTAACGGAGACACTCGGCATCGGATTCTCACGTGCTTGGGGCGACTACGCCATCGGATTCGAGCCGTATCTTCAGCACGAATCTTTTCCAAACGTCGCGACACAGGGCGCGACGGGCTCGTTCGCAGCGGGCGCCTGGAGCGGCGGACTGAAGTTCGATATCACCGCGATCAATCCGCCCAAGACCCATAGGCGATCGGAATAAGGATCGAGTGGACGACCACTCAAAACCAGAAGAATTAGAGGCTGCGCATAACTAACGACGCAGCGTAAAGCAACTTTGGTACAGAAGGAGGACCGCAATGCCTGACAATTTTCTCGTAATCCGAATTCACCCGGACTCGCCGGTCGATGGGGCGACGTTCAGCACTTATCTTGACGACCTTCAAATCAAGGTCTATCTGGCCGGCACAACGACCCTCCTGGGCGAAACCAAGATAAACTCGACCACTCTCAACCTCGTCGCAGTTCCGTGGATGCCCGGCACCTATGTCGCCTCGGTTTCGAAGCAGGTCGCTGCTCCAACGCCTGGGTCCGGCACGGATTTCGGTACGACCCTCCTGGTGAGGGATGGGGCCGGTATTGCATTTGACTCGGTGCCAATCTGCCCGGCCGATTCGAACATGTTCCCGGGCAATACTACCGTCACGAATATCCCGGCCTCTTCGAATCCAACCGCGCTTACCCTCAGCCAGAACATCCACGATTTTGCGGCGCAGGGCACGCTGGTCACCTTTTACTTCGCCTACGGACCAGGGAGCGCGGATAGTAATGCCCCATCCATCACTCCGACGTGGACGGGAACCGATCCCTCCTTCCAATTCGATTTGAAAGTCAAAGGCAAGGTCACGAATTCTCCGACAGTAAAGTTTGACCATTCGGACGGCATCGCGGTCGGCATGACCATGACATCCTCATCGGGCGTGCCCGCAAACACCACCGTGATCGCGGTCCCCGACGGCTCATCGATCACGCTCAGCAACAACGTCAACCTCGCCAATGGCGCAACTGTTACCTTCCAGTCGAACCTCAACTCGGGAATCGTCCAGCACGTCGAACCAGTGAGCCAGGCCACGATTTTCGGCTCGGTTTACGTTCCCATCCCGGCAGCGGTGGCCACCGCCATTATTCCGATGACGATTCCCATCCCGGCTCCGCCGGCGAACAGCTTCCTGGACGTCACTGTGGTCGCGACACGCGGCGGGATTTCGATTCCGGTCAACAACGACTTTTACGACGTGATTGTAAGTCCTGGCCCAGCCCCCACGCCGGATCAATACCAGTATCAGCCGCAGCAGAACACCAGCTTGTTCCTGACGCTGCCGCCTCCTCCCAACACCAACACGATCGATCTCACCATCCCCACGGACGGGACTGCGCCGAACTTCGATGCGCTGTATAAGGCGATGAATCTGGCGCTCACGAACGATACAAACTTCCCCCCAGGCACGACTCTCGATAATCTGTCCACGGACGATTGCACGCGAATGGCGTACGACATCGTGTGGAGCCAGCAAGGGAATGCATTGCCTCCGCCTCCCGACGCGCTCGAATCGCTGTATACCAATCCACCCAACCCCGGGGGCAGTGGCGGCAATGGAAACCAAAACAATCTGGAACAGGATCGGCAGAAGTTCGAAGGCTCGGTCAATAGTTTTTATGCGACCCGCAACGCCACGGCAGAGCGATTGACCAAGTTCGTCGCCGCGGCCTCCGCAGCCTTGTTCTGCGAGGAAACCAGCTTAAACTCCACATCTGCTTTGCTCGAATTTCCCGTGGATCCTGCGTCCAGCTTCGCGGCGTCCGTTGAAAGCGAACTGCTTTTGCGAGGTCTAGGGACCAATGGAACCAGTGGGCTCAGCTTCGCCGTTCCCGCCGCCTTTTTCTACGCCTTGGGCGCGAGCCTGGATAAATCGACGACATCGTTACAACGGTTCCAACTTGCGACCGGCGACTCGATCGAGCGCATTTTCCAGGTGTTCACCGCAGCCATACAGGCCGATTCCATCAGCGATTCGGAGGCCTTCTCGACGCAGGGAGTCACGCTCGGCCCCATCTCGTCGTTTCAGGCGGCGCGGCGGCTCGTCGCGCTTAGCGTTTCCGCCGCATCGAACAGTCCTTCGGTGCCCGTGTATGCGGGAACGCCCCTCGCCAAGCTCGTCGCCGATTGGCTCGCGCAACCGGACCCCACGCCTACTCCAGCTCCGAATCCGCCGCTGACTTATGAGAACACTGACTTCAACATATGGTCGCAAACGCTCGCTTCGGCTGATCCGACCGGTTATTTGATGCTGGATCTGGATACGCTGACCCAGGGCTACCTGATCCCTCCGTTCACCGCGAGCCCCAGCCAGACCACCAATTCGGGTCTGACAACCCTGATCTTCGTCGGGACTGGAATCGGGATCGGCGTGGCGATGCCCGTCACGGGGAACAACATCGCTCCCGATACAACCGTGGTTAAAGTCGATACGGTCACCACCGTCACTATCAGCAAAGCTCTCAGCGCGGGTGGCGTGACGACGGCAACCGAGATTACGTTCAACTCCGGAAATTCTCCAATCACGGCAACTCCCAACGCGAATATCCCCGGCGGGACTACGCTGACTTTTTCCGGAGCATCCTCGACTGAGGGAATCGCCGCAGGAATGACGGTGAGCGGCACGAATATCCCCAGCGGCACGACGGTGCTGAGCAGCGTCACGACTACCACCGTGACGCTCAGCGCTGCCGTTACCGGCAATGTCCAGACGACGGACGTTTTGGCGTTCAACTACACCACAAAACCCGTTACCGTGAACACATCAGCCGATTGCCCGTCGGGCAAAATTCTGAGCTTCGCATCCACCGCCGGAATCCAGCCCGGCATGTCCGTCTCCGGACCGAACATTCCCGGTGGCACGATCGTGCAGAGCGTGAATGCGACCTCAGTCACCCTCAACGGGCCTGTCTCGGGGGATGTTCCGGCAGGCTCCGCGATCACATTTTTAATGGTCGCGACGGATCTGTCCGACCTGACGCCTGTCACCGCGTCCACGACGGCCGATGCTCCCTCTGGAAACACGCTGACATTCGCGGCGACCGCCGGAATCCAACCCGGTATGTCGGTCTTCGGACCCGGCATCGCGCCGGATACAACCGGGGACAACGTGGCCCCGACGACCGTGACCCTCAACAACCCCGTCGTGGCCGATGTTCCAGATAAGTCCCTCATTTCGTTTGTGCCGCTGGCCAGTTCTCTGGCCGATCAGATCGCCGCGTGGCTGCCGACGACAACAACACCACCAACGCCCAATCCAACTGTCGAGACATTGAAGCAGGTCACCGCGTCGCAATGGACCAGCTTTTTTACGTATACCGGAAACGCAAGCTGGCTGCCGCCGTTCACGCAGCCGGTCGCCCCCGGAGCTTCTCCGGGACAGGTGACACACAAACCCGGCTATGTCGCCATGCGGATCCGCGCGTTCATCCGCGCGGTGCAGCAATTCTTCGCCGTCTCCTCGGTTGCCACCTCCGCGCAGTTGCCTGCGGTCGGTGCACCTCCGTTGTTCGATCTGCCAGTGCCCTCAGACGACCCTGTTCTCGAGGCCGCCGGATATCTGACGACAATTACGGGGTCGACCTTCTCATTCGGGACGGCGATTTCGTCATCCGATTTGGCCACAGCGGTGCAAGACGTCTTCCCCAACGATCCGGCTGCGCAGGCATGGCTCACACAGGCGATGATCGCGATCAACGAGCTGTACGAAATCGCAAGCGTGGTCCCTGCGGTCGCAGGCGTCACTCTGCCGAATCCGGTGAGCCTGCCTTTCTCGGTCGCCGAAGCTCTATATGCGCGTGGATTCCGCAGCGCGAGCGATATCAGCCGTATTCCCGGCCCTGATTTTCAGCAGGCCCTGACAGGTACGATCGCGTATGATTACGCCGCCTCTTTACAGGCGAAAGCGCAGGCGATCGCTCCCATGCCCGCGCCAGGAGGATCGGGAAACGGAGGTGCCTTCCAGCCGATCAATCCCAGCGGCACTCTGATGAACTGCGTCCCCCCGCCGTGTCTCTCGCCGACCGGTCCCATCGCTTATTTGCAGGAGATGCTGGAGCTCGCGCAGACCTCGACATGCGACAATCCATTTGCCGCTCCAACCAAGGGCCAGTCGACTCTGGGGGACGCTATCTCGGCCCGCCGCGGACCCCTCGGCAACCTGCTAGCGAGCTGCGCGAATCTCGAAACACCGCTGCCGACGATCGATATCGTGAACGAATGCCTGGAGTATCTGGGCACGGCGCCCAAAACAGCCGGCGGAACCGTTTACGACACGCCGAAGGACGAATTAAGCGGGTACGAGCTTTGCGACGACGACGATTGCAAAAAGAAAGATCGCGATTGCCACCGTCCGGAGGCGATCTTTGATGCGCTGCCCGCATACTCGACACCGGCGGCGCCGGGCACAAAGAATCAGGCAATCGAGCCGCTGGTCTATAACAACTTGAAAACTGATTTTTCCTCGTGCGATCTGCCGTATTCGCAGGCGCTCGACGTCTCGCGGACTTATCTGCGCCATTTCGGGAGTTGCCGTTTCGAAGAGATGCGGACGTTTCGCAAGTGCATCACCGAATTCGCGCTCGATCCAACAAACCCTCCCGCGGGCTTCCAGTCGTTTCTGTGGCGCTATCCGGTGCGGATTGATGCGGCGATCGAATACCTCGGCATCACTCCGGAAGAGTATACGACCATCTTTCAAGGGTCCATGCCGCAAGCCTGCGGGCAGCCGGTAGGGGATACGCGACCCCCAGGGAACGGGTCGACTTTACAGGTCTTCGGACTCTCGCCGCTCCAGGTCAGAGAAATCTCCGATGGCGGCGGAATTCCATTGCCCCAGTTCTTGAGCGGAGCGTGTTTGAGCTACTGCGAGTTCGTTGAATTATCAAAATCGGGCGTGCCAATCACGTTGACGAGCCGTCAAGGCGACGCGAACGCTCGCGACGTAAAAAACCAAACCGTTCCCGAGTGCGAGCCTTGCTGCCTGAGCGATTATCAGGTCCAACTCCCCGGCGAGGGACGGCAAACAGCTCTGCTGCAACTGGCGGTGTTCATCCGACTGTGGCGAAAGCTCAAGGGCCTCTGTGGCGCGGCATACACATTCGCGCAGCTTTACGACATTTGCAACGTGCTGAACCTGTTTAACGGATCGGCCGTAAATCCCGAATTCATCCGGCAACTGGCTGCGTTCCAGATGTTGCGCGACCAATTCCATCTCCCTCTGGCCGATCCCGCCGACGAAACGCCGGGCGCGACTGGAGCCGCCCGTACGCACCTGCTGGCACTCTGGGCCGGCAGCGGCGCCAAGAAATGGAATTGGGCCAGGCATCATTTGCTCCAAGGGATCGAGGCCCATGCGCGGTCGCGTTACGGCTGCCCGCGCGAGCGCGAGGAACAGATTGACCATATGGCGGACAATCTGGACGCACTCTCTCGTCTGGCCGGCTTCAATCCCCCGACTTCGACAAATCCGTCGACCGACGTCTGGAACAGCAATCCCGGCTGCACGCTGCGGTTCGCCGAAGTGCTTTCCAAAATGTGCGCGTCCGAATTCCGCATCGGGGAACTGCTTTACCTCTTCAATCCGGAGGCGCCTGAACATGGCGAAAATCCGTTCCCGATGCAGGATTCCGATGAGGCTCTCGCGTATCCGCTCGACGTACCCGAAGACGGCGGACATGATTCACTTTGGAAATTGCGCGAAGAGCTGCTCCGCGTTGAGGTTTGCGACGACGACTGGCGCGACTTATCGTGGTCAGGAATCGCCGCCGAATTCCGCAAACATTTCGGCTACGCGCCACCGGCCGGCCAGGATCCCCTGCTGTCGTTGGGCCAGCACTTCTTCCCCGGCGCGCTCGAACAATCCGGGTTGTCGGTGAGCGGGACGCAAAGGCAGTATCGGACCGCGCTCGCCTCGACCACGGCGTGGAACTCGCCTCCCGGCAGCCCATTTCAATATGACGCGAGTGGGTCGGAGTTGTGGGTCCAGTTGCCTCTCGGCGACGAGGCGGTGGCCGCGAAGCTCGGCCAGTTGCCACAATTGAACGCGGCCGAACAAGCCGCCGTGCAGGATCTGTACTTCGCGCCCCGGCTAGATCTCGCGTTAGTGGCATTTCTCTTCCCGGATTGGCAGAGCGCGGAAATCCACTTGATTCAAGAGGCCGATGAACACAAGCGCTGGCATTGGTTCCGGCGTCACTTCGCGCTGGCGAATGCGCGCCGCAAGGTGATTGCCGCGCACCTTGCCGGGCACGTCGCGCATCGTACGGGTTGCCGCGCCGAGGATCTGCACTCCGTCGCCGGGCTCGTAATCAGCCGGCTTTTCTCGGACGAAAACACCGGAACTCCGTGGGGGTCCGACAACGGCGTGCCTCCCAATGTGATGTGGCCCATGCCACCAGCGGGCGGGGCGATTCCGGCGCTGCTCGGGTTGGTGGGCACCGGTCTGCTTGGCGAATACACAATCCCCAACGCGGCCACCGCGCCGGCGGGGACACCGGAGCAGGTAATCTGGCGCGACGTACGCGGCCCGATGGAGGCCTTTGGGCACGAACGCGACGCTACCAACAGCGCCGTTCCCACTGTGCTGCCCTCCGTCACACTGTCGGATGCGACGAATCCTCTGGTCGCCGTGAAGAACGGCTACGCCCTGAAGACCAGCGACGGCCATCGGTTGGGCGGCGCGGCAGCGATTCGTGTAACGTGGTCCGGAGCGCTTTTTGTCGAACGCGAGGGCGAGTACCGGTTCCACGCGGGTGCGCCCGCGCCTGAGGGAGAAAAGCCCGATTTCGAGCTCGCGGAAAAATCACAGTGGCGCGTGACACTGCAGCGAGGCTCAAAAACATTCGCAGTGCTCAACCACGAATGGCCAGGCAACACGGAACCCCAGATACATGAGCCCCACCTTCGGCGCGGCGCTTATCGGATTACGATCGAATACAATCAGCCCGCTCCCGATTTTTCCGCCGGGCATCCGCACAGGCATCGCACCGGGTTCCAGGTCAAGTACGCCGGACCCGACACCGAGGATTGCCTGATCACCCTTCCCATCGATCGCCTGTATCGCGATTATCAGGACCAGACGCTTGATCAGGGAATCGCATTCCTTGCGGGCAGCAAGAATGCGCAGGCGTTTCTGAAAGCCTTCTACACCAGCACGCTCCGCGATATGCGGCGAACTTACCAGCGCGCATTCAAAGCAGTTTTGTTCGCGGGAAAACTCGGGTTATCCGCCCGCGCCGGGGAAGATCATCAGTCCGAGCTCGGTTACATGCTTGCGAATCCTGCCAATTTCGCTGGATACGCTTATTACCGGACCAGCCCGACCGCGTTCACGCAGCATCTGGCGAACTTCGACTTTAATTTTCTCCCGATCAACGACAACTACCATCCTCCCGCGTCCGACGGCCGTTCGTCGCCCTCGCTGCAGCAAACACAAGCAATGTTCGATTGGTGGGAGCGGCTGTTCGATTACACCGTCGTGCGTAAACAGGCGCACGGCCGGTCGAAGGACCCGCTATGGCACATTTTTGAAGAGGCGCTCGTGAATCCTCCGGGCAACCCGGCGCAGCTTCTCCGGCACATTGGCGCTGAACCCAACTATTGGGATCTCGACCTGCGCTATTACCAGGACCAGACCAGCGCCATCTATTCGGTGAAGGACGTGGATCTTCAGGACGACCGCTGGCTTGTGCGTGTATGGCATGCGGACCGTTGGGTCCGCTGCCTGCGGGATTGTTTCCGCACGACGGGCGTTCCCAAAGCGCGGCCGGACATGTGGGCTTCGGACGATCCGAGCGCGCCGATGCCCGCTTCAGGGGTCACGCAAACCGGCAACGCGAATCTACTGGCATTTCTCAACGATGCGTGTTTCGATGAGCATCCGCGCCGTTATGCCGAAGTCAAGCGCCTGAATGACGGGCTGCGCGAGCGCGGCCGCAAGGCTCTGGTTGCATACCTGTGCAGCGCGAATCGCGTGCAACTGCCATGGTCTGCCGCCACCTACGCGACCAAAGCCGCGGACCTGAGCGATCTGCTGCTGCTCGATGTGGAAACCGGTATCTGCGAGAAGGCGAGCCGTATTGAAGAGGCGATCACGGCGGTGCAGACGTTCGTTCGCCGCAGCCGCCTGGGTCTCGAGCCGGGCTGGAAAGTCGGCCACGAATTCGCGCGGTTGTGGGATAGCCGGTTCCAGACCTACCGCACCTGGGAGCGGTGCAAGCTGCGCGAAATTTATCGCGAAAACCTGATCGAGTGGACGGAACGCGCCGATGCACGCCGCATCGAAGCGTTCCGGTTCCTCGAATCCGAGTTGCGATGCTCGACACTGACGGTAGCCGCGCCCGGCGGGCTGGATTGGTGGGAGGACGACGTCAAGCCGCTCGAGCACGAACCGACGCTGCTGCAAAGAAAAGTTCCTTCAGAACTCGAGGCGCTCTCCGCGCCGCCGCTGTCGGCAACGAGGGAGGGGCTGGCGACGCTCGGCAGTCCGGAATACGCGGCGCGTCCTTCATGGCTCGCCGCCGTGCCGCAGCCGAGCGAATCTACGAGCGGATCGAATGGAGGAGGCGGAGGAGTGGCTGGAGGAGGCTCCACGGGATCCGCAACCGCGGTTCCCAAGGCGCTGCCGGCGCTCGCAAAAGCCGCCGCCAATGGCAGTTCCCAGCCAGTGTCCTTGCCGCTGTGGATGGAATCGGCGATGAAGCTCGGGACCCGTTTCCTTCGCGTGGCGGCGGCCGACGTGCCTCAGGCGTCGCGCGAATTCGAGCCGCATCACGACCCGGCGCGCCCGTCCTGCTGCCGTGAATGCGGTTGCGATCATCCTGTATTGGTTGATGAATATTATTTCTGGCTGATCGATACGCAGTTTTACACCTACACCGACCAGACCGACGCGCAAAGTAATCCGGACATCAGCTTCACCGGGAGCTACCAATTCGGATTCCAGGATTCCTACTACGATTCGTTCCAGCAGCAATCGGCGGAATGGCACGAGGAGGATCAGGTGCCGTCGCTGCTCGCGAAGTGGCAGCCGAATCCGGCCGTGCGCCTGGCGTGGTGCCGCGTCCACAATGGACAATTCGGGCAGCCACGTAAATCGGACGATTACGTGGCGATCTCGGGGCCGGCCGATCTCGTGTTCCTCGGCCGCGGTGGAGACTCGCTGTATTTCCAGGTCACGGGAAGCGCGCCGCTGCCGCCCGGCTATTCCGCGGATCCTTCGCCCGCCGGCTTCCGCTACGATCTGGCATCGGACGAATCGGTCGGGACGCCGCAGGCAATTAAGCCCCCGGCGCTTCCCACCCCGTCTCCTTATCCGGGTGGATTGCTCTCGTATCCGTTCTTCGCATTTCATGACGCGGGTGCGCGGTTGTTCCCCCGATCGTGGTTTTCGCCCTCAATGGCCGTCGCCGGAGCGCTGCGCGCGCACTGCGGTTTCGAACTCGCCCTGAAGTGGTACAGGCGCGCCTTCGATCCGCTGAGTAGCGATTGTACCTGGATGGTCTGCAATGCCAATAGCGGAGAAGGTGACACAACCGGACAAAGTAATGTTACGGCAGGAACGCAAACTGCCGGAACACCTACCGGCGTTGTGGCCGGCGTTGCCGGATCGACCGGTGTTCCGTCGGGAGCGGCTGTGCCGGAGCCTACGGCTGCCGTTGCTCCGGCTCCGGGCCATGGAGGCAACTCGAATAGCACGTGTTGCGACAGCTCCAAGGTCACCGACGAGGTCGCGCGGCATCGGGCCGTAGTTCTCGAATACTGCCATACGCTCATCGAGTGGGGCGATTCGTTGATGCGCCGCCGCTCTCCCGAAGCATTCCAACAGGCGAGGCTCATTTACGACACGGCGGCGAGGATCACCGGCTGCACGCCCCAGACAGTCCTGCTGCCGGAAGCAGCATCGCCGACTTCGGTTACGGCCTTTACTCCGTTGAATCCTCCGCTCAACCCGCGGCTGATGGATCTCTACAGCCTGATCGGCGACCGTTTGGGGCTGATTCGAACCTGCTACGACGCGCGCCGCTTGCGCAATGGACGGCCCGATTTCGACATGACCTATTGGGGCGATAATCCGCTGCGGGACGGCTGGCGCATGGTCCCCGAGACCTGCGGCGCGGAGACCGAGTGGTGCCATCGCAGCAGTCCGTATCGCTTCGTGTTCCAGATCCAGAAGGCGCATGAGGTCGTCGGACGCGTCCGCGAACTCGGCGCCGCGCTTTTGTCTGCGTATGAAAAAGGCGACGCGGAAGCGCTCGCCTCGATTCGCGCCGCACAGGAGCGGGACATGCTGACGCTTGGCATCAGCGTTCGCCAGGACCAGTGGCGCGACGCGGACTGGCAGGTGCAAGCCCTCCAGCAAACCAAGGAGGTCAATCAGACGAACCTGCTCTATTACACGACGCTTTACCAGAACGACCTGATCAACAACGAGATTCAGAACATTAATCTCGCCACCAACGCAATGCAGACGCGCACTGGAGCGAACATCGTTGGAGCAGTCGGCGAAGTGTTCCACGTCGTCCCCGACGGCTTTGTAGGAGCGCTCTCGACATTCATTCAGATTCCGACCGGTACGAAACTGGCGGGGCTGTTCGACACCATCGCCAAAATCATGCAGACCGTGGCCGATATCCAGAGCGCGACCGCGTCGATTGATCTGACGCAGGCCGGCTGGCAGCGCCGCTCCGTCGAATGGTGCCACCAGATGCAAACGCTGCCGATCGAAATTCGTCAGATCGAGCTTCAGATACTAGGCGCTCAAAGACGGCGGGATCAGGCGCTGCAGGAGCTGAACAATCAACAACGTCAGATTGAGAACTCGACCGAGGTTCTGGACTTTCTGCGCGACAAATTCACCGCGACGGATCTCTATTTGTTCCTCCAAAAAGAAACCTCGGCGCTCTACCGGAGGATGTACGAGATGGCGCATCGCGCGGCGGACGAAGCTCAGCGCGCCTTCAATTTCGAACGCGGCCACACCACTCGGCGGTTCATCCCCGAAGAGATATGGGACAACCTTCACGAGGGCCTCACGGCCGGCGAACGTCTGGATTTCGCCCTTCGCCACATGGAGAAAGCGTATCTCGATGAAAACGTCCGGGAGTACGAACTGGTGAAGCACTTCTCGCTGCGGTATCACTTCCCGATGGAGTTTTTGCGCCTCAAGGAAACGGGCCGCTGCGAGATCCAACTTCCCGAATGGATGTTCGACCTCGACTATCCGGGGCAATACATGCGCCGCATCAAGAACGTGACGTTGACGATTCCTTGTGTTACGGGTCCATACAACGGCGTCCATTGCCGCATGACGCTGCTCAGCAGCGTGACCCGCATCGATCCGCGGCTGGAACTCCCGGCGGCGCGCTGCTGTTGCGAATGCGGGTCGCCGGGCCACGATTACGAAGCGTGTCCGCACGATCCTCGCATGGTCCGCTCCTATGCGTCGAGAGAGGCCATCGCGACATCGAGCGGACAGAACGACTCCGGCATGTTCGAGCTTAATTTCCGCGATGAACGGTATTTGCCGTTCGAGTACCAAGGCGCGGTGAGCCATTGGAGGATCGAACTGCCACGCGAAAACAATTACTTTGACATGGACACCTTGAGCGATGTGATTGTCAACCTGAACTACACCTCGCGCGAAGGCGGAGGCATGCTGCGCCACGCGGCCATGGAAGCGGCGCGAAAACATCTTCCAGGCGAAGGCTGGTCCTTCTTCGACGTGCGTCACGAGTTTCCGGATGCGTGGCAGATGCTGCAAAACTCCCGCCGGGGGGAAGAGCGCGCTGGCAGGCTCCCGCTGCGGATGGATCGAAAGATGTTCCCCTTCCTGCCCGGCTCGGACCAGGTCTCGATCACGAGAGTCGCCGTCCTGTTTCATGCGCGCGGTCATGAATGCGATTGTCCGAAAACTGGCGATTGCACCTGCCAGTGCAAGAGAGAGCCCGCTTGTCGTGTGCTGGAATTCTCCTGTGGCAATCATCATCGAAAAGACGATCCAGTGCGAATCCCGTGTGTGCGAAGCGAAGAATGGGCCGATCTCTATTACGGAATGTTCGAAACCGGGATCGGTCCCATTGGAAAACGGGGGGTGCGTCCGGAGCTCGAGTTCCGGTTCCCGCACGATGCGGGCGATCTCGAATCAGTCTATTTGCTGTGCCAGTATAAGCGCGAAATGACCTGTGGGTAGCCAGAATCGCTTCACGCGTTTGTCAGCTCCCAAACCGGTCCTCCGGTCGCGTCAGTAGATCCTGAGCGCTCGTGCACCCATCCTGCACAGCCGAAAGGGAGTTTAGAGTCCGCCGATAATAAAGCAGATATGGAGGCGCGGGTCGGAATCGAACCGACGAATAAAGGTTTTGCAGACCTTGGCCTTACCACTTGGCTACCGCGCCCGAATTGCCAGTCTATTTGAAAAATAACCCGTTCGTGCGTTCCAAGTCAAACGCCGGGCTTTTACGAGAGATAGTTTCATAAGTACTGTACCATATAGTACAATGCGTCC
Source organism: Bryobacteraceae bacterium (assembly GCA_035507655.1). Lineage (GTDB taxonomy): Bacteria > Acidobacteriota > Terriglobia > Bryobacterales > Bryobacteraceae > Palsa-187. The sequence goes on along the minus strand of DATJNW010000117.1, from coordinate 2,026 downwards.
TATGCGAGTAGTATTCGCTGTGCTCTGGTTCGTCCTCGGGTGTTCCGCAGCAAACCCCCTGGAAATTCGCCTTGATCGACAGGTGAAATTCTGGCAAAAACGCATGGGCCTCGATGATTGGAATTTCACGGTACGCGTGGTACGGCAATCCGAGCTCGACCCGAACTCGTGGGGTGCCGCGCACTGGGATCCGGACGCCAAAACCGGCGTCATCGACGTGCTCGACCCCCGCGACTATAACCTCAAGGGCGGCGAGTTGCGCCTCGATATGGAATGCACTATCGTCCACGAGCTGGTGCACATTCAGCTTTCACCGCTTTACGCCCATAGTGCCCAGGAGCGCGAAGAGGTAGTCAACCGCGTAATGGCCGCGCTCATGAATCGCGCCTGCCCCAACTGAACGACGCCTCATTCGGCTGTCTGGTATGGATCTTCACGGCGGTTTTGCCGCTGTCTGTTTATGATTTGAGGGCGGAGCCGTTTCCATGCGCCCTTCAAAGCCGCAGCCAGCGGCCGAACCTCAGTCCGGCGATGCTCCCGGTACCCGCCGGCCCCTACGCATCGTCATCACTGCTTTTGTAGCCTTTAATTTATTCGCCATCATTTCCTGGTGCGTCCCCCTCGACACTCCGCTGGTGGGAGTGTGCCGCAATCTCTCCCGACCGTACCTGGTCTGGACGGGCCTCTTCCAGAAATGGGACATGTTCGCCCCCGATCCTTCCAAGCTGAATTGCTACGTGGGCGCGCAAATCCTATTCCGCGATGGACACAGCACGCTATGGAACTTCCCCCGCATGGAAAATCTTGGGATCGTCGAGAAGTACTTCAAGGAGCGCTACCGCAAATACGCCAATGACAATCTCCGCCTCGACGTGAACCAGGCGGTCTGGCCCGATGCGGCGCGCTACATCGCGCGATTGCACTATTCGCCGGCCAATCCTCCGGAGTTTGTCAATCTGGTCCGTTACTGGTCGTTCGTGCCGCCGCCCACACCCAACGGGTCTTACCAGCCTTTACCTTGGAACCAGTACACGTTCTTCCGCTACCACGTGGCGGCGGGAGACCTGCCATGAGCCTCCGTTCACTGGCGCGCGCCTGGAACCGATTCTTCTTCGAGCCGCAATCGCCCACCCCCGTAGCGATGTTCCGCATATTCTACGGCCTGCTGGTGATTGCCGACCTCGTCCTGCTGGCGCCCGACTGGCAAACCTGGTTCGGCCCGCGCGGCTTGGTAACGCCAGAAGGTATGCGCGTGCTGGAACCTGGCCCGCGCCTGAATATCTTTACTGTTCTTCCTCCCACAGTCTTCTGGACGGACGCGGTGTTCTGGTTGATGCTGATCGCTGCCGTCATGCTCACAGTCGGTTTCCGCACCCGCGCCAGTAGCGTCGTCTTATGGGTGCTGTTGGCGTCCTTGCACCAGCGCAACCTGCTGATCACCAATGCCGGCGACACCATGATGCGGGTGACGGGCTTTTTTCTGATGTTCGCACCGGCTGGTGCGGCCTTCTCTGTTGACCGCTGGCTGCGCCGTAGGCAGGGCAGGGAAGGCGATGAAATTCCGCTCAGCAGCCCATGGGCGCAGCGCATGATCCAGATTGAGGTTTCGCTGCTCTACATCATGACCTTCTGGACCAAGAGCATGGGTCCGGAATGGGTGGATGGTACCGCTCTTCATTACGTGCAGCACCTCGACCAGTTCCGGCGTTTCCCCGTTCCGGCCATGTTCCTCGATCCGCTGGTGGTTTCCGTGGAAACCTGGGGCACGCTGGCCATCGAATTCGCACTCGGCGTTCTGATCTGGTTCAAGGAACTGCGCTACCGCGTGTTGGTGGCCGGAGTTCTGCTGCACCTTTCACTGGAATATGCGATGAACGTGCCGCTATTCCAGTGGATCATGCTGTCCACCTTCATCACGTTCGTCGAACCCGCCGACCTGGCGCGAGCCCTCGCGTGGTTGCGCTCGCGCGTGCCGGCAATCCACCGCACTCATCCGGAAGCCGCTGTGCCGGCAGCCCAGGCCGCG
>DATJNW010000116.1:0-20129 GCA_035507655.1 Bryobacteraceae bacterium | reverse complement strand
GCTGCGGGAGATCATCACGTAGACGCGTCCGGTGACGGGTGCGGCGTGGGCGGACGCGGGGTAGGAGATTTCAAAGCGCGTATCGGCGGCGAAGGCGATGGAGGCCAGCGAAAGAAAGGCCAGAAGCTTCATCTGGTAATTTTATTAGAAACCCGGGGGCTGCTGCACAGACTTTGGTTACGTTGTCGCGCAGGCAAGTGGCGTAAGCCGCCAGGCTTGCGCTGGCAGCGAAGAGCACAAGCCTGGCGGCTTATGCCACAAATTAATCTGCTTTTCCCAGCCAGCGGATGCGCACTACGAAATGACGGCCCTCGCTGCCGAAAAACTGCGGCGCCATTCCGGGGACGGTCTGCACCGCGTTCGGATTCTGATGATTGGTGAGATTGTTCAAGCCGCCGCGCAAGGCCCAGTGGCGGCCGAAGGCGGTGAATTTCCACTCCGGATGAAAATTCAAAGTGAAATACTTCGGATAACGATCCGAATTCACCGGGCCGACGATTTCGCCGTCGCCGTTGACCACGGAAAAAGGAAAACCGGTGCGCGCTTCGGCGGAAAACGCGATGGCCCAGTGCTTCCACCTGGTCGGAAGATAGGCCCAGGTGACGAAACGATTGGGCGCGTCCCAGCTCAGACGGCCGGCATTGTCGAGAATGGTGAGCGGCTGGTCGACGTCGAGATCGATCACTTCATTCGACCAGGCGCGCGAGCGCGTGTAGCTGAACATCCATTCATAGCCGGCCCCGAAGCGCTGATCGGCCTCGATTTCGCCGGCGTCGTAAGAGGTCCGTTGCGCGTTGGTCAGATCGAAAATTCCGGGCATGGCGCCGGGCGTGTAAACCAGGCCGTTTTCGCCGCGCTTGTGGATTCCATTCAGCTTCAGCGTGATTTTTCGCGGCAGCCGCTGCTCGACGCCGACGCTCCAGTTGTGAAATTCGGGAAATTCCAGATGGGGGTTGGGAATCTCGAACAGATCGGTAACCGTAGGCAGCGCGGGATTGAAGAAGTAATTGATGGAATATTGGTCCTGCGGGCGGACGAAGAGCGGGATTGGCGTTTCGTCGCGCATGACGGCGTAGCCCGCGGTGAACTTGGTGTTCCGCGATTTGAAGGGCGCCCACGCGGCCGAAACGCGCGGCGAAAAAACGGCGCGGCGCAGCAGTTCGTCCCAATCCTGGCGGACGCCGTATTCGACGTTGACGTTTTCGCGCGGCTTCCAGTCGTCCAGGAGGTACCAGGCGGCTTCGGCGCTGGGCTGCGCGGCCAGGCCGCTGCCTTCGAACATGGTCTGGCGGGTCAGGTTGCCGTATTGGTCGTAGATGTTAATGCCGGTGCGCGAATAATTCTGCCAGTAATTCAAGCGGTCCAGATCGGCGCCGGTTTTCCATTGATGACGGCCCAGAAATTCGAAGGACGGCAAAAACAAATTCGAGAGCAATTGGGTGCGGTCCGATTTTTGCGTCGAGTCGGCGTAGTAATTTCCGGATTTGCCGTAGGGAGAAATGTCGTACAAACCATCGCCCTGCGGAATCACGCGCAGAAAATCGCGGTCCTCGGCAACGCCCACTTCAAGCAGCATGCCGCGCGTTAAATAAACCTGATCCTTCACGCTGTAAAACCAGGTGCGCGAGCGCTGATCGGTGGTGGTGGACAGGGGATCGAGCACGTCCAGGCCGGTTTCCGGCGCGAAGCTGTAGTTCATCAGAAAATCGGCGAACAGAATGTTGGACGGAGTCAGGTCGATCTGCGCGCGCGACAGATTGCTGGCCTGAAAAATCTGGGTGTGGTTCTGGCCCTTGGGCAAACCGGGAACGTAGGGCTGGTTGTAATTCAAATCGACGTGATCGGAAAACCAGGCGCGGCCTTTCTTGACCGGGCCGGTGAGATTGAAGCGCGGCGCGAAGGTTCCCATGTGCAATCCGCCGGCGGTGTCGAAGCCGGGAAAGAAATTGGTGGCGGAATAGCGCCAGGGATCGTCGCCCATGTCGGTGCGAACGTCCAGCACGCCGCCGGAGCCTTTGCCGTATTCGGGCGAATAGCGGCCGCTGATCCAATCGAGCGTGCGCACGGCTTCAACGCTCACCTGCGCGTCCAGCTTGCCGGTCAGCGGGTCGCTGAAATCGAAGCCGTCGAGAAGATAAAGCGTCTGGCGTTCGGCGCCGCCGTCGAAGTGCAGCTCGCCGGTGGAGTCCTGAAGCACCCCGGGGAGCAGCGGCAGCGCGGCGCGCAGATCGCGCGTGGGGGTGTAGGGGACGTCCAGGATCTCCATTCCGGTGAGCTGTTTTTCGGCGGCGGTTTTATCGACGTCGACGCCGCCGGCCGATTCGGAGACGTTCATCGATTGAAACTGCTCGCGCAGGTGATTGAGCGTGAGGTGAACCTCCGTGGTGTCGGCGGCAATGTCGATCGCGTAGTCTTTCAGCGGAAAATAGCCCTCACGCTCCACCTGCGCGATGTACCGGCCGGCTCCGGGAAGGCTTAAAGTAAATGCGCCCGTCGGATCGGAAACGGCGGTCAGGGACGCGCCGCCGGGCGAGCGGAAGGAAATGCGCGCGGCCCCGACTCCCGCATTCGTTTCATCCACCACGCGGCCGGCAATCGGGATGTCCGCGCGCGCGTGGAAACTCAGAACCAAACTGAGAACCACGACCCCTGTCACGAGGCTAAGCCGTCGGGACACCTCGAAAGACACCTTGGGCTTTATTATAAGTGCGGCCCGCGGCGTTTGTATGAGAAATTTCCTGGTCCGCCCGAACGCAACCGCGCCAGGGCGGATAAGATGAAAGATGGTGCCGGTCGAGACAGCCGAGCTGAAATATCGCGCTCTTTTGGAGATTTCCGAGGCGTTCGTGGCGTGCCGCGAGTATGGGGCGCTGCTCGATACGCTGTGGGCTTCGCTGCGGCCGTTGATCCGTTTCGACTATCTGGCGCTGGTGCGGCACGACCCGCACAAGAAAACCGTGCGCATCGCGGCGATCGCCGGCGACCTGGCCGACCATGTTCCGATTGGCACGGATCTGCCGGTGGAAGGCAGTCCGCTCGAGATCCTGCTGGAGAAAACCGGGCCGCTGTATCTTCCCGACGTGATGCAGGAAACGCGTTTCCGTCCGGATCTGATGGAAAGCTACCGGCGCTTCGAGATTCACAGCGGATTCTGGGTGCCGCTGGCGCGCGACGGGCGCAGTTACGGCTGCCTGTCGTTCGGCTCCCGGGTGGCCGATGCTTACGGCGCCGCAGACCGGGAGCTGATGGAGCACATCGCCCGGCACGTGACCATCGCCGTCGAAAATGCGCTGATTTTTGAAAAACTTCGCAAGCTGCGGCGGAAAATCGAAGACGAAAAAGTTTATCTCGAGGAAGAAATTCGCGGCGAATACCGGATGGATGAAATGATCGGGACCAGCGCGGCGATGCGCAAGGTGCTGAAACAGATCGCCACGGCGGCGCCCACCGATTCGACCGTCCTGATCCAGGGCGAAACCGGGACCGGCAAGGAGCTGGCCGCCCGCGCCATCCATCAGGCCAGCCGCCGCCGGCAGGGGACGTTCGTACGGCTGAACTGCTCGGCCATTCCGGCGGCGCTGCTCGAAAGCGAACTGCTGGGCCATGAACAGGGCGCGTTCACGGGAGCCATCGCGCGGCGCATCGGGCGCTTTGAATTAGCCCACGGCGGGACTTTATTTTTGGACGAAATCGCCGAATTGCCGCTCGAATTACAGCCGAAATTATTGCGTATTTTGCAGGACGGGCAGTTTGAGCGGCTGGGCGGATCGCGCACTTTGCGCTCCGATTTCCGGTTATTGGTGGCGACCAATCGCGATCTGCGGAGGCTGGTTCATGAACAACGTTTTCGCGCGGATTTATTTTACCGGCTGAACGTATTTCCCGTCACCATCCCGCCGCTGCGCGAGCGGCGCGACGATATTCCGATGCTGGCGCGCTACTTCGTGCAGGAATTCGCGGCGCGCATGGCCAAGCCGATCGACGCGATTCCGACGGAGTCGATGGAGGCGCTGAAAAATTATTCCTGGCCGGGGAATATTCGCGAATTGCGCAATGTCCTGGAGCGCAGCGTGATCCTGACCGGGGGACGCCGTCTGCACATCCCGCGGGACGCTTTCGACGGCGACGGCGGGATGGGCGCGGCGGTGGTTTCGATGGCCGACGCGGAACGGCGTCACATTCTCGAAGTGCTGCGCAGCACCAACGGCGTAATCGGCGGAGCCCACGGCGCGGCGGCGCTGCTCGGCTTGAAGCGCAGCACACTGCAATCGCGGATGGCCAAGCTGGGGATCCGTAAAAGAGGCCAGGCGGCGGAATTCCGGAGCCAGAATTAGCGCCGACATTTCGGCTCACGCCGATATATCGGCACTATTGCCCTGCCGCAACGGTGCAAACAGGAGACTTATGCTGGCTCCTGACGTGCAGTCTGACTCCAGTCTTCTGACTCCTTTTTATGATGCTTGCTCGTTTTCGGGAAATCGACGGCCGCACCGTGTTGCAGGTTTCCGGCCGGTTGGCGGCCGGCTGGGTGACGGAACTGGAACAATGCTGGCGCTCCGGCGGAAAAAAACGCATTTCGGTGGATCTTCGCGGCGTTACGTTCATCGATGAATCTGGTGAGCGGCTGTTGCGGCGGATGCATCGCGAAGGGGCGACGTTTCTCGCCGAAGGTCTGCTCGTGCGCGAAGTAGTAAATCAAATCACAGGCGGTTCGAAATGAAAATTTTGGCCTTTGTGCTGGCGATGCTACCGATTTATGCGCCCCTTTGGGCTCAAGGTCCGGCGACCCCGGTGCAGCCGGCGACGGCTGCGCCCAATCTTCCGGCGGGCGGATTGACGCTTCCCGGCGGATCGCAGTTTCAGGGCAGCGTGCCAGCGGGACAGGCGGGACCGCCGCTGCGGCTGTCGCTGGAGGACGCCATCGCCCGCGGGTTGAGAAGCAATTTAGGATTGCTGGTGACGCAGACCGGATCGCAACTGGCGCGCATCGACCGGCGGCGCGCGCTGGCGGCGCTGTTGCCGTCCGTCGGCGGGCAGTTTGAAGAGAACGAGCAGCAGCTCGATCTGGCGTCGTTCGGTTTTCATTTCCCGGGCATTCCGTCGGTGATCGGACCGTTTCATTATTTCGAGGCGCAGGCGGCGGTGTCGCAGACCGTTTTCGACTGGACCTCGATCAAGAACCGGCGCTCGGCGATGCAGAGCGAGCGCGCGGCGGCGCTTTCGGTGAAAGATGCGCGCGATCTGGTGGTGCAGGCCGTGGCTTCGGCGTATCTGGCGATTATCGCCGACGCGGCGCGGGTGGATGCCGCGCGATCGGAAGTGACCACGGCGCAGGCGCTGTACGACCGCGCGCACGATCAGCACACGGCCGGAGTTTCGCCGGCGATCGACGAATTGCGCTCGCAGGTGGAATTGAAAACGCGGCAACAGGAGTTGTTGGCGGACGTGAACCAGCACGACAAAGACAAGCTGGCGTTGGGCCGCGTGATCGGATTGCCGGACGGGCAGACCTACGAATTATCGGAAGCCGAGCCGTACGTTCCGCTGACTCCGCTGACGCCGGAGCAGGCGATCGAGCGCGCCTACAAAAATCGCGCCGATTATCAAAGCGCGCTGCTGCAAGTGCGCGCGGCGGAAACGGCCCGGGAGGCGGCGGTTGGGGAGCGCTATCCGACGGGACAGTTCGACGCCAACTACGGCGCCGCCGGCGTCTCGCTCGACAATTCGCACGGCATCTTCACGGTGACCGGCGGGCTGCGCTTCAACATTTTTCAAGGCGGCAGAATCAGCGCCGATATCGAACAGGCCGACGCGGTGATTCTACAGCGCAAGGATGAGCTGGCGGATTTGCAGGGGCAGATCGATTACCAGGTTCGAACGTCCCTGCTCGATCTGAAAACCGCGGCCGATCAGGTGGCGGTGGCGCAGGATAATTTGCATCTCGCCAATCAGACGCTGACGCAGGCGCGGGATCGCTTTTCGGCTGGAGTGGCGGACAACCTGGAAGTGGTGCAGGCGCAGGATTCCGTGGCGGCGGCGAGCGAGTCGCTGATTTCGGCGACGTATATGCACAATCTGGCGAAAGTCTCGCTGGCGCGCGCGGTGGGCGAGGCGGAAACGAGTTTGAAAGAGTTCATGGGAGGCAAGTGATGGCGGTCGAGCAGGAAGTTCATACGGTCATCCGCACGCGGACCAGCGGAAAAACAATTATCTTTCGAATTGTTCTGGCGTTGCTGGTGGTGACCGCGGCGGCGGTGGGGTATCTGTACTGGAAAGACGCGCAGCGGTTCGAATCGACCGACGATGCGCAGGTGGACGGGCAGATTTATTCCATCAGCCCGCGCGTCGCCGGCCACGTGATCGAGGTTCCGGTGGAAGACGAGCAGGTGGTGAAGGCCGGCGAGGTGCTGGTGAAGCTGGATCCCAAGGATTTCGAAGTTGCGCTCGAGAAGGCCAAGGCCGATCTGACGGATGCGGAGGCGTCGCTGAACAGCTCGCGAACCGACGTGCCGATCACCTCGAGGACCACCTCGAGCACGCTGCTGAGCGCGCAATCGGTGAAGACCGATGCGCAAGCGCAGGTGAGCGCGGCGGAACAGCAGCTGAGCGCGGCCCAGGCCCGGTTGGAGACTGCGGAAGCGAACGTTCGCGTGGCCATCGCCAACGACACCAAAGCCGCGCAGGATGTGGCGCGCTACCAGATGCTGGTGGAAAAAGACGAGGTTTCGAAACAGGTTTACGACCAGGCGGTGAGCGCGGAAGCGGCCGCGCGCGCGACGGTGGACGCGCAGAAGTCGCAGGTGATCGAAGCTCGCGACAATATTTCGGCGGCGGAAAAAGCGGTGGACCAGGCGCGGGCGCGGGTGGCGCAGGCCGATGCGTCGATCCAATCGGCCATGACCGGTCCGCAGCAGGTGCGGGTGCAGGAAGCGCGGGCGCTGTCGGCGGCGGCGAAAGTCGAGCAGGAAAAAACCGCGGTGGAGCAGGCGGAACTGAATCTCCAATACACCATGATTTACGCGCCGGTGAGCGGGGTGGTGGGAAAAAAGACGGTCGAGGTTGGGAATAATGTTTCGGCGGGTCAGCAGGTGATGGCGCTGGTGCCGCTCGAAGGCGTGTGGATCACCGCGAATTTCAAAGAGACGCAATTTCGGCGCATGAGAATCGGCCAGCCGGTGACGATCAAGGTGGACGCCTACGATCGGGAATATAAAGGTCACATTCTGCGCTTTGCCGGAGCGAGCGGCGCGCGGATGAGTCTGCTGCCGCCGGAGAATGCGACGGGAAATTTCGTGAAGGTGGTGCAGCGGATTCCGGTGCGGATCGCGCTCGATCCGGGGCAGGATCAGGATCATTTGCTGCGGCCGGGGATGTCGGTGACGCCGACGGTCGAGGTGCAGTAGTGATTCCATTCGTCTCCGTGCCGGCCCTGTTGGGTGTTTTCGCCGCGGGTTTTTGTTGGGAAATTCGCAGAGCTTCGCGCCGGAGTGCAAGGTGAGTATGGCGAATACGCTGTCTGAACCAGACCAGCGGGGCTGCGATCCCCGCGCAGGCCGGGGGCCTGCCCCACAGACTGCCGCACAGGAGATTCCAGAAGAAAATTCACGATGAGCGCAACTGAAACATTACCGGCTCCGCCGGCGGAGCGATGGACGCCTTCGCATAATCCCTGGGTGATCGCGTTGGTGGTGACCATGGCGACGTTCATGGAGGTGCTCGACACCAGCATCGCCAACGTCGCGCTGCCGCACATGGCGGGAAGCCTTTCGGCGGGAACCGATGAGAGCGCCTGGGTGCTCAGCTCGTACCTGGTGGCGAACGCGATCATTCTGCCGATCAGCGCGTGGCTGGCGACGCGCTACGGGCGCAAACGGTTTTACATGACCTGCGTGGTGCTGTTCGGGGTGAGCTCGTTTTTATGCGGCCTGGCGCCGAGCCTTTCCTGGCTGGTGTTTTTCCGCGTGCTGCAAGGCTTGGGCGGCGGCGGACTGGCTCCCAGCGAACAGGCGATTCTGGCCGACACCTTTCCGCCGCAAAAACGCGGCATGGCGTTTGCGATTTACGGCATGGCCGTGGTTCTGGCGCCGGCCATTGGCCCGACTTTAGGCGGATACATCACCGATAATTTCAATTGGCGCTGGATTTTCTATATTAATGTCCCGGTGGCGATTCTTTCGCTGATTCTGAGCTCGCGATTTGTCGAAGATCCGCCCTTCTTGAAAACCATGCGCGAACGCGCGGGCAAAGTCGATTATGTGGGCCTCGGATTGATCGCGATCGGGCTCGGTTCGGCGCAGGTGGTGCTGGACAAGGGGCAGCGCGACGACTGGTTCGCTTCGAATTTTATCCTGATTTTTTCGATTTGCGCCGTCATCGGGATCATCGGCGCGGTTATTTGGGAATATTATCAAGAAAATCCGGTCATTGACGTTCATTTATTCCGGAATCGCAATTTCTTTGTCTCCTGCGTGCTGATGTTCATGCTGGGCGCGGCGCTGTTCGGAGCCACCGTGCTGTTGCCGCAGATGGTGCAGACGCTGATGGGCTACACCGCGGAACAGGCCGGCTGGGTGCTTTCGCCGGGCGCGGTGGTGATCATTATCCTGCTGCCGTTCGTGGGAAAAATGGTCAGCAAAATCGATCCGCGATACATGATCGCCTTTGGCTTCGTGGCCGCCGGCATCGCGCTGCTGTACATGACGGAAGTGAACCAGGACATGGATTTCAAGACCATCGTGATGATGCGCATTTACCAGATGGCCGGCGTGGCGTTTCTGTTCGTGCCCATTCAGACGCTGTGCTATGTGGGCATTCCGATGGAGAAAAATAACAATATTTCGGGCATGATCAACCTGGCGCGAAACATGGGCGGAAGCATCGGGATCGCCGGCCTCGAAACCATTCTGGCGCGGCGTCAGCAGTTCCATCAGTCGGTGCTGGCGGCGCATACCAGCCAGTTCGACGCGCCCTTCCAAGCGACGCTGCATTCGATCACCGCGGCGATGCAGAACGCCGGATATGACCTGGCCACGGCGACGCAGATGGCCTACACGCAGATTTACGGGATGGTGCAGGGACAGGCGGCATGGCTCGCGTATATCGATACCATCTATTTGTACGGGCTGATTTGTCTGAGCGTGGCGCCGCTGGCGTTTTTGATGCAGCGGCCGAAAAAAGGCGGGGGTCCGGGAGCGATACACTGAGCCGCCCTCAGGCGGTTCTCGACTCTTTTTTCAGCGCGTCGTGTAACAGCGTCTTGATCAGGGTCTGGTAGCCGACGCCTTTTTTCACCGCCAGTTTTCGCGCGCGCTCCAGATCCGTGACCGGCAGGCGAACGGACACACTCTTGGTGGGAACGGCGCCACGGCGGCCATGCTTCACCAGCAGGTCCGCGATCAGTTCCTGGTGGCGGTCCCACCATTCGGCCTCTTCGGCCTCGGACCGGAATTGCGGTGCATCGAAGACGACGGGTTGGTTTTTCTTCCGCTTCATAATTTCCCCCTCAGTTTCTTTTTTGCCGTGTGGGCGGTAATGACGCGGATTCTCCCGCGCCGTACGGTGTAGACGAACTGCAACGGCCGCCCGGCATCGGTGCGGCCGGCGCATAGGATCCGTTGTTCTCCGCTTCGCTGGTGGACCGTCAGCAGCAGCAAAGGGTCGTTGCCGAAGGCCTGTTCGACCTCTTCCGGTTTCACGCCGTGCCGCGCGATGTGGCTGGTGTTGGCTTGGTCCCACTCGAATTTCCGCCCGGCCATGTATCATTCTATTGTATATACGAATGTGCATGGCGGAAACGGGCTGATACGATGGGAAAAATGGCGGCAAAAATTCGATGGGGCGTGTTGGGAGTCGCGCGGATCGCGACGGCGAAGGTGATTCCGGCGATGCAGCGCGGCGAGTTTTCCGAGATTGCCGCCATAGCTTCGCGGGATGGCTCGAAGGCTCGCGAGGCGGCGGAACGGCTGGGGATTGCGCGCTGGTATGGCTCCTACGAAGAGTTGATGGACGATCGAGCGGTGGATGCGATTTATAATCCGCTGCCGAATCATTTGCATGTGCCGTGGTCGGTGCGGGCGGCGCGCGCGGGGAAACACGTGCTGTGCGAAAAACCGATCGCGATGTCGGCGGGGGAAGCGCGCGAGTTAATCGCGGTGCGCGAGGAAAGCGGCGTGAAAATGGGCGAGGCGTTCATGGCCCGCACGCATCCGCAGTGGCTGCGCGCACGGGAGCTGGTGCGATCCGGCGCGATCGGCGAATTGCGGGTGGTCGCGATGCTGTTCAGCTATTCGAACACCGATGCGGCGAACGTGCGCAACATCGCCGATTGGGGCGGCGGCGCGCTGATGGATATCGGCTGCTACCCCATCACGTTTGCGCGAATGATGTTCGGCGAAGAACCGGCGCGGGTGATCGGTTCCCTCGAGCGCGATCCGAATTTTCATACCGACCGGCTGACCTCCGCGATTCTGGAATTCCCGTCAGGGCGCGCGGTGTTTACGTGTTCCACGCAGCTGGCGGCATATCAGCGCGCGCAGATCATGGGGACGCGCGGGAGGATCGAGATCGAAATTCCGGTGAACGCTCCGCCGGAAAAGCCGGCGCGGATTTTTGTGAATGACGTGCTGGAAGAGATGCCGCGGTGCGATCAGTACACGATTCAGGGCGATCTCTTTTCGCGGGCGATTCTTGAAAACGGCGAGGTTCCGGTGACGCTCGAAGATGCGCTGCGGAATATGGAGACGATCGACGCGATTTTCCGGTCGGCGAAAAGCGGCGCGTGGGAAACGCCGGGAGACGCGGCGAAACCGGCGGCGTAAGCGGCCTTACAGGTGGCAGTGCGCGAGGCCGCGTTTTTCTAAATATTGCTGGTGGTATTCTTCGGCTCGCCAGAATTCAGCCGCGGGGAGGATTTGGGTGACAATCGGCCGGCGGAAGCGTTTCTGCGCCGCTTCGAGCGACGCGCGCGCTTCTGTTTCCTGTTCGGGCGAGTCGAAAAAAATCACGCTGCGGTATTGCGTGCCGACGTCGGGACCCTGGCGGTCCTTAGTCGTCGGGTCGTGATTCGCCCAGAAAACTTCGAGCAGGTCATGATAACTGATCACCTGCGGATCGAAAGTCACTTCGACGGCTTCGGCGTGGCCGGTTTCGTCGGTGCAGACGTCTTCATAAGTCGGGTTCGGCATCCGGCCGCCGATGTAGCCGACTTGCGTCGATTTCACTCCGGCGAGGCGGCGGAAGGTGGCTTCGACGCCCCAAAAACAGCCCGCGGCAAATGTAGCCTTATCCATGCTTCAATTGTAGTTTGTCCAAACTGAGAATTACCAATTCGCAAGGCGCGGTGCTGGCGGATCGCGCGGAAATCGCCGATACCAGCGCGAAGCGGCGCACCGGCTTGCTGAAACATTCGAGACTGGAACCGGGCGAAGGATTATGGATCGCGCCGTGCGAGGGCGTGCACACGTTCTTCATGAAATTTCCGATCGACGTGCTGTTTTTAAGCAAACAGAAGAAGGTGCTGAAGGTGCGGCATCGGATGGTCGCCTGGAGGATGGCGATGAGTTTTCGCGCGCATTCGGTTCTGGAATTGCCGGCCGGGATCGCGGAGGCGACGGGGACCTCGGCGGGGGACGTGCTCACATTTGAAAAGTACGACGCTGGGGGCGTCCCCCCTGGCGGGAGGGTATGATGCCGGCCCACTCAAAATACCAGACCCAATGGGCAGCTCAATTCGCGGTCGCGAGTGAGCTTTGCAAGCACAACTACAAGGTCGCGCTGACTCATGGGAACCATCCAGGTGCCGACCTGATGGTATTCGGTCCGAAGGGGACGGCGTTCCTCGTTGAAGTTAAGGGGCTCTATAAGGAAAATTACTGGCAGGTGAGGCCCTGGCCGCCCAAACGCGAGGACCCGGATCTGTTCTTCGTATTTGCTTTCGTTCCCAAAGATGCTAAGAATCGCTTTTTCGTACTGACCCGCGATCAGTGCTTGAAGGAAGCAGGTGCTCACAGAAGGAAATGTCAGACCGGCCGAATCAAAAAGGGTTTACCGGTGGACGATGAGCGCTATCGTTGGGGCGTTCCGTGGCGTCTGGTTGCGGGTCACGAAAACAGGTGGGATTATCTCCCGGACTGGGAGTAGTTTCCGGGGTCCTGATCGAGCCTCAGTACCCGCCGGAATTTTTCGATCTCCTTTGTGGTGAGGTGACGATAACGCCCGGGCGGCAGATCGAGTTCCAGGAATCCGATTTTCACGCGGCGGAGTTTTTCCACCAGCAGGCCGAAATGTTTGAACATCTCGCGGATCTGGTTCTGGCGGCCTTCGGCGATTTTCACTTCATACCAGGGATTGGCGCCCGGCTTGATCAGGCGCAGCTCGGCTGGCGACGTTTTGCGGCCGTGCAAGGGCACGCCATCGCGAAATGCGCGCTCCTGTTCGTCGGTCAAATGGCCGTTGGTTTTGACCACGTAGGTTTTAATCACATGGCTGGCCGGGGCGGTGATGCGATGCGCGAATTCACCGTCGTTGGTTAACAGCAGCAGGCCTTCGCTGTGATAATCAAGGCGGCCGACCGGATAGACGCGTTCCTTGACGCCGCGCATCAGGTGCATCACCGTTTCGCGGCCTTCCGGATCGGTCACCGTGGTAACCACGCCTTTCGGTTTGTGCAGCGCGATGTAGACGTGGCGCTTGGGTTTTTTTAAGAGATGGCCGTCGACCTTGATGTGGTCGCGATCGAGGTCGGCTTTGGAGCCGAGTTGCGTGATGGTCTCGCCGTTGACGGTGACGCGGCCTTCGGTGATGAGCTGCTCGGCCTTGCGGCGGCTGGCGATGCCGGCTTGCGAGAGAATTTTTTGCAGGCGATTCTCAGGCATGGCGCAATGGGGGCGGCATAAGCCGCGCAAGCTGGGGCCCGGCCGGCGGCGTATCCCGCTGCTGCGAAGAACACAAGCCTGGCGGCTTATGCCACTGGTTCGTCGAGGTTGTCATGCTGGGCGGAGGGCTGTTCTTCGGCGCCGGCCGGCGCGGCTTCGGGTTCGGCGATTTCCAATCGGGAGATCTCCTCGAATTCCTTAAGCGTCGGCAATTCACTTAAATCCTTCAGGCCGAACTGGACCAGAAATTCTTTGGTGGTTTTATACAGAATCGGTTTGCCGACCACGTTCTTGCGGCCGGATTCGGCGATCAGTTTGCGATCGAGCAGCGTTTTCAAAACGCCGGCGCCCTGCACGCCGCGAATTTCCATAATTTCCGGCGTCGTGATGGGCTGCTTGTAGGCGATGACGGCCAGCGTCTCGAGCGCGGCCAGCGACAGCTTCAACGGCGGCGTCAGTTTTTTGACGAAAGCGCGAATGGCTTCGTGATGCTCCGGCTTGGTCGCCATTTTGTAGCCGCCGGCGACTTCCCGAATCGACAGGCCGTGCTCGGGCTTGGCGTATTCGGCGGCGGTCTCGTCGAGCAGGCGCTTGATTTTGTCGATCGGCTGCGCCAGCGCGGCGGCCATTTGCTGGGCCGAAAGCGGCTCGTCGGTGATGTAAACGATCGCCTCGAGAATCGCCTTGAGCTGCGCTTCTTCGCCGCCGCCGGGGCGCTCTTCGGTTAATTGAGAAACGTCTAATTCGTCCATTCTTGCGTAGGGGTCAGAAGTCACGAGTCAGGAATCAGAATAAAACCCGGCGCGCAAATTCTGACTTCTGACTCTGACTCCTTACTTTATTCTCCTTTAGTTATATCCTTCGTCGATGGCGGTCATGACCTGGTCCGAGGAGAACGCCGTTTCGAAGCCGCTCAGGCGCTTCAGGCCGATTTCGCCGAACAGATCTTTTTGCACCAGCCCCACCGCCTGCAGTTTCACCAATTCGAGTACGGCCAGGAACAGGCAGATCATGGCGCGGCGGCTGCGCTGGCGCTCGAACAGCTCGCGCGCGGAGACGGTTTCGTTGCCCTCTTTCTCGAAAATCCGGCGCAGGTAGCGGATCATGTCGGGAACGGAAACATCCTCGTTGGTGATCTCGTAGGTGGGCCGCTGTTTGGCTCGTTCGAGCACCGTCTGGAACGTCTTCACCAGATCGTGCAGCGTGACCGCGAGGCCGGGATCTTCGCTATCGGCGAACTGCGCGATCTGCGGGTTTGACCACACCGCTTCCTCGATCTCGCGTTTTTGGTGCAGCATTTCGGCGGCGGCTTTGAAGCGCTCGTGTTCGATCAGGCGGTCGACCAGCTCCTTGCGCGGATCTTCCTCGGGCAGCAGTTTTTCGAGTTCCGGATCGCGCGGCAGCAGCATTTTCGACTTGATATGGATCAGCGTGGCGGCCATGTAGACGAACTCGGCGCTGAGCTCGATGTTGAGGTCGGCGGCGCGCTGCATGTAGTCGATGTATTGCGAAGTGATCTGCGCGATGGGAATGTCGTAGATATTGATCTCCTGTTTGCGGATGAGGTCCAGCAACAGGTCGAGCGGGCCGTCGTAATGCTCCAGATGGAAGTTTAAAGGCGATGACACTTCTACCTAGGATAGCGTGCGGGGCAGGCTTTCAGCCTGCGGTGGTTCATTGATCGATCGACAGGGCCCCACATGAGAGAATGATTCCTCATGCCCTGGTACCGTCAGATGAATCGCTACCACTGGATCGTGCTGGTGGTGGCGTCCGCCGGTTGGCTGCTCGACTGCATGGATCAGCAATTTTTCGGCCTGGCGCGGCGTCCGGCGATGCTCGATCTGCTGCACGTGCGGCCCGGCGATGCGGCGATGGCCGGGACGGTGACCGAATACGCGGGCTACGCGACCATGATTTTCATGATCGGCTGGGCCGTCGGCGGGGTGCTGTTCGGGATTATGGGCGATCGCATCGGGCGCGTCAAGACGATGATGTGGAGCATCCTGTTTTACTCCGCGTTCACCGGGCTGAGCGTGTTTTCGACGTCGGTGTGGGATTTTTCGCTGTATCGTTTTTTGACCGGCTTGGGCGTCGGCGGCGAATTTGCGGTCGGCGTCGCGCTGGTGGCCGAAGTGATTCCGGCGACGGCGCGGCCTTATGCCTTGGGCGCGCTGCAATCGTGTTCCGGAGCGGGGAACGTGATCGCGGCGCTGATCGGGATTGGCCTCGGAAATTTGCAGGAAGCGCATTTTATCAACTCGGCCTGGCGAGTGATGTTCGTGATCGGCGCGTTGCCGGCTCTGCTGGTGGTGGTGATCATGCGGCGGCTGGAAGAACCGGAGGCGTGGCGCAAAGCGAAGGCCGAGGGCGTGGCGCACAAAGTGAAGCTCGGATCGATGGCCGAATTGTTTTCCGACGCGCGCTGGAGACGCAACGCGCTGGTCGGGCTGGCGCTGGCGTTCTCCGGAGTGGTGGCCATCTGGGGCATCGGATATTTCAGCTACGATCTGCTGAGTTCCGTGATCGACAAAACGTTTCGCGCGCAGGGATTGCCGGAAAGCGTGATCGCCGGGAAGAAAACCATCTGGACGGGAATCACTTCGCTGATGCAGAATTCGGGCGCGTTTTTGGGCGTGTACGCGTTCACTTATTTCACGCAGTGGACCTCGCGGCGGCGCGCGTTTGCCGTGTCGCTGATCATGGCGATGCTCACCACGGCGCTGCTGTTTTCGAAATTGAACCGCTTCAGCGACGTTTTCTGGATGCCGCCGCTGATGGGATTTTTCCAGCTCGCGCTATTTGCCGGCTACGCCATTTATTTTCCGGAATTATTTCCGACGCGGCTGCGCAGCACGGGAACTTCATTTTGTTATAACGTCGGGCGCGCCGTGGCGGCCGTCGGTCCGCTGGGCTTGGGATTATTGACCAGCCGCGTTTACTCGGGTCCCGATGCCCTGCGCTACGCGGGCGTCACCATGTGCGTGGTGTTTTTCATCGGCCTCGCGGCGCTGCCGTTCGCGCCGGAGACGAAAGGTCAGCCTCTGCCGGAATGAACGTTGTGGGGCAGGCCCTCGGCCTGGGGCGGGTGCGCCGCCCGCCTTTTGTCGAGCCGGCCATGCGGGCTTGGATCCCGCCGCAGGCTGGGAGCCTGCCCCACATCGCGCGAATTGTCCAGCGGATTCAAACTAGCGGATTTTCGCGACGCGGCCTTCCACCGGGAATTTCTTGAATTGCAAAGCATCATGACCCGGCACCACGCGATCGGGCGAGTCGGCCAGTTGGATCATCCGCTCCTGCGCCTTCACGTTCGCTTCATGATCCGCCTTGCTGAACGTCGCGCCAGGCTTGTGTTCGGCCAGATTGCGGTACAAATACACATTGTCGGAGGCGAGCACGAAGGGCGGGTTGCCATCTACGCGAATGTATTGCGATGCGTAGGTGTGCCGGCCGCCAATATAGGCGCGAATGCCGGGAAAAATTTCGACGTTGTCGCCATCGATCAGCCGCAATCGGCCCAGCGTGTTCAGGCGAACCAGTTCCTGCACGTCGTCCGGATCGATTCCGCCGTGATGACCGCCGGGCTGCCATGCCGGGCCGGTGTAATAGGTGAATTCGTCTTTCTGAATCCAGACGGTCGCTTTGGGAAACAGATCGATGCCGCCCATGTGATCCCAATGCGCGTGGCTGACCACGATATCGGTGATCTCTTCAGGCGTAACGCCGGCCAGGCGCACGGCATCGTCGGGACGGACGTAATCCTTGATGGTCCACAGCTTGAACCAGCGCTCGCGATGAAAACCGCTGTCAAACAGAATATTGCGGCCGCCGCCGCGGATCAGCCAGATGGCGTAAACGGTGTCGATTTTTTCATCGCGCGGCGCGCCGACGATCATTTCGGCGAGCGAATCGCCGGGCGAATTGGCGATAAGAATCGCCTGAATGGAATAATCGGGCGCGGCGGCAAAAGAAAAGGACGCGAGGCACGCGGCCACAAGAAGACGGTTCACGCGGACTCCTTAAAAGAGCATTTTCGCCGGTTTTGTAGAAGCGTGGCGCACGCACTCGTGCCTGCCGTGTCGATACTCCTATCGACACCTCGTCTCACGACAGACCAGGCGTCGACTTGAGAGTCGACGCGGCACGCAGGAGTGCGCGCGCCACCAATCCGCGATTAATCCTTGGAATCGTCACCGATGCCCAGCGGATGCTCGGGAACTTTTTCGGCGAGCGACATCCGCTTGCGCGCCTGCTTGCGCAACACCCAGCGCAGCGCCAGCAGCAGCGCGACGGCGAACCACAGCATCGGCTGCACGCGCGTCAGTATTAAATGAAACGCCTGCGCCAGTCCGAGCAGCAACGCGACCACCGCCAGCACAATCGGAATATCCTCGCGAAAATTCACCGTTGCTCTCATTCTACGTCTGCTATCATTCTGTCGAATGTCGAAACAGACAACCTCGGGAGTGCTGCTGCTGCTGGTGATTCTGCTGGTCGCCTCAGCGATCGCGACGGTGCTGCCGGTGGGAACTTCACGCGACGCCTCGCTCGGCTATTCGTCGTGGTGCTCGTTTGCCCCGGTCAGCACGGTGATCCTGCTATTGACGGCGGGCGTGCTGTGGGTGATCCGGCAGTACATTCGCACGCGCCTCAGCTAACGCTCGCGCCAGATCCTCATACTGATCCTTGGCGATGAAGTTCACGCCCGCATCATAAGCCGCGCGAAGCAGGCCGTTCCCGCACAGAAAAATAGCGCGGCGAAACGCATCACCCCGATTATCGCAGGAGTGGCATAAGCCGCCAGGCTTGTGCTGTTCGCGGCAAGAACTGCGGGGGCAAAGCGCAAGATCCTAGGGCGCAGCGCCGCTTGGGAACCGGCGCGCAGGCTGCGAGCCTGCCCCACACTGCTGCGAACTTTTGACTTCGAGACGATAGCGTATCCTGAAATTTGAAAAAAACAATCCTGTTTTGCCTGCTTCCCTTCCTGGCCGCCGCGCAGCCCCAGGCCGACCCGCGCATCGGCGCGATTTTGAACGACCTCAGCGCCACGCACAATTTCGAGGATCTGGCGATTTCCCCCGACGGCTCGCGCGTCGCCTGGGTCGAGCCGGAAAGCGGCACATTGACGATTTTCGTTAAAGGTGCTGCGCCGCAATCGAAGACCGAGCGCATCGGCGAAGGCCGTTCGCCGGCGTGGTCGCCCGACGGCAAGCGCATCGCGTACCTTTCTGAAGGGCAGCTTCATGTCGTCGGGGCGAACGGAAAAGGCGCGAAGAAGCTGACCAGCCTCACCGGCTTCGTCACCGATCCGGAATGGTCGCCCGACGGCACGCGCATCGCGATTCTATACGCCGCGAACGCGCCGGGTGGGGGTGGTCCGCTGAATGCGGAGCCGGTGGAAACGGGCGTGATCGGCGGCGCGATTTACAATCAGCGGCTGACCATTGTCGACGCGAATTCCGGCGCAATGAAACAAATTTCGCCGGCCGACCTGAACATTTATGAGTACAACTGGTCGCCCGACGGACGCACGTTCGTGATGACGGCCGCGCCGGGTCCGGGCGATAACAACTGGTGGGTGGCGCAGCTCTACACCATGCCTGTAGATTTGGGGCCGGCGGATACCGGCAAAATGACCGCGATCTACAAACCCACGCTGCAAATCGCCATGCCGCGCTGGTCGCCCGATGGCTCGACCATTGCGTTCATCGAAGGATTGATGAGCGACGAAGGGTTCACCGGCGGCGAAGTTTACACCATTGCCGCGAGCGGCGGAAACGCCACCGATCATACGCCGCAGCGCAAATCGACGCCGACCTCGGTCACCTATGTCGGCCCGCAAAAAATTCTGATGACCGAAATCGCCGGCGGGGAAAGCGTGATCACCACGCTCGATCTTTCAACCAACCAAACCGAGCGTCTTTTTTCCGCCGCGGAAAATCTGCACGGGGGCGGGAATTACGGCAACTTTTCGCTGGCCAGCGACGGCAAAACGGCCGCGGCGGTGCAAAGCAATTGGGCCGATCCGCCGGAAATTTGGGCCGGGCCGATCGGTGAATGGAAAAAAATCACCAACGAAAACGGATCGCACCATCCGGAGTGGGGCCAGGCCAAAAGTGTCGATTGGTCGAGCGACGGAGCCGCCGTGCAGGGCTGGCTGCTGTACCCGCGCGATTTCGATCCGTCGAAACGCTACCCCATGGTGGTTTCGATTCACGGCGGACCGGCCAACTGGAATTATCCGCACTGGCCGGGTGCGAATTTCGATTTGAGCATTCTTTCCGCGCTGGGATATTTTGTGTTTTATCCCAATCCGCGCGGCAGCTACGGCGAAGGCGAGCCGTTCACCAGCGCCAACGTGAAAGATTTCGGCTACGGCGACCTGCGCGATATTCTGGCGGGGGTCGATGCGGTGCTCAAAACCGCGCCGGTCGACCCCGATCGATTGGGCGTCGGCGGCTGGAGCTACGGCGGCTACATGACCATGTGGACCGTCACGCAGACGCATCGCTTCAAGGCCGCGGTTTCCGGCGCGGGCATCGCGGACTGGCTGAGTTACTACGGCGAAAATTCCATCGATCAGTGGATGCTCCCGTACTTCGGTGCGTCGGTGTATGACGATCCGGCGGTGTATGCGAAAAGCTCGCCGATCACGTACATCAAAAACGTGACCACCCCGACGCTGGTCGTAGTGGGTGAGCGCGACGGCGAATGTCCCGCGCCGCAGTCGTATGAATTCTGGCACGCGCTCGAAACTTTGCATGTGCCCACCGAGTTCGTGGTTTATCCCGGCGAAGGCCACGCGTTCCGGCAACCGGATCACCGTCTGGATGTGATCGAACGCACGGTGAACTGGTTCAACCAATACCTGCGGTGATCGCAAGTGGCATAAGCCGCAAGGCTTGTGCTGTTCGCGGCGATACTTGATCCAACCAGTTGCTTCGGTCCGTTGGTGGCGCACGCACTTCTGCGTGCCGCGTCGAGACTCTTCTCGACGCATGGCTGATCGAGTGGAACCAGCGTCGGCAAGAGTGCCGACGCGGCACGCAGAAGTGCGTGCGCCACGCACCCATACTGACCGGGGGTTGCTCAAGGTTGCGTCAGCGATATCAATGCCGACTACTCCGTTCCCGGCTGTAAGTTATTCATGCCGAGTGCGACCACGGCCGTGGACAGACTAGTCAGTCCCCTTTTCTGCACCTGCTGGAAAGTCAGGAGCACAAGCCTGGCGGCTTATGCCACCTGTTATCCTGAAAT
>DATJNW010000115.1:0-3184 GCA_035507655.1 Bryobacteraceae bacterium | reverse complement strand
GGAGCTCTTAGACTAATACCGGTCACGGCCGGCCAGGTTACGCCCTTAAAGCCGCCGCTTCGCCAAATGATGAAGACGTCGATCCGTTAGTTTGGTTCGCCAAATTTCTCTCACCCGCCTCCGAACGGCGATATATTCCATCACAACTGGCAAAACTTGGATAGGTTCAGTCGAAAACCACGCCAAGAAAGACGAAGTCGGCACTGGAGCGCCTCGCGAAAAGCGCTCCCAGTTATCTCGTGTTATCGGTGGCTGTTTGTGCGCTTCGGCACCAAGGGAGCAGCCCCGGCGACGTCGTATGATTCATCGACGAAACGACGTTAGGGAAAACCAACACGGCACAGGTCCGACATGCCGACTACACGCTCATGTGGAATTGCTTCGCACCATTCCAAACCGTTCGCTCTTCTCCAATCGGGCGCCAGCGTGAGGCTACCGCCAGGCATCGATCCGACTGGTAAGAACCGTAACCTCTTGCCGGTCGGGGAGTATCCATTAGCGGACCAGAAGCCATGAGACTGTTCACTTTATTGGAGCAATTGCTTCAGGATGTACGCTACGCCGTGCGCATGATGGTCGCGCGACCCCTCTTCTCGGCCGTGGCAGCCGTCTCACTAGCTTTAGGGATTGGAGCTAACGTGGCGATTTACAGCTTCATCGATGCGATCCTGCTGCGCGCGCTGCCGGTGGCGGACCCCGAGTCCCTGGTAGCGCTGAAGTGGCATAGCAAGGCGCAGCCGGCTGTTGCCCGGAGCCTGAACGGCGATATCGTCAGAGATCCGAGAACCGGGTTCACCGCCGACGGTTTCCCTTACGCTACCTGCGAATTGCTGCGCGACTCGAAGATCTTCTCGTCGGTGTTCGCGTTCGCCGCGGCGGGCCGCCGAAACCTGGTGATCGGAGACGCCGGCGGTCTGGCCAGCGGGCAATACGTGTCCGGCGAGTTTTTCTCGGGTCTCGGGATTCCTCCCGCCGCGGGTCGCCTGATCTCGCCTTCCGATGACCGAGCGGGCGCTCCGCCGATCATGGTTCTCGATTACCTGTACGCCGAACGCCGCTTCGGCGATATCTCGCGCGCAGTAGGTCAGTCGGTACGGGTCGAAGACGTGCTTTTCACGGTGGTCGGGGTCGCACCGGCGGAGTTTTTCGGGGCGGACCCGTCCGTCCGGTCCGACTTTTATGTTCCGCTTCACGTCGAACCCCTAATGGCCCCCCTGTCCTTGACGGGGCTCGATCCAAACCGAAAGTTCACCGAAGACACCTTTTATTGGCTCCGATTGTGGGGACGCCTCCAACGCGGCGTCACTTTGGACCAGGCGCAGGCCGCGCTCACCCCGATGTTCCGCCGTTTTGTGGAGGCGAGTGCAACTTCTGACAGAGAACGCGCCGATCTCCCGGCCCTCCTCGTGCAGGAAGGTGCGGGAGGACTGGACCGCCTACGCCGTCAGTACGCCAAGCCCCTTTACGTCCTGATGACGATGGTGGGGCTGATCCTGACGATCGCGTGCGCCAATATCGCCAATCTCCTGCTGGCGCGAGCCACCGGCCGGCGGCGCGAAATCGCGCTCCGCCTTAGCCTGGGCGCGGACCGCGGACGCCTGGCGCGGCAGTTGCTTACCGAATCCCTGATGCTGAGTTCGCTTGGCGGCGCGCTGGGCCTGATCTTTGCAGTTTGGGGGATTCGTGCGTTGACCGCGCTCATTGGGAACGGACGGGAGAACTTCACTTTGCATGCGACCTTGAATTGGCACGTGCTCGCGATCGGCGTAGCGCTGTCTCTCGTGACCGGGATACTGTTCGGCTTGGCTCCAGCTCTTCGGTCGACGCGCGTCGATCTGAACTGCCTGCTCCGGCAGGCTCGCGCCGGCGGCCTGCCGCAGCGCTTGTTCGCGCGCCTGCGAGTGACTTCAAACCAGGTGCTGGTGGTCTCTCAAATCGCGGTTTCACTCCTGCTTTTAATGACCGCCAGCCTTTTCGTCCGCACACTCGTCAACCTGAATGCCGTCAATCTCGGATTCAACAGCGAACGGGTGCTCCTGTTCACTCTCAACGCGCGGCAGGCTGGATATAGGGATTTCGCAATCGTGCAATTCTACGAAGAGGTGAGGGCGCGTCTGAGTACGATTCCCGGTGTACGTGGAGTCAGCACGTCCAGCCTCCCATTGATCTCCGGCTCGGAGAGTAGTACCAGCGTCAAGATTGCCGGCTACACCGGTAAGAGCAGACAGGTCTCGTTCCTGTACGTGGGGCCCGGCTTCCTCTCGAACATGCAGATTCCGATCCTTCTTGGGCGTGAGGTCGACCAACGAGACTTGTACAGGGGTTCGGGCGTCGCGGTCGTCAACCAGGAGTTCGCACGGACCTACTTCAACAACGAACACCCCATTGGCCGGCATTTCAGCATGGGCATGTTGGGAGCAGTGCCGGATCTGGAGGTTGTCGGTGTTTCCCGGGATGCCCGGTACAATTCCCTGAAACAAGACATTACACCGACCGTATACCTGCCTTACTCGACCAACTTGATTACTCTCCGGGGTGGGATGGTTTTCGAAGTGCGCGCCGCGGGTGATCCGAATGCCATTGCCCAAGCCGTGCGCACGGCAGTCCGGCAGAGGGATGCCAATGTCCCGATTTCCGACATCACGACGCAAGCCAAGCTCATCGATCAGTCCATGAGCCAGGAGCGCACCCTCGCATCATTGTGCACCTGTTTCGCTCTGCTCGCCGTGCTGATCGCCTGCATCGGTTTGTATGGGACCATGGCATACACCGTTGCGCGCCGCACCAGCGAGATCGGAATTCGCGTGGCTCTGGGGGCGCAGCGACGCAGCGTGGTCTCGATGGTACTCGGTGAGGCGCTAGCGATGGCGGCGGTTGGTCTCGGCATCGGAATACCTGCAACCCTTGTGGCAGCGCGCGTGTTAGGGACGTTCCTGTTCCAGATCAAGCCGAACGATCCGATGGCGCTTGCCGCTGCCGTCGCAATCCTGCTCGCAGCCGTGCTGGCAGCCGGCTATGGCCCCGCTTTCCGCGCATCGCGTGTGGATGCGGATTCCGGGCCATGAAAATTACCATTACGAGCTGAAGAAAATCATCGTTCCGAGGTGATCGCGATTGCGGATTCCGATCTGATGACGATCAAAAAATCGCATCCGCCTCGGAACGAGTGATCGCGTTGAGTTCG
>DATJNW010000114.1:0-27016 GCA_035507655.1 Bryobacteraceae bacterium | reverse complement strand
ACGGCACAAGTCTCGCGAGGCTGCGTGAGAACACATCAACAACCCCCGGCATGACTGCCGGGGCTTCCACAAGTTGCTGACCGTACGCGGCGACGTTAAAGCCCCGGGTCATCGGCCGCGAACGGCACAAGTCTCGCGAGGCTGTGTGAGAACACGTCAACAACCCCCGGCATGACTGCCGGGGCTTCCACAAGTTGCTGACCGTACGCGGTGACGTTAAAGCCCCGGGTCATCGGCCGGCACAAGTCTCGCGAGGCTGTGTGAGAACAGGTCAACAACCCCCGGCATGACTGCCGGGGCTTCCACAAGTTGCTGACCGTACGGTGACGTTAAAGCCCCCGGGTCATCGGCCGCGAACGGCACAAGTCTCGCGAGTCTGTGTGAGAACAGGTCAACAACCCCCGGCATGACTGCCGGGGCTTCCACAAGTTGCTGACCGTACGAGGTGACGTTAAGCTCCGCCAGTCCTGCGGCTTATGCCACGCGAAGCTCAGCGCGCGATGTCTTTCCACTCTTTTTCGTAATAATGCACCAGAATCTGATCGTTAAGCCGATTCACGGCGGCGGAAACGGGCTTCATATCCTGGGGAAAATCGAAGAGCTGCGGCACCAGCGAAACGGTGAGAAATTTCAACCCGGCCGGCAGCGTCGACGGCGGACGCCAGTCGTTGCCGGCCAGCGTGAAACCCCATTCGCCGAAGCTCGGCACGTAGACGTGATACGGCCAGGTCTTGAATCCGGCCTGCTGAAGCGTATCGACAATGCACCAGTAGCTTTGCCGGGAAAACATCGGCGAAGTGCTCTGCACCACGGCCAGCCCGTTTTGGGCGACGTGCTTTTTCAGCAGCCGGTAAAACGCCGTGGTATAAAGCTTGCCCAGCGAATAACTGGTTGGATCCGGAAAATCGACCACCACGAAATCCCACACGCCCGGATTTTCATCGAGCCAGGGAAACGCGTCGGCATTGATCACGTGTACCCGCGGATTGCGAAACGCAAAATTGTTGAGCGGCGCAAGCATGGGATTCCCGGTGAACAGCCGGATCATTTCCGGGTCCAAATCGACCAGCGTGATCGATTCCAGATTCGGATATTTCAGCAGCTCGCGGACGGCCAGGCCGTCGCCGCCGCCCAGCACCAGCGCGCGCCGCGCCCACGCGAGCGACGACAATCCCGGATGCACCAGCGCTTCGTGATAACGGTATTCATCGCGCGAGCTGAACTGCAGGTGCGCATTTAAAAACAGCCGCAGATCGTCCTTCCAGCGCGTCACCACGATGCGCTGATAGCGGGTGGTGCGCTCGAAAATCACTTCGTCGGCGAAAAGCTGATCGTCGGCCTGCGATTGAATCCAGTTGGAGGCGACCATTCCGCCGCCGAGCAGCAGCAGCACCGCGGCGCACGCCGCGCGCAGGCTGAAACGCAAAGGAAGCTGATCGCGAAACAGAAACGTCGACCACAACGCCACCAGCGCGTTGATGATGCCGAACAGAATCGCCGCGCGCACCAGCCCGAGTTTCGGAACCAGCCATAGCGGGAACGCGATCGACGCGGCGAGCGCGCCGAGGTAATCGAAGGTCAGCACGTTCGACACCAGCTCGCGCAGGCGGTAGCGTCCTTCGAGAATCCGCATCAGCAGCGGAATTTCGAGGCCCACCAGAATCCCGATCGCGATCACCAATAAATACAGCGCGAGATCGAAGGCGTGAGTGTAGGCGAACGCCAGAAACAGCGCCGACGAAGAAAATCCGCCGACGATGCCGACCATCAGCTCAATCTCGACGAAGCGCGCGACCAGCGATCCGCGGAGATACCGCGAAGCCGCGCTGCCGAGGCCCATCGCGAACAGATACGTGCCGATCACCGTCGAAAATTGCAGCACGCTGTCGCCGAGCAGATAGCTGGCAAGGGTCCCCGCGATCAGCTCATAAATAAGCCCGCAGGCGGCGATCAGCAGGACCGAGAGGAAAAGAGCAACAGCCATAAAAGAAATCAGGAGTCAGAAGTCAGAATTTCTGACTCTTTTCACCCTAACAGGGTGCCCGAAAAAGGGGACAGACCGCTCTGTCCACGGCCATGGTCGCACGCGGCGTGAATAACATACAGGCGGGGACAGAGTAGTCTGTCCCCTTTTTCGAGCACCCTGCTAATGCACCGCCGCCGCGATAATAATGCACATTCCCAGCGAAATCGCGCCGATCAGGATGGCCAGCGCGATGTTTTTGTCCTTCACGATCTCGTTCCAGAGATGGTAAGGCGTGACCTTGTCGACGATGAAGAACGCGAGCATAAAAATCACGATGCCCAGAAGCGCGTAAACCGCCGCGTTCAGCAACTGCCCGGGTTGAAATTGGTCCATAGGTTATTTTCCTCCGACGTAGCGTGGATAGAAGCCGTAAATCGAGCGGTACGCGCCGGGATTATCGCGCACCGTTTTGGGGACATTCTTCACCTGGTTGACGCGGCTCAACGACCAGCCGCGATACTGCGCGACGGTGGCGCCGGTGAGCAGCAGCAGCGAGTAAATCAGGTAAGCGGAATAGCGCACCAATCCTCCTTACTTGGAATCGAGAATATTGCCGGTCATTTTCAGCAGCGCCAAAGAAGCTGCGGGATTGTCGCTCTGGCTCCAGCGCCGCGCTTCAAAGGAACGCGCGCGAAAACTGGAAATCACCGGCGGAAGAAACAGCAGCAGCGCCGCGATCCAGAACCAGGAATAATTCGGCACATCGTGCCGCAGCGTGAGGTCATAGGCGACCGCGTTATAACGCGCCGCGGCTTTGCGATAGGGACCGGTGGCCGCGTCCATCTCCGGTTCGACGCGCAGATAATATCGACCCGGCGGAACCGAGGCGATATACGCGCTCGAAGTTCTGCCGCCTTCGCTCCAGGCTCCGTCGTCGCGATCGACGCCGTGGTAATAACTCACTTCCCGCCCGAAATCGTAAGCCGAGCCGGTATCCTCATTGATCAGGGCGAAATTGAAATACGCCCAGTTGTTATCAACGTCGGCCTGAACGGTCAACTCCATGCCGGCGGTGCGGCCATCGACGTTGAAAACGGGAGTGACAAACGAGGGCTCGGCGTCCAGCGTCGAGAAGTGATAAGAATTGCGAAACACGACATTGTCGCGGCTGAAGACGGCAAAGAACATCTGGAGCGCGATCAGGAGGGCCACCATCAGGAAAAAGGCCGGCCACATCCCGCTCCGGCCGGCGTAGGGCGACGGCTGGTTGAGATAAACTCCGCGCGCCGGCAGCGGTTTTCCGGGCAGCGCAAACGCGCTCCAGATTTGCGCCGCCGGAGTATATTCGCCGCGCGACCAGGTGATCTCCTGCTCCGTCGTTTCCGAGGAAAGAATCAGCGGCGGATGAATAAAATCGTCGCAGATCACTTTTTCGCCGACCGTGACGCGCCACGGAAATTCGCCCAGCACGAAGGAGGTCACCGCTTCGCATCCGGAGAAATGGCGGAACGCCGCGCCTTCGAAAGAAACCGCGGGACGGCCCAGCAACGCGACCCTCGCGGGCATCGGTTCCAGCGGCGCGATGAAATTCCAGTGGCCCTGATATTCGCTCAGGTAACGAAATCCTTTATACGGATTGAACAGCAGATATTCGTCCCAGGAATCGTCCTCGGCCGGGACCGTGCGCGTTTGAAAGCCGATCACTTCCCATTCGACGCCGCCCAGTTTTCCGCGCGTGCCCAGCGGAATTTTCAGATCGCGCCGCTGAGCCTCCTGAACCTGGCCGACGATTTTAATTTCGGGCGTCGAAGCATCGAGCGTCGCCAGGCAGTGCGGACAAACCACCGTCAGCGTGTGTCCGAAGCCGCGCAGCTCCACCGACGCGCCGCAGTTGGGACAATCGAGCGCGCGCGCCTTCACCACCGGGGGCGCGACTAGCGGCGATGCCATGCGCCTCCGCGGATCATTTCCAGCCCTCGAACTGCCGCAGGTTTTTTAGCTGCAATTCCTCAAACTCCACCCATTCGCCGACGTACAACAGCGGCGGATCGTCGCTATAATCGAGCGTTCCGAAGGCGCGGCCGGAAGTTTTGAGATCGGCAAACAACATGTCGGATTTCTCATAATACGCAAACGGCAGCTCGCCTTCGAAGCCTTTGTAGGTGGCAACGGTCAGCGTGGAAACTTCGAAATCGGTGTTGTGGAAGGCGAGGTGCTTGCCGCGCAAAATCTGGTCCTGGGTCGGCAGGACGCCGCCGTCGGCCACGAACGAAACCGCGTACTGCAACTGCGCGTCGGATAACCACGCGCTCTGCCCGTCGGCCAGAACGATGTGCCATTCGTTCCAGCCTCCCTGTTCCCATTCGTACACCAGCCGGCCGGTGACCTGAAATTTTTTTCCCTGGTACAGGCCTTCGGTCAAAAGCTGAATGGGCGACGGATCCGGCGGCAAATCGGCCACCTGCCCCACATTTTTCAGCTCGAGATCGCTTCGCACCAGAATCGATTTGCAGAACGGACACGCCGTCTGCACCGCGCTCGACCAGCGGAATTGAACCGGCGCGCCGCAGTTGGGACAGCTGGCTCCCCGTGTCATTGACCATAGGGCCGGTCGAGTTTGCGCACCTCAACCGACCTCGCTCCGAACTGCCGTTTCAAATCCTCCTGGAAATCCCAATCGGGACGCGGGCGGCAACAGAAAACATTCAGACACAGCGAACCAAACTCCGGGAAGGTGTGGCAGGCGAGGTGCGATTCCTGAAGCAGCGCGAGTCCGGTGATTCCGCCGCCGGAAAACTGGTGCCACTGCGCCTCGGCCGCCGAATGCAGCTTCATGCCGGCGATCAATCGCGCAAACAGCGCGCACAAGGCCGCGCGATCCGCCAGTGCCGCCGGGTCGCAGCCATGCGCCTCAATGATCCACTCGCATCCCGACATTTACGCTTGCGCGCCGCCGCACTCCGGACAGAACTTCGCCGCTTTGGGAATCGATTTGCCGCAATTCATGCAGAACTTCGTTCCCGCCGCCGGGGCAGCCGGTGGCGCCGCGGGACCCGCGCCCGGGGACGCCGGCGCCACAGGTCCGGCAGGCGGAGCGGGCGGCGCCGGTTCGCCCGGACGCATCGCATTCGCCATCGTCTGCGCCATGGTAAATCCCGCGCCCAATCCCGCGCCGATCCCCGCAATTCCGCCCTCATTCGCCGCCGCGATCGGCAGCGAATTGGCCACCTGAAACTGCGTGTACTTGCCCATATCGCCGAGCATGTTCATCCCAATACGCGTATCCAGCAGCTTTTGCAGCTCATCCGGCAGCGAAAGATTTTCGACCACGAAGCTGTCGAGCGCCAGACCCAGGTCGCCGAATATCGGCTTCAATCCTTCGCCGATTTTATTGCCCAGCTCGGTCTGATTCGCGGCCATATCGAGGAACGGCACCGACGATTCCGCGAAGGTGTTGGTCATGCGCCCGATGATCGTCTCGCGAAGCTGGCCCTCAATATCCGGCACATGATACGCTTCACGCGTGCCGCTGATTTTGGTGTAGAAAATCTTGGGATCGGCGACATGCCAGGAATAAATTCCGTAGCCGCGCAGCCGCACCGCGCCGAATTCCTTGTCGCGAATGGTGATCGGCGTGGCGGTGCCCCAGCGCTGATCGGTCTGGATGCGGGTCGAAAAGAAATACACGTCGCTTTTGAACGGCGACTGAAATTTCTTGTCCCAGTTCATCAGCGCCGTCAGAACCGGGAGATTTTCCGTGGTCAGCGTGTACAGGCCCGGACCGAACAGATCGGCGATGCGGCCCTCATTCACGAACAGGGCCATCTGCGAATCGCGCACGGTCAGCTTGCCGCCGTTTTGAATCACCATGTTGGCCATGGGATAGCGATAGGACAGGATTCCGTCCGCCGGCTCAGTGTACTGGACGACGGCGATGAATTGGTTCGAAAGAAAATCTCGCAGCGACATTTCAGAAAGTATAACGCCAGTTGTACCCCGGATGTTCCGCGGATATGGCAAACTACTGATTCAGCATGAATTTCGAACTGTGGTTGATCCGGCACGGGGAGACCGAATGGAGCCGTTCCGGCCAGCACACCTCGCGCACGGACCTGCCGCTGCTGGCCGAAGGCGAACAGCGCGCGCGCGAGCTTCGGCCGCTTCTGGCGGAACAAAAATTCGCCCTGGTGCTGTCGAGTCCAATGCTGCGGGCGGTCGAAACCGCGCGCCTGGCCGGCTTCGACCCGGAGATCACCGGCGATTTGTGCGAATGGCAGTACGGCGAATACGAAGGCCTCACCCGTCCGCAAATTCAAGAAATCGCGCCGGGCTGGTCGATCTGGACGGAAGGGCCGGCCGGCGGAGAAACCGCCGCACAGGTAGCCGCGCGCGCCGACCGCGTGATCGCCCGCGCCGCTTCGGCCGGCGGCGACGTCGCCTTATTCGGCCACGGCCACATGCTGCGCGTTCTGGCCGCGCGCTGGCTGGGGATGGAGGCGCAAGCAGGCAGCTATTTCGCGCTCAGCACGGGATCGATGAGCAGGCTCGGTTTCGAACATGAAAATCGCGTGATCCGGGTGTGGAATCGAACTCCGCAGATGTGATCCCCAAGGCGATAATGTTACTTGGAACGCGTCTCAACGGCTCGCCCCTGGCTGTGGCCCAATCTTCTGAGCATCGACGCGCCGATTGTCGCTGTCCTGTGGCAGCTTTTGTTCGCGCGCTGTTTCCATGCGGACGTGAACGTCATGGCGGCCGTCCTGCTGGTGCTCGCGGTGTGGCTGATTTATGCGGCCGACCGTCTGCTCGACGCGCGCTGCTCGCGCTGGAGAAAGCCGCTGCGCCTGCCGCGCCACGAATTTTATCGCCGGCACTGGCCGGTGGTGACGCCGGTGTGGATTGCGGTGCTCGCCGTGGCTGCCTGGCTCGCGTGCACCCGGATTTCCGCGGAAATATTTGATCGGGGCACGGCGCTCGCCGCCGGCGTCGGATTTTATTTCGTCGTGGTGCATCATCTGCGCTGGCACTGGCCGAAGGAACTCGCCGTCGGGATTCTGTTCGCGCTCGGCGCGTCGCTGGCCGCCTGGGGCAAAGTGCGATCGGCGGCCGATGCCGCGACCATCGCGCTCTTTTCCTGCCTGTGCTGGATCAACTGCGTGGCCATCGAAAAATGGGAACGCCGCAGCGTTACGCCATGGCCGGTCGGCGCGGCGGCGCTGTTGGTGGCTGTAGCCGCGACGATCTTTTTATCCGCGCACCGGCCCGTTCTTAGCGGAGCCGAAGCTCTCAGTGCGCTGGCCTTCGTCGCGCTGGACCGCGGGCGCGACCATTTTTCCGGCGACGCTCTGCGCGTCTTGGCCGATGTCGCCCTGTTGAGTCCGCTGCTGTTTCTGCCGCTCGCCCGGACGGCCCTTTGAACTGCGAATCCGCTTGAATTGCGACCCCATCGCGCGCTGGTATCGATGGCTGGAATATGCCGGGTTCGGACGCGCGCTCGAACGCCGCCGCTGCGCCTTTCTCGCCGAGGTAGCCGATTCCAGACGCATCTTGCTGCTCGGCGAAGGCGACGGCAGATTTCTGGTGAAGCTGGTGGAGCAGAATCGCGGCGCTTCGATCGATTACGTCGATTTAAGCTGGCGCATGCTGGAGCTGGCGCGCGCCCGCGCCGGCGATCGCGTGACGTATCGCCAGGGCGACGCGCTCACCATTCCTCTTCCTGAAAACGAATACGATCTGATCGTCACCCATTTTTTTCTCGATTGTTTCGAGGCCCCGGAACTCGATCGCCTGATGGACCGGGTCGCCCGCGCCGCGCGCGGCGATGCGCGCTGGCTGTTATCGGAATTTCGCGAACCCGCCGCGTGGGCGCGAGCGATTGTCGGCGCGCTGTACTGGTTTTTTCGCGCGGCCACGGGACTCACAACGGCGCGTCTGGTGGATCATCGCCCACTGCTCGAGCAGCGCGGTTTTCGATTGGTCCGCGAACAGCTTGGGCGAGCCGGACTGCTCGCGTCGGAGTTGTGGGCACGGGGGCGCCGGCCTGAGTAGTTCAGTGGCGTAAGCCGCCAGGCTTGCGCTCGGGCGCGTCGATTGGTCCGGGCCGCGAGCAGCACAAGCCTGGCGGCTTATGCCACTCATTTGGATTCAGCACGATTTTAATGCGGCCGTCCTTCTTATCGCGAAACATGCGGTAGGCGCGCGGCAAATCGTTCCTCCGTTGCGGTTTCCGAGCATCATCATGTGACGACAAATTCGTGCCGAAGGAAAATCGTGCGGGGCCGACAAGCAGCACGATCCGTGACGCGGCCGGGCAATCTTGAGGATCGAGAAATGGTTTTGATCAACAAAACCAGCCCAGCTCGGCCCACTTGGCGAACCATTTTTCGAGCTTGCCGCGCAAATCGTCGACTGGCATGCGGCTCACTTTGCAACACGCGTTCAGTGCCGCGCCGATCGTTCGGCCGTCGCGCATCGCGGAAAGAAGCGTGAATTCTTCCAAGGTGAGGCGGCGATAATACACCGAAAAATCGAGCCGGTACACGCCGGCGTAAATGCGCCGCGGCTTCAATCGCGCCGCCGCGACCATTCGCCGCGTTTTCTTGAGCACCACGTTGCTGGCGGTTTCGTGCTCTTCGCCGCTGACTCGCGCGCGCAGATCATCGACGGGAAAATCCAGCTCCACGAGACGCACGTAGGGCTGCAAACGGATTCGCAGCTTGGGTCCCAGCTCCAGCAGATCCTCCGGACCCAGAATTTTTTCTTCTTTCCCGTCCCACGCTTCGAGGTGCGCCCACTCCAGACGAATCATATCCAGCGCCAGCTTCAAACGCGGCCCGGCGTGGTTGGGATGCGCGCGCAGCCACGATTCCAGGCGCGAGCCGAGGTCGCGCAGGGTGTACGATCGCGAAGGGCAATCGGCGAGATAGGCTCGAATCAACTTGTCGAAGGCGCGCTGGCCCATCACCGCGCGCAATCCCGGAAAATCCTCATACAGCGAATCGATCAGGCGATACCAGTAGCTGCGGCTGTAAATTTCCAGACGCTGGCGCGCGGTGAGACGGCGATTCGGCTTGATGAATCCGACCACGGCGCGCTGCGAAATGCGGTCGCCCGGGGCGAGCGGCGCCATCATCGCCCGCGCAAATTGCCGCTGAAGGTCGAGCAGCTTCATAGCGCCTTCACAAGACCGCGACGGGCAGATATTTTTCCGCCTTGCACGCCTCGGCGTAAACTTCCTCGAAGGAAGGAATGCGATCGTCCCATTCGAGCAGCGTGGCGGTCGGGCCGATGCGGCGAATGGCGTGATCGTAGAGTTTCCACACCGGGTCGATCACCGCATGGTCGTGCGTGTCGAGAAGATATTTCTGAAATTTGGAATGGCCGGCGATGTGGATCTGCGCCACGCGATCGGCCGGGACGCTGTTGAGATAGGTGTACGCGTCGAAATCGTGATTGCGTGAGGAAACATAAATATTATTGACGTCCAGCAGAATGCCGCAATCGGCGCGCTCCACCACTTCATTCAGAAATTCCCATTCGGTCATTTCGGAAAGGTGAAACTCGGCGTAGCTGGAAACATTTTCGACGGCGATGGGCACTTCCAGATAATCGCGCGCCTCGCGAATTTTTCGCGCCGTGATTTTCGCGGCTTCGAAGGTGTACGGCATCGGCAGAAGATCGTGGCTGTAGGTTCCGTCGACGCTGCCCCAGCACAGATGGTCGGTGAGCCACGGCGTGCGCGTGCGGCGGACCAGCGCTTTCAGGCGCTTCAGATGCTCGCGGTTGAGTTTTTCGGCGGATCCGAAATAGGCCGAAACGCCGTGCTGCACCACGCGATACTGTTCGAGAATGTGATCGAGAATCGCCAGCGGACGGCCGCCGTCGATCATGTAATTTTCGGAAATAATCTCGAACCATCCGGCCACCGGCTTCTTTTTGAGAATGTGCTCGTAATGGGGGACGCGCAAACCGATGCCGATTCCATAATCGGTGAATCCGTTAAATCGATTGGCAGGCATGGCCGCCGCAACGTCTATTTTTGCGAACCGTCGGTGGCGCAGCCACCTTTGCCTTTGCAGGAGTTTTTGCCCTTGCAGCCATTGTCGCCGCTGCCGCACCCGCCCTTGCCCTTACACGAATTTTTTCCGGCGCAGGCGTGCTTTTCGGCGACGGCCTTTTTGGACGTCGACTTGGTCGGCTGGCTGTTCGACTGCGCGTTCACGCGAGCCATTGTGCCGCCGAGCAATCCAGTCATGGCGGCCGTCAGCACCAGCGATTTTTTGGACATTTTCATGATTGATCTCCCTGTCTCGCCGTTACTTTAGCACGATTTTATCCGGCTTCATTGCAGCGCCCGCACGATATTCGACCGTGCGGCGCGCAGGGCGGGCACCGCCGTCGCCGCGAAGCCCGACGCAAACACGATCGCGAAAACGCCGATCCAGGTCGCGCGATCGGCCAGGCTGATTCCGTACATCTGGCTCGCGATCAGCCGATAGGCGGCCAGCGCCGCAACCGATCCCAGCGCGACGCCCGCCAGGACCAGCTTCATTCCATCACGGCAGATCAGCGTCGCGATCGTCGCGGCGCTCGCGCCTACTGCCATGCGGATCCCGATCTCGCGCCGCCGCAAAATAATCGCGTACGAGAGCAGACCGTAGAGACCCAGCATGGTCAGCCCCGTGCCCGCCGCGGCGAAGCCGAGCATCAGCCACACGACGAAGCGGCGCGTTTTAAGAGAACGGTCGATCCGCGATTGCAGCGTCGCGACATCGTAAATCGGTTGGTCCCGATCGAGCCCGCTGACGATTCGCCTCACGTCGCGCACGATTTCGTTCCCGGCGAGACGGCTGCGAATGGCCAGCGTCAGATCGGTCACCGGCGTTTGCGCGGAGCTGAAATAGAGCGTCGGCGGCGTGTCGAGATCGATGGCGGAGACCTTTACCGGGCCGACCACCCCGGCGATCGTGTACACGCCCCAATTCATCTTCACCTGGCGCCCCAATGGATCTTCGTTGGGGAAGACGCGTCGCGCGAAAGTTTCATCGATCAGCACGATGGAGCGATCCTGCGCCGTAAACAGCCGGCCGCGCAGCAGGGGAATCCGCATCGCCTCGAAATAGTTCGCGGAGACGGTGCTCAGATCGACGTATTGATTCGCCGCCGGCTTCGGCCTGCCGGCGATTTCGAAGGTGTTGACGTTTTCGCCGAAACCGAACGGCAGCAGCGTGCAGCCGGAAGCGGCGTCCACGCCGGGAACCGCGGAGACTTGATCGAACAGCGCGCCGTAAAATCGCGCGCGCGAATCGGGCGTGGCGTAGCGCGCCCGCGGCAGGCTGATCTGCATGGTCAGCACGTCTTGCGGATCGAAGCCGAGCGGCGTTTCGAGAAGCAGCAGAAGACTGTGGATCAGTAATCCGCCGCCAATCAGCAGCGCCGTGGCGACGCCGGTTTGCAGCACAATGAGAGCCTGCTGCCAGCGCCGCCGCTCGCGTCCGGTGGTTTGTTGGCGGCCGGCTTCGATCAGCGAGGTTCGCGACGAATCGATCGCCGGATAAATCCCGCACACGATACCCGTTGCCAGCGAAACCAGCAGGCAGAACAGAAAAACGGGAGCCTCCATTTGCGGCGGCGCCGCCGGTCCGTAGCGCGCGAGCAGTGCGATCGCCGCGCGCGCAACCACCAGCGCGGCGATGGCGCCGCACGCGTCGAAGAACAAAACCTCGGCGAGCACCTGCCGCGCGATTCTCCAGCGATTCGCGCCCAGCGCCATGCGGACCGCCAGATCCGAACGCTGCTCCGACGATCGCGCCAGCACCAGCCCGGCCACATTCGAGCACACGATCAGCAACAAACACCCGGCGGCCGCGAACAGAATCCACAACCAGCGCCGCGCGGAGGCATCGCCGTTGCGCAGCACGGGCTTCAGCAAATAATCGCGTTGTTGCGCTCGAAGTTCCGGATTCGCGCGCCCGATTCCCGCGATCATCGCCGAGGCGCGGCTGAAATCGACGCGGGGCGCGAGCCGCGCGTACATGCGCAGATAAAAACTCTTGTCGTCGGTGGAATCGCGCAAGGTGAGCGGCGTCCACATCCCGGTAACGTCGTTGGGAAACGCGAACCACTTCGGCATCACCCCGACGATCGGATACAGTTCGCCGTTCAGCCGCAGCGAGCGCTGTAAAATCCGCGGATTGCGCGCGAATTCGCTTTCCCAATAGGATTCGCTCAGGATCACCGCATGAGGTCCGCTGAAGCGCTGCTCGACTTCGGAAAAGGTTCGCCCGAGCAGCGGATGGGCGCCGAGCACGTCAAACAAACTGGACGAAATCGCGACGGCATTTACTTTTCTGGGAACGTCCACGCCGCTCAGGTTGAGATCGAGAAAATAATACACGCCCGCGTCGAGGAACAGTTCGTGATGCTCGCGCAGATTGAAATAATCGGCCGCCGACGCGCCCACCGCTCGCATCGGCGCATTGCGAAAATGATTCTGAACGATCGCCAGATGGTCCGGATCGGGATACGGCAGCGGTTTGAGAACCGCGGAATAGAGCGCGGAAAAAACCGCGGTGCAGGCGCCGAGCCCGAAGGCCAGCACGGCGATGCAAGTTGCGGCGTAAGCCGGACGGCGCCTCGCATTTCGCACCGCCAGCCGCACATCGGCCCACATTTCGACGAATTTAGCACATCACTGTTATCCTGGAATTTCCAAGATGCTTCGAGTCCGATTCGCTCCGTCGCCGACCGGGTATTTACACATCGGCAGCGCCAGAACCTTCATCTTTAACTGGCTGTACGCGCGCCACAATGCGGCGGCTATGATCCTGCGCATCGACGATACCGACGTGGAGCGGAACACGCAGGAATCGCTCGATTCCATTTTCGAGGGGCTGAAATGGCTCGATTTGAGCTGGGATGAATTGTACCGCCAGTCCGAGCGCGGCGAATTGCATCGCGCGCTGGCGCGGAAAATTTTCGAAAACGGGCTTGCTTACCGCGATTTCACGCCAGCATCGGCCGAGACGGAAGAAAAACAGCACGCGGATGGTCCGTGGCTGTTCAACCCCGAAATGCGGGGGCTGTCGCGCGAAGAAAGCGACCACCGCGCCGCCGTGGGCGAGCCGTTTGTTCTGCGCTTCCGCGTCCCGCGCGAGCATCGCGATAAAGTCATCTTCAACGATCTGGTCTACGGCGAGCAGTTGAAGGCCACGGCCGATATCGAGGACTTCGCGCTGCTGCGCTCCAGCGGCGTGCCCACCTATCATATGGCGTCCTGCGCCGACGATGCCGACCTGCGGATCAGCCATATCATTCGCGGCCAGGACCATCTGACCAACACGTTCAAGCACGTTCTGATTTTTGAAGCGCTCGGCGTCGAGCCGCCGGAATTCGCGCATCTGCCGCTGCTGATCGCGCCGGATGGGTCGAAATTATCGAAGCGCAAACATGGTCCGGTGGTCAGCGTGACCACCTATCGCGACGCCGGATTTTTGCCGCAGGCGTTTGTGAATTTCGTGGTGCTGCTGGGATGGTCGCCCAAGGATTATCGCGAGCAGATGACGCGGCAGGAGCTGATCGACGCGTTTACGCTCGAAGGCGTGAATCGCAGCAACGCGACCATCAACTTCACCCACGCAGACCCCTTCGATCCTAAAGCGGTATGGCTGAATGCGGAGCATATTCGGACCATGCCGGTGGAGGAGTTGGCGAAAGCACTGGCGCCGTTTGCGCCCGCCAACCATTCTTGCAACCTCCTGAAGATCACGCCGCTGATTCAGGAACGAATCAAGCTGCTGCGCGATATTCGCGACGTCGCCGATTTCTTTTTCGCCGACGAATTGCCGTCCTATCCGGCAGCCGAGCTGGTTCCGCAAAAAGGCACGCCGGAGCTGGCGCGGACGGTGCTCGAAAACGCGCGGGGAATTCTGGCAATCACCGAATTCGAGCATGACGCGCTCGAAGCGGCGCTCAAAGCGGGCGCGGAAAAATTGAAAATTAAAACCGGACAGATGTATCTGCCGATTCGCGTGGCGGTGTGCGGGCGAAAAGTGGCGCCGCCGCTGTTTTCGACGCTCGCCGTGCTCGGGCGGGAGACAACGCTGCATCGAATCGACAAAGCGATAGAAATGCTATGACAGGGAGGGCGGACTTCAGTCCGCGCGGAGCTTTAGCTCCGCAGGCCGCGAACGGGGCTGAAGCCCGGCGCGTGATCAATCCCGCCCTCCGCGGGACGCAATTATGAGTACTGTGAACGAAGTCGCCACGTCGAATTTCATCCGCGACACGATTATCGAGGATCTGAAAACCAACAAATACGAGGGTCGCGTGCACACGCGCTTTCCTCCGGAGCCGAACGGTTATCTGCACGTCGGCCACGCCAAGTCGATCCATATCAACTTTGGATTGGCGAGAGAGTTCGGCGGCAAATGTAATTTGCGCTTCGACGATACCAATCCGACCAAGGAAGAAACCGAATACGTCGATTCGATCATGGAAGACGTTCGCTGGCTCGGCGGCGAATGGGCCGGTGTTTATTACGCGTCGGATTATTTCGGTCAGCTTTATGAATGGGCCGTGCAGTTGATCAAGGCGGGCAAGGCCTACGTCTGCGACCTGTCGCCGGAAGAAGTGCGCAAGCAGCGCGGCACGCTCACCGAAGCGGGGCAGGAAAGCCCGTATCGCAACCGGTCGATTGAAGAGAACCTGGAATTATTCGAGCGCATGCGCGCCGGGGAATTCGCCGATGGCTCACGCACGCTGCGGGCGAAGATCGATATGGCGTCGCCCAATCTCAACCTGCGCGACCCGATCATGTATCGAATTTTGCACGCGACGCATCATCGAACGGGAGACGCGTGGTGCATTTATCCCATGTACGATTTCGCGCACGGCGAATCGGATTCGATCGAGCGCATCACCCATTCGATTTGCACGCTCGAATTTGAAGATCACCGGCCGCTTTATGACTGGTACGTCGAACAGCTCGGGATTTATCGTCCGCAGCAGATCGAGTTCGACCGGCTCAACCTTACTTATACGCTGCTCAGCAAGCGAAAATTGCTGCAACTGGTGCGCGACGGCCAGGTGCGCGGCTGGGACGATCCGCGCATGCCGACCCTTTGCGGAATGCGGCGGCGCGGCTACACACCGGAGTCAATCCGCAATTTTTGCGCGCGCGTGGGAGTTTCCAAAACCAACGGGACCACGGAATTGTCGCTGCTCGAATATTTCGTGCGCGACGATCTGAACCGGCGCGCGCCCCGCGTCATGGCCGTGTTGAAGCCGCTGCGCGTGGTGATCGAAAATTATCCGGAGGGACAAGTCGAGCAGATGGAAGCAGTGAATAATCCGGAAGATGAGAGCGCCGGAACGCGTCCGGTGCCGTTTTCGCGCGTCCTTTATATCGAACAGGACGATTTTCGCGAAGACCCTCCCAAGCAGTATTTCCGTTTATCGCCGGGACGCGAAGTGCGGCTGCGCTACGCCTATTTCGTGAAATGCACGGGCGTGGTGAAAAACGATCGCGGCGAAGTGATCGAGGTGCATTGCACCTACGATCCGGCCACGCGCGGGGGCAACGCTCCGGATGGCCGCAAAGTGAAGTCGACCATTCATTGGGTCTCGGCCGCGCACGCGATCGACGCCGAGGTTCGTTTGTACGAAACGCTGTTTACGCGCGAAAATCCGAACGAGGTCGATGAGGGCAAGGATTTTACGGACCATCTGAATCCGAAATCGCTGGAACTGATTTCGGACGCGAAAGTTGAGCCCAGCCTGAAACCCGCTGCTGCCGGCGCGCGGTATCAATTCGAGCGGCTCGGATATTTTGCGGTGGATTCCGACACAACGCCGGAGAAGCTGGTATTTAATCGCACGGTGACTTTGAAAGACACCTGGGCGAAAATCGAAAAACGCCAATGAGGCTGTTGAAAAAGGGGACCGGCTACTTTGTCCCCGATGGGAAATCGGCGGCCGGTCATCGAACGGAGAGCGTGGGATAGAGCGGTCTGTCCTCTTTTTCAACACACTTTATGACGATTCTGGGACTCGGAGGTTTGTTGGGCGATGCCGCGGCCGCCGTTCACAAAAACGGCGAGGTTCGCGCGGCGATTGAGGAAGCCAAGCTCGAGCGCGGGCACGTTGCCGGTTCGCTGCCGCGCGCATCGGTTCAGGAATGTCTGCGTCTGGCCGGGGCGCGCCATGAAGACGTCGATTGCGTGGCGGTGGTGCGCCCGTTCGCGCGCGGCGCGGAATCGTATTTCCATCTGGAACTGCGGGACCGGTTTCCGAACAGTGAGATCGTGGTGGTCCAGCATCACATGGCGCACGCCGCGTCGGCGTTTTACGCTTCGCCGTTCGAGCAGGCGACGGTGTTGACGCTCGATCACGC
The DNA here is from genome assembly GCA_035507655.1 of Bryobacteraceae bacterium. Classification (GTDB taxonomy): domain Bacteria; phylum Acidobacteriota; class Terriglobia; order Bryobacterales; family Bryobacteraceae; genus Palsa-187. The sequence continues at coordinate 10,658 of DATJNW010000114.1, read as the reverse complement.
GGGAGATTTCCGCTGCGGGGCGAAATGGCAGGCGTGCGGCAACCAGATCCAGCTCGAAAAGGAGTGGTATTACCCGGATTCGCTGGGACGCCTGTATCGCGCCGTTACGGAGCTGATCGGCTATCGCGCTGGTGCGGACGAGCATAAAGTGCAGTGGCTTTCGACCTCGGGCGACGATCGCCTGGCGCCGCTGTTCGCCGACATTTTGAAGAATTCGCCGCGCCTGGACGCGACTTATTTCGACAGCCGCGGCAGTTTCAGCCGCAGATTTTTCGATTCGCTTGGCGAGGCGTCGCATTCTTCGATCGCGCGCGGTTTGCAGAAAACGGTTGAGCGCGCGGTGCTCGAGCTGGCGGGGGAAGGCGAAAACCTGTGTCTGGCCGGCGGATTGTTTTTCAACGCGCTGCTGGTGGAGGCTCTCGAAAAATCAGGACGCTGGAAAAATGTTTTCGTGCAGCCGGCCGCCGGAAATGCCGGCACGGCGTTGGGGGCCGTTTATCATGTGTGGCACGGGCTGGGACAACATCCGCATGGGGCTGAACCGTCGTCGCTGCTGCTGGGCCCGAGTTACGACGCCGAAGAGATCAAGCAGGTGCTCGAAAACTGCAAGCTGCGCTTTCAATATTTGCGCTCGACCGAGGAGATGCTGGCGACCGCGGTGCGCCTGCTGGGCGAGCACAAAATCGTCGCCTGGATGCACGGCCGAATGGAGTTCGGCCCGCGCGCGCTGGGCAACCGCAGTATTCTTGCTTCGCCGCTCGATCCTTATTCCACGGAGAATCTGAACGTGTACATCAAGCATCGCGAATCGTTCCGGAAATTCGCGGCGTCGGTTCCGGCAGAGCTGGCCGAGGAATATTTCGACGCCGGACCGAACGCGCGAAATCTGGCCACCGTCGGACGGGTGCGCCCGGCGCATCGAAAAACCTTCGAATCGGCGATTCTCGGCGAAGACATGGTCCGCGTCCACACCGTGTCCGAGCGCGATAACCCGCTGTACCATCGCCTGCTGCACGAAGCTGGCAAATCGACCGGGCTGCCGGTGCTTTACAACACCAGCTTCAATCTGTTCGGTGATCCGCTGGTCTCGGCGCCGCGCGACGCGGTGCGCAGTTTCTACTCCTCGGGAATCGACGCATTGTTTGTCGGGAATTTTCTGCTCGAAAAGTAGCGATCAGCGAATCAGGAAACGCCGCGCGACCGGTCGAGTCGTATTGGCAGGAGACGACTATGGCCTTATTCAGTCAGGAATTTAATTCGTTGCAAGAACTGTTTGTTCAGCAAATCGAGGATCTTTATGACGCCGAGCACCGCATTATCCGCGCACTGCCCAAAATGAGCGAAACAGCCCAGGATCCGGAGCTGAAACGAGCGTTGGACAAACATCTCGCGGAGACCCGTACCCAGGTGGACCGTCTGGATGCGATTTTCCGGAGCCTGAACAAAACGCCGGAGCGCGAAACCTGCGAAGCGATGAAGGGATTAATTCGCGAAGGCGAAGACATGGTGAATGCCAAGGGCAGCCCGGAGGTGCGCGACGCGGCGATTATCGCCGCCGCCCAGCGTGTGGAGCATTACGAAATCGCCGGATATGGAACGGCCCGCGCCCTGGCGCTGCATCTGGGGCATGCCGAAGCGGCCCGGCTGCTCGAAACGACGCTGCAAGAAGAGAAGAACGCGGATCAGACGCTGACGCAGGTTGCCGAAAGCTCGGTGAACGTGCACGCCCTGCACTAACAGGGTGCTCGAAAAGATAAGGGTCGATCAGCGGCTATCGCTGAATCGCCTGCATCACGTCGAGCCCCGGCTCCGGCCCCAAGGCGAAGCGGACCATTGCATTCCAGATCGCATGGGTGACCTTGTGCCAGCGCGATTCCGGCTGGCGCACTACGAAGACGCTGACCGCCGGACCATTCGATGTGTCGATAAATCCGGGCGCACTGGGAGCAACCGGCGCGGGCGGCGGCGGCGCCACTGGTGGTGGGGGCGCCGGTGCAGGCGCGGTGCTGGTAGGGGTTTTGGTTGTGCTGGGCGCGCTCGGTGAGATGGTCGTTCCGATGGTTCCCGCGCGCGGCATTCGCGATTCCCAGGTGCTGATCGCATCCACGATCATACGGATGGAGCGTTTTGCGATGGCCCCCTTATCGAAGCGGCTGGAAGCGATCGGCACATTGCGATAAACGATATACGTTTCCCCGGCCGTGAGCGTTTTCGTATTGCCGGGCAGCATGGCGTGACGCACCTCGACGACGCCTTCCTCTACCGCGACCTCCGTCGATTCATCATCGTCGTCGACGGAAACATCAAAAGTGGTTCCGCGGACCGAAATGACCGCGGTCGGGGTCTGCACGCGATTGGGATTGGGACCGTACAGATGCTCGATATGAACTTTGACTCGGCCCACCAGGACATCCAGCAGGTCGCGCCAGTTCGGCGGATTTTTGCGGAACACCACGCGGGAATTGGGATAAACCTCGAAGGTCGAGCCGTCGGATACCTCGAATTTCGCTTGCCCGTCCGGGCCGGTGAGGATTAACTCCTGAACGTGCACCAGATCGCCGGTGTTCAGCGCCCAGGCCGTCGCATCGCGCAGGACCGAAACACGCCCAGTCATTTCAACGACTTTGGCGCTGTAACCCGAGGAATCGCTGGGAGGCATCATCTGCGCGGAACACACGACGGCCGAGGCTGCCATCAGCAGCGACAATCCCGCCACGTAATAGGCCGCAGAGCGACCGTTCCGCATAGACACTCTTCCCGTTAACTTACTGACCGATGGATCCCTGGCTGTAACCCCTGCTCCTGGAACCCTCCCGGATAGTCTAACACCAAAATTGCAAAGCAAGTATCTGTCCGGGTTAATCTTAGATGGCTTTCAGCAGGAAAATCAACAGTTTCAGGGTGGAACTACCGATCCTAAGAGTACAATAGAGTGATTCCTGTGTATAGGAACGCCACAGCGACGCATCTTGCTGCCACAGTACTCGCCGCGCTGAGTCTTTTCGCGCAGAAGGCTGTGGCGCAAACCGGCTGGCGTCCAGTGGGAAATTGGGTTATCGACCGGTCGCTCGCCGGCCTGGCGACGGGGCCGGTGAGTCGCGTGTGGTACGCGGATTCGGGATCTGTTTTGATTCAAACGGCTTCCGGACGAATCTTTGCAACCTCCGATCTCGAGTTGTGGCAGGCCTCGGGTGCTGCGGCGCCTCCTGAACCGGCGGCCATCTCCACGAATTTACCCGAACCTGGGGCAAAAGTAAGAAGTGGCGCGGATTCTGTGCTTTACGCGTTTCGGGGGTTCGTTTACCGCTCGGAGAACGGCGGAACGAGCTGGGACAACCTGACCGGCTACCAGGGCGAATCGATCATCGGACCGGTGGCGGATCTGGCGGTTTCTCCAAAAGATAGCGATCAGATTGTGGCGGTGGGAGCGGACGGCGTTTTTCACTCGGCCGACGGCGGAAAATCCTGGAGCGGATTGAACCAGGGACTGGCGAACCTGGCTGCGTCGCGGTTATTGAGCCTGCCTTCGGACGATCAGGGCGCGCGGATTCAGTTGACCGACGGAAGCGTGGTCGAGTGGCAGCCGGGGCAGAAAATCGCCTGGACGCCGGCCGGGGATTCGCAGGCGGCGAGCGACCTGGCGCTGCGGCGGGCGCTGACGCAGAGGCTCGGCGTGCGGGTGACCGCGGTCGCCAGCGTGGGATCGCTGACTTATGCCGGACGCGCGGACGGCGTCATCATGGTTTCCGAAGACAAGGGCACAACCTGGCGCAGCGCATTTCCCTTTGCCGCTGGAGCCGTCGAGGCGTTCTGGGTGGACCCCAACAATTCGCAGGTGGCGCTGGCGGTTTTCGGCGCTGCGCCCGATTCCTCAACGGTCGCCCACGCCCACGTGGCGCATACGGAAGACGGCGGCATGTTCTGGGACCCTTTCACGTCGAATCTGCCCGATGTGGCGGTGCATGGAATCACGGCTGACCGGGCCAGTGGAGCGGTTTACGCCGCCACCGATCAGGGCGTTTTCATGACCTACGCCGATCTGGGCGTGCTGGGCGCGGCGCCGAAATGGACCGCGGTCGGCGGGCTGCCGGCTCCGGTGATGGACGTGAAGCTCGACGGGCAGGCCAATCAACTTTGGGCGGCGACGGATGGATACGGTGTTTTCTCGACGCTCGCGCCGCATCGTTTGCGCGACCCGGCGGTGGTCAGCACGGCCGATTGGGTGGCGCGGGCGACGGCGCCGGGAGCGTTGATCAGCGTGCTCGGGTCGCGCGTGGAATCGGCGCGCGCGGGCGACCTGCCGGTTCCGGTGCTGACGGCGAGCGAGAGCGAATCGCAGCTTCAGGTGCCGTTTGAAGCGAACGGATCGTCGCTGGCGCTGTCGGTGAACGGTTCGGCATCGCTGCCCGCGGTGCCGCTCGAAGCGGCCGCGCCGGTGATTTTCGTCGACCGCGATGGCACGCCGGTGCTGCTCGACGGCGAAAACGACGTGATGCTCGACGCCATGCATCCGGCGCATTCCGGCAGCCAGATCGAGATTCTGGCGACGGGACTCGGCAAGGTGAAACCGGATTGGCCGACCGGCGTAGCCGGGCCGCTGGACAACCCGCCGTCGGTCGTGGCGACGGTGAGCGCCTATCTCGACCGGCAGCCGGTGGAAGTGACGCGCGCGGTGCTGGCGCCGTACATCGGGTTTTACCTGGTCGACATTACCGTGCCGAAAATCGTCAATTCCGGACCGGAGGAGTTGTACCTCCAAGTGGGCGGGCAGGCGAGCAATCGGGTGCGCGTGTACATCGAGCCGTGACACAATAGATCGATGGCCGGCGAACCGCAAAACGGGCACGATCCGACGCGTCTGGATCGAATCGAGCGCATGATCGAGGTGCTTACGAATGCGCACATCGATTTTGAGCAGGAGCATCGTCAACTGCTGACGGCACAGGTCGTCCTGACGGATCGCGTCGACCGTCTGACGGAGCGGGTCGACCGTCTGACGGAGCGGGTCGACCGGCTTGCTGAGAAAGTGGACCGGCTTGCTGAGAAAGTGGATCGCCTGGCTTCGCAGGTTTCAGAATTGGTCGCGGCTCAGAAGCACACCGACGAGCGGCTGAATGCGTTGATTACCATCGTCGACAACCTTATTCGCAACCCTCCGAGCCACAACCCTCCGGCGTTATAGTAGGTCGTAATGCGGCTGCTCCTTTTTGCGCTGTGGGCTTCCGCGCTTCTCGCCCAGCCAAAAACCGAGAAACTCGCGCCTTATTATCCGACTCCGGAAACGGTCGTCGAAAAAATGCTCAACCTGGGTGAGCTGAAGCGCGGAGAAAAAATGTTCGACCTCGGCTCCGGTGACGGGCGAATCGTCATCATGGCCGCGCGGAAATTTCATGCGGACGCGACCGGCGTCGAGTTCGACGATCTGCTGTACAAACAAAGCATGGACACGATCCGCACGCTGGGCCTGGCCGCGGCCGCGCGCATCATTCACGGCGACCTGTTAAAGCAGGACTATTCTTCCGCCGATCTTCTGACTGTTTATCTGCTCCCGATGTCGAACGACAAAGTGACTCCGCTGCTCGAAAAACAGCTCAAAAAAGGATCGCGCGTGGTGGCGCACGATTTCGAATTTTCCGCCTGGACCCCGGTGAAAACCGTGGATATCGACGACGATGGCCAAGGACGCAGCCATCGTTTGTATCTGTACAGGCGCTGAGCGATGGTCCCCTACCGGGGCCGTCTGGCCTTGCGCATCGCCCGCGTGATTCTGGCGCTGGCTTGTCTCGGATGGTACTGGCGCACGGCCGATGAGCGCTTCACGTCGGTATTGGCGGTGCTGGCGGCCTACACGGTGTACGCGATCGGCGCGTTATTCGAAGTCAAGTTCGATTCGCCGGTGCGCGGCGGGATCGCGCTGGTCGCGGACACGGTATTCTTCGGGTTCTGGAACTGGCTGATGGCCGCGGGATGGCTGGCCTGGCCGTCGGGCGGATGGTTCGGCGCGCTGCTCGCCGGATACGTGCTCGCTTCGGCCGCGGTGCTGCACGATCTGACGCGCGTGGTGGTGGTGAGCGCCGTAACCGTGCTGCTGGCCGCTCTGTTTGCGCCGCACGGCGACATGCCGCTGGTGTGGGTGACCCTCGGCGCTGCGGGCGTGGCGATTGCGAGTACGTTTCTCAAGCGTTATCTGGACCGGCGCATGTCGCAGACGCTGCGCCATAACGTGATCATCCGCTCGCAGGCGCAGGGCGCGCGCGAGGCCGAGCGGCAGCGCATCGCCGCCGATTTTCACGACGGTCCGCTGCAAAGCTTCATCAGTTTTCAGATGCGCCTGGAAATTATCCGCAAATTGCTGGCGCGCGACCTCGAAGCCGCGCGCGAGGAGCTGGCGCAATTGCAGGAATTATGCAAGGCGCAGGTGGGCGAACTGCGCAGCTTCGTGCGCAGTATGCGTCCGGCCGATGAAGGCGTCAGCCTGCCGGCGTCGTTGAGCCGGATGGTGGACCAGTTCCAGCGCGATACCGGCATTCACGCGACCTTTTCCAGCCAGAGCGATATTCACGATCCGGCCGAAACCGAGGTTTCGCTCGAATTGCTGCAAATCATCCGCGAAACGATGAACAATATTCAGAAGCACTCCGGCGCGACGCGAATGGCTCTGTCGATGGGCATGCACGATCATAAAATTGAGATTCGGGCGGAAGACAACGGCTCCGGGTTTGGGTTCAGTGGATCGTTTTCGCTCGAGGAGCTGGAATTGTTGCGGCTCGGTCCCACCAGTATAAAACGGCGGGTGCGAATGTTGAACGGGGAAATGCAGCTCGATTCGCGGCCCGGGCAGGGCAGCAGTCTGGAGATTCGGATTCCGGTTTGAGATTTCTTTTGCCACTGCTGGTGCTGCTCGCCGGATGCGGGCGCTACGCCGAATTTACGCTGCCTCCGCCGGATTCGTTGGGCGTGAAAGCGCCCTTCGTCTGGACCGCGAATCCGGCGCCGGTTATCGCGCGCGAGGGAGCGAGCGACGTGCTGAATCCCTCGGTCGTGCGGTTTCACGGCGAATATTTCAATCTCTATTCGGAGTTTGACGGAAAGACGTGGCACACTGCGCTCGCGGTTTCAGCCGACGGCGTCGCGTGGCAGAAGCGTGGACGGGTGTTGTCGCCTTCGGGTTGGGAGGGCGATTACATCGCGGCCAACGGTTCGGCGCTGGTTTCGGGCGATGAAATTTTTTACTGGTATGAAGCGGGCCATCCGTTTGGCGTGGCGCTGGCGCGGTCGAGCGATGGAGTTTCGTGGAAAAAACGGGGCGGCGCGGTGCTGGCGCCGGGACCGGTGGGGAGTTTCGATGAGCGCGGCGCCAGCGATCCTTACGTGATTCGCGCGGGCGATTGGTTTTATTTGTTTTATACCGGACTCGATCGCGCACGGCGGCAGCGGTTGGGAGTGGCGCGGTCGCGCGACGGCGTCCGGTGGGAAAAATTGCGCTCCAATCCGATTCTCGAATTGGGTTCGCCGGGTGCGTTTGATGAAATGGGATTGGGCGAGCCGGCGGCGTGGTCCTCGGGCGGATTTTATTGGATGCTGTACACCGGCCGTGGGCGCGGGGAACGGCGAAGAATCGGCCTGGCACGGTCGCGCGACGGCGTTGCCTGGGAACGCGCTTTCAATTTTCCGCCGATCGCGGGAGCCGAGGGGTGGGATCGGGAGGTGGTGTGCGATCCGAGCGTGGAATTAACGCCTGAAGGCGTACGCGTGTGGTTCGGAGGCGGCGATGTCGCCCGGCCCGATGAGAATCTGCATGGCCAGATCGGTGTGGGATGGCTGCGCCCGGCGCGTTAGAAGATTTCTCAAAAAAGTTTCAAGGCCCGCCGACAATTCCTGAATTAACCTGCCGGTCGAGCGCCAGCAGCGGCGTGACGACGCCAATCGCCGCGTACTACCGCTGCCGGCAGGAAAGAAGGCGGAGGACGTGTCGCGAAGAGTCGCGACACGGCACGCACGAGTGCGTGCGCCACAAGCGAGGCTCATTGTAAGGTTGTTCTGGCGAGAGCTATCGGCATGCGTTTACCGCGTCGGGGTCGCCAGATTGGTGGCGCGGCGCGGGAATAATTGGCCGCGCAGCGACGCCAGGCGCAGACGCAGACGGTCCATGTAAAGATAAACCACTGGCGTGGTGTACAGCGTCAGAAGCTGGCTGAATATCAATCCGCCGACGATGGCGATGCCCAGCGGACGGCGTAATTCGCTGCCTTCGCCGCGGCCCAGGGCCAATGGCAAACCACCCAGCAGCGCCGCCATGGTGGTCATGGTGATCGGACGGAAGCGCAGCACACAGGCGCGGAAAATCGCCGCGTCCGGCGTCAATCCGTCCCGGCGCTCGGCTTCGAGAGCGAAATCGATCATCATGATCGCGTTCTTCTTCACGATGCCGATCAGCAGGATGATGCCGATCAGGGAAATCACGTTCAGCTCGCCGCCGGTGAGAATCAGCGCCAGCAGCGCGCCCACGCCGGCCGAGGGCAGCGTCGAAAGAATGGTGATGGGGTGAATCAAATCTTCGTATAAAATTCCCAGCACGATATAAACGGCGATCACCGCGGCCAGAATCAGAATCGGCTCATTGGCCAGCGATTGTTCGTAGGCCTGCGCGGTTCCCTGAAAACTGCCGCTGACGTTCGAAGGCAGGCCGATTTCGCGCTCCGCGTTTTCGATCAGCGGAACCGCGTCGCTCAGCGAAACGCCGATGGGCAGATTGAAGGAAATGGTCACGCACGGGAATTGTCCCTGGTGATTCACCGAAAGCGGCGTGTTATCCGCGCCGTAGCTGGCGATGGCGCTGAGCGGCACCTGCGCGTCGTTGTTGCCGGCGACGTACAGATATTTCAGCTCGTCCGGATTCTGCCAGAACTTCGGCGCCACTTCCATGACTACGAAATACTGGTTCAACTGCGTGTACATCACCGAGACGTCACGCTGGCCGAAGGCGTCGTACAGCGTGTTGTCGATCTCTTCCGGCGAAATTCCCAGGCGCGATGAAGTGGCGCGGTCGATAATCAGCGATTCTTCTAGGCCCTTATCCTGCTGGTCGGTATTGACGTCGGCCAGTTGGGGAAGCTGCTTGAGTTTGGCGTACACCCTCGGCGCCCAGCGGTTCAGATCGGCGACGCTGTCGCTTTCGAGGGTGTATTGATACTGCGCGGCCGAATTTCGCCCGCCGATGCGCACGTCCTGAAACGATTGCAGAAAAACCGAAACGCCGGGAACATTTTCAAGCCGCGGGCGCAACCGCTCGATCACCGCGTCCGAGCTGAGCCCGCGCTCCCGGAGCGGCTTCAAGGCGATTTGCATGAACGCCTTGCTGTACCCGTTGCCGCCGCCGACGTAGGCGTTCACGCTGTCCACCGCCGGATCTTTTTGGACGATGCTCACCACCTGGATCACGCGATCGCGCATGGCCTGGTAGGAGCTGGCCTGGTCGGCCAGAATCTGGCCGCCCATCCGTCCGGTGTCCTGCTGCGGGAAAAATCCCTTGGGCACGCGCGCGTACAGATACACCGATAAAACGATGGTCAACAGCGTCACGGTCAGCGTCAGCGGCTGATTATCGAGCACCCATTCGAGCGATTTCTTGTAGCTGTGCAGAATGGCGTTGAACCCACGCTCGCTGGCGCGGAAGAAGAAGCCGTGCTCCCGCTCATGATGCAGCAGGCGCGCGCACATCATCGGCGTGGTGGTGAGCGAAATCAGCAGCGACATCAGAATGGACACCGACAGCGCGACCGCGAATTCGCGGAACAGGCGTCCGACAATTCCGCCCATCAGCAGAATCGGAATAAAAACGGCGATCAGCGAGATGCTGATGGACATCACCGTGAAGCCGATCTCTTCGGCGCCTTTGAGCGCGGCTTGAAGCGGCTCCATGCCGTGTTCCACATGCCGGGTGATGTTTTCGATCACCACGATGGCGTCGTCCACGACGAATCCGGTGGCGATGGTCAGCGCCATCAGGGACAGATTATCCACGCTATATCCGAACAGGTACAGAACGCCGAAGGTTCCGACCAGCGAAACCGGAACCACCACGGCCGGAATCAGCGTGGTGCGAACGCTGCGCAGAAACAGGAACACCACCAGGATCACCAGTCCCATGGAGATCGACATGGTGCGCTGCACGTCGTGAACCGAGGCGCGGATGGTAGTGGTGCGGTCGCTCAAAATGCGCACGTTGATCGCGGCCGGAATCGACGCCTCCAACTGCGGCAGCACGGCCTTCACGCGATCCACCGTCTCGATGATGTTCGCCTCGGGCTGGCGGAAAATATAAACCAGGACCGCCGGTTTGCCGTTCGCGATGCCGATGTTGCGCAGATCGGAGACGGAATCGGTCACTTCGGCGATATCGGACAGCTTCACCGCCGCGCCATTGCGATAGGCCACGATCAGCGGCCGGTATTCGCGGGCCTTCATCAATTGATCGGTGGTGCTGAGCGTCCAGGAATCGTTCTGGTCCGACACCGTGCCTTTGGGACTGTTCGCGTTCGCCGCTCCGAGCACCGCGCGCACGTCTTCCAGGCTCAATCCGAAATCGTTCAGCAGCGTGGGATTCACTTCCACGCGCACCGCCGGCGGCGCCCCTCCGCCGACGAACACCTGTCCCA
>DATJNW010000113.1:0-5633 GCA_035507655.1 Bryobacteraceae bacterium | reverse complement strand
GTCGGCCGCAGTGTCGCGAAGCATTTAGACGCTCATGCACGCAGGCCGCTACCTTTTATCGGCTATCCGGCTCGAACGTTCGTGCTGTTACAGGCGTTGCGCGTACAGCGGCCTGCGCCCGCCGCTTGACTTGCTGAATGTCCTGCCGAGCCGTAGCCCTCCTTTGCTCCACTTCCTCCAGCGCCTTCCGTTTCGCTTCCGTACGAATGTGCGCGTACCGCGAGAGCATCTGCCGGGACACATGGCCCGCAATCTCCATGATCGTCTCGTCCCCAGCGCCATTCTCGGCCAGTTCGGTGATGAACGTATGCCCATTATCATGCCAGCGCCGGGTCACGCCTGCCTTTTTCCGCACGTTGTTCCAGGCGGTCTTGAGCGATCCGATCGGCCGCGCCGGGTCCTTCGGGAAGCGACTCCCGCCAGGAAACACGAACCACTGCGGCTTCACCTCACCGAAGTACCGCGAAGGCGATCCCGTTCACACGGACGGACGAAGACGATGTTTATGCCGCCGCGTGAATGCAGCACAAGGGAATCATCGCGGCCAAGGCGGTTGTCGGCAAAGCGATTCAGACCGTGGCGCGCGATCGTCCGTTCCATCCCATCCGCGAATACTTCGAGCGCCTGAAATGGGATGGCAGACCTCGAATCGATACCTGGCTGCCAACGTATCTCGGCGCGGCCATTTCCGATTACCACCACGCGGTCGGGGCGAAATTCTTAATCGGCGCGGTTGCGCGCGTATTTCAACCGGGATGCAAGAATGACTGCTGCTTAGTGCTCGAAGGCCCCCAGGGCATCATGAAATCGACCGCGCTGAAGGTCCTGGCGGACCCCTGGTTCACCGATGAAATCGCCGACCTGGGCAGCAAGGATTCGTCGATGCAAGTTCACGGGGTTCTGCTGGTGGAGATTGCGGAGTTGGACGCGATGCAGAAGAGCGAGGTCAGCCGAATCAAGGCGTTCATGTCGCGCCCCGTGGACCGCTATCCGGCCGCCTTATGCGAAGTACCTGGTCGAGGCGCCCCGCGAATCCGTGTTTGCCGGGGGCGTGAATCCGGGCGTGAAGTATCTGAAGGACGAAACCGGGGCCCGGCGCTTCTGGCCGGTCCAGTGCGGACTCGTTGACATCCAGAAGCTCGGGCGCGACAAGGATCTGCTATGGGCTGAGGCGGTGGTTCGATTAAAAGCCGGGGATGCGTGGTACGTTTCCATACCCCACTTTGCCGGGGCGTCATACCGCGGATTCCGGCGACGATCTTCTCCAGGTTCAAGCCGTGACTAATTCCCAAAAGCCGGCCCTGCCCGAGACATGGTCGATTCCGGCCATCTGTCAGCTTGCGCCGATCAAGGAGCACTCGGCTTCGTGGCTGAATTTCTCATAGCGATCAAACTCTTGCCGAATTCGCGATCGCGATACTGAACGGCGATGAGGCGACTTTGAACGCCGGTCAGGCATTGTTGCTCGCCGTTAACAAGCACTTGATCCGCCATTGCGTACGGTTGAACGGCTATTTCGTGCGGTTGCGCTGGACGGCGACTGCACGCAGTTCCGCTCGGTTCCGCCCTCAAACGGATCGTCATAAGTACATCGTCATCTCGCTCTGCAAACGGCATCTCGCTTCAAGACCTCGCGGACGGAATGCAGCTGCCAGCCAGTAGCTTTTTGTAGCTCCTATCGCCGATTTTGAGTGGTACGTCCCAGCCCCGTTTCCTACAAGGGTTTCAATTGAGCTCGGAGCGCAGAATTTCGATCGCTTTTTCGATTTGCCGGTCGTGCCCCGCCAGGAAATCGGGGGGAGCGTTGTCGATGTAGACGTCTGGAGGGACGCCGTAATTCTCGAAATTGCGGCCCGTGCTGGTGAAAACGCCGGTTCCGGGCGTGCGGATCTGCGAGCCGTCGAGCAGATTGTAAGATCCGGTGCCGATGACCGCGCCGTAGGTGGGCACGCCGACGACTTCGCCGAGGCCTAGGGTTTTGAAACCCTCCGGGAACATTTCGGCGTTGCTCGCCGAGCGTTCGTTGGCGAGCACCACCATCGGCCCGAAGAACGCCTGAATGGGCCGCGGGATCTCCACCGAATCGCGGGCGCGATAAGACTCGTATTTCTTGCGCTGGTTGAGGATTTCGAGCAGTTCCTGGTCGATGCCGCCGCCGCCGTTAAAACGCTCGTCGATGATCAGAGCTTTCTTGCCGAGATTGTCTAGCAGATCGCGCTCAAACCGTTCGAGCGACGGCGCGTTCATGGCGCGGATGTGGAGGTAGCCAATTTCTCCTTTGGTCATTTTTTCGACCATGTCTTTGCGATTTTGCACCCAGCGCTCATATTCAAGATCGCCCTGCGCTTCCTGGGTGATCGGCTGGATGCGGACGGTCCAGGCGCCGTCGGATTGGGGCTTGGAGTTCACGGCGAATTCGAAATCGCGGCCAGTCAATACGTTGAATTCCCGCCAGTAGTTGTCAGGAGTTTTGAGCGGCTTGCCATTCACGGCGAGGATGAAATCGCCGGGAGCGATCTTGATGTAATCGTGATCGGCGGGACCTTTGCGATAAATGTAGGCGACCTTGTAATAACCGGATGAATCGGGCGCGAGGTCGAAACCGGGGTAGTGCGTCTGGATGCGTTCGGGCGGCGGCTCGCCGGGGAGGGTGCCGCCGCCGGAGATGCCGGTGTGAGAAGCGTTGAGCTCGCCGATCATTTCCATGACCACGTTGTGCAGCTCTTCCGAATCGGAGATATCGGGCAGGAGAGTTTCATACCGGTCTTTGTCGGCGGCCCAATTGACGCCGTGCATAGTGCCGTCGTAAAAACGGTTCTTCATGGTTCGCCAGGCTTCTTCGAAAACCTGTTTGCGCTCGGCTGCACGGTCGATTTCCATGTGGACGGTGAAGCTGATGCGCCGCGGAGTGGATGGGGCGACGCCGGCTGCCGGCCCCGCGCCTCGTCCACCGCCTCCTGCGGGAGCGGCCGGCGCGGGCGATTCGACAGATGCGGGAACCGCGACCATGTATATTCCGCCGCCTTGCAGAAAGTAAAGACTACGGCCGTCTTTGGACCATTCGGGTGCGGCGCCGCCGAATCCGCCCCCGCCGCCGCGTCCTCCGCGTCCGCCGCCCTCGCCTTGCGCGACTGCGTTGGGAATGCGCGTGAGGCGCGTGCCGTCTTCAGCGATCACGTATAGTCCCGGAGGGCCAGGCTGATCCGATCCCGCGTTCTGCGCCATGAAGGCGTAAGTGCGGCCGTCTGGCGACGGCGATACGACCATCACGGAGCCGGGCATGTGGGTGAGTTGGTGAATGCGCTGCCCGATGCCGTCCCATTCGATCTTGATGTCGACTTTCGCCATCGCCTCTGCTCCGCCGCGGCGCGGAGTCTCCGCTTCGGCCTGCGCTTCCGTATCGACATCGTGATCGTCGGGGTTGCGCGCGGAGCGGGTGAGACTGAGGCTGTAGATCTGCAAGATGGTGCGATTGAGCGCGGACATCGCGGGCGCGCCGACGCCGCCCAAGAACAGGAGATGTTTGCCGTCCGGAGTCCACCTGGCGCCGCTCGAGATGAGAAAATCGTCGGCGCCGATCATGTGCTCCGTTCCACCGGAGGCGGGCTGAATGTAGACATGATCGCGCAGCCAGCGGTCGCGCTTGGAATAGGAAATCCAGGCGCCGTCGGGCGAAAATTGCGGCGTGGCGATAGCGGCGACGTCGCTGGTGGCCACAATCTGCGTTCCGCCGCTCGAAATATCGACATGGCGCAGCTTGTGATCGGAGCCGGACCACAGCAGCGATTTCGAATCGGGCGCCCAGACGACGGAGGGCTTGTCGCAATCGGCGTCGCTCAATTTTTTCAAGCCGCGGCCCATTTCATCGGCGATCCACACCTCCTGGCGGCCGGTGCGATCCGAGACGAAAGCGATCCACTTGCCGTCGGGCGACCAACGCGGATCGTCTTCGCGCCAGGGAGTGTCGGTGACGCGCTGGACCTCGCCGCGGCCGGTCGCGATGGTGAAAATTTCGCCGTGCGTGGAGATGGCCGCGCGGCGCGTGGAGGGCGAAAGATTAAATCCCTGGGCTTGGTTGTTGATGGTGACCAGTTCGGTTGCATTTTCCTTGGGATCGGACTTGATATCGATGCGGATTTCGGTGCTCCTGCCGCTGGCCGTATCGAGCTTCCATAATCCGAAATTGTCCTCGTAGACGATGGTTTTGCCGTCAGCGGAAATGCTGGGGAAATACAGGTTGCCGTCGCTGTGATGGGTGACCTGCACGGGTTTGCCGCCGCGATCGGAAATTTTCCAGATGTTGTTCACGCTCTTGTAGATTTCCGGGCTGCCCCATTTGACCGATTTTTCGTCAGGCATCTCATCGGCGACGTAATAAATTTCGCCGTTGCGCCCGTACATAGGCCACAGATAATTGCCCTTATAAACGTCGTCGCCCAGGCGCGTGAATTTTTTCGTGGTGATGTCTTCCACCCACAGATCCACCGCGTAGCTGCCGCGATAATGCTTGCGCGACCACACGCCGGGATGGCGCGTGAAGGCGAGCTTCGATCCGTCGGCCGAAAAGCTGGCCCAGGATCCCCAATCGGTGAGGATAGGCTGTTCCAGGCCGCCGTCGACCGATACTTCGAACAGCGTGGCGACGTTGGGAAAAACGCCCTGGTCGCGCGAAGACGTGAAAATGATTCGCCGGCTGTCGGGGGTCCAGCCGACCACGCTGTCGTTGGCGCTATGGAAAGTCAGCTGTCGCGGGCTGCCGCCATCGGCCGGAATCACGTAGACGTCGAAATTGCCGGCACGATTCGAAGAAAACGCGATCCATTTTCCGTCGGGCGAAAAACGCGGGAATTCTTCGCGCGCGACGTTGTCGGTGAGGCGCACGGGATTGGTGCCGTCGGCATTGGCGACCCAGATATCGCCCAGATAGCTGAACGCGATCTTGCCGTCGGAGTAGGACGGGTAACGCTGCAGCTTCGACTGTGCGGTCAGCAGCCCGACGGCGAGAAAAAGAACGGGAGTGATGGAAAGGCGTGACAAAAGCGGCCTCCTTGACCGGGATTTCCATTTTAGATCCCGAATGCCCGCCAGTATATACCAAGCCGCCATCCTTTGGTCCTGCGAGTTGCGACTTTTCCTCCGGAAGCCGTTTTCGCCCCGGCAAGAGCTGGTGACCGCGTGGTCGTCAATGAGCCGCATTCGCTCAATCACGCGGAGTCTGACGCCGAACGCCAGGGTGCGCTCAAGTGTGGTGGAACGGCGCGACGGCGACCCGCCTGAAAGAGGTATTCACGCCGCCAGTGCCAACAAACGCCTCACCGGCAGTGATTACCGTGCCGCCATCAACCGCGTAAGCGGTCGCCGTTGGGAGGGAATTGTAGTAGGTGTTGAAGTAGGTTGATACGATGTACCCTGGCGTGACGTAGATATTGCCGCTGCCGGCAATGGTAATTCCACCCGTACCGCTGAAGGTGATTCCGCCCGATCAGGCCAATGGTGATCGTCGCTGCGTTGATGCTACCGATCTGCGAATACGCGATGGTTCCGGTGATCGTCGAGGCGGCGACACTCCCAATCTGCGATGAGGAAATAGACCCGGTGATCGTTGTCGCTGCTACGCTCCCAATCTGCGACGA
>DATJNW010000112.1:0-56931 GCA_035507655.1 Bryobacteraceae bacterium | reverse complement strand
GCCGCCGCAGGCCGGGGGCCTGCCCCACAGGGATCCACAAACACAAAGATTTCAAGAACTACGCCTGATAAACCGTCTTGCCCCCGACCACTGTCCGCACAATCTCGATATCTTTAATCTTGTCCTGCGCGATCGTGTGCGGATCCTCGGCGAGCACCACAAAATCCGCAAACTTTCCCGCCGTAATCGACCCCTTAATCGATTCCTCGTGCGAATTGTAAGCGCCGTTCAGCGTATTAATCCGGATCGCCTCGTCCACGCTCACCCGCTGATTGGCGCCCCACGTTTCGCCGTTCCAGCCGGTGCGCGTCACCATCCCCTGAATCCCCATCCGCGGATCGAACGGCCCGGGGCCGAAATCCGACCCCGCGGCAACATGAATCCCGGCGTCCAGCATGGTGCGGAACGCCATGCAGTGCTCCATCATCTTTTCGCCGTAGAAATGAAATTTGTCGGAGTTGTAATACGCATACGAAGTAAACGGCGCCGGCACCGCGTCGAGCGCCTTGATCCGCCGCACCAGATCGTCATTAATTAACGTGCAATGCGTGATCTTCGGCCGCGCATCGGCGCGCGGAAACATCTTCTGCGCGCGCTCCACCGCGGTCAGAAACATATCGATCGCCACGTCGCCGTTGGCGTGGCAATTCACCTGAATGCCCGCGCGATGCACGCGCTCGATCCACGTGTTCAGCGTGTCCTGCGTTTCGGTGATGTTGCCTTTGTACGTCGTCCCCGGATACGGAGTGCTCAGCGCCATGGTGCGTTCGGAAAACGACCCGTCGACGGTATGCTCCGACGTCGCTCCGAAGCGGATCCACTCATCGCCGAACCCGGTTTCGATGGTGCCGCTGATCATCGCTTCGAGCACTTTGCCGCTCGCTTCATAGCTCACGCGATGCAGCAGATCGCCGCGCGCGCGCACCTGCTGCAACGCCGTTAAATTCCCGCTCTCGTGATGCACGCTGGTCAGTCCGTAGCGCACGAATTGTTTCGAAATATAGGCCAGCCCATCGCGATCGCGCTGCTCCATCTGCGCCGGCGTGTACGTCACGCGCTTGCCCACGCGCCGGAACACGCCCGAGGCGCGATCCGTCACCCGCCCGTTCAAATTGCCTTCGGCATCGCGATCGAAGGTCCCGCCCGGCGGATTCGGCGTGCTCTTGTTCACGTCCGCCATTTCGAACGCCTTGCTGTTGTAAAACGAAGTGTGCCCGCCGCGATGATGCACCACCACCGGATGGTCCTTCGACACCTGATCCAGATCGTGAATATTCAGCATCCGGTTGTCTTTCACCTTGGTGTCGTCGAAAAAATATCCTTCCACCCAGGTTCCCGGCGGAGTCTGCTGCGCCCGCGCGCGCAGCTTGTCGATGATGCTCTCAATGCTTACGAACTCCACCACAAACGGATTCCCGACCATCACCTGATACAGCAGTACGTCGCCTTCGCAATGATTGTGGCAGTCGATGAATCCCGGCACGACGGTCATCTGTTTCGCATCGAACCGCTGCGTGCCCGTGCCGGCGAGCCCCTTCATCTCCTCCGAAGTCCCGATGCCGATGAACCGGCCGTTCTTCACCGCGAACGCCTCCGCGCGCGGCGTGCTCGCGTCCATCGTGTAGACCTTGGCGTTGAACACCACCAGATCCGGATCGCGCGGCTCGGCATAAAGCGACGCCGCCAGCCCCACTCCCGTCACGCCCAAAAATTCCCTGCGCCTCACTTCGCTTCTCCTTTAACGTATTTATCCACTTTGCCGCTGAGCTGCGCCAGATAAACGTCGCCGTTGGCCGCAACGGCGACCCCGTGCCCGCCCGCCGCGCTTCCGTTCGGCAATCGTCCGATCACCTGGCCGTCGAGATTCATCAGCACGGCGCCCAGCCACAGGTGCTGATCTCTTAAAGACGAACCGGTCATAAATAATCCCGAGACTCCCTCCATTGACGGCCACTGATTCAGAAATTTTCCGCTGGCGTCGAACACTTCAATCCGCCGCGTTTCCCGATCGGTCACATAAACCCGTCCGCGAGCATCCACCGCGACATTGTGCGGCAACTCAAACTGACCCGGCCCGGTTCCACGCGTCCCCCATTCGTGCAGATATTTTCCATCATGCGAAAATTTCACGATGCGCGACCCAGCGTAGCCGTCGCTCACATACAGATCGCCGTTCGGCGCGAACGCGATATCGGTCGGCAGATTGAAGGTGTCGTGCCCCGCGCCGACGACACCCTTGCGTCCCAGCGTCATCAGGACCTTGCCCTGCGGATCCATCTTATAAATCACCTGGCCCGGCGCATCGACCGCCCAAATATTCCCTTGCGGATCGACGCGGATCGAATGCGCGCCGCACGAATCGCACCCGGCCGCGCCATAAACCGCCGAATAAAGCGCGTGTCCGGCAATTCGATCCGCCGTCGCAATCGCCGCGACTTTTCCTTCGCTGAACATGCCGTCGCCCCAGCTCCGCAGCAATTTTCCTTCGGGGTTGAACTCCAGAATCGGATGCGCGCCGCGATGCAGCACCAGCACGTTTCCATTGGACTCGACGGCCACTCCGGAAACCTGAATGAAGTTCCACGGCGCCGGAGTTCCCGCCGCATTTTTCATTTCGATGGGCCACTGCGGGATCTCCCGGTACCCCATCGACGGCGCATTCGAACCGAGCTTCTGCTGCCCGAAAGTAACGCCGCAAAATGTAGCAATGACGGCCATGGCGGAGAGGCTGCGGAAAAGGTTCACCGCTGGCCGCTCTGTCGAAAATACGGGCGCTCCAGGTTTTGCACGCATCGTCAAGCACACACAAATCCGCATATCACTTCTTCGCGGATGCCGCCGGCAGCGGTTCCGCATCCTCCAGATAGACTTGCAGCGTCAGCGAGACCCGCCCTTCGAGCAAATGTCCGCCGCGCGTCGATCCATCGGGAAGCGCGACCACCACGTGGGTATGGACATTCGGTTTTCCGTTCGTCACCGTAATGCTGCCCGAGCAGGCGACCACTTCCACCTCCTGCTCGAGCACCGTGGTCTTAAATGAATGGACCTTCGGATCCGACCACCCCAGAACCGCGTGATCCAGCGCGCCGATCGCCGTAAAGTGCGCGACCTTTATGTCGTGCTGCAAGGCGAAATCGTACAGCCCCGACCGGACGTCGTCGCCCCGGCTGAAGGTGATCTGAAAATTTCGCACGCTCCTTGACAGCTCCGTGACTTTCATCTTCGGAGCCAGGCCCTGTTTCACGGGCGCCTGTTTCACCAGCTCCTCGGGATGCGCTTCCGGCGTTTGTGCGATCAGGGGAAGCACCGTCAGCAACGCGGCGGACCAGAGCCACATAAAATCCTCCTGTTAATCGTGCGAATGCTCCATGAACCCTTGCGTCAACTCGATCCGCGTGCCTTCCGGATCGAGCACATACGCGATCCGCAATCCGCCAAGCTGCGGCAGCACGCGATACGGCGTGTCGAAGGTGACGCCCTCGGCCTGCAATTTTTTGGTGAACGGCTCCAGATCGGCGATTTCAAAACCGATATGGTCGAGAGATCGCCCTTTGGTCGGCGTCGGCGCCGTATTCACCTTTCGAAAATCCAGCTCGCCTCCGGGAAACATCGCCGACACCCATTGATCGCGCTTGCTTGGGCGTCCGCCGAACGTTTTCACATACCAGTCGCGCAATTTTTCCGGATCGACCGCGGAAATATGGAAATGATGAAACTTCAGCGGAATCGTTTGCGTCGCGTCTTCGGTCAATTCCACGCGAACTCCCTCCGGAAAATTCGCGATCACCTGTTTCTTCGCCGGATTATCGGTAAACGTGATGCCGGCCTCTGTGAGCTTCGCCTTCACGCCCGTGTAGCTGGGAACCAGAAAGCCAAAATGATTCACAGTCGAGCCGTCGGTGCCCCCGACAGGCGGCGTCCGCGCCTTGCCGACCACCACAAAAATTCCCGGCACGCGCAGCAGTTCGAGCGAACCGCTATGGGTCACCTGCGCGCCAAACAGCCCCACCCAGATTTTCTTCTGCGCCTCCGGATCGTTCACCATCAGGTGCACGTGCCCGATCGAAACGCCGTCGGCGTTGGGAGGAGCAAGCTGAGCCAAAACGGAAGCGGCCGAAGCCGCCATCAAAAAGAGCCAACGCATGGCCCCTAAACTATCACGTTGTGGGGCAGGCTTCCAGCCCGCGGCGGATTTTCAATCCGCCTGGTCGCGTTGCAGGCGCTACGCCAGGAACTCTTTCTTGATCGTCATCCCTAACCCCGGCGCCTGCGGCAGATTGAAATACCCTTCTTTATCCACCACCGGCGGATTCTCGAAAATCTGGAACGGATATTCGTAATTTCCGATCGGACGGTCGTTGAAAATTTCCAGATACGGCGCATTCGACCACGACGCAACTAAATGCAGATCGCAAATCGTGCCCAGCCGCGAATCGCCGACGTGCGGAATGCACATCTTGTTCATCGATTCCGCCAGCACCGCGATTTTGCGCAGATGCGTCGGACCCTCCAGCATCACCTCCGGCTGCACGATGTCGAAGACGCCGCGCTCGAGCAAATCGCGGAATTCGTGAATCCCGCGATTGCCCTCGCCGCCGGCCAGCTTCATCGAGATCATCCGGTTCAACTCCGCCAGGTGGTCGTAATCGTAGCGCGGCAGCGGTTCTTCGAGCCAATAAACATTCAGGTCCTGATATGCTTTGGCCGTCGCCACGGCGCGCGTGAAATCCCACGGCACGCCTTGCGTCGAAGTGAAATCGAGCGTCGCTTTATTGGCGTCGCACATGATGCCCCAGTCCTCGCCGACCGCCTTGCGGATCGCCTCCACCAGCCGGATATCTTCCTTCAACGTTGGAAACGAGCTGCGTACCTTGATCGCCTGCCATCCCTCGGATTTAAGCTGCGCCGCGTTTTCGGCGCGTTCTTCCGGAGTCGAAAGGCGCAGCATGCTCGAATACGGCGGCACGCGATTCCGTCCGCCGCCCCACAGTTTATAGAGCGGCTGATTCGCGGCCTTGCCGATCAAATCCCAGATGGCGATTTCCGCGCCGGCCGTTCCGCGATACCCGCGCGTGCTGCCGCCGCCGCGGACATTATAGAGACGGTCGGCGTGAATATCGACGTCGAACGGATCGGCGCCGGTGAGCAGGTGCTCGACCTCCGGCATCACCACTGGATCGACACCAGGCCCGACGCCGGTGATGCCCTGGTCGGTTCGAATTTCGACGATGGCTCCGCCGCCGATAGTGATATGGCGAGGATTGCCCACCCAATCGGGGTACGAACCCATGTCCTTGATCATTTTGAGCTGGACGTTCCGGACACCAGTAATTTTGATGCGCGCTCCGCGGAGACGGGGAACGGCAGGAAGAGCGGCAACAGCCGGAAGAGCTTTCAAGAAATCTCGACGACGCATAGGGCTCCTTTCGCTGGAGCCAGTTTACACCCGAAAGGTTTTATGGTGGCGCACGCACTCGTGCGTGCCGCGTCGAGACTCGTCTCGACGCCCGGCGGTCAATCCTCGAACAATTTCGCGACGGGAAACTCCCAATCCGGCAGCAGCTCAGGGATGGTGAGATTCGCGCCCACTCCGCGAGTGAACGCAGTTCCGCCGGGCACGTGGATCTGCACTTCGCGTGAGTCGGGATAGATCACCCAAACCGCGATTGCGCCGAAGCCTAGAAACAGCTTGATTTTCCGAGCAAGGTCCTGTGCGGTCTCCGACGGCGAAACGACTTCGACCGCGAGTTCGGGTGCGCCAATGAAATAGCCGTCCTCATGGGTTTGCCGGTCCCGGTCACGCCTGACCACAGAGACATCGGGTTGAAGCCACGATGCGGGATCGTCGGACAACTTATATCCTGCTTCCGCGTAGGCCTCGACGGGAACCCGAGCCTCCACCGCGAACAGCGCGCGGAGCAGGCGCTTTGCCACTTTGCTATGGCCTTTCTTGGGCGGAGGCACGTTGAGGAGGCGTCCTGCTATGAGTTCGAACTTCCCCTCGCCTGGAAGCCGCTCGAACTCTTCCCAGGTGAGCAGATCGGTGGTCGTTGCCATACTTACAGTCCCAGGTTGCGTTTCTCGATCGCCGTCACGCGCCCTTCGAGCAGGCCGAAGCGCGTATTGAGTTCGTCGAGCGTTCGCAGCCGGGAATCGACCGGTCTGGCCCAGTCGTAAAACGCGCGGAGCACTTCCGTCTGCATTTCGCGCATTTTCTCGATCAGATCGTCGCGGAGTTGCTGCATGTCCGACTGAACGTCGGCTCGGAGTAGCTGCATGTCCTCACGGAACTCAGTGCGGAGTTCGATTCTGAGTTCATCCAGGTCGCGTTTGGTCGCGGGGCGGTCATCGTTGTCCGGCATAGAGTGTCGAAAAGATAGTGCCCGGCGCTGGAGGATTTTCTCAGCCTCGCTCGATTTCACGCCCTAATTCTACCTCAGTGGCGAATCCGTCATCCTGCTCGCGTGGACAAAGATTGGGCGGCCCGATTCCGCACCAAACCGCCAAGTTGGCGCTGGTTCACCCTGATCGTTTTCTGGCTCACGCCGCTATGGATTGGCCCGTCGTAGGTGCAAGTCCCCTCGACCGCCATCTTCGTACTGATCGCGTGGGGCCTTCTTCGCAAGCGATCGTATTGACTCATCGGCTCTCGCCTATGGTGCGCGACAATGAACCGCGACCGCAGGAAGCGGCCAATCGTGGGGACCTGTAGCCGCGCCCACCGTTATATAAATCGTCGATTCTAATAACGCCAGTTGCACGCCCGGCCGCAATTTGTTACCTTGTTGTTTTGTAGTTATCCCTTGGGAGGCGCGACAGCAGCAACGCCGCGCCGTTTGGACCAGTCACATTATGAGTCGCACTCCAGGCAAGAAATACGCCGCTGCCGCCGCGCAGGTCGAGCGGAAACCTTATTCCATCGAACAGGCCGTCCCGCTTGTCCAGAAAGTCAAATTTGCCAAGTTCGATGAGACCGTCGAACTGCACATGCGCCTCGGCGTCGATCCGAAGCACGCCGATCAGATGGTTCGCGGCACCGTGGTGCTGCCCAACGGGCTCGGCAAATCGAAAAAAGTTTTAGTCATCGCTTCCGGCGATAAACAGCGCGAAGCCACCGAAGCCGGCGCCGATCTGGTCGGCGGCGACGACATGGTGCACAAAATCCAGACCGAAAACTGGACCGATTTCGACGCTGTCATCGCCACGCCCGATATGATGCGCTCGGTCGGACGGCTCGGAAAAATTCTCGGACCGCGCGGACTGATGCCCAACCCGAAAACGGGCACGGTGACCGTCGATATCGCGCAGGCAGTGAAAGAGGTCAAGGCCGGTAAGGTCGAATTTCGCGTCGATAAAACCGGCGTGATTCACGTGCCGGTCGGCAAGACGAGTTTCGCCAGCGACAAGCTGCTCGAAAACGCGACCTCACTGCTGAACGCGGTGGTGAAAGCCAAGCCGGCCGCGGCCAAAGGCAAGTACGTGCGCAGCGTGACCATCTGTTCCACCATGGGTCCCGGCGTTCCGCTGGATGTGACGCCCTACAATCAGAAAGCCGTGTAGAGGTTCGCCAATGAAAAAGAAACCCGAAAAACAGAAAGACATGGAAGCGTTGCGTAAGGAGCTGGAAAAGTCCGGCAACGTGTTCTTAACGGGCTACGAAAAGCTGACGGTCGGCCAGGATTTCGAGCTGCGCAAGGCGATCCGCGGCGCAGGCGCGAATTACAAGGTCATCAAGAACCGCATCGCCGAAAAAGCGGCCGAAGGCACCCCGGCGGCCGATCTGCTGAAGGATCTGAAGGGCATGTGCTCGCTGGCTTACACCTCCGGCGATCCGGTGGCGCTGGCCAAAGCTTTAACCGCCTACGCCAAAGTCAATCCGAGCTTCACCTTCCGCGCCGGCATGGTGCAAGGCCGCGTGGTCGACGTCGGCGCGATCAACGATCTGGCGACGCTGCCCTCGAGAGAGGAAATTTACGCAAAACTTCTGTGGTTGATCAACGCCCCGGCGCAGCGCCTGGTGACGGCGATCAATGGAGTGGGCCGCAATCTGGCTGTGGTTGTGGACCAGGGTGTGAAAGAAAATAAGTTTAAAGGATAAGAGAAATGGCTGACATCAACGCGATTGCGGAACAGATTCAGGGGCTGACGCTGCTCGAAGCGTCGCAGCTCGTCAAAGTTTTGGAAGAAAAGCTGGGAGTATCGGCTGCCGCGGCGGCGGTGGCGGCGGCTCCGGCGGCGGGCGCGGCGGCAGCGGCGGCTCCGGTCGAGGAAAAGACCGAGTTCACCGTGGTTCTGACCGCGGCGGGCGCCAACAAGATCAACGTCATTAAAGCGGTGCGTGAAGTCACCAGCCTTGGCTTGAAGGAAGCAAAGGACTTGGTCGACGGCGCCCCGAAGACGATCAAAGAGGGTATCAACAAGGAAGAAGCCGAGGCCATCAAGAAGAAATTCACCGACGCCGGCGCCAGCGTCGAAGTGAAGTAACGAGTGAAGTAACGGATTTACCTCCGAAAGCCGAAACGACCGGTCACTTGACTTGGCGGCCGCCTGGAGCATGTACTTAAAGGAGGGATTCCGGTTGCTGCGGCCATCTCTGCCTATCGTGGCGCAGCCAGTAAACCGGCCCCTAAATTCAACCCAGGAGCAGGCGCATGGAGCCGGTCCAGATTGAACGGTTTTATTTGGGATGCCTGGCCCACGCTTCCTACATGGTGGGCTCCGAGGGAATCGCGGCGGTCATCGACCCGCAGAGGGATGTCGAACTGTACCTTGAAGCCGCCGAACGCCACGGTTGGAAAATCGCACACATTATTGAAACGCACCTCCACGCCGATTTCGTCTCCGGGCATCGCGAGTTGGCCGAGCGCACCGGAGCGCGCATCTACCTGGGCGAGGGGTCGGGAGCTCACTTCGATCACCTCGCGGTTACGGACGGAGACGAAATTCAGTTCGGCCGATGCTCGCTGCGATTCCTGCAAACCCCCGGGCATACGCTCGAAAGCGTCTGCGTTCTGATGCTCGATCGCGGCGACCCTCACCGGCCCGCTGCGGTCTTCACCGGAGACACCTTGTTTGTCGGCGATGTGGGCCGTCCCGATCTTTCGCCGGCGCACACACCGGAGCAGCTTGCGGCGATTCTGTACCGCAGCATCCACGACAAGCTCCTGACCCTTCCCGACGATACCGAAATTTATCCGGCGCATGGCGCGGGTTCGCTGTGCGGACGGCAGATGAGTTCGGAAAGCTCCTCCACCATCGGCCGGCAGAGGCAGACCAATTACGCGTTGCTGGCGCGGTCGAGCGAAGAGTTCGTCCATCTTTTGACCGACGACATGCCGGCGCGTCCGGAGTATTTCGCGCAAGAAGTGGAACTGAACCGGCGAGGCGCGGAGCCGATCGCGAACCTGCCCGCGCTGGCCGCCCTCGGCGCGCCCGAGGTCTTCGAGATGCAGAAGCACGGCGCCGTCCTGGTGGATACCCGGCCGGCGATGCAGTTCGCCGTGGCCCACCTGCCGGGGGCCGTTCACATCGCGCTCACCGGACAGTACGCCTCCTGGGCCGCGCGCATTCTGGGGTTGAACACGCGTCTGATCCTGTGCGCCGAAGATCCGGATCATGTGCGCGAGTCGCAGATACGGCTCGCGCGCGTCGGTGTCGAAAATGTGGCCGGATACCTCGCCGGCGGCATCGCGGGCTGGGTCCAGAGCGGTTTCGAGCTGGACTACATTCCGCAGATCAGCGTCCAGGAGTTCGCCGCGCTGAGGGCCGCCGAACCCGGCCGGCTGCTGATTCTCGATGTGCGCGAGCCGGCCGAACACGAGGCTGCGGCGATCGCGGGATCGTTGTTGATTCCGCTCGGAAAACTCCAGTCCCGGACGGAGGAAGTGGATCGCGAAAAACTGGTAGTGGTGCACTGCAAAGGCGGATACCGCAGCTCGATCGCGACCAGCATCCTGCGCCGCGCGGGATTCCGCGATGTCGCCAACCTGACCGGTGGCTTCGATGCCTGGAAAGCAGCCGGCCTCGCGGACCGCAACGAATAAGGCGCTGTCCCTCGAACGGACCCGATCATTTTCCCGCCTGCGCGTCGCGAGATTCTATGCTAAGTTAACTTAGTAAGTTATCTATGGCGAAAACCGACGCCCTGCAAGGCTCGCTCCCGCTCCTGATCCTCAAAATAATCGAGCGCCGGGGCCCCCTCCACGGCTACGGCATCAGCGCCAGAATCGAGGCCGTTTCCGGCCTGCTGCGCGTCGAGGAAGGTTCGCTTTATCCCGCCCTGCACCGCCTGGAGGAATCCGGATGGGTCCGCGCACGCTGGAAAACCACCGAAAACAATCGCCGCGCGCGCGTCTACGAGCTGACCGCGCTGGGCCGGAAGGAATTACAAACCCAGGAACGCCGCTGGGTTTCGATCACCGCCGCCATCTCCCAGGTCCTGAAGGAGGCCTAGCGCATGTCCTGGATCACCCGCATCGCCAACGCGCTGCGTCCGGCGCAGGCCGATGCCGCGCTCGACGAAGAACTGCAATTCCATCTCGAAGAACGCATCGCGGAGCTGGTCCGCTCCGGCCTGTCGCGCCAGGACGCCGAACGCGCCGCGCGCCTTCGCTTCGGAAACCGCCTCGCGCGGCGGGAAGAGAGCCACGAAATCAAGTCGGCCGTGTGGCTCGAATCGCTGCTTCGCGATTTTCGCTTCGGACTGCGGATGCTCTCGAAATACCGCACCACCAGCCTGGCCGCGATCGCGTCGCTGGCGCTCGCCGTAGGCGCCTGCACCGCCGCCTTCTCGCTGATCGACGCGCTGCTCTTTCGTCCGCTCCCGGTTCGCGATCCGCGACAGCTTTTCGACCTGGCGCGCGTATTTCCGCCGTTCATGAGTCCCAACAATCAGCCGCGCGAGTTCGATATGTTCAGCGCTCCGCAGTTCCAGCTCCTGCGCGACACCGTTCGCAGCTCCGCCGACCTGTTCTTGTGCGACTGTGGCGCCGGACCCAAAATTCCGGCGGCCTTCGACGGGTCCGCCGGGGACGAAGACGTTCGCGCCGCGTACATCGACGGCCACGGATTCGCCATTCTCGGCATCAAGCCCGGGTTGGGACGCCTGATTCAGCCTGCCGATGATTCGGTCGCCAGCGGCCACAAGGTCGCGGTTCTCAGCGATCCGTTCTGGAAGCGGCGCTTTGGCGGAAGCCGTGACGTGCTCGGCCGCACGTTCACGCTTTCCGGCCGCGACACTTTCGAAATCGTCGGCGTCGCGGCCCCGCCGTTCACCGGGCTCCAGCCCGGTTATTTAACCGACCTCTGGATTCCACTCCGCGCTTCCGTGGATCCCCGGCTGCTCGCGCAGGATGTCGAACTCGCCGGCATCTTCGGCCGTCTTCATCCCGGCGTCGAGCGATCCCAACTGCGCGCCCCGCTGCAAGCCGCCTTCACCAACGCTCTGGCCGAGCGCCTGCGCATCAACCCTCCGCGAAATCTGCACGGCGACCGGCTGAAACAATACGCCGCCCAGCCGCTGATTCTGCGCGACGCCTCCACCGGCAGCGGACGCGATTCTCTTTTCCGTGCTGAATTCCGCCGCCCGTTCCAGATTCTGGCTCTGATCTGCGGCCTGTTGCTGCTGGTGGCGTGCTCGAATGTGGCCAACCTGATGCTCGCCCGCGCTTCGGCGCGTGACGCGGAAATGGCGCTGCGAATTTCCCTCGGCGCCGCGCGCTCGCGCCTGGTTCAGCAACTGCTTGTCGAAAGTGGACAACTCGCCTTTCTCGGGACCATCCTGGCCCTGCTCTTCGCCACCTTTGCCGCGCCGGCGATCGCCGCCCGGCTGGGCCCTCCGGAGCTTCCGGCGTTCCTCGACGTGGCGCCGGATTTTCGTTCGCTCGCCTTCGCCGCCGCGCTCAGTCTCCTCAGCACCCTTCTGTTTGGCCTGATTCCCGCGCTGCGCGCGTCGGCCACGCGGCCCGAAGCCGCGCTCAAAGCCGCGGCCATGAACCACTCCGGACGCCTGGGGCCGCTGCGCTGGATGCTCGCCGCGCAAATCGCCTTCAGCGTCGCCGTTCTGTTTCTCTCGGGACTGCTTCTGCTCTCGTTCCAGAAAATCATTTCCGTCGATCTCGGTTTCAAACGCGACCATGTGATTCTGTTCGATCTGGTCCCGCGCGACGAGATCAATTGCCGGACATGTCTTTCCGGCCCCCAACTCCTCGATCGCATCCGCCACGCGCCCGGCGTTCGCGCCGCCAGCCTGACCGCCCAGCGGCCCATGGGCGGCGACATGGTCTGGATCATGAATCCCTTTATCCGCTTCCCCGGCCGCGCGATGGAAATCCTCCGACCGCGCGAGATTCCCGTCTCCGATGGTTTTTTCCGCGCCATGCAGATCCGCTGGATCTCCGGACGTGACTTTCTTCCGGAGGAAATCGCCCGCGGCTCGGAATCCGTCATCGTCAATCAGGCCTTCGCCGATACCTTTCTTCCCGGCAAAGATCCGCTGGGCGCGATTTTCGAAACCACCGGCGACAATCCCATCCCGGTTCGCCACCAGATCGTCGGCGTCGCCGGCACTATCCACTACAACAATCCGCGGGAACCCGACCGTCCGGCAATCTACGCTCCTCTTCGCGACACCAACACCGCCACGCTGAACGTCCGGGTCGATTCGACCTCTGCCACGATGATCGGCTCGGTCCGTAAACAAATCGAAGCGGCCGCGCCCGCCATGCGAATCCGCAACACGGTTCTGCTCGCGGCGCAGATCGAGAACACGCTGCTAAGCGAGCGGCTGCTGGCGATGCTCGCGGGATTTTTCTCGGTCGTCGCCCTGCTTCTCGCGGCCGTCGGGCTGTACGGCGTCATCCGCTACGCGGCCGTCTGCCGCACGCGCGAGATCGGCATCCGCATCGCCCTGGGAGCGCGCCGCGCTGCCGTGGTTCGACGGGTCCTTGCCGACAGTTCGCTTCCCGTTCTTGCCGGCATCGGCATCGGAATCGCCGTCGGCCTGGGTCTCGCGCGGTATCTCGTCTCGCAACTTTATGGCGTGAAGGCTACCGGCTTCTGGAGCCTCGCTACGCCGGTCGCTTGCATCCTGATCGCCGCGATTTCCGCCACTTTGCCGCCCGCGCTGCGCGCTGCCAACGCCGACCCCCTGATCGCGCTCCGCCACGAGTAGAGGTGTCGCGAGGAGTCGCGACACGGCGCCCAAAAGTGGGTGCGCCACAAACATGCCGCTAATCCCGCGTCACCACCGACGCGAACGTGTCGATCCTCTGGAACAGCAGCCGCGGCGCGGCCATC
This sequence comes from Bryobacteraceae bacterium, assembly GCA_035507655.1. Taxonomy (GTDB): domain Bacteria; phylum Acidobacteriota; class Terriglobia; order Bryobacterales; family Bryobacteraceae; genus Palsa-187. The sequence goes on along the minus strand of DATJNW010000112.1, from coordinate 43,635 downwards.
ATCGGGAACACCGTCCAGCGCACCGCGATCGGGATCAAAATACTCCGCGATTGGGTCTCGATGCTGTGCTCCACCTTCGCCTCGACAATTCGCGCAATGTCCCCGCGCGCCTGCTCGATATTTCCGGCGTGCGAAACCAGAGTGACCAGCGCGGGTCCGCCCCACCGGAACAGACGATCCACGGGCGGCAGCTGTTTCGCGACCGTCGCGGCGAACGCCGCTAAAACTTCGTCGCCCACCGATCTGCCGAAGCGCGTGTTCAGCGCCTGAAGCCGGTCGAGCACCAATACCCCGGCAAACGCGCGGCCCTGCGCCTGACCCGCATTGCACAGCGCCGCTTCGGCTGCCGCCCTTTGGGGCAATCCCGTCACGCCGTCCCGTTCCGTTGCTTCGGGACTGTCCGGGGAGCGTTCGCCGCCTTCCAATCCCTGCCGCAGCCGGTCGATGGTCTCGCCGACTTCGCGGCGCTGCCGCTCGGACTCCTTGCGGATCGCGCTCAGACACTCGGCCAGGCGGCTCTTGATCATGCGCACGTCATCCAGCCCGGAAGCGGAAACCATCTGCTGTTCAATCTCGGCCAGGCGCCCAGCATTGGTTTCGCCGGTGGCCGACAGCACCGCGACCGTCGAAGTCAACATCTTCACCATCTTCTGGAATTCTAAATGGTGCAGATCCTGGTGGCGGGTGAATTCGCGGCGATGTTCTTCCAGCGTAGTGACCGCCGCGCCGGCCTGCACCAGCAGCTCTTCCTGCGTGATTTCGCCGAGAATCGCTTCTACGATCCGGTCGATATTTTCCTGAAAGCGCAGACGCGAGTCCGCGTCTCCCAGTCCGCCATGGCGGGCGATGCCTTGGGCCAGTACGTGCACGACGTGCAACAGCGCGCGTTCCGTTTCGTTATCCGTAGAGAGAAATTTCTTGAGTGAGATCACGTCGTTTAATTCAAATCGTTAATTCAGGTCGTTAATTCAAGTCGTTAATTCAAGTCGTCCCTGCGGGGCTTATCGGCAAACGCGACTCAAACGCCTGTGTTTTTTTCCGATGAGCGTTAGCAGATATGTCACTGCTCACGGATTCGTCTTTTCGGAACTCTCATCCCTCTTCGCCGAGCCTGCTCGACGAACCCGAGCATCAAGGGCTTTTGCGGATCACCGCCCTGATGGAGCACCTGTTCCGCATGCCCATCGCCTATCTCGCGCTGTTCGGCAGCGATCTGGCGGTGGTGCGGCGCATCGGCTCCGGGCGCGATCATTGGGACAACCTGGCGACCTTTCCACTCGCGCACGTTGTCGGGAAACCGACCATGTGGCCGGACCCTTCGGGGAAACCCGTACCGGGATTCAAGCCGGGTCGTCTGCGCTTTGCCACTTCCGCGCCCCTGCGGTCGAGCGACGGCATCGAATTGGGCGTCGCGGTGATGGCGGACGTCCAGCCGCGGCCGGAATTTACCAGCGCGGATCTGGACAGCTTCGGCGAGCTGGCCGCTGTGCTCGCGGGAAAGCTGGAGCTGCGGATGCTCGCCAGCGAAGCGCGGGAAACGGAATCGGCGATTCAGGAAGCCGAACGGCGCTTCCGCAATATCGCCAACGCCGCGCCGGTGCTGATCATTTATAGCGATGCCGACGGCGCCGGCTCCTTCGTGAACCAAACCTGGCTGGAGTTTACCGGCCGAACCTTCGACGAGGAAGTGGGCGACGGCTTTATCGACCGCTTTCATCCCGACTATCGCGAGCCGGTGATGCAGAAGTATTGGGAGGCGTTCGAGGCTCGCCGTCCGCACACGCAGGAGTTTCTGATGCGCCGCCACGACGGCGTTTATCGCTGGATGCGGGCGGAGGGCGTTCCGCGATTCCGCGGCAATGGAGCCTTCGCCGGCTACATCGGGTGCTTCGTCGACGTGACGGAGGAACGGGCGGCGCGGATGGAAGTCGCCCGGCAGAAGCTGGTCGCGGCGCGGCTGGCCGAGGCTGCCGGAGTATTTTATCTGCTGCTCGATCGCGACGGCGTCATCGAAGATTCTGGCCCCGGAGCCGATCTGCGCAAGCACCTCCTCTGGGAGCTTTTAGGGTCCGATGAAAGCGGGAGGCTGCGCCCGGCCTTCGCCCGGGCGGCGGCTGGCCTCGAACCGGTACAAGCGATCGTATCTTCCTCATTCCCGACAGGTAAGTTCGCAGAACGCTGCTGGAGTTTCACTCCCATCATCTCCGCGCAGAGGGAATCAATGGTCGTTTTGGCGACGATCAAAGACCATATCTGAAAAAGCTTCGATGCGGTTTACGATTTTAAACGGTTTAAGCCCGTTCATTCGTGTTATAGTCTGCGTGGTGTCATGCCCGGAGCGAGACCGCCTGGTAGATGCGTTTATCGCCGCGGTGCAGGTTTACAACGATGTCATCGGCCAAAGGAGCGGCGCGATCGGCTCCGATTCAATATACCTTTTGCAACAATCCAACCGGGCGTTAGACACCTGTGAATCTTGCCTGATGGCGCTCCGGCGCCATGAAGCACAGCACGGCTGTCGAACCCTTCCAAAGGCCGTAACGCCGCCATTAAAGAGCTGATTTACAAAACAACGCCGCATCACGGACTAACTCTTAGAGTCGGTGCCGGCGCTGGCTCCGCTGGCCTTCTCGTTTTCCTCCGAGTCCGGCTCCTGGTTCAGCATCAGATTGAAGGTCTTGCGGATACGCTCGACGGCGGCGCGCATCTGGACTTGAACGTCTTCCGGGTTGGGTTTCGGATTGTTCTCGTCGGGCATCGGTGATCTGATGAACACCATTAGATGATGTCAGTTTGATATCATTACGTGGCATTTTGTCCTACGCGGCATTTAGCGTGCACGCATCCGATAGCAGAGCGGTGCGAAATGGCTGCGGCATTCGATCCGGATCTCCAAAAGATTAACCTGGACAGCGAAATAGCGCTCCGCCGGCTGCAAAAGATGGTGGAGTTCCTTCGCGTCGTGCGGGAAAAGGAAATGCAGCTTTTGAACCCGCCAGAAAACTATACCGATCCCCGGAAGGACCCCTCGGCCTTCATTAATTTTTCTCAATTTTCAAATTGAACGCCCGCCCTTGCCAGACCTGATTTGACGAATGGAATTTCGTTTGCTATTCTTGAACTAACCGGAGAGAGCCCCGGACCTGGTACAGTGAGATTGTTATCCCGCGATCTGCTCGGCAGTTCGTCAGAACTACCGCTAGGCTTCGCCCTGCGCGCACATTCGATGCCCGAGGTGTCTTTTCACCTGCGGGCGTTTTTGTTTTGCCGCTTTGATTGAAGATGGGGCCCCTTTTTGCCGCCCCCTGCCGCTCGCAATGTTGAGGAAATTCTAACCATGCAAACTCCTGAAAATGGCGCATCCCGTCGAGAGAGAGTCGACTTTTCGAAGATCAAAACGTCCATCCCGATCCCTAACCTGATCGAGGTGCAGAAAAAATCCTATGAGCGTTTCTTGCAGATGGACCTGTTGCCAAGCGAACGCGATGACACCGGGCTGGAAAGCGTCTTCAAAAGCGTTTTTCCGATCTCGGATTTCCGCGGCTTGAGCCAGCTCGAGTTCGTCGATTACGCCATTGGAAACTGGGAGTGCAAGTGCGGAAACTTGAAAGGACTGCACCATCTGCGCTCCACCTGCCGCAACCCCGCCTGCGGCGCGACCATTAAAACCGATCCGTTCCACCTGGGCGACGTGCTGTGCCCGCGCTGCGGAACGTTCAACAAGAATATCGTCACGTTTTGCAACCGCTGCGGCGACCCCGTCGGGTTGCAGCTTAAATATGACGTTTCCGAATGCGAAGAGCGGGGCATGACCTATGCGGCGCCGCTGAAAGTCACCATCCGCCTGACGGTCTTCGACAAAGATCCGGAGACCGGCAACAAAACGATTCGCGACATCAAGGAACAGGAAGTTTTCTTCGGCGAAATTCCGCTGATGACCGAGAACGGAACGTTCATCATCAATGGAACCGAGCGCGTGATCGTGTCGCAGTTGCATCGCTCACCCGGCGTGTTCTTCGAACGGCAGCCGGCGCAGGGATATTTCCTCGGAAAGATTATTCCGTATCGCGGAAGCTGGGTCGAGTTCGAATACGACAACAAGAATCTCCTGCACGTACGTATCGACAGAAAGCGTAAATTTTATGGGACCGTTTTCCTGCGCGCGCTTGGTTTGAAAACGGACGCGGACATCCTGCGCGCGTTTTACAGAACCAGCGACATCGTCATCAAGGATAAGAAGCTGCTGTGGAAGGTGAGCGAAGGTCTGATGGGCCACAAGCTTTCGCACGCCATCACCAAAGGCGGCGAGACGGTGGTGACGCAGGGCCGCAAGATCACCAACAGCGTCTTCAAGGATATCCTGAAGGCCAAAATCGAGCAGGTGGAGGTTGCGCCGAACGATCTCGAAGGGGCTTACGTGGCCGCCGACGTGGTGGACATGGAAACCGGCGAGATTTTGATCGAAGCCAACCACGAGCTGACGCCGACCATCGTCGCCAAGCTGATCGATACGGGAATTACGACCTTCGACGTGTTCTTCCCGGAATTCGACGACGTTGGAAACGTGATTTCGGCGACGCTGCGCAAAGACGGAGTCAAGCAGCAGAACGACGCGCTGCTCGAAATTTACCGCAAATTGCGCCCCGGCGATCCGCCGACGGTGGATACCGCGACGCAGTTGTTCCAGGGCATGTTCTTCGATGCGCGCAAGTACGACTTCTCCCGCGTCGGACGCATGAAGTTCAATATCAAGCTGTATGATAAGGCCGACTCGACGCCGCTCGATAAGCGCACGCTCGACCACAAAGATTTCATCGACACCATTCAATACCTGCTGAAGCTGCGCAAAGGCATCGGCAGCGTGGACGATATCGATCACCTGGGCAATCGCCGCGTGCGAGCCGTGGGTGAGCTGCTCGAAAACCAGTTCCGCATCGGCCTGGTTCGCATGGAGCGCGCGATCAAGGAAAAAATGAGCGTGTACCAGGAAATGTCGACGGCCATGCCGCACGACCTGGTAAACGCCAAGCCGGTGATGGCCGCGATTCGCGAATTTTTCGGATCTTCGCAGCTTTCGCAATTCATGGATCAGACCAATCCCCTCAGCGAGATCACGCACAAGCGGCGTCTTTCGGCTCTGGGGCCAGGCGGTCTGTCGCGCGAACGCGCCGGATTCGAAGTTCGCGACGTGCATCCGACGCACTACGGGCGTATTTGTCCGATTGAAACGCCGGAAGGTCCGAACATCGGACTGATCAGCTCGCTTTCCTGCTTTGCGCGGATCAACGAATACGGATTCATCGAGAGCCCGTATCGCCGCGTCAAGGAAGGCATCGTGGTGGACGAAGTGAAAATTCTGAATCCCGGCGATACCGATTTGAAGGTCGGGCAGGTGCTTTCGCGCGCGGAGGTGGACAAGGCCAATCGCGCGTCCGTCAGTAAGAACAAACAGCCGGCCGAGATCGAAGCGCACTGCGATTATTTGTCGGCGTGGGAAGAAGACAAGTACCTGATCGCGCAGGCCAACGTCGGGTTGGATGCGAACGGCAGGATTACGGCGGAGCTGGTGAACGCCCGCCAGGCCGGCAATTTCGTGCTGAAGCATGTGGATGAAGTCGAATACATGGACGTCAGTCCGAAACAGTTGGTCAGCGTGGCGGCGAGTTTGATTCCGTTCCTTGAAAACGACGACGCCAACCGCGCGCTGATGGGATCGAACATGCAGCGGCAGGCGGTTCCGCTGCTGCGCGCCGAATCTCCTTATGTCGGGACCGGCATGGAGTGGGTGACGGCGCGCGATTCGGGCGCGGTGGTGTTGTGCAAGCGCTCCGGAATCGTCGATTCGGTGGATAGCGAGCGCATCATCGTTCGCGTGGAAGGCTCGACGCAGGAAGGCCAGCTTTCGCGCGAGGTGGGCGCCGATATTTACCAGATGACCAAGTTCAAGCGCTCCAACCAGAACACCTGCATTAATCAGAAGCCGATTGTGTACGAGGGTCAGCGGGTGAAAAAAAGTGAAGTGCTGGCCGACGGTCCGTGCACGGAATCGGGCGAGCTGGCGCTGGGGCGCAACGTGCTGGTCGCGTTCATGCCCTGGCGCGGATACAACTTCGAGGACGCGATCGTGGTGTCGGAGAAGCTGGTGAAGGAGGATTACTACACCTCCATCCACATTGAGGAGTTCGAAATTGACGCGCGGGACACCAAGCTGGGTCCCGAGGAAATTACCCGCGATATTCCGAATATTGCTGAAGGTTTTTTACGCAATTTGGATGAAAGCGGGATTATTCGCATCGGCGCGACGGTCAAGCCGGGCGACATTCTGGTCGGCAAGGTGACGCCGAAGGGCGAAACTCAGCTGACGCCGGAAGAAAAGCTGCTGCGCGCGATTTTCGGAGAGAAAGCCGGCGACGTGAAGGACGCGTCGCTGTACTGCCCGCCGGGAATCGAAGGCACGGTGGTCGATTGCAAGGTGTTTTCGCGCAAAGGCGCGGAGCTCGATGAGCGCGCCAAGCTGATTCTCGAAGGCTCGGAAGAACGGATGCGGCGCAATCTCGAAGACGAAAAGCGAATCCTCAATGACGAGCGCGCCAAACGCCTGAACGTGCATTTCGAAGGCAAGGAATTGCTGGCCGATCTGCACGACGAAAAAACCAATAAGAAGCTGCTGTCGAAAGGGACGTTCCTTTCGCGCGATCTGATCGAAAAGCTGCGCGCGCGCGACATCAAGCGCATGAAGCTGAAAGATAAAGATCCGCGCCTCAATGAGCTGGTGGACGAAATCGAGGAGATGACGTCGCGCCAGATCGCGGTGCTCGAAAAAATCACCGAAGAGAAAATCGCCAAGCTGCGCAAGGGCGACGAGCTGCCGCCGGGCGTGATCAAGCAGGTGAAATGCTATATCGCCATGAAGCGCAAATTGTCGGTCGGCGACAAGATGGCCGGACGGCACGGAAATAAGGGCGTGATCGCGCGCATCGTTCCGGAAGAAGATATGCCGTATCTGCCGGACGGGACGCCGGTCGAAATCGTCCTGAATCCGCTGGGCGTTCCCAGCCGCATGAACGTCGGCCAGATTTTAGAAACGCACCTCGGCTGGGCCGCGCAGGCGCTGGGCGTGAAATTCGCGACTCCGGTGTTTGACGGCGCGACCGAAGCCGACATCAAGAAACAACTGGCGCAAGCCAAGGAAGGCGCGACCGACAAACGGCTGTACGACGGCTCCGGAAAAGTCCGGTTGTGGGACGGCATCAGCGGCCAGCAGTTCGAGCAGCCGGTGACGGTCGGCTACATTTACATGCTGAAGTTGTCGCACCTGGTGGACGACAAGATTCACGCGCGCTCGATCGGGCCGTATTCGCTGATCACGCAGCAGCCGCTGGGAGGCAAGGCGCAGTTCGGCGGACAGCGGTTCGGCGAAATGGAAGTGTGGGCGCTTGAAGCCTACGGCGCCGCTTACGTGTTGCAGGAGTTGCTGACGGCCAAGTCCGACGACGTGTACGGACGAGCCAAGATTTACGAAGCGATCGTGAAGGGCGAAGCGGCCGCGGAGCCGGGCGTGCCGGAAAGCTTTAACGTTTTGATTCGCGAGTTGCAGTCGTTGTGTCTGGACGTGGAGTTGATGAAGAAGCCGCGCGAAGTGATAGAGACGGCGATCGCGGCGGACTGAACAACGGTGGCCAGTGGTCAGTATCCAGTGGCCAGTAAAGAGGATTCGGTCGTTGCTGGCCACGGACCACTGGCCACCGGCCACTCGAAATAAGGAGACATCATGGGTGATCATATGTATCGGTCTTCTCCGTACGATCGCGCGAATCTTATCGCCGATTTCGATTCGATCCGCATCTCGCTCGCCAGCCCGGAGAAAATCCGGAGCTGGTCGCACGGCGAGGTGACCAAGCCGGAGACGATCAATTACCGGACCTTCAAGCCGGAGCGCGACGGATTATTCTGCGCGCGCATCTTCGGTCCCATCGCGGATTGGGAATGCCTGTGCGGAAAATACAAGCGCATGAAGCATCGCGGAGTGATCTGCGATAAGTGCGGCGTCGAAGTGACTCTTTCGCGCGTGCGCCGCGAACGCCTGGGCCATATCGAGCTGGCCAGCCCCTGCTCCCACGTGTGGTTCTTCAAGGGACTGCCTTCGCGCATCGGCTATCTGCTCGACATCACGTTGCGGGAACTGGAGCGCGTGCTCTATTTCGAAGCGTTCGTGGTGGTGGATCCCGGCGAAGTTCCGGAGCTCAAGAGAGCCGAAGTGATCAGCGATGAGCGCAAGCGCCAGCTCGATCAGGAGTTCCCGGGCAAGTTCGTGGCGATGATGGGCGCCGAGGGAATTAAGGAACTGCTCAAAAAGGTCGACTGCGATTCGCTGAGTCTCGAGATTCGCGAAAAGATGAAGACCGAGGTTTCGCAGCAGAAAAAGCTGAAGTACGCCAAGCGTCTGCGCGTGGCCGAGAGTTTCCGCAAGTCGGGAAACAAGCCGGAGTGGATGATTCTCGACGTGATTCCGGTGATTCCGCCGGAGCTGCGACCCTTAGTTCCGCTGGATGGCGGGCGATTTGCCACCAGCGATCTGAACGATCTTTATCGCCGCGTCATCAACCGCAACAACCGTCTGAAAAAACTGATCGAGCTGCACGCGCCGGACGTGATCGTGCGCAATGAAAAGCGCATGCTTCAGGAAGCCGTCGACGCGCTGTTCGACAACGGGCGCCGCGGACGCGTATTGCGTGGCGCGAATAATCGTCCGCTCAAGTCTCTCTCCGATACGCTCAAGGGCAAGCAGGGACGTTTTCGGCAAAACCTGCTCGGCAAGCGCGTCGATTATTCCGGCCGTTCGGTGATCGTGGTCGGGCCGGAGCTGAAGCTGCATCAGTGCGGATTGCCGAAGAAGATGGCGCTGGAGCTGTTCAAGCCGTTCATCTACCATCGGCTGGAACAGCGGGGCCATTGCACCACCATCAAGCAGGCGAAAGAACTCGTCGAGCAGCAGGACCCGGTGGTTTGGGACATTCTCGAAGAAGTCATCAAGGACCACCCCATCCTGCTCAACCGCGCTCCCACGCTGCACCGTTTGGGAATCCAGGCTTTCGAGCCGGTGCTGGTTGAAGGCAAGGCGATCAAGCTGCATCCGCTGACCTGCACCGCGTTCAACGCGGACTTTGACGGCGATCAGATGGCCGTGCACATTCCGCTGTCGCCGGAGGCGCAGATCGAAGCGGCCACGCTGATGCTTTCGGCCAACAATATTCTGTCGCCGGCGCATGGCTCGCCCATTGCGGTGCCGACGCAGGACATGGTGCTGGGTCTTTACTACCTGACCAAGGCTCGGCCGGGCACCAAGGGCGAAGGACGCACCTTTGCTTCGGTCGATGATGTTTTGATCGCGCTCGAAATGGGCGAGGTCGAGACGCTGACGCCCATCAAGCTGCGCTACACCGGAAGAGTGGTCGACCTGGTGAAGGCGTTCGACAACCAGAACGTCATGCACACCGAGCCGATCGAGTTTTCGAAACAATACATGGACACCACCGTCGGCCGGGTCATCTTAAATGACGTTCTGCCCGACGAGATGCCGTACGTGAACGGGCTGCTGAAGAAAAAAGGTCTGTCGCAGCTGGTGCAGTATTGCTATTTGAAGCACGGGCTGTCGATCACCGTCACCATGCTCGACCAGGTGAAGGCGCTGGGGTTCCTGTATGCGACGCGCGCCGGAATTTCCATCGGCATCGACGACATGATCGTGCCGGGCGAAAAGGCCGGGCTGGTGAAGGACGCGGAAAAGGCCGTGATCGAGGTGCGCTCGCAGTATCAGGAGGGCGCGATCACCCACGGCGAACGGTACAACAAGATCATCGAAATCTGGTCGAAGGTGACCGAACGCGTTTCCGAAGAAATGTTTAAACGGATGGAGGAGGACGACCGCACCGGGCGTTACCTGAATCCGATTTACATCATGGCCGATTCCGGCGCGCGCGGATCGAAACAGCAGATCCGCCAGCTTTCCGGAATGCGCGGCCTGATGGCCAAGCCGTCGGGCGAAATTATCGAGACGCCCATCACCGCAAATTTCCGCGAGGGTCTGAACGTGCTCGAATACTTCATTTCGACGCACGGCGCCCGCAAGGGATTAGCCGACACCGCGCTCAAAACAGCCGACTCCGGTTACCTGACGCGGCGGCTTTGCGACGTCGCGCAGGACGTGATCGTGACCGAGTTCGATTGCGGCACCGGCGACGGAATTGAAGTCGCGCCGATCATCGAATCAGGGGAAATTATCGAAAATCTGCGCGACCGCATTGTGGGCCGCGTCGCGCTGGAAGATCAGGTGGACTACGAAGGCAATGTGATCGTGCACGCCAACGAAGAAATCACCGAGGATCTGGCCAACGCGATTCAGGCAGCCGGCAAGGAGCTGGTGAAGATCCGCTCGGTGCTGACCTGCGAATCGAAACGCGGCGTGTGCCAGCTTTGCTATGGACGCAACCTCGCGACCGGCCGCATGGTGGAGCGCGGGGAAGCGGTGGGCATCATTTCCGCGCAGTCGATCGGCGAGCCGGGCACGCAGCTTACCATGCGCACCTTCCACATCGGCGGCGCGGCCACCGGATCGGCGGAGCAATCCAAGCAGGACGCGAAATCCGACGGCTTCGTGAAATTCATGAGCATTGTCACCGTGAAAAACGCGAAAGGCGAGCTGGTGGCGATGAATCGCAACGGAATTATCGCGATTATTGACGATAAAGGACGCGAAAAAGAGCGTTATCCGGTCGTTTATGGCGCGAAAATTCTGTTCGCGGACGGGCAAAAAGTCAAGACCAACGCCGTTCTGCTCGAATGGGACCCGTACACCTTCTCGATCCTCACCGAAGTCAGCGGCGTGGTTCATTTCAAGGACCTGACCGAGGGCTTGACCATGCAGGAGCAGGTCGACGAAATCACCGGCCGTTCGCAGTGGGTGGTGATGGATTCGACCGACGAGAAACGCGTCCCGGCATTGCTGGTGCGGCCGCAGGGCGGCACCAAGGCGGACGAAAAACGCTACCTGATGCCGATGCACGCGCACCTGACAGTGTCCGACGGCGACGAAGTTCACGCCGGCGACGTGCTGGCGAAGATCCCGCGCGCGACCACCAAGACCAAAGACATCACCGGCGGTCTGCCGCGCGTGGTGGAACTGTTCGAGGCTCGCAAGCCGCGGGAAACCGCGGTGATCAGCGAGATCAACGGCAACGTGAAATACGGCGAAATCTCCAAGGGGATGCGCAAAATCTACATCATCGCCGACGACGGCGAGCAGAAGGAGTACGCGCTTCCCCGTGGCGTTCATATCAACGTGCAGGAAGGCGAGCGCGTCCGCGCCGGCGATCCGCTGATGGACGGGCCGCGCAATCCGCACGACATTATGAGCGTGCTCGGCGAAAAAGAACTGCAAAAATACCTGGTGAACGAAATTCAGGAGGTTTACCGGTTGCAGGGCGTCAACATTAATGACAAACACCTGGAAGTCATCGCGCGGCAGATGATGCGCTGGGTGAAGGTCGAAGATATCGGCGACACCGAATTCCTGCCGGAAGAGGTGGTCGATAAATTCAAGTTCCGCGAGGAGAATAATCGCGTGATGGAAGCGGGCGGGCGTCCGGCGGCGGGCAAGACTGTGCTGCTGGGAATCACCAAGGCGTCGCTTTCCACCGATTCGTTCATCTCCGCGGCCAGCTTCCAGGAGACCACGCGAGTGCTCACCGAAGCCGCCATCAACGGCAAGGTCGATTACCTGCGCGGGTTGAAGGAAAACGTCATCATGGGCCGTCTGATCCCGGCCGGCACCGGTATGGAATATTACCGGAACGTCAAAATCGCCGGCGAGGATGTGGAAGAGGAGATGGTGGCGGAAGAGCAGGCCGCGCTCGACGCGATCCCGGGTTACGACGAAGAGACGCGCACGATGTACACGGGCGGCCTTTCCGAAGAAACTCCCGGCGGCGGCGAAGAGACTCTGGCGGAGTAATTTTCGAAACAGCATTCCAGCGCCGATTCGCGCGCCGCACATGCGCGAATCGGCGTTTGGCCTTGCCTGACGCCGGATGCGGGAAAGAAGTCTCATTGGTTTCGCGGCGCTGGTATCCTTCGGGGCCGCCGTCGCCGGGACTTTCGTCTACGACGACCTTGCTCTGCTGAACAATCCCGCGATTACCAACCCTTCCGGCTGGCTGGACTGCTGGCGTTTCCCGCAGACTCGTCCGCTCACCTGGTTCAGCTTCTGGATTAGCGACCGGTTCGGCGAGAACCCGATCGGCTGGCATGTAGTCAGCCTGCTGCTGCATATCGCCGTCGCGGCGCTGGTCTGGGATGTTCTGCGGCGGCTGATTCCGCAACGTGCGGCGTTGATTGCCGCGCTGATCTTCGCGGTGCATCCCATTGCGGCAGAACCCGTAGTTTACGTGTACGCGCGCGCAACGCTGCTCGGCGCACTGTTCAGTCTTCTCGCGATCCGGAGCTGGATCACGCAGCGGCCGTGGCTGGCCGTCGTTTGCTTCAGCGCGGCGATGCTGGCGAAAGAAGAGTTCGCGGCGTTGCCGCTATTTCTCGTGCTGTTCGATTTTTCCCGGCAGGAGAAAGTGCGCTGGCGTCCAGTGATCGCAATGCTCGCGATCGCCCTGATCCTGGGTATCAGAGTGGTGCGGGCTACGTTTGTTGTTCCCGGCGCGGATGCGGGGGCGCAAGCCGGAATCTCGCTGGGCGCGTATCTGCTCGCGCAAGGTTCATCGATCGTTCTCTACCTCCGGCAGTTGGTCCTGCCTTGGGGACTTTCGCCGCTCTATGATTCGGTGCGTCCGCAGGTTGCGGTGGGGCTGGCGGCATGGGCCGGAGTCGTTGCGCTGATGGCAGCGGCCTGCTTCCGTTTTCGCAAGCTCCAACCCGGCTTCTGGTTTCTCGCCGGCCTGCTCCTGCTGGCGCCGAGCTCTTCGATTTTTCCCTCCACTGAGCTGGCCGCCGACCGGCGCATGTACCTGCCGCTGGTGGCGTTCGCGGCTTGCGCGGGTCTGCTGCTTCAGCGCGTCAACGCGCGAATTCTCATCGCCGGGATTGTTTGCCTCATGGCTGTGTCGATTCGCTACACCATTCTGTGGGACAGCCCGGAAAAATTGTGGCGCGAAGCGATGCGGATCGCACCGCGCCGGGTTCAGCCGCGAATCCAGCTGGCGCGATTGCTCCCGCCGGATCAGGCGCTCGAGGTGTTGAAGGACGCAGAGCAAATTGCGCCAGACGCCCCCGCGATTCCCACCGAGCGGGGCCGTATTCTGCTCGCGCAGGGCCGTCCAATCGACGCTTTGCAGGCTTTTGGGCGCGAATTGGCGTTAGCGCCGAATAGTGCGATGGGATTCAACAATCGCGGCGCGGCGCTGATGGTGCTGGGACAGAAGGACGCCGCGCGTGCGGATTTCGAGCGGGCGCTGGCGCGCGATCCGTGTCTTTTTGATGCGCGATTTAACCTCGCGGAGATGGGCGAACGTACACCGGGTGCGCCTGGCTGCCGGTATTCGGTGCGTCAGAAGAGCATGCTCGATCGGTAACGCAGTTGCATGCGTTTTCTGGAGGTGGCCCCTATGGGTTCCCCACTCCGATTCATTTTTCTTTTGGAGGTTTGCTGTTTTTCGGCTGCGGCCGCTCCGCAGCTTCGGCTGACGCAAAGCGTCATCTATGCCTCGCAGGCCGTTGGCGCGAACGCCTACTCTCAATCTCTGGAAGCCTACAACATTGGTGATGGCTCGCTCGATTTGGCCCTTACGACTTCACCGTCGGTCTCGTGGTTGACGGCTTCCGTTCTGCCAATGGCAACAGCGCAGAACTGCTACGCCTCTATCGGAACCTCCTGCATCCCTCTGGTTTTCACATTCGATTCGTCAACCCTCCCGCGGGGTGTGTACACAGTGGATGCCGTCGTCTCGGCCGCCAACGCGATCGACGCGCCGCAGGTGATCACCGTGACGCTGCAGGTCGGTGGAAGCGATACTCCTATCGATGTTTATCTGAATCCCGGACGATCCTTGTCGTTGCCGTTTGCGCCCTACACGCTTCCGCCTCCCGCCTATAATTCGGTGGTCGCGATCCCCAGCGGCGGGACGTGGCTCTCGGTTGTCTCGACCTCTGGCGCGGATAGCTGGTTCACCTTGCCTTCTTATATCCAGATCTCCGCCCCGGGGATGGCGGCGGGAACTTACATGGGCTCGATTTCGGTGAGTGATTACTTTGCGAACGACGCGCACGTTGTTCCGGTAACGATGAACGTCACCACCCAACCGATCGCCGTCCCCTCTATGACTCAAATCACCGCGACGCTCGCGCAGGGCGGACCGCCGGTTACTTATCCGTTTCAGCCCTACATTTCTTTGTCGAATTCCGGCCTCGGTACGCTCAGCGTGCAGGACGTCACGGGCAACGGATCCGGAGTCAGCGCGTATAACTACAACGGACTCGCGATCGTCACGCTTGATCCTGGGTCGCTCGATGTTGGAACTTACACCGACGGGGTCGTGACTTTTCAGTGCAACGCGGCGAATTGTCCGCTCGAAATTCCGGTGACGCTCCAGATTATTCCGCGCGGGCCGCCGGTTTTGAATTATCAGGGCGCTATGGCCAATTCCGGCGGCTCTCCCGGTGGGACAGTCGCGCCGGGCGAGGTCATGATCGTGCAGGGGCAGCAGCTTTCGAATCAGCCGGCGGCGATCGCTTCGACGTATCCGCTGCCGGCGACGCTCGGCGGAACAAGCGTTTGGGTGAACGGGTCGCCCGCGCCGCTCTATTACTCCTCTTCGGGACAAATCGCGTTTCAGATGCCCTTCGAGGCGCTGCCGGGAAGCGCGCTGGTGCAGGTGCAGCGCGACGATGGGCAGTCGAGCAACTTTATTTCGGTGCCCGTCGCGCCGGTCGCGCCGGAAATTGTCGCGATCACGGATTCGAATTACAACGTGATCGACCAGAATCATCCGGCGTCGCCCGGCGAAACGCTGGTGATCTGGGCCATCGGGTTGGGACAGACGAGTCCTGCGCTGGCGGATGGCGTGGCTGCTCCGGCGAATCCGCTGGCAATGGCTTTAGTGGTGCCTGGCGTCGTGTTTTTTGACACTGCCGTTGCGCCCAGTTCAGTTGTCGCGGCTCCGGGCGAGGCCGGATTGTATCAGGTTGCCGTCAAGGCTCCCGATTCGCAATTCGATTCAGGCGTTTACCTATTGCAGAGTCTGCCGAACAGTACGCGCAGCGCATCTAGCAACACAGTTCCCCTTTGGGTACAATAAGCCGCGGGCGAAATCAGACATACCACAGCGATTAAAAGTTGCGGCGGCCGGGGCTTCTGGACTTTTCGCCAGGCGTGTCGATCGCCCCTGATGCCCCCGCCATTACTGGCGGGGCTGGACCCGACCACTGCTGAAGGGGCGACGACGACCTTCCGGCCGCCGCTGCATTGATAGAGCTATCTAGCGCGAGGATCTGACAGGCTTCTATTTTCTCCCTGGAAGTTTATCGAATCGATTCGACGTCAAGGGGCTGCTGAAAACGCGGACGAAAGTGCGGCCTGAGAGGCCGCCGCAGGCTGGGAGCCTGCCCCACTCACCGTGGCGCTCCACGTGCTGGTCTATTTGGTATGGCGCGAATCATCGGAGAAGAAGCTCCGCGGGAAGTGAGTTGTCCGCATTGCGGCGCGGATGCGAGCTGGAGGTTTCTGGACGAAGCCAACACGCTCGTCGAGATCCTGTGTCCGGATTGTGGTGTCTTCCAACTGCCGCGTGGCGAATTTGAAGAGACCGAGGCGGATGTGCCGGGCTTGGAAGATCGCTAACCGGCGCGGTCGCGGCTCAGAAATTGGGATATCGAGCAAACGCTGATGTCTGCAATTTAGTACTACGCGACGGATGACACGCTGCGATGGCCTTTCAAGATCTCGCGAACTTCGGCATCGCTCACCTGGCGGAAGTCCGAGTACCATTCGCCGACTGCGGAAAAAGGCTCGGGAGTGGCGAGACAAACGCACTCGTCGGCTTCCCGCGATAAGCGGCTGCATGCTTCAGCGGAACCGACCGGCACGGCCACAATCAGCTTCTTAGGACCCAGACTGCGAACATGCCGAACCGCGGCAATCATCGTTGAACCGGTGGCCAATCCGTCATCGACGATGGCGACGCTACGGTCGCGGACCGGGATCGCCGGCAGACCGTCGCGGTAAAGCTTCTCGCGGCGCGCCAGCTCCTCCGATTCCCGGGTCACCACTTCCTCAAGTTCATCGTCGGAGATACGCAGCTTTAGAATCAGCCGAAAATCAAGGACCTTGGTCGTACCCGCAATCGCACCCATCGCCAGCTCCGGCTGCCACGGCACGCCGAGCTTGCGCACCACGACAATATCGAATTGCGCGCGAAGCACGTTTGCGACTTCCGCGCCTACCGGAACACCACCACGCGCCAGCGCCAGGACGACCGTCGGGGACGGTCTCCGGCCGGACAACTCCGTTCCAAGCATGCGGCCGGCCTGGTAGCGATCGCGATATGGAAGATCAATCATCGTTTTCATGGATCGCAGCGGACGCGCAGATGCGCTCGAGCTGTTCATCGACATCCTGAAGTTCCAGATCGAGCAGCTCCCGCCAGATGAGCCGCTCTTCTACAAACTTCGCCCACAGCGCGTCGTGCCCCTCTCGCCGTTGCTGCTGAATGTGCTCGATTAATCCGAACGCTTCAGCAAGGCGCAGTTGAAGGGGGTTTTTCGTTGCCGGCGAATTCGGATTCGTGTGACGCGATAGCCCTAAGATGCGCATTGTCCACCTCTGGCAGGGCGCTGAAAAAGGGGACAGACCGCTCTGTCCACGGCCATGGCCGCACGCGGCATGAATAACTTACAGCCGGGGACAGAGTTCTGTCCCCTTTTTCAGCACCTGCCAGCGTGTGTTTTGCAATCTGAATTCCAGCCTTGCCGTGATATTTCAAACGACAATTCCATCCTCCGGCATGTTTCCTCTCCGATTTTGAGTCTTTGCGCCAAAAAACGCCGCGCGAAATAGCGCAGCCTGCGATTGCATCGATCTTTCGCCTTGGTGGCACGCGCATTACAGTTTTTTCATGGCAGCATACTTGCAGTCTTAAGAGGCGGAACAGGGGTCTTGATGCACTCCGCATGCTGCGTCCTGGGACTTTTCTTGATGGCTCTGCCGGGAATTGGGCAGAACCGGGGAGATTTCCTGTTTGAAATCCAGCCCCGGGAGATCGCCGCCGGGGAAACGGCCACCTTGCGCTGGTCGATCAAGGGAGCCACGAAAATCACCATCGAAGAAGCGCCTGAATCAAGCATCGGACGCGCTGAACTGCACAGACTCGGAACCTTCCAGGGCGGCAGCGGAACGCTCCAGGTAAGTCCAGTGGAAAACACGACCTATGTGATCAGTTGCGAAGGTTCGACAACCTATTCCTGCGCTTCGCTGAGCGTTCGCGTGCGGGTGAAACGCCGCTAACCGAGGTGCGATCCGGCACCGCCGGGATCGAAGCGTAATCCCGAGCCGCGCTCCACAACCTGGCGGCGTCGGCGCGGGTGCGATTCGAACCGGCCGGACGAATCGTCGCCGCGTCCGGGACGCAGGAGATCGGAACGGGAAATTACACCATCATGGCGCAGGTCGCCGTTACGATTCCGCGTTCTCGCGCTCCCAGTGGGCCTCCGGACGGCGAACGGGACCGTGCTGAACGTGCGGGACCAGCTTGATCAGCCGCCGTTCGATCAGATCCCTCACGAACATCCGGGTATCCTCGTTCGTCCAGCCCATCGCCTTATCGACGGCGTGGATCGGATCCCGCCAGGCATCGGCGCAGGGCTTGTGCGAAACCAGAATCTCGATCACCTTCTTCTCCACATCGGTCAGCATGATTTTTTCGTCTTTCGCCCCAGAGAACTGCGGACTGCGTTATTCTGGGCATTTCCACCACGTTTCCTTTAAAAATAACATGACCACCGTCACTCATCTGGAATGCAGCGTCTGCTCCCGGCGCTATGAAGCCGGAAAAATTCACAACCTGTGCGAATGCGGCGGGCCGCTGCTGGTCCGCTACGATTTGCAGAAAGCGCGCGAAAGCTGGAATCGCGACTGGATCCCCAATGGTCCGTCGAGCATGTGGCGCTATGCTCCGGTGCTGCCGGTGTCGAAGCCGTCGGCCATCGTTTCGCTCGGCGAGGGAATGACGCCGCTGATTCCCACGCGGCGGCTGGGGGCGCGGCTGGGCGCGCGCGACCTGTGGGTGAAAGACGAAGGCGTCAATCCCACCGGATCGTTCAAAGCGCGCGGGATGTCCTGCGCCATTTCGATGTGCGTCGAATTGGGGATCCGCAAAGTTGCGGTCCCCTCGGCCGGAAACGCTGCCGGGGCGATGGCCGCCTATGCCGCGGCGGCCGGAATCGAGGCATTCATTTTTATGCCGCGCGATGTTCCGCAATCGAACTTCATCGAATGCTCGGCCACCGGCGCGAAGGTCACGCTGGTCAACGGACTGATCAGCGATTGCGGAAAAATGGTCGCCTCGCGTAAGGACGCCGAAGGCTGGTTTGAAGTGTCCACGCTCAAGGAGCCGTATCGCATCGAAGGCAAGAAAACCATGGGCTACGAGCTGGCCGAGCAGTTCCGCTGGCAACTGCCCGACGCCGTTTTTTATCCGTGTGGCGGCGGCGTGGGCATGATCGGCATGTGGAAAGCTTTCGCGGAGATGGAGGAGTTGGGCTGGATCGATTCGAAGCGGCCCAAAATGATCGCGGTGCAGGCCGAAGGCTGCGCGCCCATCGTTCGCGCCTGGGATCAAGGCAAAGAGCGCAGCGAATTTTTCGAAAACGCGGAAACGGTCGCCAGCGGATTGCGGGTGCCGAAGGCGCTGGGCGATTTTCTGGTGCTTCAGGCCGCGCGGGAAAGCGGCGGAATGGCGATCGCGGTGAGCGATGAGGAAATGATCCAGGCCGGGGTGGAGCTGGCGAGCGACGAAGGAATTTTCGCCGCGCCGGAAGGCGGGGCGTGCGTGGCCGCGGTGCGAAAACTGCTCGCCAATGGATTTTTGAAGCCCGAGGAGCGGATCGTGATTTACAACACCGGCTCGGGATTGAAGTATCTGGAGGCTTACTCTCCGCGTTTTCCACGCTGACCGGCGTTGCAAGGAAGAAAAGCGATCCTGGAAGCCGCGCCCTCAGGCGGGCGGACATTTCCTTTCACAGCCCCGCCTGTGAAGACGGGGGCACTCCGGGACTCGTCGTCGAAGCGATTAATGTGGGGCAGTCAGCCGGCGCTTGTCCTCTTGCAAGCGAATGGGCGGATTATGAATCCGACGCAGGCTGGGAGCCTGCCCCACATTGCACTCATCCCTTGGCGCGACGGTCACGCTCGCATAAACTCCGCGGCCAGCGCGATCGCGCGCTCGACCACCGCGGCGTCGCTGCCGAATCCGTTCAGCCAGATGATCGACGGCTCGCGGCGAAACCAGGTCCATTGCCGTTTGGCGTATTGCCGCGTGGCGAGCTGCGTGGCAGCGATGGCCTCTTCAAGCGTCATCGATCCGCGCAAACATTCGAGCGCCTGGCGATAACCCAGCGAGGCGAACGGTTTTTCTTCGCCCGTCGCGCCGGCGTGAAGCAAATGCTGGACTTCTTCGATCAATCCGCAACGAAACATTTCTTGTGCGCGCGCATCCAAAATTTTGTATAGCCCTGCACGGTCCGGGTTGAGACCCAGGACGAGCGTGCGAAATCCAACTAAAGGATCGGCGAAATCGGAGGATGGCGCGGCGTGGCGCGTAAGCAGGCGAATTTCGAGCGCACGAATCAGCTTTTGCCGGTCGCGGGCGTGAATGCGGCGCGCGGCGCCGGGATCGAGGCGCGTCAGAATCCGATGCAGCGAGCCGGGACGGGCCGTTTCGCGGGCGGCGAGTTTTTCGCGCAGCGCCGCATTGCGCGAGGGAAGATGCGGAAGACCATGGAGCAGCGCGCGCAGATAAAATCCGGTGCCGCCGGCGACCACCGGAAGACGGCCGCGCGCGGAAATCCCGGCAATCGAGCGGCGGGCGTCGCGGGCATAATCGCCGGCCGAGTAAACCTGGCCGGCGTCCACCACGTCGATCATGTGGTGCGGAATGCCGCGCCGCTTTGCGGGGGCGATTTTCGCCGTACCGGCATCGAAACCGCGGTAAATCTGCAGGGAATCGCAGTTGACAATCTCACCCGAAAATTCTTCGGCCAGACGCAGCGCGAGCTCGCTTTTTCCGGAACCGGTGGGTCCGGCGACGACAACCAGCGGAGCCAGCATTTTGCGAGATGAGCCTATATACTAAAGTTAACGTGGGACTCAGGAAAAAGAGGACGTGAATGTATAAAGCAGCAGTGGCAATTCTGGCGATCGGCGGAAGCGCATGGGCGCAGACGCAACCCGGTACGCAGCCCCAGACCGATCATGCTTCGGCCTACTATCATTACGCGATGGCCCATATGTACGCGGAACTGGCGGAAATGCCCGGCGCCCGCAATGAGAACCTGGCCAAGGCGATTGAAAACTACAAAGAAGCGATTGCGGCCGATCCCAACACGCCGCTTCTGACCGAAGAGCTGGCCGAGGTTTATTTCGAGTTCGGGCGCGCGCGCGAGGCGCAGGACGATGCCGAGGCGGCGATTGCCAAGAATCCTAACGATGTTCCCGCGCATCGCCTGCTGGCGCGCGTGTACACGCGGCAGATCGGCGACCCGCAGCAGCAGCGGCTGGATGAAAACATGCTGCACAAGGCCATCGCCGAGTATCAGAAAATAGCGGAGCTGGCTCCCAAGGACGCCGATTCGCTGGTGATGCTGGGACGCCTGGAAAAAATCGCGCAGAATTCGCAGGAAGCGGAAAAAGCGTACAAGCGCGCGCTGGCGATCGATCCGGAAAATGATGAAGCGCAGGCCGGCCTGGCGATGGTTTATCTGGACCAGGGCAAAAACGACGACGCCAGCGCGATTCTGAAACAACTGGCGGACAAGAATCCCACGCAGCGGAGTTTGCGGCAGCTCGCCAGCGCGTATGAGCAGATGAAGGAATACGGGCTCGCGGCGGAGACGCTGAACCGGGCGCTGGCCCAGAATCCGCAGGATGCTACGGATTTGCAACACGCCATCGCGCAGGATCTGGTGCTGGCGAAAAAATACGATGATGCGCTGAAAATTTACCAGTCGCTGGTGGCGCAGGAGCCGAGCGACGCCGATTCCTATCTGCGCATGTCGGAGATTTATCGCGAAGAGAAAAATTTCGATAAGGCGCGCGAAATGTCGGCCAAGGCGAGCGCGATCGATCCGGGCAACCTGGAGATTCGCTACAACGAGGTGCTGAACCTGGAAGCGGAAGGGAAAACTTCGGAAGCGGTTCAGGCGCTCAAAGATATTCTGACCAGTACGCAGAAGCGCTCCTATAATCAGCAGGAAAAAGGAATCCGCATCCGGCTGCTCGAAGAGCTGGGACAGAAATCGCAAGGCGCGGGGCAGACCGATCAGGCCGTGGATGCGTTCCGGCAGATGCAGGATCTGGATCAGGACCTGGCGCCGCGCGTCGAGCCGGAAATCATTCAGGCCTACTCGACCGGAAAGGACTACACCAAGGCGGAGCAGGAAGCGCAGGACGCGGCCAAGAAATGGCCGGACGATCGCGGCATCGCTCTTTCGCTGGCGCTGGCCGAAGCCGATCTGGGCAAAACGGACGCGGCGGCGTCGGTGATCAAGAAACAGCTTGAAAACAAGAAGGACCCGCAGACCTATCTCAGCCTGGCGCAGGTTTACGACAAAGGCCGCAAATTCGGCGACGAAGCCAAGGCCATCGACGAGATGGAGAAGGTCGCGCAGACCAAGGACGACAAGGTTCTGGTGTGGTTCCAGCGCGGCGCGATGTTTGAACGGCAGAACAAAGTGGAGCAGGCCGAAGCCGCGTTCCACCAGGTTCTGGACATCGATCCGGAGAACGCCGACGCGCTGAATTACCTGGGCTTCATGCTGGCGGACCGCAATCTGAAGCTGAACGACGCGCTGGGATTCATCACCAAGGCGGTTGACCAGGCGCCGGGCAACGGCGCGTTTTTAGACAGCCTCGGCTGGGTTTACTACAAGCTGGGACGGCTGCCGGAAGCGGAGGAAAATCTGCGCAAGGCGGTCGCTCTCGATCCGCGCGACGCGACGGTGCACGATCATCTGGGCGACGTTCTGCTGAAGGAATCCAAGATTCGCGAAGCGGTGGGGCAATGGGAAATTTCCTACCGGGAATGGAACCTGAGCTCGCCGGCGGATCTGGATACCAAGCAGATGAGCAAGGTGAAGGACAAGCTGGACAGCGCCAAGGTGCGGCTGGCGAGGGAAGGCTCGCCCAAGCAGAACCAGTAGTCGCAATTGCGATTAAGCCCCGCCAGGTGATGGCCGGGTTCTGTGGAGGATTTTCGGGCAAGCCGCGGGCGGGTTCAGTAGCAGTTTTTTCTCGATCGCAATCACGCGCTGTTCGAGATTATTGAGACGCAGTTCGCTCGCGGTATTGATGTTCGATACGTCGGCGGATATCTTCCTCATACGCACGTCGGCGTGCTCCTGATAAACGAAAAACATTTAGCAAGGCGGTTTCGGTTTCCCGGACCGATTCCAGGATCTCCTGCTTCTGCGCTGACAGCGCCTCGAGCAGTTCACCGCGTGTCACTGGTCTGTCGTTCGGGTCCACGAACTCATTATAGGGAGCGGCCGACTCCGTCGAATAAACTGATCCAGGCAGCGTACTTCGCTTTAAATATCGATCGCGATCACTTCGTGGAGCGCGATCGGCGGCGTGATGGTTTCCACCCAACCGCCGCTCTGGCGCCATTTTGGCGTCGCCTCGCTGACCAGGAATCGCAGCGCGCGAGCCTTCGCCGCTTCCGGCATTTTGATTCGCACCTGCTGCGGCCCGACCGGCAGAATTTCGCGAAAGGCTCCGCGCATCATCATCGGATTGGACAGGTTGACCAGGTGAGCCGTGATCGAGGATTCCTGCCGCCACAGCGAAACGTCGATCACGCCCGGTCCTTTGACGCTGAGCGGCTGCTCCTCATTCGCGGCCCAGCGAACGGCGTTTGCCAGCAGGATCGCGTGGTCCTGATTCAATACTTCCCACAGCGTACGGTCGATGTCCCAGGGAAAATAAACTACGCGGCCCGCGCCTGCCGGGCGCACCAGCACGCCGGGAATATTGGTCGTGGTGTCGCGGACGTAGACTTCTTCCATCGGCAGGTCGGGATAGGTCGGGACGGTCATCAGCGGCTCGCGCAGGCCGGCGGGAGTGGTAATTTCGACGCGCTTCACACCGTGAATGATGCGCCCGGCGTCTTCCAGTCCGGCGAGCAGCGGGTGCGTGTGATCTTCGATGTTCAAATACGCGTTCTGCTGGCGCTCGATGACATTACCCGCGAAAGACGCGCCAAACAGAGGGGCCAGACCGAAATCGCGGCGGCGCGCGCCGCGTTCGTCGCACAGCGAAGTTTCATGCGTCGCCACGATTCCACCACCGCGTTCGACGAAAGCCTGCAACTGCGCGCACTGGGCATCGGACAAGTTCACGGCGTTTGCCAGCGCGAGAACCTGAAACGGCCGCAAATGATCGGGATCAAAATGATAATCGACGAGGGTCTCAAAAGGAATGCGCGCCTCGACCAGCGCCTGATAAAAGCCGGAGGCGTGATCCTGAGCGGCGCGCGGTCCAGAGACCAGCGCGACGCGGGCGAGCGGCCGCACGTTGCGCAGGTATTTTTCATTCTTCCAGTGCCACACGTAGAGATCCTCCACCGGTTTGAACCAGCGATGGTCCCGCGGCTTGGCGTTGAACTTGATCACCCACGGCCGAAAACCCTGCGCGATGCCATCGACGGCCCAGGCGCGGATTTCGGCTGCGCTTTGCACCGAATCCTTCCAGCGATACGGCGCTTCGAGGCCCACGCTGAACAATCCGACCACCGGCTTGGAGCCGAACGTCGAGCGCGCGTCCTTGGCGTTTTTCCCGTTCTGCCAGGGCGGCGTCGTTCCATAGCGCGCCTGGCGGTCCGCAAAAAGAATCGGGACCGAAGCGCGATCGCGAATCGCATCGAATCCGTTGGGAAAAAACGCAGCCCGCGGATTGATTTTCCGGATTTCGCCGTCCCACAGCGAATAGAGCTCGAACAGACGCTGTTTGTGCCACGCGGCGAAGCGATCGGCCACCTCGGGCGGCGCGCCGGCCGGAGCGGGCAGATCCATCCCGCTGAAGGCCTTGAAATTTTCGCGGCAGTGGCGGCAATAGCACATACCCGATCCGCTCCAGCGGTTGGCGAAAATTCCATCCACTTTGTACGTGGACACAATCTCGCGAATCACGCCGGTCATGAACTCGAAATTGTACGGACCCAGCGCGCAGGTGACCCACAATTCCGGCATCGCCC
This sequence comes from Bryobacteraceae bacterium, assembly GCA_035507655.1. Classification (GTDB taxonomy): domain Bacteria; phylum Acidobacteriota; class Terriglobia; order Bryobacterales; family Bryobacteraceae; genus Palsa-187. The sequence goes on along the minus strand of DATJNW010000112.1, from coordinate 19,171 downwards.
AGTGGCGGCGAGGTTTGCCGTCGTCCTGAACGGCGATCCAGTCGGGATGCGCGTCGTAGACGTCTTGATGGGCCGCGTGAGGGTCGATGCGCGCGATGACGTTCAGCCCCAGCTTGCGGCAAGCGGCGAGCATTTCGCCGAAGGTATCGCGATTCCCAAGAAATTTGCTGCGATAATGCAGCGGAATTTTGGTGGGATAAAAGGCCACGCATCCGCCGGCGCTCAGGCACACGGCGTCGGCGTGGATTCGCTCAAAATAATCAAGCCAGAAGCCGCGATCGTAGCGGCCCGGATCATCTTCGACGAACGCCAGTTGCGCCCAGCGCATCGGCCGGTGGTACCAGTCTGGTTCTGCGGCGTTCTGGCCGGAAGCGGCGCCGGCCGCGGCCAGCGCTCCGGTCCAGACCATCCATTCACGGCGGTTGATCTCATTCATGAGTTCATTCTCCTGCCACTGGTCATTTTCGCGCTTTTCCAGAGGGTGCAAAGTCACAGCGTGCGCGAACGATCGGAATTACATTTAAAGATGTAATGAGCAAAGAGTCCACGACCAGCTTCGTTCCGCGCGAACATGGCGCGACAGCGATGCTGCTGACGCCGTTCTTCGCCGCCGCGATTCTGCTGCGCCGGCTGTACTGGCCGGAGGTGGTGGCGCTGCTGGCGATGGCCTGCGCCTTCGCCATCAAGGATCCGCTGGTGGTGATCGCCCGCCAGCGCTTCGTCTGGAAACAGGAGCACGCGGAGACCAAAGCGGCGCGGAGATCCGTTCTGATCGAAACTTTGCTGCTGGCCGCAAGCGGAGGAGTGCTCCTGCTGGTGCGCGATTGGCGGCCGTTCCTGCCGTTATTTTTCGGCGCCGGCGCCTTCACGGTTTTGGCGGTCACGCTGAACGTGCGGAATCGCCAGCGATCGGAATGGTTTCAGGTGGCAAGCGCAGTGGCCTTAACGGCGACTTCGCTGCTGGCCTGTCTCTCCGCCGAAGGCGTGATCCCGGGCTGGTGCTGGCTTCTGTGGCTGCTCTGCGCGCTGCAAGCGGCGGCGGGGATTTTCGTGGTCCACGCGCGGCTGGACGCTCGCATCGCCGCGCGCAAGGGACAGAATGCGCCGGCGGAAAATCGCCGGGCGGCGTTTCTCTGCCAGGCGGTCCTGATGGGCGCGTCGATTTATTTCGCCTTCGCCGGCCGCGCGTGGATCAGCGCGGCCCTGATGCTCGCGGCCATCGCGTACCTGGCGGATTTGCAGCGCCAGAAGAGGGCATCATCGTTGCAGACGCCTCTCAAAAACGTCGGCCTGCAAGCGCTGGGATTATCGATCACCTATGCGCTGATGGTCGTGGCCGGCTTGTGGCAGCGCTAGCCTTTTTCAGCACCCTCGCTAGCGCTGGAGATTTAATTCCCAGAATTGGCCGACCAGATCGTGACCGAAGCTGTGGTGTTTCTCTTCCTGGACCAGAACGAAGCCGGCGCGCTGGTAGATGCGGCGGGCGGCGTGCAGATTGTCATTGGTCCAAAGCGTGAGTTTTTTGTAGCCGGCGCGGCGGGCCGTGGCAATACATTCGTCGACCAGACGCGTGCCGAGGCCGGTGCCGCGCGCGGCGGGATCGACCAGCAGAAGACGCAGCTTGGCCACGGTCTTCGATTGCTTGACCAGGAAGATACAGCCGACCCGCTGGCCCTTGCGTTCGGCGATCCAGCAGTGCTCCCGGGCGGCGTCAAAATTTTTTAAAAAATTGCCGGCGATTTCGGCGACCAGGGCTTCGAAGGTCGCGTCCCAACGGTATTCGCGGGTGTAAAGCTCGCCGTGGCGGGAGATGACCCAGCCGATGTCGCCGGGCTGATGCGCGCGCAGGGTGATTTGAGCGGGCGCGGCGGCGGGGTCGAGAAGCTCGCGGATGGCGCCCATCGAGGCGACCAGGCGATCGCAGGCGGCTGGGGGGAGGGGTTTGAGCATTTTGGCGATTTCGGTTTGCGAACGCCGGTTGAGATCGGCGAAGGCGCGGCGTCCTTTGGCGGTGAGCGAGAGATGGCTGACGCGGCGGTCTTTGGCGGATACGGAACGGGTGAGCAGGCGCTGCTTTTCGAGCTTTTTGAGAATGCGGCTGAGGTAACCGGGATCGAGGCCGAGACCGTCGAGCAGATCCTTCCAGCGGGTGCGGCGCTGCTGGGCCAGTTCGTAGAGGAGCCGCGCCTGGGCCAGGGAATAAGGCGTTCGGAGATAACCTTCGCCGAGCACGCCGATGCGGCGGGTGTAGAAGCGGTTGAATTCCCGGATTTGCGGGATGGGGGACGGCATGGGTCCATGGTGCGGCAAATAGTTGACGGAGTCAACTAGTGGGTGTCGGCACGAACGGTTCAAAAAGATCCGCCGCGGCTAGCGCGACAGCCATCCGCCATCGACGATCAACAGAGTGCCGTGAATGTAATCGCTCGCGGACGAGGAAAGAAACACCGCCGCGCCGGCCAGGTCCACCGGCGAGCCCCAGCGGCCCGCGGGAATGCGTTCCAGGATCTGGCGGCTGCGAACCGGGTCGGCGCGCAGCGCGGAGGTGACTTCGGTTTCCATGTAACCTGGCGCGATCCCGTTCACGTTCACGCCCTTCGCGGCCCATTCGTTCGCCAGCGCCTTGGTGAGCTGCGCGACTCCGCCTTTCGCCGCCGCGTAGGCGGGAACCAAAATTCCGCCCTGAAACGACAGCGCCGAAGCGATGTTCACAATTTTCCCCGCACCGCGCGCGATCATGTGTTTCCCGGCGAGCTGCGCCAGGCGAAACACGGCCGTCAAATCGATTTGCAGAACCTCGTTCCAATCCTTCATCGGATAATCGGCCGCGGGCGAGCGCCGCAGAATGCCCGCATTATTGATCAAAATGTCGATCGAGCCGAATTGTTCAAGCGCCGCGGCAAACAGACGGCCGGGCGCTTCCGGATCGGCCAGGTCGGCGACGATGCCGGCGGCTTTCACTCCGGACGCGCGCGCCGCCGCGCAAACTTCTTCGAGACCGTCCGCGCGCGATCCGTGAACGATCACGTTCGCGCCCGCTTCGGCCAGCCCCAGCGCGATGGCCTTGCCGAGGCCGGTTCGCGATCCCGTGATCAGCGCATCTTTTCCGTCCAGCCGGAAGGCGTCGAGAATCATGACTCGACGTTCGCCGCCTCCAGCCGCGGCGCCAGCCGATCGATGATCAACAGCGCCAGAAGATAAGCCGAGCCGGCGATGACGAACATCGGAACATAACTGTGGGTGAATTGCAGCACGAAGCCGGTGAACGTCGCGATCACCATGCCGCCGATCGCGCCGCCGAATCCGCCGATGCCCACCACGCTCGCTACCGCGCGTTTGGGAAACATATCGGAGGCGAGCGTGAACAGATTCGCCGACCATCCCTGGTGCGCGGCCGTCGCCAACCCGACCAGCAGCACGGCGACCCACAACTCGCTCACGTTGGCGGCAAACACGATGGGCACCACCGTCAGCGCGCAGATCAGCATGGCGGTTTTGCGGGCCCGGTTGAGCGTCCAGCCGCGCTTCAGGAACCGCGCCGAAAGCCACCCGCCGGTGATGCTGCCCACCGTTGCGAAATTATAAATAATCACCAGCGGCCAGCCGAGCTGGGTCAGCGTCAGCGAATAACGCGCGTTCAGGAATTTCGGAAACCAGAACATAATGAACCACCAGATCGGGTCCGTCATGAATTTTCCGATTAAGAAGGCCCAGGTCTGCCGGTGCGGCAGCAATTTCGCCCAGCGGATTTTCACCGTCGGCTCCGACGGATCGCTTTGAATATAATTCAACTCCGATGCAGAAACGCGCGCGTGATTTTGCGGCGGACGATACGTCGCCAGCCACGGAATAATCCACAGCAAGCTGAGCGAGCCGGTCGCGAGAAACGCCGATTGCCATCCATAATGCTGGTTCAGCCAGGGGACCATCAGCGGTGCGATCACGGCGCCGATATTCGCGCCCGAATTGAAAATTCCGGTGGCGAAAGCGCGCTCGCGCTTCGGGAACCATTCGGCCACCGTCTTGATCGACGCCGGAAAATTTCCCGATTCGCCCAGCCCCACGAAAAATTGCGCGATGCCGAATCCGAGCACACTGCGCGCGGCGGCGGTGCAAATGATCGCCACGCTCCAGAACACCACCGCGCACGCGTAGCCGATGCGCGTGCCCACGCGGTCGATGAATCCGCCCGCGGCCACCAGGCCGATGGCGTAGGCGAGCTGGAACGAGTTCACCAGGTTGGCGTACTGAATCTCATTCCAGCCGATGACGTGCTGCAACTCCGGCGCGAGCAGGCTCAGCACCTGGCGATCCATGTAATTGATGGTGGTGGCGAAGAAACACAGCGCGCAGATGCGCCAGCGGTATCGCCCGATGATTTCGCCGGCTGAGGTCAGGCCCGCTGCTATTGGTTTGGAGGATGCCACGATGCTCCTATTTTAGGCTGGTATGGTACGCCGGCTTCGTCTCAGATTGTGACACTGTGAATTCTATGAGAGCGCTGAACTCCTGTCAATGGCCGGTCGTGCGTGAAATCTTCGTTGATCTGAGGGACGGAGAGCCCCCGCCATGGCTGGCGGGGCTGTAGTGCGCGTTCGAGCCCCGCGGGTGATGGCCTGGGCTCATCGCGAATCAACGCAGACGCACGCAATCTTTAGACCGGACCCTTGACATTACCAACAGGTGGATATACATGCAACATGCGGATCACTGTCGCATTCACGTTCGTGGCAGTCATCGCAGCTCCCGCCATCACCCCGCTTGGGCGGATATTTATTGTGTAAAATCTAAGGCGGCCGTATGCGAAAGACATCCGTTTCTCTCTTTCTGTTGACACGGCTGTTGCTCGCTCAGCCGAATGCCCGTCCGGCCAGGACGTTTGAAAGTCATTGCGTCCTCTGCCACGGCGGCGATGCCAGCGGCACCGATCGCGCTCCCGGGATTCTGCCTTTCGTCACTTCACACTCCGATGAAGAAATCGCTGCACTGGTGCGCACCGGCCGCCTGGACCGGGGCATGCCCAAGTTCGATTTCAGCGACGTCGAAATTAAGACGTTGCTCGCCCACCTGCGCGGTCTGGCTTCCGGTGCGATCAGCGCCGCGACCGGGCCAGGACGCGGGGGCCGATCTTTTCAGCCACATCCCGCTACGCTGAAGCTATCGGACGGCCGCACTCTCGCTGGCACGCTCACCAGTTCGACGCCGTTCAGCGCCACGCTGCTGACCGCGGACGGCCGATTCCATCTGTTGACGCGCACCGGCGAAACTTACGCGGAGCGCCCCATCGAGCCCAAGCGGGACTGGCCCGGCTACGATGGCGGCGATAACGGCAATCGCTACAGTTCGCTCGAACAGATCAATACGACCAATGTGAAGCGTCTGGCTCCAGCGTGGATTTTCCCGGTTCCCGGTGCGCCGCGGCTGGAGGTGACGCCGGTGGTCGTGGATGGCGTCATGTACATCACGGCTGCCAACGAGGCTTATGCGCTCGATGCCACCACGGGCCGTCAGATCTGGGAGTTTCGCACACCGCGAACCAGCGGTCTGCTCAGCGAAGCGGGCGGCGGCGCCAATCGCGGCGTCGCGCTCTCGCAAGACCGTGTGTTCATGGTCACCGACAATGCGCATCTGCTGGCGCTCGATCGCCGCACCGGCCGCAAACTATGGGACGCGGTGATGGGCGACACAAAAGAAGGTTACAGCGCCACCGCGGCGCCAATGGTGATCGGCGATCTGGTGGTTTCCGGGATCGCCGGCGGCGAAGAAGGCGCGCGCGGCTTTGTCGACGCCTATTACGCCGCCACCGGCGAACGCGCGTGGCGCTTCTGGACCATTCCGGTGCGTGGCCAGAAAGGCTCGGAAACCTGGATCGGGAACGCTCTCGAACATGGCTGCGGCGCCACCTGGATCACCGGTTCCTATGATGCGGACCTCGGGTTACTTTACTGGGCCGTAGGCAATCCCTGCCCCGATTTCAACGGCGATGAGCGCAAGGGCGACAACCTGTGGACCAACAGCGTGGTCGCGCTGGAGGCCAAAACCGGCGCCATGAAGTGGTATTACCAGTTCACGCCGCACGACACGCACGACTGGGATTCCATCGGGCCTCTGATCCTTACCGACCAACCGTGGGAAGGTGGTCCCCGCAAGTTGCTGCTGCATGCGGATGACAACGGCTTTTTCTTTATTCTCGATCGCAGCGACGGGAAATTGCTGCTCGCCAAGCCGCTCGGCGGACAAAACTGGACCACCGGGTATGGTCCGGATGGCCGCCCCGTTGTGACCGGGAACTTCGAGACTACGCTCGCAGGAACTCCGACCTGCCGAACTGGAGCCGCCAAATGGGCGTCGGCTTCGTTCGATCCATCCTCGAAGTTGTTTTTCACGCGGGTGACGGATAGCTGCTCGACCATTCGGAAGGACCCCACGCCTCCAGAAATGGGTCAGCGTTTTTTTGGCGGCACCTTCGGAGGGCGTGGCGGCGGATCCCAGAGCTTCATTCAGGCCGTGGACATTCGCACCGGCCTTAAGGTTTGGGATTATCGGCTGCTGAACGGCGGCGGATCCGGCACGCTGGCGACGGCGGGCGGCCTGGTGTTCTTCGGAGAGACCGGAGGAACCTTCACGGCCTTGGATTCGAAGACGGGCCAGCCGGTCTGGCATTTTGAATCCGGCCAGCCGTGGCGAGCGTCGCCAATGACCTATATGGTCGGCGGCACTCAGTATGTCGTTCTTGCCGGACAAGGGGGTATCCTGAGTTTTGCTCTGGCCCAATAAAGAAAAAGCAGGGAAAGGCCGTCTACACGGGCGAGAGCCTGCAGGGTGGAAGCCGGCGCTGGCAGGGATTGTCACAATGGCCGCGCTTTTTTTCGCGGACGGCGCGATTCCGCTGACCGCCGCGCCTGCTCCGGCAACGCAATACGTGGATTCGAAGATCTGCGCCAAGTGCCATCGGGACATCGCGGCGAACTACGCCCGCACCGGGATGGGCCGGTCATTCTTCAAACCGGCGGCGGCCAACACCCTTGAGGATTACGCGAAGACCCACGAGTATTACCACGCCCTCTCCGACAGCCACTACTCGATGGCCGTCCGGAACGGCAAGTATTTTCAGCGGCGCTGGCAGACCGGGCTCGACGGCAAAGAGATCAATGTCGAAGAAACGAACATCGACTATGTGATCGGTTCCGGGAATCACGCGCGTTTTTATCTGCACCGCACCGAGCGCGGGACGCTGATTGAGTTACCCCTCGGCTGGTATTCCGAGAAAGGCGGGGAATGGCGCATGGTGCCCGGATCGGACCTGCCACACCCCAATACGCGCCGGTTCATTTCCTATCGATGCATGTTCTGCCATAATGCTTACCCGAACATTCCGGCAGCCAACCAGGCGCCGGGCAGCGATCCGGTATTTCTCGGGGATCTTCCCGAGGGGATCGATTGCCAGCGGTGCCATGGACCCGGCGGCGAGCATGTGCGAACCTACGGCCGTACCGGCATCGTCAATCCGGCGAAGCTGAGTCCCGCGAGGCGGATGGAGGTTTGCCTGCAATGCCACCTCGAAACCACCAGTGCCCAAATTCCCGGAACGGTCCTGCGGTTCAATCGCGGCACGTTCTCGTACACTCCCGGTGAGCCGCTGGTGGATTACGCCATCTTCTTCGACTACGCGCCGGGCAGTGGGCGCGAAAGCAGATTCGAAGGGGTGAGCGGCGCCTACCGGTTCCTGCAATCGCGCTGTTACCTCGAGAGCGGCGGGAAACTGGAATGCACCACCTGTCACGATCCGCATAATATTGCGCGGGGCGAGGAGGCGATCCGGCGCTATTCGAGCGTTTGTCTCGAATGCCATGGGACCGCGCACCCCGCGGGCGTCCGGGCTACCGCGGCGGACTGTATCACCTGTCATATGCCGAAGCGGCGAACCGATGACGCTCCGCACATCATCATGACCGATCATTTAATCCAGCGGCGCGCACCGGCCGATGCGCTCGCCGAATTCCCGGAGCGCCCGCCGGAGCCATATCGCGGCGAGGTGGTGCCTTTCTATCCCGTACCGCTGCCGGCCACGCCGGAGAATGAGTTGTATCGGGCGGTGGCGCAGGTGGGCCTGGACAATAACGTTGCGGCGGGCCTGCCGGATCTGGTGCGTCTGATCGCTGAACTCAAACCGCGCGAGCCGGAGTTCTATATCGTTCTGGGCGACGGGTGGAAGAGCCTCGGCAAGCCGGTTGAAGCGGCGGCGGCTTACCAGCGCGCGTTGCAGCTGAAACCCGATTCGGTGGAGGCGCTGCGGGCGCTTGCGGCGGTCCAGCCGGAACGAGCGGAGTCGATTCTAGCGCGCGCGGTCGAGGTGGCGCCAAACGATCCGCAATCGTGGTTCCAGTATGGGGATCTGACGGCTTCGGCCGAGCGCGTCCAGAAGGCGATTGCGCTCGATCCGTGGCTGCCGGATCAATCGCGCCGGCTGGCGGACCTGAGCCGGTCGGAAGCGGCGCTGCGCGATGCGCTGCGGACCGATCCGTTCGACGACGCAGCCTGGGACCTGGGTGGCCGCATCCTGACCGAGAATGGAAAGTTTGCGGAAGCTTTTTTCGATTTCGAACGCGCCGTCAGGATTCATCCCAGCGGTCAGTACCTTTATGACTACGCACTGGCGCTGGTGCGCGCCGATCGCTTCGACGAAGCGCAGGTCCGCGCGGAAACGGCCGTGCGGGCGGACGCGAGTCTGGTCGAAGCGCACGAACTCCTCGCAGGGCTTCATTTAAGGAAGAAGGAGTTGCCCCAGGCGGCGCGGGAGTATGAGGCGGCGCTCGCACTGAAACCCGATCTGAGCCGGGCTCATCTGCATCTGGGCATGGTGCTGGCAGAGGAGGGGGACAAGGCCGCCGCCGTGAGGCATCTGCGAACCGCGGCCGCGGGCGGCGATGCACAGGTCGCGGCGCAGGCGAACCGGGCGCTTCGCGAACTGGGAGTCCGTTAGCGGTTCAGGGCCGGCTGGCCCCCGTCAAGTTTTTTTTCCCGCAGCCATGACCGCGGGTCCTGGTACCTCGCCAAGGGGCAGTTACTTCTGCGGACGCGAGGAACTGGGGTAGTAGCGGGAGACGAGAAACGCTCCTTCATCGGGATTCAACGGCTCCAGATCGACCAGAGGCCCGGTGTATGAGGTATGCGTCACCCGGGCGGCGAAATAGTAGATGGCCCCCACCTGTGCGGTGAAACCGGCTAACGAAATCCGGTTCGGGTCGGTCAGGCCCCCTTTTTTACCTTGCAAGGCGGCGCAAAGATGATGCTGTCCAGGCTTGACCTGAAAGGACAGCCAGGAATCGAAGCGATTTGCTCCCAGCCATTCGCCGTCGAGTCCGATTCTCGCGGTCTCGATACATCCGACGAGGCATACCGGGACCATTTGGACCTGAATCACGTAGACCAGCGCGCTGCCCGCCTGGGGCTTTGGAAAAACGGATGGGTAGTGAGCCAGATGCACGTCGAATTTTGCGCCCGCCACTCCGCAAGCCGAGGCGCCAGGCGGGTTATCGGCAGCCAGCAGGGTCGAAGCCGCAAGCAGGGTGGCGAACACGCGCGTCATTCTTAGCAAGGAATCTGCCAATGCGGTTCCGGCTCCTGAAGGAACTCTCCGCCCAATTGTTTCAGCAGCGGCATTAGCGGGTTGCGGGAAACGATGAGGATACCTTTGTGCTCAACGCATTCGCGGATGTAAGCGGAGGCGCCGCAAAACCATCGGTCTAACTGTTCTGCCGTCGCGCCCTGAAGCGAGGGCGGGTCGATGATCGGGACATAAAAAGGATAGTTGCGAAATCCCGGCTCCTTAATGGGAGGCAGGAGCAGATCCCTGCTGCGTTTGAGAAAATCTTCCCCGCCGGCCGGCGTGACGATCTCCAGGGCCACGCCGGTTCCGAGCATGGCTGCTAACGCCATCCGCTTGGTGGCCGCCTCTCCGCCAATGTGCATGACCTGGTACATCATGGGCCGGGGCTTCTCCCCCGGTCCCAAGTCCTGGATGTCGGCCGCCGTCGGCAGAGCCGGCGGTTTTTGATCGGGCCATACACCCAAGCCCACCTGCGGCATCCACTCGCGCGCATGTCTCACCAACCGACCCGATCCGATTTTTCCAAGATGGTTCGTTTGCAGGAACACCTCGGGCGTTAACTTGCCGCCTTTGAGAAAAGCTCGATCGCACGCGCTCCAGAATTTGCGGAACGGAGGCATTTTCTGCTGGGGAATGGGGAACTCGGCAACGGGCAGGAACACGGCGTCCCAGGGCGCGCTCCTGGCGCCGGATCCGTTCTGGAGAATGGCGTTGAGAGCGATAGATGGGAGCGTCAGGCTCATCTGGCGTCTGGGTACGCAAGTCCGTCTTCCCGCATTTTCTCGAGCAGCGCGATGAGAGTCTCATCCAAATCCGACTTGGACGCAAGCAGAACCCCCGCGTCCTCGGGGCTTTCACGGATGTAAAGATCGAAGACCTGGAACCACTTCGCGAATTCCGGCTCCGGCTGGATGAAGAAGTCGCTGGACTGAAGCACCGGAAGGATGAACCGAATTCCGGAGTAGGGACCGTTTTCCAGCCCGGCTCCGAAAAGCTCTTTGCTCTTGGCCTGGAATCCGTCACTTAGGGCAAACGCGCTCTCCCAGATGCCGTCCACATCCATGGCCTTAAAGATTCTGCTTTTCTCGCGAAATGCGGCGGAAAAGGGCAGTGGCGGCGGCGAGGTGGCGGGGTCCGGCTTTATGAATATCATGCTGATGCCGCCGTGGCCCCAAAATGTTTCCAACTGCTTCGCCCCGGACTTCTTCAGAAACCAGTAGCAATAATCCGGCACGTAATCGTTAAGATTGAACTCTTTGCCACTTTCCTTGAATTCCTTAAGTTCTTCTACTGTTGCCGGGCCGCGGACCGCCGCCCCCGGCCGTCGGCTTAATCCGAGGTTCGGCATGAACTCCAGAGAGGTCCGTTGAAACGCCTCGGCCACCTCGACAACCGTCTTGTATTGAAGGAAAATTTCGCGCCGCAACTGGAACTCTTCGAGGAGGGTGGACGCCAATCGATCCAGGAACCGTAGAAGCCAGGTCTTCTGTGTAAGCGGCATGGGGAAAGCCTTCACTGGAATCCAGTACAGGGAGCAGCGAGTCAACTGGTGCGCTCGCCGCCACGGGGCCAGCTGCGCACTGGTGTCGGCGGGAGTGAGCCGGCCCGTTTTCCTTGCGACCGCAAGCCCCTCCGCCGCGGGTTGTGTGTGATTGGTCATTGGCTGCTCCTCAACAAGTTGTGCTTCCAGGGCCGGCTTCGAGCACGTGGTGGAAGTTCCATCTATGGGAAATGGCACCCGGACGGGTTTACGGTGGGGGCGGCATTCACCGAGGGAGCCGCCTTGGCGTGACATGCGGCAACCAGGGATTTGATGGCAAAGGCATCGTTCGCCATCAGCCAGAAACCGAGATTCGCTCCACCAAGGCTGAGGCTGGCCAGCGCGCTGGCTACCTGAGTAAATTTGAACTCCAGTTTCGCGTACTCTACCAGTCCCAACGACATTTGAGCAATATCCTGCTTCATGTGAACGTTGCGGTATTTCGTGTTATAGACGATCTTATAATCGTTGTTCATGGTGACGTAGGAGTCCGGGGTGTTGTGGTACTGGCTGTCGCCGGTGTTGGTGATGTATTGCGAGAAATAGCTCGCTTTAAATTGCCCGATCTGAACGGTGTCGTTGTAGCCGGCGACCCACAGGCTCACGTTCCCGCCGATCGCCGTCTTCTGGTCTCCCCGCACATCGAGTATGTACTTTGCCTGCCCCTTGCCTGGGTCGACCTGGGTCTTCTCGTCCGTAGAGCTGGGCGGAAGGCCCCCTTCGCCCCCGTCTCCCGGATCAAGAGGCAGGTTGACCCCATCGCTGGTAGCGACAATTGGATTTCCCGTAGTCGTGTTCTGATCGTCCTTGGGATCGTTGTAGTCCAGATCGCCCGAAGAATCCCCCGAGGAGATCGTGGGAGGCAAACCTATGGTGGTCTTGAAGTCCTTCTGGACGTTCTCGGTCATGAACGCCTCCAACTCCTGCCACCGGTCGCCATGCACCAGCTTTACGTCCTGGCCCTTGATTTTCGTGTAGTCCGCCTTGGGTGGCGCTCCCGAGGGAACAGACTTGTTTTGAAACGGCGTGGTCGAGTTGATCGCCGAGCCTCCTTGCGTAATCAGGTTGCCAAAGCCAAGGTATTGATCGTTCGGGTCGATCGTATCCTGTCCAATTTGGCCGGTCTGGGTCAATGTTTGGCCGCCGAAGGTACTCGCCATCTGTTTTTCCTCCTGAAAAAATGGATCACTCGTGAGTCTGCGGAAGGAGTGTGTGTCCACCGGTACTGCCCAGATTCCCGGCAGTCCCGCCGCCGCCACCACCGCCGCTGCCGTTGCCGGGGGCACTGCTGGGCGCCGGAGCCGCGGGCATCCCGCCGATCTCGCGCGAGTAATATTGCGCGTGCAAATGAATACGGCCCTGCGGCGCGTTGAGAATGATGTCCCCTTGATCCACCTGCAACACCAGCGTTTCCCTCCCGGTAGGCGACTGGCCGGCCTCCGCCAGCAGGACCTTCACCGAATTGGGCGTCGACAGCGTCACCGACTCCTTGCCCGGTGTATCCACCATCTGAAGCCGGTTGCCGCTCCTGGTCACGATGCGCTTCACGTCGTTCGGAGTGATGTCGTCCTTGGCGAAGTCAAAACGCGGCGCCTGGTCGACTCCGTTCCACAGACAGCCGATAATAATCGGCCGCTCCGGATCGCCGTCCTCGAAACCGACCACCACTTCGTCGCCCTTTTCCGGCATGAACATAAAGCCGCGCCCGGAACCGGCGTGCGGCGTCACCATCCTGGCCCAATAGGCCGGACCATCTTCTTGCCAGAAATACTGGATGCGGATGCGGCCCATTTTCTTGGGGTCATTATGCTCCACCACGCGCGCCGGAACCAGTCCCTGCCAGGAGCGCTGGCGCGGCGGTTCGGGATTGGTGTACTTCTGCCAGGGAGTGCACTCAAAGACGTTCTGGTAGCCCGACGGCGTCCACTTGTGCGAGACCGCGGTGATGCCATACAGGCCTTCGGCGTCCAGCACGCCGGAGATCTGCACTTTATTGCCGGGACACAGCTTCGGCTCCGAACTCTCTCCTCTGCCGGTGACGCTCTTGCCGATGGAGCGGACGCTTTCCTTCTTGAGCAGCTTTTCGTAATCGTCCAGCGTGACCACGCGGCTGCGCTGATGCAGGTACGCGGGGGGAAGATCGTCCGAGTGCTGTTTGACCGCAGCAACCAGACTTCCCGCCGCGCCCGAAAATGGAGGATCGTCCTTCACCTTTTCATAGCTCTGGCTCTTCATCTGGTGATGATCGTAGTGAGCGCCGTTGAAATACGACGGAGCCAGCGCACCGTGGGTCGTGAATTCCTTCAGTCCAAATTCCCTCCGCCAGTGGAGCTCCACGGCGTCGCCGAACTGATCGGAAATCTCGATCCCTTGCGCGGTGGGCCGCAGCCAGCATCCGTAGTCGTCGGCCAGGCGATTCAGGAACGAAAAATCCGATTCGCCCCACTGGACATAGTTGAGCGGCCGCAATTGCGGACCTTGCAGCACCGCCTGGAGTCCCACTTTCCCGGCCAGATCGCTGGCGATATCGGCAAGCGTCTTTTCCTGATAGTAGGCGGTGCGCTCGGTGAGATCCATTTTGTAGGAGCGCGTCACGCCCTCGATTCGCGCCGTGTAATTGCCCCAGATTTCGTACTTCAGAGACACGTCCAAAATAAATCCGTCAAAGAGCGTGATCTGGTTATTGGCGTCGTCTTGGGCGATGATCCGGAGATCCTGGCCGAGATAAGACTCGACCGGCAGGCGCTCATCCTCCGGTTGCCTGCAAACGATCTGACACCAGGAGTGGCGGTTCAGTTTTTGCTGAATTTCGACTACCCCTGGGATGGACCACCCGCTCGCCGCACCACCGACCTCTACCGAAATCGATCCCATGACGTTCTGCCGCCTTGTGACTTATTCGTGGAACAGCTCGTCCTCTTTTAAGTGAAGCTCGCGTTTCTGACGTTTCCGCCGTTACGACTCGATCGTGCCCCGTTCACCCTGGTACGGTCAGACCCGCCAAAAAGGAGGCATAAATCACCCTCGCTACGAACCTGATGCTACTCCAAGGATTCCTGAGGCGGACATACCAACAAGTTGGTATTTTGACTGCCCGATGGTTGGTAGTCAGAAGCACACGATGCGCACGGACGGCGGATGGCGAGCGGCCGGGAGGATATTGGAGAACGGGGGCTGTTTCCGCTGCGCCACTCACGACATCGCCTGAGCGGTCGATGAGAACTGTGCATGTCCGATACGCACCCCATGGATCAGACGGCTGAGGGCGACCTTCCCGTCGAGTCACGGATCGACGCGGAATTGCTGGAGACGCTGCTCGACCGCGTCGACGATGGAGTCTGCCTCCTCGATGTGAATCACAAGGTGCTCTATTGGAACCACGGCGCGGAGCGGATCACGGGCTACCTCGCGCAGCAGGTTTCGGGCAGGCACTGTTCCGAAGAACTGGTGCTCTGCCAGAATGGCGAGGGCGAAAATCTGTGCGACCAAAATTGCCCGATGGCGCTGATCCGGCACGACGCCAAACCGCGTGAAAGCGAGCTCTACATCCGCCATCGCGACGGATATCGGGTTCCGGTGCGCATGCGCGGCCATGCGATTCGCGACCGGGAAGGGAAAGTGACGGCGATCGCCGAGATCTTCGCGCGCGCCACCGCGCAAGGCCGCACCGAGCTGGCCGAAGCGGCCCGGCATCTGGGGCACGATGCCTTGACCGGCGCGCAGAATCGCGCCTACGGGGAAATGCGTCTGAAACACGAGCTGGAGGTGATGGGCTGCTTCGGCCTGGCCACCGCGTGGCTCCGCGTCGACCTGGACGGCGTGGATGGATTGCGCGAGCGCTACGGTCCGGTGATGGTGGAGACGTCGCTGCGCATGGTGGCCCACACCATTGATGCCAACCTGCGATCTTTCGATGCGCTGGTTCGCTGGGACGAGCACAGTTTTCGCGTGATGGCGCGGCACGCCGTCGTCAGCCGGGTGGAGGAGCTGGCGCACCGGCTCGAGTTGATGGTCGAGAACTCGCGAGTTCCCTGGTGGGGTGAGGGGCGCGCCGTGACCGTTTCCGCGGCGGGCGTGATGGCGGCGGCCGGCGATTCGGTGGAAGCGCTGGAGCAGCGGGTGAGCCAGGCGCTCGAATTGCGGCAAGGCCGCGTCTGCCATGACGAATGCGGCTGCGGCAGCCATGGCGATTGCCCCGGATGCGGTAAGGCATGACCGGAATGGGGAGCAGAGCGCAATAATGTTCGGAATCATCGGAATCGTGGTGGTCTTCGGAGCGGTGGTCGGCGGCTACCTGGTGGAGCATGGAAACCTGAAGGTGCTGCTGCAACCCGCCGAGCTGCTGATTATCGGAGGCGCGGGGCTGGGCACCCTGCTCATCGCCAACTCTCCGCTCGTGCTCAAGGCGATTCTTGGCGCATTTCCCAGCGTGTTCGCTGGATCGAAGTTCGACAAAAAGGCGTATATCGAAATTCTCACCCGCCTCAACGCGGTGATTCAGAAGGCACGCAAAGCAGGCTTGAGCGGCATCGAGGCCGATGTCGAAAAACCGGAAAACAGCGAATTATTTAAAACCTGGGAGCATCATGTTCGCGATTTCGTCTGCGACACGCTTCGCGTCGCTATGTCTGGAGGTTCCGCGGCCCATGAGCTCGATCAGATGATGGAGCTCGATATGGAAGTGCATCATCTCGAAAAACAGGAGCCGGTGAACGCCCTGACCACCGTCGCCGACGCGCTGCCCGGACTGGGCATCGTCGCGGCGGTGCTGGGCGTGGTGATCACCATGGGCGCACTGGGCGGCCCGCCGGAAGAAATCGGCCATAAAGTCGCCGCGGCGCTGGTGGGAACGTTTTTGGGAATCCTGCTGTGTTACGGATTGCTGGGGCCGATCGCCTCCAAAATGGGCAAAATCGCCGAGGAGGAGGGCCATTTTTATCACACCGTGCGCGTCGCTTTAATCGCGTTCCTGAAGGGAGCTTCGCCGATGATCGCGCTGGAATTCGGGCGCCGCGTGGTGCCCACCAGCGTGCGGCCCAGCTTCGCGGAAATGGAAGCAGCCTGCCGCGCTCAGAAATAGGCAGCGGGAGACAAGATGGAGAACGAAACTCCGATCATCATTATCAAGAAAAAGATCGCGCACGCAGGACATCACGGCGGGGCCTGGAAGGTCGCCTATGCCGATTTCGTCACCGCCATGATGGCGCTGTTCATCGTGCTGTGGCTGATGAACTCGAGCGAGCAGGTGAAGAAGGCCATCGCCGGCTATTTTCGCGATCCCTCCGGCCGGAGCAGCGAACAGGGAACCGGACAGGCCGGCGTCGGCGAATCGATCGCGCTTCAGAAGAGCGATATGAACAACCTCAAGGAAAAGCTCCAGAACGCGATGAAGCAGCTCCCCGAGTTCGAGCGGCTCAAGAATCAGGTGCAAATGACGGTCACCGGCGAGGGCCTGCGTATCGATTTGATGGAATCCGAAAAAGGCACGTTCTTCGAATCGGGAAGCGCCAAGCCGACCCCGGAGGGGAGCGAGATGTTGGAGTTGCTCGCCGCCGAGACGGGGAAATTGTCGTATTTGTTGATGATCGAAGGCCATACCGATGCGCGGCCGTTTGCGCCCGGCGCGAATTACACCAATTGGGAATTGTCCGCGGATCGAGCCAACTCCGCGCGCCGCCTCATGGAATCGAGCGGTCTCCGGCCGAATCAGGTGGACGAGGTGCGCGGCTTCGCCGATCGGCGATTGAAGAAACCCGACGATCCCGACGATGCCTGCAATCGCCGAATTTCGGTGGTCGTGAAGAATCGCGAGGTGGACCCGGCGGTTGCGCGCGAAGAGCCGCCGAAGTCAGAAAAGAAATAGGCGGTGCGAGCGCGGAAATCGGCGCTTGGCGGAAAAAAGTGCGGGAGACGACGTCTGGCCCTGACCGGCGCCCACGCAGAAAGCCGAGAATGGCAGCAAGAAACCGGGAACATTTGGCGTTTGTACCCTCAAACGGGCAACCGTGGACGGCACGAACAAAACCCGGTTGATTCGGACGCACGGTTTACTGCAAGGGAAGCTCGGAGCAACCAACTACGGCCGGGATCATCACCCTCGCTGTTTCACCATGTGGATGGCGGGCGGCGGCGTGAAGCGCGGCTTCAGTTTCGGCGAAACGGACGACTACTGCTATAACGTCGTTTCGAACCCGGTCCACGTGCATGACTTGCAAGCAACCATCCTTCGCTGCCTCGGCGTGGATCATACGAAACTGACTTACAAATATCAAGGCCGCCACTTCCGGCTGACGGATGTGCACGGGGAGATTGTAAGGGACGTGTTGTTGTAGCGGGCAGAGACCGCATAACAATAAGTCAAGTGTGAGTGTTCACCCCTTTTCGCGGCGATTTGGCCTGGGCCCGCAATCGCTTCAACGGATCATCGGGAAGGTAGTCGAGTTCTCCGGAAAGGGTCTCCACCAGGCACTGGAGCGTGCGCACGCGCGCCCAATATTTGTCGTTACCCTCGACCAGGTGCCACGGCGCCGTCCGGGTGCTGGTCTTGACCAGCATCTCCTCGACGGCTTCCTGATAAACTTCCCATTTCTCGCGGTTTCGCCAGTCCTCTTCGGTGAGCTTCCAGGACTTGTAGCCAATCCGGCGGCGTTCCTCAAACCTGCGCAGTTGCTCTTCGGGCGAGATGTGAATCCAGAACTTGGCGAGAATCGCGCCGAAGTCGCGCAACTGCCGCTCGAAGGAATTGATCTCCTTGTAGGCGCGTTTCCAGGCCTGCTCCTCGGCAAAGCCTTCGACACGCTCTACCAGCACGCGGCCGTACCAGGTGCGGTCGAAGATGGCGATCTGGCCCCGCTCCGGCAAGCGCCGCCAGAAGCGATAAAGGTAATGACGGGTTTTATCCTCGCCCTGCGGCACGCTGATGGGGTAAACCACGAATCCGCGCGGATCGAGTTTCTCGGTGAGCCGCTTGATGACGCCGCCCTTCCCCGCTGCGTCCCATCCTTCTAAAGCCACGATGACCGGACGTTTCTGCACGTAAACCTGCCACGCCAGCTCGCGAAGCTGGATTTGCCGGCGGGCGATCTCGACCACATACTGGTCGCGCGGGAGCGACCGCGAAAGATCAAGTGTCTCCAGCATCGAGGACCTCCTGCGTGGTCTCCAGGGTGTCCATGGCGGCGCGCAGATCCACGTCGCGCTCCAGCACGTCTTCCGAGGTGGCGCGCGGAGGGGCGGCGCGCCCCAGCCGGTGCTCCAACGCGGCGATGACCGCTTCCAGTATTTTTTTGCGCGCCCACCAGCGCGAAGTCGCCTCGACGATGGTCCAGGGAGCGTATTCAGCTTCGCTCAGTTCCAGCATTTCCTCGATCGCGATCCGGTATTGATCGTAGTTGCGCTGGCGCTCGCGGTCGGCCCGGGTGATCCGCCACGCTTCCAGCGGATCGGCCTGGATTTTGCGGAACCGGCGCTTCTGCGTCTTCCTGTCGATGTGCAGAAAAAACTTGAGGATCACGGTGCCGTCGTCGGCGAGCAGCCGCTCGAAGTCGAGGATGTCGCGAAAAGCGGCGCGCCAGGCCGGCTTGGGAATCGCCCGGGTCACCCGCTCCTCCAGCACGCGGCCGTACCAGCTCTGGTCGAAGATCACCATTTCGCCGCGGTTGGGAACCTTCAGCCAGAAGCGCCACAGCCACGGAAAGCCCTGTTCGTAGGACCGCGGCGGTGGAATGGTATAGACTTTGAATCCGCGCGGGTCCAACCGCTGCGTGAGGGTGGAGATCGCTCCTCCCTTACCCGCCGCATCCCAGCCCTCCACCACCACGATGGAAGAAATTTTGTGATCCCAGCAGGCTTTTTCCAGATCGAAAAGACGCCGCTGAATGGCGGGAAGACACTGATTGTATTCTTCCCGCGAAAGGCGCCGCTTCAGATTGACGTTTTCCAGCATCTTCCGACAGCTCCGGCTGTCGATGAGTTTAGCGCACGGAAATCACCTGCGTCACGACGCCAGCATTCAGCGTATC
>DATJNW010000111.1:0-22955 GCA_035507655.1 Bryobacteraceae bacterium | reverse complement strand
AGTGACGCGACCGGTGGGTCACGTCACTTACTCGATGAAATCGGTACCGGTGACCAGGCAGCAACGCCGCCCGACTGGGCTGGGAATCCGCGTTCAAAAGGCGGAGGATCGGGAGCGCGTTGCCGATTTGCCCTACTTCGTCGAGGCGGTATGAACGCTTAGCGAGCAATTCGCCTGCTTGCGGTCGTGAATAAGGCCATTCACGTCGGAAAAAACAGAATTTAATCGACGCGCGATTATGCCCGCGAAGGGAACGCGAAAAATTGGCGGGCTCGGACTTTTTTTTATATACCCGACAAAACGGTCAGCAACCCATGGAAAATTAAGAATTACTGCTGCTGCTGTTGCTGAGATTCGATCGCGTCGGATTTGGCCGGTTCTTCCCACTCCGGCTCGGTTCCTGATTCGGGTTCCGGCGGCAGCGGGGAATCGGACAGCGCGACGCGAACGGAAACGGTCAGATCGCTGGCCGCTTTTCCTTTAAAGACGCCTTTCGCGGGCGGAACGTCGGCGTAATCGCGGCCGATGGCGGTGCGGATGTGACGGTCGCGCGCGATCAGGTCGTTGGTCGGATCGAAGCCGATCCATCCGATGCCGGGCAGCAGGGCTTCGAGCCAGGCGTGCGTTGCGCCTTCCGGGGACCGGTCCGGACGTTGCCCGTCCGGGAAGAGATAGCCGCTGACGTAGCGGCACGGAATTTTCGCGCTGCGCGCCAGCGCGATCATGATGTGCGCGAAATCCTGGCACACGCCTTGGCGCGATTCGATGGCCTGGTCGATCGGCGAATCGACCCGGGTCGATTTGGGAACGTAATCAAACCAGTCGTGTATCGCGGAGTTTAATTCGCGTAAGTACGAAAGCGGGTCGTTGCTGCGTTCGACATGCAAGTCTTCCGCTAACTGAGCGAGCGCGGGCGTCGGCTGCGTGAACAGGCTGGGCAGCAGCATTTCGCCGTAGTCGCCGGACGCGATCAGCGCGTCGAGTTTGGTCCATGCGTCGGCGCCGAGGCGCGCGGGCGGATCGTCGGGTGACTGCACCTCCACCAGCGCCTCGGCGATGATGCGGAGCTGGGTGTGCTTGCCGGGAACGTCGAAGTGATGGACGGTGTTGCCGAGATAATCGCGATAAGAATTGACCTGCGCGCGCGGGTCGATTGAAAGCTGAAAGCTCAAGGTTCGCTGCGGGCCTTCGGTTCGGGGGTGCATGCGCAGCTCCATCAGACTTTCGCTAACCGGCGAATCGTAACGGAACTGCGTCAGGTGACGGATGGAGTAGAACATGTCGTGTAGAGGTTTACGCCCCCAGCGCGGCCTCGACCGGATAATTGATATAGGTCTGGTAAACCGCGCTGTACACCTGCAAACATTGGCGGCGCACCGTGTCCAGATACGATTGCAGGCCGGCGCTCAAGATTTCATCCATCTGCCCGAAGGCGAGCGTGGCCTGCATGCGTCCGGCGATGCGTTCCACGCGCGAGGTGCGGCGATTCGAACCTTCCTGGCTAATGGTTTTAAGCGACGTCGCCAGCGCGTCGGCGGAAAAACGAATCGAGTGCGGAAAAACCGCGTTCAGGACCAGAAATTCGGCAATGCGATCGGGACTGATCTCGGCGGTGTAGGCTTTGCAGTACGCTTCAAACGCGGTGCAGGATTGCAGCAGGCCGATCCATTCCACCGGCTCCAGTTCGGCGGCGCCGTAGAATTCGCGAAAATGCACGCTGACCAGAGTGGAGACGGCGATGGCTCGCTCCAGGTAGCGGCCCGCTTGAATGAACTGCCAGCCTTCGCCGTGGGTCATGGTGGAGTCGGTGATGCCCTGAAACAGGTGCGCGCCTTCCTGGATGGAATGCAGAAAATCGCGAACATCGGCGGCCTGATCGGCGCGTTTGACGGCGTGGAACAGTCGATTCAACTGCTCCCACATTTCCGAGCTGATCAGCTCGCGGACCTGGCGGGCGTTCTCGCGCGCGGAGACGATGCAGGAAACGATGGACGACGCGCTGGTGGTCGAATGAATCAGCGATGGCGCGACTTCAGCGGCGGGCCATGCGGATTCGACGCCGAGCGATTTGAGCATGCGCGCGAGGTGACGGTCGTCGGAACCGGGGCCGCGTTCGAGCATTAGATACAGCTGGACGTTCAACACGCGCGCGGTGTGTTCGCCGCGTTCGAGATAGCGGCTCATCCAGAAAAGACTGTCGGCGGCGCGGGAAAGCATCAGAACATTTCACCCGTTTCCTCGGAAAATCCGTGATCGCGTCATCCGTGAAGCACCCAGGTATCCTTACTGCCGCCGCCTTGCGACGAATTGACCACCAGCGAGCCTTTGCGCAGCGCGACACGCGTCAACCCGCCGGGAACGATGGTCACTTTTTCTCCGCCGAACAAGATATAAGGACGCAGATCGACGTGGCGGGGCTGAATGGCGCCCTCGGCGATGCAGGGGGCGCGTGAAAGATGGATCGTCGGCTGCGCGATGTAATTGCGCGGATCGGCTTCGACGCGGCGGCAAAATTCCTTGCGCTGCGACGCCGTGCTTTGCGGGCCCACCAGCATGCCGTAACCGCCGGATTCGCCGACCGCCTTAACCACGAATTTTTCGAGATCGCCGAGAACGTGGGCGCGCTCGGTGGCGTTGGACATCTGGAAGGTCTCGACGTTGTTCAGAATCGGGTCTTCGCCCAGGTAGTAGCGAATAATTTTCGGGACGTAGGCGTAGACGGCTTTATCGTCGGCGACGCCGGTACCGAGCGCGTTCGCCAGACTCACGTTTCCGGCCCGATAGGCGTTGAAAATGCCCGGCACACCGAGCGACGAATCGGAGCGGAAAGCGATCGGGTCGATAAAATCGTCGTCGATGCGGCGATAAATCACGTCCACACGGCGCAGGCCCGCGGTGGTTCGGGTGTAAACGAAATTATCGTGAACGACGAGATCGCGGCCTTCCACCAGTTCGATGCCCATCTGGCGCGCGAGAAAGGCGTGTTCGAAATAGGCGGAGTTATAAACGCCGGGCGTCAGCAGCGCGATGGAAGGCTCGGCGCAGCCTTGGGGCGCGAGCGAGCGGAGGGTCGCCAGCAGCGCCTGCGCATAATGCTCGATGGCCTGCACGCTGCATTTTCGAAACAGCTCCGGGAAAATTCGCTTCATCACCTGGCGGCTGACCAGCATGTACGAAACGCCGCTGGGGACGCGAAGATTGTCTTCGAGAACCACGAATTCGCCGCTGGGAGTGCGAATCAGATCGGTGCCGGCGACGGTGACATAAGCGTCGCGGCGGACGTGGAAACCTCGCATCTGACGGCGAAAATGTTTGCAGCTATAAATGAGCTCTCGGGGGACGATGCCGTCGTTCAGGATGCGAGCTTCGTGGTACAGGTCCTTGAGAAAAAGATTGAGCGCGGTGATGCGCTGAACTAAACCGGATTCGATTTTCGACCATTCTTCGCCGGTGAGAATGCGCGGCAGCAGATCGTTGGGGAAAATTCGTTCGGTGCCTTCGTCGCGTCCGTAGACGGTGAAGGTGATGCCCTGGTGCAGAAAGGAAAGATCGGCGATCTGCTGGCGGCGGCGCAGCTCTTCCGCGGGCAGCTCCAGCAGCGCGTCGTAAAGATGCTGATAATGCGGGCGCACTTGTCCGGTGCGATCGAACATTTCGTCGTGCGCTCCGTCGAGTTCGTAATTCTGGAGAAAGGCCGGCAACTCCGGTCCGCTTGCAACTCCCGCCATGGCTTCCTTCGCGCCTGTTCGACGGGGAGCAGGTGATGCTCGTCAGGATGCCAGTTTAACAGATTTCAATTTAAAGGAGCTCCTCGATCCGGTGTTTTGTCGCGCCAAAGTGAAAAGTTCCTAATTGGCCAAAGTAGAAAGTTCCTCTTGACAGCCGAACGGCTGAAGGATGGAACGGATTGCGATGAGCCAAGAGGAACGAGACAAGTTGGAGTGGCTGAAACGGGCTAAGGACAAGGTCATTAGTCAGTGGTCGGTAACAGGGAGTACCAAGCTGGCGCCGTCTGGACCTGAGATTCGCCCTCGCTGGCTTGCGCCCGGGACTCCTGGGGAATATCATCGGTCCGAGAAAGGGGACCTATGCCTCATTATTTGCTCCAAGCGGCGTACACGCCCGAAGCGTGGGCTGATCTACTCACTCGTCCGCACGATCGTATCGATGCGATTCGACCGGTTATCGAAAAACTGGGCGGCAAGCTCCTGCACGGCTGGTTTGCGTTCGGCGACTATGACATTGTCGCGGTCGTAGAGATGCCGACCAATATTGAAGCCGCCGCGTTTGCTTTGGCCGGTTCCGCCGGAGGTGCAGTCAAGGCTTTCAAGACAACTCCGCTCATGACCGCAGCCGAAGGAATCGAGGCGATGAAGAAAGCAGCTCAATCCGGCTACAAGGCGCCCACTAAGCGTGCACACGCCTGACATCAGAGACGGCTCGCAAAAGCAGGAACGCCGCCCCGGCTGAGAGCCGAAGGCGGCGCTTCCGAACGAAAAAGACCGGCGTTTTCCTACTTGACGATGCGATAAGTCCGCTCCCCGGCGGCGTTCTTCGACGATTCGATCTTCTCGCCGCCCTTGCTGCCCAGGATGCTGACGAAGCCGCGCACGGTGTACTTCTGCCAGCCGGTCGCTTCGACGATCTCGGCCAGCTTCACGCCTTTGGCCCGCTTCATCATTGCAATCACCTCCGCCTTCTTGTTCGCGCGCTACTCGCTTCCACCCTTCGCGCCCTTCTGCGCCGTGGCGCGTTTGGCAGGCTTGGCCGGGGACTTCTTCGCCTTGCTCTCCGTCAGCGCCACGTCGCTCGCCGGTTGCGCAACCTTCTGCAACAGGCGCTGTACCGCCGCCCAGATCCGCGCCACCGCCGCCTTCCGGTTCGTGAATTTCTTCACCGGCTTCAGTTCCGTGAACGGTGCCACGCCCGCGAAGCTGTTCCACACTTCGACCAGCCGAGAGCCAGGCCACTCCGCGGCCAGCTTCGCCAGTTCCTTCTCTGAAGCGAACGATTGAATGTTTTCGCTGGCGGCCGGAACTTCGGCGTGCGCGGCGATGTTGTTGTCGGTATCGATGGTGAATGTCATGGTTTTCTCCTTTGGCCGCTGATGTTTAGCGGTCACGACATTCATCACTCGGGTTGAAGACGAAGGCAAGCGGAATCGACTTGGTTCCGGCGAAAATCTTTTCAGAGCCAGGAACCGTGCGCTGGAATTGCCCGGGCGGGCGTGCAGTTGCTCGTGGTCGCCACCGAGCTGTGGCCCAGCGTGGCTTGGACCAGGGTAATAGGCGCGCCATGGTCCAGGGCATGGGAAGCATGAGCGTGCCGGAGCCAATGGGGGCTGATCGCTTCTGCGACGCCAGCGCGCGTGGCCGCTCGGCGCAGGATCATTCGAACGCCCGCGATCGAGCCGCTTGCCCGTCCGCGAGGGAATCGTCACCGCGCCACACTACTCCCACTCGCCCGATCATTAATAGCCAGCGCGCCTGCACCGGACAAAGCCAGTGACTCCTGCTCCGAAGCGGCTTCGACCTGGCATTGCCCACGCTGCGGCACGCCGATGATTCCGGTGCAGCGATTTACTGCCGTCGAATTGCGCTGCCAGTATTTCGATTCATCATGAGGCCGCCATCCATCTCGCAACTTCGGCTATGCCTCCGGCAGGCCATCGCAGTGGTGTGTCCTGCCAGCCCTAGAAAGGCTCTGCGGGCCCGTCGAGCTCCGCTTGTACGCCTGCTTCAAACACACCAGCCGCTCGCACAATCGAATGAATATCGCCATTCACACGGATTCCAGGCGCCTTCGGTACCAAAGCGGCATTGAATCCCCATAGCTCCCGCGCCCGCCGCAACCGCCAGCGGCTTCCTTCAAGTCTCCTTATCGAAAATGCCTCGGCCCGGCCTTCTCGTCTGCGCCCCAGTATCCTGCGCCGAGGCATTTCCGATCAAGGCTAGCGACAACCCGTAAACATGGAAGGTAAACGCTGCGCTGTTAGTCGCGGCGAAACTTCTCTGGAACATATCGCGACGAGAATACGTAAAATACCCAAATGGCTCTGAGTCACGATCTGCGCGCGGGCGTTCGCCATCTGGGGCAGAATCCTGGATTTTTCTTCGTCGCGGTCCTCACACTGGCGCTTGGCATCGGCGCAAACGCTTCTATCTTCAGCGTAATCAATGTGGTTCTCTTCCGGCCTTTACCGCTGGAGCGCCCCTCCGAGCTTGTCTCTCTCAATGAGACTGTGGCCAACAACACCGTGCCCTTCCTCTCGTACCCGAACTACCGCGATTTTCGCGACCGCAATTCCGTACTGACGGGGTTGGCCGCGTATGGTTTTATTCCGGCGAGCGTTGGGCAACAGGGGAGCAGCCAGCGGATGTGGGGCTACATCGTAAGCGGAAACTACTTCGAACTATTGGGAGTCAAAGCGCTGGCCGGGCGGCTGCTCCAGCCGGAGGACGACATAGTTCGGGGAGGGCACCCGGTGATGGTTCTGACCTATGCGGGCTGGCAGAGGCGCTTCGGGGGCGACCCCAAGATCATCGGCTCGAAGGTCCGGGTCAACGGCCGGGAGTTCACCGTGTTGGGAGTCACGCCCAAGGGGTTTATCGGTACCGAGCTGATGATTTCTCCGGACGTCATCTTCCCGTTGGCCATGCAGAAAGAGTTGGAGGGTGGCGAAGGTTATCTGGACAAGCGGAATGGCTGGAGCGTTTTTGTATTGGGGCGTTTGAAGCCAGGCATCACCCGCATGCAGGCTGAGTCCGCGCTCAACGGGATCGCGCGGCAATTGGCGCAGGAATATCCGCGGCAAGACGACGGCATCAAGATCACTCTCACTCCTCCGGGGTTGGGGGGAGGATACCTCCGGGACGCGACCATCGGGTTCGCTGCTGCGTTGTTCGGTGTTTCCTGTCTGGTGTTATTGGTCGCCTGCGCAAATCTGGCGAGTATGCTGCTCGCCCGCGCCGGCGACAAGCGCAAGGAAACCGCTATCCGGCTTGCTCTGGGCGCTGGACGAGGGGTGCTGATCCGTCAACTGCTAATCGAGAATCTTCTGGTGGCTTTGCTGGGGGGCGCCGGCGGCGCGCTGTTGGCTGCCTGGATCATGAGCGCGCTGGCTGCCTGGCATCCTCCGATCGACATCCCGGTGGTGATTAGCGCTCCCGTAGACATCCGCGTGTTCCTGTTCGCCCTGGTTGTGTCCACCGTCACGGCGCTGTTATTCGGTCTACTACCCGCTTTTCAGTCGACGAAAACGGACTTGGTCCCGGCATTGAAGAATGAAGCCGACACGCCGCGATTCCGCTACTGGCATTTGCGCGACTACATGGTGGTAGCCCAAGTCTGCCTGTCGGTACTGCTGCTATTTTGTTCAGTGCTGGTGGTCAGGAGTTTGCAACGGTCGCTGGATGCGCCGATCGGCTATCAGCCCCATGGTCTCGCCACGGTCTCCTTCGACCTGAACATGCAGGGCTATGACGAGTCGCGCGGCCGCGAGTTCCAGCAGCGCCTTCTGGACAAAGTCCGCCAACTGCCCGGAGTCGAGTCGGCCGCACTCGCGAATAATATCCCTTTGACCGCGGGCGTCAGCTCCAATCACGTATATATCGAAGGCAAACCCCCTGCGAAGCGCCCCGCCGACGTGCCGATCGTTGTCGAAGGTGAGGTTAGTCCCGATTATTTCCACACCATGCAGACGCGTTTGATTTCCGGCCGCGAGTTCGACGCCAGGGACGAGCAGGGCGGCCGGCGAGTAGCCATCGTGAATAGCGCGTTTGCGGCGCAGTTACTGGATGGCGGTAACGCGCTGGGACACCGCTTCACCACCAACACAACCAAAGAACCCATCGAGATTGTGGGTGTGGTGGAAACCGGAAAATACTATCAACTCAACGAGCCCCCAAAGGCGGCCTTCTGGACACCGCTGGAAATCTCGTACAGCTCCAATGCTTCGCTCGTGGTACGCACGCGAAGGGTTTCCCCCGAAGCCTTGGTGGCGTCGATCCGGGGCGCCGTACGGGAGTTGGATCCCTTCGTTGCGCTGTTCGGCGCGGGCCGCATGGAAGATCAGCTATCGTTGATTTACTTTCCTGCCCGCGTCGCCGCGATTACGCTCAGCGCGTTCGGAGTTCTTGCGCTGGTGCTCTCGGCGACTGGAATTTACGGCGTTATGGCCTACGCGGTTTCGCGCCGGACCCGCGAAATCGGTATCCGCATGGCGATCGGCGCAACCCAGGCGCAGGTGCTGGCGTCGGTTGCGCGGCGCGCCGCCACTTTGATCGGCGCGGGTCTAGTTCTGGGCCTGGCAATGGCCTTAGCAGCCGGGCGATTGTTGGAGCGAATCCTTTATGGCGTGAAGCCCAGCGACCCGCTGACCTTCGCGATCGTATTCGCTCTCATGCTTGGCCTAGGCGCGGCCGCCACGTTTGTGCCCGCCCGGCGTGCGACCCGCATCGATCCCATGCAGGCGTTGCGGCAGGAATAACGGCGACGACCGATACGGCCCCTGGCGTCTGACGCAGTTTGTGCTATAAACGGCTCCGCAGCCCGCACCTGCGGCCTCGGGTCTGGAGATCAACCACTCCAAGAGACGGTCGACGGAGGTCCAAGTGAATGTTGTGATTACGCTTCAGTAGGTACCGAAACTAATACCAACAAACTCGCGACGAATTCCAAGACACACCCGTAAATGGGCATCATCGGCCAGTTGCACTTACCTCGGCGTGCGAGTCACATCAAGCAGAATCGCCGCGGATTGGCCATCCGGCTTGTCCCCCTCGTTACGGAATCCAGGAGCAGTATGATGATCTCGAAGTGCCCACCATCCATCTGAACGACATCATCGACGCCCTGGAAATGCAGTTTGACGAGTCCGTTTCTTATTTAGATCTCGATGCTGGTCAGGTTGTGACCGTCTATGAAGAACTTCTACGCAAGGCGGAGGAGCCCAGCGACGAGGAGCCGGACCTTCCTGACTGGCAGAAAGACGAATGGGCGATCGCCAAACGGATTGTTTCAACCGACCGCTTCACACCGCTTCCGACGAAGTTTGATGTGCACGAGTGGGGCATCATGCAGGAGTTTTCACGCGCAGCGGAGTCCGCAGGTGTTCGCGCCGAACTTTCGCGCGCTATCCACGGCGGCGGTGCATTCCGAAATTTCAAGGACACCGTTCGACGGCTTGGGATCGAGTCAGCGTGGTTTGCATTCCGCACCGATGCCTTGAGGCAGATCGCAGTCGACTGGTGCGAAGAGAATCAAATAATTTGGCAGTAGACGGGGTGCGGTCGGTGGACTCGCCACAGATGTTTTTATCTGCTGCCAGAGCCGACTCGCCGGGCTGCCAATTTATTAGACGATTCCATACTTATCGTCTGATAAAACCAAAGCCATAAAGGGTCCTTTGCGCAACCACCGCGACGCTTGCCCCACCTTCCGATAGGCCCGTTTGTCAACAGTTGTCGGAAAGAACTTCCCGTTTGCGTGATCACGTGAATTCATTGGTGGGGCGGCATGAAAACGGTTCCGGGGCGAACGGTTGAGACCACTCTCGGCATTCCTCGTCAACGTCTAGCCACGAGCGTCGTCGTATTAGTCTGAAGACACAAGATCCTGCCGTAAACCCAGATTTCGATGACGGCACCGTCGATTTTAATGTCGCTCGCCAGAGCAACGCCCTCTTCGCATCGGTAACTGTGCACCGCCTTTTCAGTCTTGAATCCCAACACGCACAATATGGCTCTTTCGAACGCATTTCCTCTCTTGACAATCGTCGAAGTCGGCACGCTATACGCGGTGTCGACAATGACGAAGTGGTATGTCAGTTCGAGCTTCGTTTAGCCTTGGAGGGATCCGAGCGTTTTCGCGTTGTTGATGGCTGTTGGCGCGAAAAGCGGGTGTCCCGAAACGAGCGTAACCACGCCGGAGGTGGCCTCAAGACGAACATCTCCCTGAATTCGTGCCTGTTCGGCAAGCGGGGGATAACGAACCGTCGCGGCTCTTGCTTTTAAGCCACCTTCCGTTTGCCCAAGAGCAGCGCAAACAAGAAGACAGCCGATTGTGCAGGTCTTTTTCAACGGCATGGCGCCACGGATTCCCAATTGTCCCGGTAGTATAGCATTGCCGGGTGCCGCGCCGTCGCCAGCAACAAGTCTTTAAAATGACCCAGCACATGCGGCCGAAAGGCGTCTCGCTCATAGCTCCCGATCAACAACTGCCCCAGATTCGGCACCATGGCGACTTGCTTGGTGGAGTCAACATTGAAATCGTTGAACCAGTAGTCGACCAGCACCTCCTCCAATTGCCGGTTGGAATACACCGCGCGATAGATTCGGGCCTCCCGAACGTCTTCGCCCGCTACCATGCGCGGCGTCCGCCGCATCTGCGGTTCCCGCCGGTACTCGGGAAAATAGGACTGGCTCGGGTGTTCTTGAAGGTTTCGCGTCACCGTCGCCTCTTTATCCTGATCCTGTTGACCGCTCCGATTCGCCAATCCATAATCAAGACAGGCGTTGGAGTTCGCCGTTAACCGCCCCGATCCGGGGAAGATGACTCCTGCTTCGCAATCGGGAAGGCGATGGTATGGAGCCGACAAACTCACTGAACGCCGCGCAGAAGCTGCACCTTCTGACGAGTTGCCAGCACGTTGACAAGCTGCTCGGCGAAATTGAATCGATCCTGATCGCGTCCGAATCGAAGTCGCCATTTCCGAAATACAAGCCGGATCTGTCGCGCGCGCAGGCCGGGGTGGTGGGTAATTATATCGCCCGCACCCGCGCCCAGATGCTTCGCGCGCTGGAAAGCCAGAGCGTGGAGCCGCCGGAAGCGAAGTTCGGATCGCTTCATTCGATCCGCGTGACGCTGGCCTTCGCTGGAATCGCGCTCGACGAGTGCAGCGCCAAGAACATGCGGGGATATGGAGAACTGCCGGAGACGCTCGCGCCCGAGATCAACGGCCTTGTGGATGAGTTGAAAGGCGTGATCAGCGGGCTGGATGCTTATCTGGCGCAGGGCCTGGGCCAGGATCTCGAAGCGCGGCTGGAGAAACTTCAATGCGAAGGCAGCGATCTCGGCCTGGTGAAGAGTCTCGAACGGATCATTCAGGCGCATGGCCTGGTGGAGTTTCGTTCGGCGATCAGCCATATCGTCGACAGGCTGGAATGCGCTCGCTTCGAAATTGCATTCTTCGGGAGAGTCAGTTCCGGAAAATCGTCGTTGCTGAATCGTATCGTGCAGCGGGAAGTGCTGCCCGTCGGGGTCACGCCGGTGACGGCGGTCACGACGCGAGTGGTTTTCGGTCCCGCCGAGCGGGCTTCGGTGTGGTTCGCGGACCATGGCCCCGACTATTTCGATCTCTCGCGGCTGGCGGAATTTGCAACGGAGCAGCACAATCCCGCCAACGGTCGGCAGGTCACCAGAATCCTCGTCGAACTGCCCTGCGCGCGTCTTCAGGACGGCATGGTTTATGTTGATACGCCAGGACTAGGATCGCTCGCCACCGCAGGCTCGGCGGAAACAATCGCTTATCTGCCTCGATGCGACCTCGGGGTGGTCCTGGTAGACGCCGGCTCCACGCTTACGGAAGAAGATCTATCGACAATTCGCGCTCTCTATGATGCGGGTATTCCGGCTCTGGTGTTGTTAAGCAAAGCGGACCTGCTCTCGCCGGTCGATCGGGAACGCGCCCGCTCCTATGCAGCCGAGCACATTGTGTCGGAACTCGGTCTGGCCTTGCCCGTTGACCCGGTGAGCGCGAAAGCGGATCATTTGGAACTGCTGGAGGAGTGGCTACGCATGCGGATCCTTCCTTTTAATAGCCGCCACGCCGAGTTGTCGCGCGAGTCGTTGCAACGGAAAATTGGTGCGCTACGCGCTGGAGTTGACGCAGCGCTGCGCGCGAAGCTCTACCGCACTGGACCTGTTCGCGATGATAGGGTCGCTGCGCTCGAAATGGATTTACGCCAACTCGCCGGCCGTTTTTCCGAGGTTCGTTCGGCCACTCTCGAAATAGCCGGGGAGATTCGCGCGTCCCGGGATTTCGCGGTGAGATACGCGGCGGCCGCGATCGTCGCTGAATCGGCCATCGGTAACCGCAGCGCTTCGGCGATTGCCGCCTCGGCGATCGAGCGGTTCGCCGCCGAGAAAGCACGTCCGATCGCCGTGATGCTGAATGAGCTGGCGCATGACTCGGCGAGTTTGCTGGCGCGAGTCGCGTCGGAGTTGGTCTCTGGCATCGCGCCGGATACGAATGAGTTTGCGAATCTTCTCATGGAGATGCCGCGTCTTGAAATCGGCTTCAATTTGGCGATACGCCCTGGTTGGTTCGCATCCCGGCTCGGCGCGTCGTGGGCCCGGCGGCGCGTCGAAAGCAAACTGCGCGCTCAGATCGAAGACCGGGTCACTGCCGCCATTTCGAGTCATGGCAAGCAACTCGAATCGTGGCTCCGGCACACCGTCGCCGCGATGCAGAACCGTTTTGATTCCTATGCCGATGTATATCGCGCCGAACTAGACCGCCTGGCGAATCATCACGGCGTGTCTGCCGAAGAGGCTTCACAGATTCAGAACGACATCGAAAAAATAACTAGGGCGTGAAAGCATGTCGCAAGTCGACTCACGAGATTACATCATCGCCTATGAGCTGCATTCGCGCAGCGATGCGCCCGGCGACTTCGCCGCCTTGCCCGGATTTCAAGCCGGACTGTTCCTTCCGCGCGCGCGACCAGACTGGTTCGGGCGCTTTGCCTATCCGCCGCGAGTGATCGCCCTCGTCAATGAAGGTCTGTTGATCGTTCCGCATCCGGCAACGAAGGCGGCACGCGAGTTGCTGCGCTTCGACAAGCTGGCGTTCGTCGAATCGGGGCGCATCCTGCTCGAAGGCTGGATTCGGTTCGGGGGCGAAGGCTTCGACCGGTTGCTGTCCTTCAACACGCGCAGCGCGGCCGCCGTGGATCGATTCTTGCGCAGTTTCAAAACGCTTTTTCTCCCGGAAGCTATCTCTGAGGCGCAGATCGAAATCTCTCTGGATTTGAAATTTCGCAATGCACTGGCGCAGGAACTTGAGGCCGGCGAATCCGTTCGAGCATATCTATTTCGGCCCGTGGAAACATTCACACGCCGCTTCTACGGGGTCCAGCGAACCCGCACCAGGCCCGCCGATCTGCTGGCGTGCACCACGCGCCGTCTGCTGTGGATCACGGACCGCGATGGCCAAGGTCATGCGCCTTACGGTTCGATCGCGCGCTACGCTCCGCTTGCGAAAGTCACTTCGATTTCACCGCTTCAGGAAAGCGACTCGCGCGTTCTCCGTGTCGCGATCGGATCATCGGAATGGCGGATTCCGGTGGCTAGCGCGCAATGGGACGAAGCCTTCTTATTTTCCGCCGCTGTGGAGTGTGCCACGCAGTCCTTCAAGTCTTGACAGATCCGCGCCAAGGTCCGGGGCTTCTTGCTTAGCCGGTTCCGAAAATCCTGGAGCGCGTGCGATAACTGCCGGCACGCGCGCGAGATCGGCTCGATAAACGCGGCCCGATGTTTATCGGACCGATTTGCCATTTCGCGCCGGGGCGCACCGTTTAGCCATTCGTCAAAACCGGTCGTGGCCGGCTCGAATGCAGCGCCTCTTGCATCATTGCAAAAATCCTGCAAGAAGATCGATGCGCAGCGGCGCGAACTTGATATGTTTTCCGCTGTGATACTCGGGCTGCGCAGCGAGCCGGCACATGCCGACGATCTGGCCGGGATTGCCGCGCGCCGCGCGAATCGCTCTTTCCCGAAAATCCTCCAGGTTGAGCCATTCCAGCCCGAAAAACCGGCAGGCGTCCGCAAATAGCCGCCGTGATTCCGGATTGGCCAAAGGCTCAAGCAGCATCTCCTCGCGCGGGTCCCACATGAGCTTCGCCAGATGCCCGATGTGTGTCCGCGAGCGCGCAGTCACAACCAGGCACGCGCCCGGAATATAGTAAAGTTCCTGCAAGAATCGGTACATGCGAGGCTC
The DNA here is from genome assembly GCA_035507655.1 of Bryobacteraceae bacterium. Classification (GTDB taxonomy): domain Bacteria; phylum Acidobacteriota; class Terriglobia; order Bryobacterales; family Bryobacteraceae; genus Palsa-187. The sequence goes on along the minus strand of DATJNW010000111.1, from coordinate 8,956 downwards.
GATCGTTTCGACTTCGTCTAAAATCACGCACCGCGGGCTCGCGCGCAACATATTCAGAACCAGCGGCTTCAGATGAAGGCTGGTCGCATCGCACAATTGTGGGAACCGCGGCGACCGACACTCCAGCTGTTCGGCCAACGTCACTAACAGATCGTGCAATCGAGCGGGTCTCTTGATAAAGACGAAAGGCTCACCGCTTCCCGTCAGCGTTTCTTCAACTAGTCTGGTCTTCCCGATTCCGGCCGCTCCCGTAATCAGCCGCGACGCACGCGCCCGAAACGCCTCGGCGAGCAACTCGACTTCACGCCGCCGCCCCGCCAGTGCAATGCCCGGGTCAATCACCCGATCCTTCATGAGTAGCCATTCGTTTCTCGATACGGATCATCTCGCCGGCGGATAGAAACAGCAGGTATTTCGTCTCCAGTTCCGATACGCGACCGCCGTAGCGGTCGAAGAACCATCGTGTGACGACCGAGAAAGAATCCGAAGAAGCCCACCAGTCCCACAGCCGACGACTCTTTCCACTTGGCGCGGAAGACGTCTGGTTGCGCCGAGGGCTTCCCTTCCCGCCAGCGCGCCGATCGCCAATCGAGCCGCCGTTCCGACGACGATCTCAGAAAGTGCCGTGGAGATTTTCAGCCAACCGGCCACCGGAACAGCAAGCAGCGCCAGAAAGAGCCACAGAGCCGCGACGAACCAAACCTGATCCATCCGAAAACTCCTCCTCAACTTGTCCTGTGGTTTAGCTGCAACGGAGGACAACCAAAACTCCCACAGCCTGAACCACTATAGGAGTTATTGGCCGTTTCGAACGGCGTTAAGCGAACTCCACCGCTGCCTCCAGACTACAACAGCATTTTCCAGCCGGCAAGGTGACGTGATCCACGCGAATCGCACCGCCCGCAAACCTTGATCCGGCAGCGGCACAGACGTAACAACTTTGTCGGCGATAGATGGCTGGCGATAGCGCGTTCTCCCGGTGCGGCGAAATCGGCCCGTTGACGGACATTATAGGCGAACGGCGACGCTCATTTGGTGTCGTCGCCGCGCGGCCGAAGATTAGTTCGCGTCGGGTTTTTCAATGTGATCGATCACGATCACTTCGACTGAACCCTTTGCCGATATAAGCTCTAGCCCGAGCTGGTCTTGGAGCGCCGTAAAATACGACACACCCCTTACGTCCGATGCGATCGGTATTGAGGAGTCATCCGCTCCGGCAGGACTGACAGGTACAGGGTCGGCTTCATCCGGTAGCCAGTCCAGATGAAAATCGAAGTTGCCAGTTAAGCCGGTTTCGTCCACGACCTTTCGTCCGATGACGTTAGCGACGAAGTTCGTTAAAGTCGTCATGTCCGATCCATTGCCGTCTAAAGTGCGGTTTAGGCCGTTGACGCCCATGCGGGCGCCGTGGCACGATTTTTCGCCCGGCGTGAGCGGCCGGTTGAAGACTAATGGAGTGCAACTCGATTGCAGCATCTTCGGTCCCCCTTCGCAATTGTCAACTGATAGACCGAAAGGTCTCGCATCTCGCGATGGATTGTGAGTTTGAATCATCTTCAAGCAATGATTGAAGCATCGCGGATATCTCACCACTGGTCTGCTCCAAGGTTTTGCGTGTCGTTCTGTCAGCCTCGACTTTCGTCTTCGCGGTGACATCGCAGCAATCCGAATCGATCCATGCAGGACCGCCAAGGGCCTGAAACAATCGAATCCTGTAAACGACACTGATCAATAGGCGGACCCGCGCGTTCCCGGCCGTAAACATCCCGGGAGAGCGCAATGCTGCGAGTTCGCGGGCGCCACCGCTCTTATTAAGCTTTACCGACGCAACCTTCGAATTCTACTCGGGGCGGCGTCTGCCCCATCAAAACAGGCAATGTGAACCAGATCAGCGATCGCATGCGAGGACGACGCTTGCCGGGCGCTTCGTAACGCATACAGCTGCTCTAACACTCGACGGACCCAATCGGCCCTCGACACTTGTTAACTCCTCATATCGGCGCCTATTCTCTCCGCAACCGACTAAAGGAAACGAGCTTCGTTTCAATCGTCACGCAACGCCCGAGACGGATCAAGGCGGCTCGACGAACGCGGGAATTTTCGTCGCCACGAACGCGATCACCCAACAACGATCGTTGCTCCGAGGAATCGCAGGGCCGGACGCCCGCGTTTTGTAGAAAGTGGTTGCGACAATTCGGCCGCCGACGTATGCTCGTGCGAACCCAATGACAATCCGATCAGGGCGCTGCTCCGAGTTCATGCAGCTCGGCAAGCTGGTGCGCTAGCTACACAAGCGGTCCTGAAACTCGGCGCCGTGATTTGGGCGCCGTCAGACCATAGCTGCACGCCATCAGCTCTCTCACCTCCTCCCAATCCACTTTGCCGATATCCAGCCGCAGCGCGACCCAGCCGCGCGGCCCCACGTACTTCGGCAGATAGAAGCGCTCCGGCTGCGCGCGCGCCAGTTCGATGTTGTCGCCCGGCAGAGCCCGGCATGCGATCGACACGATTCCGTTGCCGTGATGGTTGTCCAGCAGATACGCAAAGGGCCGCTTGCGGACCAGAAACGCGGAGAATTCAGCTTGATCGTGCCGCTCGGTTCCGGGCAGTGCCCGGGAGATTTTGCTCAGCCGTTCGAGGAGCCGGCGTTTCACTGGACTCATGTCATTATTTTGAACTATTCGGCCATACGAACATCGCCTCAGTTTCGCAGATTTGATCGGCCGGAACTTACTGTGCCGTTGCACGATAATTCAGCACTCACCAACCGCTGCGCGCTGGCGAGGTGGGCGGCATCCTGGACCCGAAAGCAGTTCGGAAGCGGAGACTTCGCCGTTGAGATCGAAGCGTTTTCCGATCCCAGAGGACGGTCACGCCGGTATCGGAACGCCGTTCCGCCCCAGATACGTCGCATTAACGGCCGGTGTTCGGATTGCGGCCGTAGCCTTCATTAAGGTCAATCGTGATCGCGGAGCGGGAGAACCGCCCCGGTCCAAGAAGTACCCGACCAAGCGGGCCCTGCGAAACAAGGCGCCCAGGGTGCTATGCGATCGGGGAGGGCTATTCCTCGGTTACCCACCTCGATTTAAAACCCTTAGGAATCTCGTGGCGATAATCTGGAACAACCAGCGTGAGCTTCGGCCAGCGCGAGCTGCCCTTCCGCACCTGTGGACCGAGCATCGCCCCCCGATCGAGTACCATGTGCACCGGCGATACGCCGCCTGTGGTGTCGATGACGTCGAAGGAGATCGCGACCAGAAAATATTTTTCAGGAGCGAGACGATGCTCCAGATTCAAGATTCGCCCGCGCACCTTCGCACCCTTGGCCGCCGCAGGCTGACCCGCGTGTCGAGCCGGAACGGCCGTGGTCACGGTCGCAGAAACGATGTCACCCGCGGCCGCTTTGTCAAGATCGATTGGATCGTCAAGCGCCAGCGTGATCGGAAGCCCCGGCGGAAAAGCCGACGCGGTGTGCGCTGCGGGAGCCGGCGGCGGGCGATCCGCGGTACAGGAGGAGTAACTCACGGTGCTCTTGGTTTCATCGGCATTGACTAGCACGTTCTGCCACTCGGCCTCGACCGGATGCAGCACATCATCGGCGCCGGCACGCGTGGTCGCGTAATCGACGGTCACATTGGCCTCGCACATCGAAGTCTCGGGCGGGAGCGTCGATGTTTCAACGACCAGCCGTTTTAACATCAGCGAAACGGGATCAACGAAAAACCGTCCACCATCTCCTGTCGTAAACCAGTTGACGCCGGCGCGAGCGCGATAATGGCTGTCCCCTTCGGCCTCCCGGAACCGGTACACCAGACTCCCGTCTTGCGCGCCGATATATTCGATGGTGCTTCCGGCGCCCACGAAGAGGTCGGTGAGAAATGCGCCGAGAGGCCCGGTGCCGATTGGGCCATCGGCCAGCACCTCTTCAATTGCGTGCCATTCAAACGGCAACGGGTCCATCCACGACAGAAGCTCGCTTCCGGAACCGATGAAGACGCGAAGGTGCAGGCGATCAGTCGCGGTGAGATCCAGTTTGTAGCGCGACTTCTTGAAATCCACGTGGATCTGATCGCAGGACCGAGGCAGAGTCACGTGGCTCGCGCGTCGGAAGTAGCTGCGGTTGATGGTCTCGGTACAGGAAATCGCTGGAAGCTTTTCCAGACTCGCGAGCACCCGCGAGCGCGTGGCGACGAGCGTTTCCGCCGGATCGCGAGTCTGTGCATTGAGCGCAACCGAAGCCAGCGCAAGCCATCCGAGCCTAACGCCGGTCATTTCAGAGCCGCTTTGCCGCCTCTTCCGGAGGAACGTACAGGCGGGGTGTAATCGACGAGTTCGTCTACTGGATTCTTTGCCGCCCACGCGATGCCGCGCAGTAGTGTGCGCTGAATCTGGTAGTTGGCAAAATTGGCGTACGTGTGGCCCTGCATCCAGACAAAGGCGCGGGCAGGCTGTCCACCAGGGACCGTATGCTCGTACGTCCACATCTGCGGAACGACTTCGCCCTTATGTGTGCCGGCACTGGGGGTGCCCGCAATGACCGCGTTGGTGAGCACGTGGACCGGAGGGTCCTTCGACCAGGTCATCAGGAAGAACGCCTCATCCCACAGCGTCATGTCCGTCATGTCCTTCATGATCGGGTTCGATTTGTCGACGACTGTATAGGGGATTGGTGCGTCCAGTGTAAAGTTGACTTCGCCGTGCTTCTTGGCGCCACCCACCAAACTCGCGAAATACGTTGGATCCGGACCGCACAGGGAATCGTGAAAACTCACCAGACCGCCGCCGCGCTTCACGTAAGCATCGAGCATCGCCTTTTGAGCATTGCTTAGGTAACCGGCGTCGCCTTTGTAGATCACGACCACGTCGGTATGTTCGAGATCAGCAGGGGTTGGGGCATGCAGAGCGCCGTCTACGACCGCGCCGTGGTCGGTGAGAATCTTGCTCCAGTCGGCCAGGAACTGCGGGTAGTCATGCTGTCCAGCCCCGTGGGATTTGAGGCCCGACCATAGATAGATGTGCATGCCATTGGGGTTCTGGCCCTGCGGAAGCGGTGCGCCTCCTCTCGCCTGTGCCCAGACATCGGACAGCGCACTGCCTCCCAGGGTAAATAGAGCACCGAGCGCGATGTTGATCCAAGTTCGTCGGCTGATCACAAGTCACCTTCTCTGAACAGTCTACTGCGGTCTCGGTTCGGACTGCGCGAGCAACGGCACCAAACCGGGTTCTCTAGTTGCGCATCGTACCAGAACCGGCGAAATAGATTCAATCTAAGGAAGCGTGGTTGATAACTGCCTGATGCCCATGACCGTGTCAACTTCGTCTCTTGATGCCTGACGTCAACCATTGTCGCCTGCCATTCCGACGAGCAACGCACCGGAGTCCATCTCCTATCGACAGCAACACGGCTCTGAATCTTCAGAAATGTCTTGATCCGCCCAGACGAAACCATTGCGTCGATTCCGAGCTACTGCTTCCCCATAGGGATTTATGTGATGCTGCTTATTGGGTTCCTATAGGAGAAAATGTGTCCGAGAAGACAGACGTCCGACAAGGAACTCTGGCGTTGATGATTTTGAAGACCCTGGAAACGCTCGGTCCGCTGCATGGGTACGGCATCGCGCGTCGCATTGAGCAGACCAGCGGGGGACGTTTGTCCCTCAATTACGGCACGGTCTATCCGGCCCTGCTGAAGCTGGAACCGGAGGGTTTCATTGCCTCGGAATGGGGGTCCTCGGAAAACAATCGCAAGGCCAAGTATTACAAACTGACGCGCGCCGGCCGCACACAGGTGAAAAAAAAGGAGCGCGAATGGCAGGAAACGTCGGCGATTATGTCGCGTTTTCTCTCTGCTCGGGAACAACCGCGATGAGAACGTTGCGTTCCATTCTGTCGCGCCTGGGCGGCCGATTTCGGCGAGCCCAGCGAGAACGCGACTGGAGCGCGGAATTCGACTCGCACCTGGAAATGCCGATCGAAGACAACAAACGTGCGGGGATGAGTGAGCAAGAGGCGCGCCGGCAGAGGCGTTCGCGCTGGTGCCGAGCCTCGAGGTCGCCTACGTGTGGCATGCTTCGAAATTCACGCGGGAGGTGCTGGACAGGCTGCTGAGGATTGGCTCCGAGCTTCATCAGCAGATCATCTGGAACAAAGGCAGGACGGTGCTCACGCGGACGCTGTACTGGTCTTAACATGAGCCGTGCTGGTTCGTCCGCAAGCCGAAGACACCCTGGTACGGCAAGGCCGGCGAGAACTCCACTATCTGGGAGTCGCCGTCGCCGAAGTTCATCATGGGCGGGTCCGACGAAGACAAGTTCCACCACCCGGCGCAGAAGCCGGTCGAGCTGATGCGGCGCCCCATCCTGAATCACCTGCGGCGCAAGGAACTCGTTTACGACCCCTTCCTGGGAAGTGGAACTACACTCGCCGCCCCGGAACTGAATGAGCGCGTGTGCTTCGGTGTTGAACTGGACCCGAAGTACGTTGACGTGATCGTCACCAGGTGGCAATCTCTCGTCGACAAGAAGGCCACGCTCGATGGCGACGGCCGCACGTTCGAGGAAATCACTGCCGAGCGCAGGAAGGCCTCGGAATAAATCGCGCGCTGCCGCCGGGAAATTGCGGCGATCGAAGCAGAACTGCTCGCCGGGAATCCCGACGTCGCCGGGTTGTGCCTGGCGCTGTCCGAGTCGGGCGAGTTGCGCATCCTCCAGAACGAAGAACGCCGCCGGAACTGAATCCGGCGGCGCGAAAAAACGGGAATGCGGGCGATTCAGGATTTGACGGAGTAGCTGCGCTCCCCGTCTTCGGCCTTGGTGAAATGACGTCCAGACCCATCTTCTTGCGGATGGTCCCGGACAGGAACCCGCAAGGAATGCGGCTGCCAGCCCATAGCTTTTTGCAGTTCCTTGGACGTTGCTCCACCCGGCCGCTTCAGCAATTCGAGGATCGTGGCGGCTTTGCTGCCATCGCGGGCGGAATCGTTCTTCTTTGCGCCCCTTTGTGCTTTGGGCCCTTTCTTGGCCGGGCTGGCCTTTTTCCCCGACTTGCCCTTCTTCGGTGCCACGGGCGCGCGACGTGCGCCAGCGCTGGCCTTTTTGGTGGCTTTGGGCTCGGCGGTCGTGCTGGCCGGGGCCGTTTCGGTTTGCTCTGTATTCGCGATCATGTTTTCTCCTTTGGCGGTGATTACCGCGGTCACGACATGAATCCCTCTGGTCGCCGCGAAAGGCAAGGCAAATCTCCACATCCGGACGGGAGGCGATGGAACGGCGATGCTGCACGCCGGGGTGTGGCAGGAAGGAGCCAATGAACTTCACCAAACGAATCGCCAAGCTCGAACTCCTGATGGTCCCGAAGCGCCAGCCGCGCATCGTCCTGCGATACGAAGGCCCCGGAAGCGAGCGGTTCCCGCAACCGGCGCAGGAAGCGCTCGGTGAGGCCCGGCTTGTGCTCGCCGTGCAATTCGTCCCCGGGCAGGACGGGCGCCCGATGGAACCGAACTCAGCCGCGCAGATGAGGGCAGATGAGGGCAAAATGAAAGAACACGGAGCCAAATTCGGACGAAAAAAGGAAGACGCTGTCGCGGCGCTTCTTACCCATCGCAGCATCGACGAAGCGGCTCGGTCGATCGGACTCAATCCCAATACGCTGCTGCGCTGGCTGGAAATCCCTGAGTTCCGGGACGCCTATCGCAAAGCGCGGCGGGAAGCAGTTCAGCAGGCGGTGACGCGATTGCAGCAAGGGACGGGAATCGCGAGCCTGTCATGGCCGAGATCCCTAGCACATTTGAGTCTTAGGGTTGTTGATCGGCTGGAACCCAACTGGAAATTTAGTTTGTTCGGTTGGGAAGGAAACAGCCGTGGCGATGGTGGCATGGTCTACCGCGAAATCAAACGACGGGGCCTTATCTTTAGCGACAACTTCAAGTCGGCCATCGCCGAATATGCGAAGTGCTGCGCTTTTTCCAATATTGTCGATAGTTACTGGCCAATCGGTAATGATCGTCTTTTCGGTGATATTACCCGGTGTGTCCGGCCTAATGCGAATCCACGCCCTCTGTTCAACTTCGAAATTGTGTCGCAGATCACGCCACTGAAAATAGGTAATAATGGCATAGCCAACGCCAGCGAAAATAGCAATAAATTCCAACCCATCCCTCCACCACGTGAAGGGTTTCTCTTTCCACCATTGAAGGCTGTTATACCATCTTCTTCTGGATTGATCCTTGGTTATTGGGGTTGGACGAACCTCAGGAGAGAGCGAAGGTTGCCCTTCAGTGGATTCGCGTTTATCGCTGGAATTTTCCTCTGGATCATCGGTCTTTACTTCCTCTTGCCGTGGGGTGTTGGTCCGTTCTAAATGGCTTACCTTCTCTTCAAGTTTTGTGACTCTGCGATTCAAATGATCAGACATCGAGTCTCTTTCCGCTTGGCATCAGCGCGGCGTGACAGGCTGGCGTCACCTTATGCTATCCGCATCTATGCTGTTATAAGCGTTACAGTGGTTCTTCTGGCTTGTGAAACTTCTTGGCTCCGGGGGACAGCCTGAGCAGCCACGCAGCGAAATTTGCATTTTGGATACCCGCCTCCTCATTTTATGCGGATTTTGCCAATTCGGCCGATCTTTTCGATCCCCTTAACCACTTCCGCTGGAAGCGTCGCTCCATCTGTTCGACAAACGCGTCATCCCCGAACGGCCGCCCGGCGTATGTGCAGTTCCGGATGGCCTGCAATTGGCTGTGATTTTCCGGGGATCCATGTATTTCCGCCCAAGTCCGGGCGCCGCCTGCCCGCTCCCGTAACTCATGTCCAGCACGCGGCTCGGATCCTTCTCGCCGCACAAATGCGCCGCCGCGCTCGACCAGCGATACTGCTCGGGCCGTTCAACCATCCCCGCGCGGCATGGGTTTGCTTCCACATACCTCAGCCCGATCTCCAGGTGCGCCGGCGACAGCGGGCAG
>DATJNW010000110.1:0-2428 GCA_035507655.1 Bryobacteraceae bacterium | reverse complement strand
CCGAGACCAAGTCGGGGTCATTTTTTTGCGCGCCTCGAGTGCATCATAGCTAGGTAACCGTCTATCGCAAAATGGTGGGATTTGTGTGCCACTGGCGAGGGCTTTGGCTCGCCAGTGTCTTCGATCCGCCATGAGCTTCCGAACGCAATTCGACCACCGCTCGATCGTCAAACTGCAAAGCACTGGCGACCCAAAGCCGTCGCCAGTGCAGCTCTGAAAAGGTGTCAGGGTCGAATGGCACTGCCGCCCGTTTTTCGCCGTGTGGCGCGCAGCGTAAGACGGCACACTCCGCGGTGTGTGAAAGAATTTCGGATGGTTGTGGCCGCGGGAGCAACCGAGGTTGGGGCGAAACCGTCTGTCCGTTACGATGTCCGGCGGCGCGACCTTCTCTGGGCTGGTTTTGCACATTCAGGACCAGGGAAGGTCGATGCCATCTTACCGAGAGGCGGCGGCGCCGCGAACACAGTTTTCGATTCTCTATCGCTCACTGTTGCAGTCCGATGAGTTGCCGTTGAGGTCTCTCATTTCCGACGAGCGAATCGCCCAGCTCTTCGTTGAGGAAAAGATCTCATTCGGTAAGGAGGAGGACGCGGTCTACACACCCGCCGTCACTCTCTGGGGCCTTTTGTCCCAAGTGTTCTTTAAAGAAGAGCAACGCAGTTGCCTGGCGGCGGTGGTGCGGATTGCGGCCCTCTGGCTGGCGTTGGGGCGAACGGTCTCCAGCACCAACACCGGCGCTTACTGCCGAGCACGCAAACAGATCACCGGCGAAGTGCTGCGCAGGATCAGCGGCGAGGTTGCCACACGAGCCCTCGATGGCGGAGGCCAAGCGGCCCCACCCGACGCCGGCATCGGCCCGGCATCCGAGTACGCTGAGGGTCGCCTGGTGATCGTCGACGGCTTCACCGTGACGGCCGCGGACACCAAAGAGAATCAGGCCGAATATCCGCAGAACCCCAGACAGCAGGAGGGCCTGGGGTTCCCGATTCTCCGCGGCGTGGTGCTGATCTGCATGAGAACCGGTTTGCTCTTGGATGCGGAGGTCGGTCCGTATTCTGGCAAAGGAACGGGCGAAACAGCCTTGCTCTGGAAATTGCTCGACGTGCTGCGACGGGGAGATCTTCTCGTGGCCGACTCGTACTATTGCACGTATTGGCTGTTGGCCGAGTGCCGTCGTCTCGGTGTCGAAGTGGTGATGCGCAATCATCATCTGCGCGAAGACGCGCCTGCCGATGCCCGTCGGTTGGTGAAAGGTCAATGCATCGCCACCTGGAATCGTCCTCCCCGTCCCGAGTGGATGGATGAAGCGACGTACGAGACAATGCCGCCGTCGCTCGACGTGCGGCTGGTGGAATCACGTAATGAGCAAGCCGGCCAACGAACCGAGAAGCTCACGATCGCCACGACGCTCCTGGATCACAAACGGCATACCGCCGCGTGGCTGGCGGGCATTTATCGCGGCCGCTGGCGCGTGGAGTTGGATATCCGCGCGATCAAATGCACGTTGGGGATGGACATCCTGCGGGCCAAGACGCCGGCGATGGTGCGAACCGAGTTGTGGTCGTGCCTGCTGGTTTACAACCTGCTCCGCGAATCCATGCTCCAAGCCGCACAGCGCGGCGCCCGCGCCTGCCGCAGCCTGAGCCTCACGGCGACGCTTCAAATGATAGGCAACCTGTGGTTATCCAACGCGATTCGTGGAGTCGACGTCGGGATGCGCGAGTTGTTCTTCGAGCACCAAATCACGATCAAGGTGGGGCATCGACCGGGTCGCAACGAACCACGCGCGAATAAGCGCCGACCCAAAATCCTGCAACTGCTGACCAAGCCGCGCCACGCAGCCAAGGCCGAACCGGAGTCCGCCGCGTGAACCGAACTCCTTTCACAGCAGCCGGCAGTGCCATTCGTGTCAGGAACGTTATCGGGATAGGGACAGCCCTTGCGGGCTGCCCCTCCCACAGATCCGTACGTGCGGAACTACCGCATACGGCTCTTACCTCGGATGATGACGATCAGGCCGCACGTCGGGACAGCATCCCGGTGTGCCGCTACTCGTACGCCGAGCAGTCCGCGCGACCCGGGAGCCCGGCTCTGTGTCCGGCCCGGTAGCGACTGTTCGGCGTTCTCCTTGGTCAGCCTCCTTCCCTCCACGGACTCCGCCGGCGTCTGCAGTCCGCCCTTGTTCGCCCGCTTCTTCGGTACTACGAAGCTGTCTGACTCCCCGGAAACGTGCACGTCGGACTTGCGGCGTCTTGCCTTCTCCGACCGATCCGCCTCTTGCGAGACGGATGTTTCCGGGGTCTCCCGGCTTCCGCGAGGAAAGTTTCCAACCGTGCACGTGGTCTGCGACTCCGTGGGGGTGATGGGGAACTCGCCATGAGCGTTCGACATCACTGTTGCCTTCCCTTTGACAGGACAAGATCGGCCA
>DATJNW010000109.1:0-75921 GCA_035507655.1 Bryobacteraceae bacterium | reverse complement strand
GCCTGCACCAGATCCCGCAAATTGTTATAAGTCGTGGCCCTTGACGAGCGCGGATCCACGCGATTGACGGCCGCGAAGATTTCCGCAGCCGTAGGATGCCGGGCTTGTGCCATCAGGAAGGCCATCACCGCGTAGCGCTGCGGAGTGCAGCGCAGGCCGTTCGCCTCCAAGGACTGTTTAATCACCTCGGCGTCCATGAACACTTTAGACTATATCTAATATGAAATTTTGTCAAGACTGAGGTCGGGCTCCTCAGCCAACCCTCACGGTGCTGGGCTTCGCGGGCGGGATCGTGAGGCTGAATCCGGGGTCGAAGCCACTTTCAGATTCCGGCGTCGGATCAGCATCCGGGGATGGTCACCGCGGCTGCTGCTGCGTCATACAGTGCAGCGTGCCCAACCCGAGCACCAGGTCGCGGCAGGGGATGCCGATCACTTCACGATCCGGAAAAACGCGCGCCAGCACGTTCAGCGCGCCGCGATCGTTTTTGTCGCCGAACACGGGCGCCAGCACGATGCCATTGGCGATGTAGAAATTCGCGTAGCTCGCCGGAAGACGCTGGCCGGCGAAGTATACCGGCTCCGGCATCGGCAACGTGGCGATGCGCAGATCGCCGCGCGCTTTGAGCCGCTGGAGATTTTCCTGAAGTGGTTGGTAATTGGGATCGGATTTGTCGCGCTCGATGGCGGTGACCACCGTGTCGCGCGAACTGAAACGGGTGATGTCGTCGATGTGGCCGTGGGTATCGTCGCCGGCGATGCCGCGCCCCATCCAGATCACTTCGCTCACGCCCAGATATTTGCGAAACGCTGCTTCGAGGGCGCGCCGGGAAACGCCGGGATTGCGCATCTGAACCTCGGACAGCAGGCACTCTTCCGTAGCCAGCAGTTTTCCGGCTCCATTGACCTCGATCGCGCCGCCTTCGAGCACCAGGCCGGTTTCGAGGCGCGGGATTTTCAAATCGCGCGCGATGGCGGCAGGGATGGCCGCGTCACACTGAAAATTGTCGTATTTCGCCCAGCCGTTGAAGCGCCAATGGCTGATGGCAAGCGAGCCATTCGTCACGAAGAGCGGGCCATAATCGCGGGTCCAGCTTCGATTGGTCGGGTACCGGAAAAACTCGATGGCCGCCAGGTCGGCGGCGCATTTTTTGAGGATCCGGCGCACGCCCGATTCGTCTTCGGTGATGATGCGGACGCGTTCGACGCGCGCCAGATGCCGGACGATTTCGCCGTACAGCCAGGGAATCGGCGCGAATTTGCCAGGCCAGTCGGATTTCTCGTGGGGCCAGGCGAGCCAGGTCGCCTGGTGCGGCTCCCATTCTGCGGGCATGCGGAAACGAGCCATCAGCGACGCTCCACGCGTTGCCAGGTCAGCGAGCCATTAGTGGAGCAGGTCTCCGACCTGCCTTTTGTCCGCGCGAAGACCCCGCGCCGCATCATTTGCCGAGCCATCGGTTGAGAATCGGGGCATAGGCATCGATGCGGCGGTCGCGCAGGAACGGCCAGTGCTGCCGTGTTTCCTCAACCCGATGCGGATCGCATTCGGCAATAAGAATTTCTTCCCCGGTGGCGGACGCCTGGGCGACGATCTGGCCGAATGGATCGGCCACGAAGCTCGATCCCCAAAACTCGATTCCGGTCTCCGGTGGACCTTCATAGCCCACCCGATTCGCCGCGGCGACGTAAATTCCGTTGGCGATCGCGTGCGCGCGCTGGATGGTCTGCCAGGCGTCGCGCTGGGCCGCTCCGTATTGCGCTTTTTCGCTGGGATGCCAGCCGATGGCCGTCGGATAAAACAGAATATTGGCGCCCGAGAGCGCCGAAAGCCGCGCGCCTTCGGGATACCATTGATCCCAGCACACCAGCACCCCGATGCGTCCGACCTGCGTGTCGAAATTCGGAAAGCCCAAATCGCCCGGCGTGAAATAAAATTTTTCGTAATACAGCGGATCGTCGGGGATGTGCATTTTGCGATACAGCCCGGCGATGTTGCCGTCGGACCCGAGAATCGCGGCGGTATTATGATAAACCCCAGCCGCGCGCCGCTCGAACAGGCTGGCGACGATCACGATGCGCAGCTCCCGCGCCAGCCGTCCGAGCGAATCGGTGGAGGGTCCCGGGATCGGCTCGGCCAGCGCGAACATGGCGTGATCTTCCGTGCGGCAGAAGTACTGCGAGCGGAACAATTCCTGCAAACAGACGATCTCTGCCCCCCGCGCGGCAGCTTCGCGAATGCGCCATTCAGCCTTGGCGAAATTTTCGTTAGGGTCTATCGCGCAGCTCATCTGCACCAGTCCGACGCGAAATTTTCCGGGGGACATAAGCCTCCATTATCGGACATGGTCGCAAATTACAGGCGCGCACATTACAACTTGCGCCGCGCGTCACAATAGAATTTGGCGGACGTTTCTCCCGAAATCATCAAAAACATCGCCCGCGAATGCGGATTCGAGCTCGCTGGCATCGCCTCCGCCGACGCTCCCGCCGATTTCGCGCGCTTCGAATCCTGGACCGCGCAGGGCCACGCCGGCGAGATGCGCTACCTCACCGACCGCCGCGCCGATGTCCGCCGCGACGTTCGCAATCTGCTGCCCTCGGCGCGATCGGTGATCTGCGTCGGCAAACTTTATAACCAACACAGCGAGCCAGCTCCGCCCGGCCACGCCGTGATTTCGCGCTACGCCTGGGGCCGCGATTATCACGAAATCCTGCGAGCAGGTCTGGAGCGCCTGGTCGAAAAGCTTCAGGAACACGCCGCCTTCGATTGGAAAATTTGCGTCGATACCGCGCCGCTGCTGGAGCGGACGTTCGCGCGGCTGGCCGGTCTCGGCTGGATCGGCAAAAATACCTGTCTCATCAATGAGCCGCTGGGTTCCTGGTTTTTTCTGGGCGAATTGATTACTTCGCTCGAGCTGGCGCCCGATGCTCCGCCGCCGGACCGCTGCGGCACCTGTACGCGCTGCATCGACGCGTGTCCGACCCAGGCATTCGTTCCCGCCGCCGATTCCTGGGCCATCGATTCCCGCCGCTGCATCGCTTATTTCACCATCGAGCTGCGCGGCGCGATTCCGGAAGAGTTTCGCGCGGGCATGGGTCCGCACGTGTTCGGCTGCGATCTCTGCCAGGACGTCTGCCCGTGGAACTCGCGCGCGCCGGTGACCGATTCCTTTGAAGACCTGCACCGCGCGCCGGCGCTGGAGGAATGCGCGCGCCTGTCGGAACAGGAATTTCAGGACGCGTTCCGGCATACCGCGCTGGCCCGGCCCAAATACTCGGGATTTTTACGAAATGTGGCGATTGCCATGGGCAACAGCGGACTGGAGCGTTTCCGCGAACCCCTCGAACGCCTGGCGCGAAACCCCGACCCGATCGTCGCCGAACACGCCTGCTGGGCCCTCGATCGGCTTAAAGAATCAAGCAGATAATGCCGATGAGATAGGAGGTGTTCCTGTTCCGCCGGCTCTCCATTTCCGTGCCACCCTTCGCGCTCGTCCGGCGACGCATCCTGTCGGCCGTGCTGGCTGGAGTGGCGGGATACCTGGCGAATCTGTGCAAGATCCCGGTTTTCGGCGGCGCGAAAATGTCGCTGGGCAGCATTTTCTCGCTGGCCGTGGCGCTGCACCTGGGACCGGGCTACGGTCTTTTGACCGGCTTCCTCACCGAATTTCCGACGCGCCTGGACTCGGTTCACGTTCTGCGCCTGATTTCGTTCACCCTGGAAGCGTGGGTCGTGGGATGGTTTGCGCGGCGCGGGATGCTGGCGCTGATTGCCGACGGAATGTACTGGAGCGTGATCGCGGCGGCGTTGCTGCTGCATCGGGGACCCGCCGCGGCCGCCATCGAGGCGATGCAAATTTCGGTAAGCGCGGTGGCCGTGAAGAACCTGATCAATGGGGTGATCAACGTCACCGCCGGCGATTTGCTGAGCCGCTGGGACGCTCTGCCGAAACTCACGGGCGCGCCGGCCGGCCGGCCCACTCCGCTGCGTCTGCATCTTTCGCGCGGGTTTCTGCTGGCCACCACGATTCCGTTTCTGGGCCTGAACCTGGCGCTCGACTGGATTCACGCTTCGCGTCTTGAAATCGAGGCGGGCTCGCACATCCACGAAACCGTGGCGCGCGTGGCCGGGGAAGCGGACGCGTTCATCGATAAGCACCAGTCCGGCTTACTGATGATGGCTCGCCTGTTCGAACAAAATTCCCAGCTTGACGCCGCCCAGGCCACGGCCATGATCCGGAAAATGCGCCTCGTGTATCCGCTGTTCCGGACCATCGCCTACATCAACCCGCAAGGCCGCATCATCGCCGCCGATCCGAGCGTGGGGCTGAACGGGCAATCGCTGGTCGGCTACGACGTGTCCGACCGTGTGTACGTGAAAGAATCGGTCGCCACCGGGCGGCCGTACATCTCCGACGTGTTCATTGGCCGCCAGCTCGGCGCGGTTCCGATCGTCGCCATGACCGCGCCGGTGAAGAATCCGGACGGGTCCCTGCGTGGAATCGTGTACGGGTCGCTCGAATGCTCGCGTTTTCAGGACCTGAACCAGGCGTTGCAGTTTTTGCGGGATGGGGAGGTCGTGATTCTCGATCAGCAGAAGCGGGTGATTTCCTCGAGCCGCGGAACGCCGTTCGTTCCGTCACAGACCCTGCCGGAGGATTCGCGAGTGCGCGACGGCTCCGGTCTGTTTCAGGAAATCCAGCGCCACCGGAGCGATGGCAGCGGGGAAAGACGCGTGGCCAGCGCGCAGCGCACCGGCGCCGGCTGGACCGTCATCGTTTCCCAGCCGCTGAACACCGTCGTTTCGGAATCGATCAATTATTACCTGGCCACGGCGTCGTGGGTGCTGATCGGACTGCTGCTTTCCATGCTCGGCGCAAGCTGGTTCAGCGCGCGGCTCACGCGTCCGGTGGAGGGTCTGGCCGCGCGAGTGCGTAATTTCGTGATGAACAGCCGCGAACAGCGACCGGTGTCGATCGCCGCGCATGCGCCGCTCGAGCTGGTGCAGCTGGTGGAAGATTTCGAGCGTATGGAATTGCGCTTGAAAGAATCCTACTCCGAACTGGAGCGGTCTCTCGAAGAGCGAGGCCGTTTGAACGGGTTACTGTCCGGTGTGCTGGCCGATCTGGAGGGAAAAGTCAAGGAACGCACCGCGGAATTGGCCGACGCCAAAGAGCGAGCCGAAGAGGCCAGCCGTCTGAAGAGCGAATTTCTGGCCAACATGAGCCATGAGATCCGCACGCCGATGAACGGGCTGATGGGCATGTTGGACGTCACGCTCGACACGCCGCTCGACGAGGAACAACGCGATTATCTCGAAACCGCGCGCGCCTCGGCGGGCAATCTTCTCCAGTTGCTGAACGATATTCTGGATTTTTCGAAGATTGAAGCGGGCCGCATGGATCTGGCGCCATCGCCGTTCGCGGTGGCGGCGCTGGTCGAGGAATCCATGCACTCGCTCGATTTTCTGGCGAAGCACAAGGGCCTGGAGTTGCGGCGCGAAATTGCGTCTGGCGTTCCCGCGGTGGTGGTGGCGGATCCGGTTCGCGTGCGGCAGGTGCTGCTGAACCTGGTCAATAACGCGATCAAATTTACCGCGGAAGGATTTTTCGACGTGCACGTGGAACTCGACCCCGGTGCAGGGGAGTGCGTGGCGCTGCGCTTCATCGTCGCCGATTCGGGCATCGGATTAACGCCCGCGCAGCAGTCGGTGATCTTCGAGCCGTTCCGCCAGGCCGACGGATCCACCACGCGGCGCTACGGCGGAACGGGCCTGGGTCTCTCGATTTCGCGTCGATTGGTGGAAATGATGGGCGGCCAAATCTGGGTGGAAAGCGAACCGGGCATAGGCAGCCGGTTCTGTTTCACGGCGAAGGTCCGGGCAGTGCTGGAACCGGTCGCGTGATCCGCGGACTTCATCCTTTATTAATGATCAGGTTTTAATGATGGGGCGTTCGCCCGAGAACCGTAACCGTATCCCATCCAGACGGAATGGAACCAGAGCAGAACGAAAGGCTAGTGACGTGCATCTATAACGTTGTAAGTCTCGCGAAAGGGATCTGCTGTGGGTTTCTCGCCTGCATCCGACTGGTTACTCAGGACGTTGCGTCTGCCCGCGGAGGGCATCAAGGCTCCCACGCGCTCCTGGCGGCGGCCGGCGATGGCCGGCGTCGCGGTTTTGAGCGCGGTGCTGCTCGGCGGCTTGGAAATAAAAACGTCCTGGCTCGAATCCCAAATGCTGTCGGCGATCGCCACGCGATTGAAATTCACGGTTACACCGGGCGCCAGCCCAAGCATTCATTTTCCCCAAGCCGGGCCTTATGACCGGCGCCTCGGATACTCCGCAGTGCCCATGTTTTTGCAGCGGTTGACGGCTTCGGGCTATGTGATCGAGGATCAGGCGCGCATCTCACAGCCGGCATTATGGCTCGGACGGCTGGGCATTTATCCCATTTATCACGAAAAAAATCAGACCGGTATCGAAATTACCGGTGAAAACGGGGAATCGCTGTACTCATTTCGTTATCCGGGGCGGATTTACAGGAATTTCGGTTCCATTCCGCCCGCCGTTGTGCAGACGCTGCTGTTTATCGAAAATCGCGATCTGCTAAAAGACGGTGACCCGTTCGCCAATCCGGCGATCGAATGGGGACGGCTGGCGCACGCCGCCGTCGATTTCGGCATTCACCAGGTGGATCACCGCCGTTCGGTGATCGGCGGAAGCACGCTGGCGACGCAGCTTGAAAAACTGCGCCATTCACCCGAGGGCAGGACTCATTCGCCGCTCGAAAAACTGCGGCAGATCGCTTCGGCCTCGCTGCGGATTTATGAGGATGGTCCGCGAACCGCCAGCGCGCAGCAGCGGGTGATCTGCAATTACATCAACTCGATTCCGTTGTCGGCCACGGCGGGTCAGGGCGAAGTGACCGGGCTAGGCGATGGACTGGCGGAGTGGTATGGCGCGGATTTCGACCAAGTCAACCGTTTGCTGGCCATTCGCGACGAAGATTCGCTTTCGCCGCAGGAAATGGCGGAACGGGCGCGCGCGTATCGCCAGGTTTTGTCGCTGTTTCTGGCGCTGCGCGAACCTTCCCGCTACCTGGTTCACGATCCCGCGGCGCTCGAAACGCAGACCGACCGGTATCTGCGCGCGCTGGCCAAAGGCGGCGTGATTTCGCCGCAATTGCGCGATGCCGCGCTCGAGCAGCGGATCTTCCCGCACGCCGAGCCAGCCATTCCCGCGCGGAATTTCGTCGCCAATAAAGGCTCGCAGGCGCTGCGCATGCTGCTGCTGAACCGGCTCGGGCTGTCGCAGACGTATCTGCTCGACCGGCTGGACCTGAACCTCAAGACCACGATCAATCGAACGGTGCAGGATTCAGTGGCGCAGTTTTTCGAGCAGGTGGCCGATTCGAAACAAGCGCAGGCCGCGGGACTTGAAGGCTATCAGTTGCTGCCTGTGGGAGATCCCGGCAACGTGATCTACAGCTTCACGCTGTACGAGCGCGGCGCGGGCGTGAATTATCTGCGCGTCCAGACCGACAATCTGAACCAGCCGTTGAACATCAACGATGGAACCAAGCTGCAACTGGGATCCACCGCGAAATTGCGCACGATGATCACCTATCTGCAAATTGTCGAAGCGCTGCGTACGCAATACTGCGGCTTCACGCCGGAGCAACTCGCAAAAGTCCAGATTCAACCCTCCGACAAGCTGACCGCCTGGGCGGTTCAATACCTTTCGACGGCGAAAGATCGCGGTCTTGACGCGATGCTGAACGCGGCGCTCGACCGCAAGTACTCGGGCAACCCCGGCGAGATGTTTTTCACCGCCGGCGGCGCGCACGTCTTTCAGAATTTCGAGCGCAGCGAGAATTTCCAGATTTTCACCGTGCGCCAGGCCTTCGAGCAATCGGTGAACCTGGTGTTCATTCGGCTGATGCGCGATGTCGAAAATTATTACAAGTGGCGCGTTCCCGGCGCGTCGCCGGCGGTGCTTTCAGATCCCGATAATCCGGCTCGCATAACGTATTTGCGGCGCTTCGCCGACGAGGAGGGATCGACGTTTCTCGCCCGTTTCTATTCGAAATATCGCGGGCAGGCGCCGGATCAGGCGCTGTCGACGCTGGTCGCCGGGGTCCATCCCACACCGTGGAGGGTCGCGGTGATTTACCGGTCGGTGCGGCCGCACGCGGATTTCGCGGCCTTTTCCGCATTTTTGAAGCAGCACGTTCCGGCTCCGTTGCTGGCCGATCAGAAAATGGACCAGCTCTACGTGAAGTACGGACCGGACAAGTTCAATTTGTCCGATCGTGGCTATCTGGCGCACGTCCATCCGCTGGAGTTGTGGCTGGTCAGTTATCTGGCGCAGCACCCGCAGGCGTCGCTTTCCGAAGTTCTGGCGCAAAGCCGCGAACAGCGTCAGGAAGTTTACCGCTGGCTCTTCCGGCCGTCGAAGCGGTTCGGGCAGAACGTACGAATCGGCATTTTGCTCGAGCAGGACGCGTTTCATGAGATCTGGAAGGCCTGGAAACAGCTCGGCTATCCGTTCAATTACCTGGTGCCTTCGTATGCGACGGCGATCGGTGTTTCGGGCGACACGCCGAGCGCGCTGGCCGAACTGGCCGGCATTATCGCCAACGAGGGCGTACTGAACCCGGTGGAGGATATTCGCGAAATGACGTTTGCCGCCGGGACCCCGATCGAAACAACGCTCGCGCCGAAACCGGCCGCGGCCCGGCGCGTGCTGACGCCCGAGATCGCGCGGCTGGCGCATCAGGAAATGATCGGCGTGGTGCGGAACGGGACCGGCCGGCGCGCCTTTCACGCCTTCGTTCTTCCGGGCGGAAAATTCATGACGCTGGGAGGAAAAACCGGCACCGGCGACAATCGCTTTAAAGTTTTCTCGCGTGGCGGCGGCGTGGTTTCGGATCGTCCGGTCAACCGGACGGCGACCTTCGTGTTTATCGCCGGAGATCGCCTGTTCGGGACCGTGACCGCCTTTGTGCCCAGCCAGACCGCCGGATCGTATCAATTCACCAGCGCGCTCGCCGTACAGATCCTGAAGGATCTTGCGCCGCGGCTGCGGCCGCTGACACAGTAGGCTGCCCGACTCTAAAAACCTGAAATTTTGCCGGCGCTGGTTCAAGGATTCATGCACTCACGGCGAGAGTGGGGCAGGCTCGCGCGCCGGCATCGGAAACGGGAATCGTTCGGGTCAGCCTGTAAAATGGTTCAGGCGTATGCGCCTGGAAGTTGGCTTATCCCGCATCGCTCGCCCTCCTGCCGCAATCGCTGCATTTTGGATCTGCACGGCGGTTTCATCCTTCGCGCAATCCGCTGCTCCCGGCACGATTCAGGGCACGGTGATCGATCCTTCCGGATCGGTAGTCGCGTCCGCGGTAGTCAACTTGCAGCGCTCCGGCTCAGCGGAGCGTACCACCATCACCGACCGGTCCGGCTCACTCCATTTCTCCGGCGTCGACGCGGGAACGTACAATCTCACGGTGATCGCGTTGGGGTTCAGCGAATACAAATCTAGCGTCACCGTTGTTTCGGGGGAAAATCCTCCGCTCCCGCCGATCACGCTGGTGGTCGCGCCGGCCATCAGCCAGATGAACGTAACTCTTCCGCCGCATGAGCTCGCCGCCGCACAGGTGCATCAGGAAGAAAAACAGCGCGTGCTCGGCGTTTTTCCGAATTTCTTCGTCACCTACCAATCCAACGCGGCTCCGTTGACCGCCGCGCAGAAATTCCAGCTTGGTTGGAGGGAGATCATCGATCCCGAAGTACTCATCAGCACTGGACTCATCGCCGGAATCGAGCAGGCGCGCAACTCCTACCCCGAATTCGGCCAAGGCTCGGAAGGGTTCGGAAAACGCCTTGGAGCCGCTTACGCTGATCGCGTGAGCGGGGTTTTCATTGGCCATGTGGTCACGCACGCGATTTTTCATCAGGACCCGCGTTATTTTTACAAGAGCACCGGCGCCTTCCGCTCCCGCTTTCTGTATGCTGTCGGAACCGCGTTCGTCCGCAAGGGCGACAACGGCCACTGGCAGCCCGATTATTCCGACGTGATCGGCGGGCTGGCGTCGGGCGAGATCTCCACGCTCTATTATCCGGCCAGTTCCCGCATGGGACTCCGTCTTTTTCATAGCGTTCTGCTCGGTTTCGGCGGCAGGGCGGCGTCGCACCTGCTCCAGCAATTCGTTTATCGCAGTTTCTCGACCCACGTTCCGAAATTCGCCTCGCGGCTTCAGCCGGTTGTGCCCAAAGGATTGCCGGTGTCGCTGATTTCGGTGCAGGATCTGCGATCCACGACGCCGCAAACGCCGCGAACGGTCACCTTCATTTTGGCCAAAGACATCTCCGTGGATGGCGTCATCGTCGCCAAGGCGGGGGCGCACGCAAGCGGCCAGGTGAGCTACAGCGGCAGCGCCGCGGCGATGCACCTGTCGCTTGAAGACGTCTCCCTCCAGATCGGCAACATCGAGGTGCCGCTCAGAAGCTCGCCCGGAAAAAACGGAACCGCGGCTCTCGATTTTCATTGGGTGGAAGACACCGGGCGGATCGCGGTGGTGCTTTATTCGGCGCGAAATGTGACCCTCGCACCGGTGCATTAAGTTCCCCGGAAATGAATGTGCCGCTGTGGTAATATCGGATTTACCCCGCCCCCGGATCTTACAGAAACAATCTGAACTATGCCTAACAACCGAATTCTGGCCGTTGTCGAGGACCTTTTCTTCACCGTGAAGATCAACGAATCCGCCAAACGGGCGGGCATGCCGATCGAGTTTGTGAAAAGCGAGCCGGACGCCCTGGCGCGCGCCGCCGACCCTCCCGCGCTGATTATCATCGACCTGAACTGTGCGCGCATCGATCCGCTGCACCTGATCGCGACCCTCAAATCGAACCCCGAAACCAAACCCATCAGCCTGATCGGCTATCTTTCCCACGTGCAGGGCGAGCTGAAACAGCAGGCGCAGGAAGCCGGTTGCGACATGGTGCTGGCGCGCTCGGCATTTTCGCAGAATCTTCCGCAAATTCTGAAGCGCTATTCTTCCTGACTGGCCGCAGCCGGTTTGGGATGTTTTAAACGCTCGATATCGTCGGCGAGCTGCCGCGCCACTTTATCCGCCACATCCGCGCTGGCGCCGCGATATTTCCCGCCGGTGCTTTCCTGGGTGGTCGCCCAGATCACGTCGCCGTCTTTGTTCACCAGCCGGACGGTGGCGAAGGCCTCATGCCGGCGTTCGTGGATGTTCGAGGAGCTCTCATCGCCGATGCCCACGTTGATCGCCCGGCTGCTGCGCGATTCGTAGCCTCCGCCGGCGCCATTGAAGCGCGTCCCGGTGCCGTAATCCGAGCTGTTCGACGCTCCGCCGTGCATATTGATTCCTTCCGAGCTTTGAAACATATCGGTGAAGATCAGGTCCTCCGCCGCGCCGTGCATGGTCAGGTCGGCGCGCTCCGGATTTTCCGTGATGAGATACAGCTTGGTGTTTTCGAGGCTGGTGATGATCAGGTCGCGGAGTTGCGCCGCGGTCTCGCCGCCGGTGAGCCGGTCGACGTACACCCGTTTCACCGTCAAAAGCTGCCGCGACAGATCCTCCTGCGCCCAGGCCGGAAACGTGAGCAGAAATGCGATCGCGATGGTCTTCATCCTTTACCCGCCTTGCGCGCCTCGTCATCCTGGTACTGGATTCTCAGCCCGGTGCGCGCCTCCAGGCTGACCAGCGTCGCGCGAATATCGTTTTTATCGACGCGAAAAACCAGCGCCTGGTGATTCCCGTCTTCATCCACATATCCGATGCTCAGAAAATGCTTGCGCCGTTTGCTCAGCAGGAACATCGGCGAAATGATCGCGGCCATCAACAGCCGCCGGTCGACTTTTTGCCCGTATTCGAGGTCGTCAATCTTGTCGTAACGGACCCGCACCTGGCCTTTTTTCGTATAAAACGCCAAGTAATGCTCATCGCGCACGTCCAGCGATCCGGAAGCTCCGCTCTGCAATCCCGGCGCTGTCCCGCCAACGTATTCCACCCGGCTCTGCGCCGCGGCACTGGCCGCGAAGATCAGCACGATTGCGCTGCCCACGAACGCCCTTCTTAACCGTCGCGCCTGGAAGCCGCTGGTTGCGGCATGACGGTGACGGAGCGCGTTGGCCCACGGTATTGGTTCCTTCAAGCGCATAAATAGTAGTTGTGCGAGCCGGGAAAATTTCTCAGGTATCCTGAAAATTACTCATGCAGCAGGAAGTCGTCGAAGCCGAAGGCCACCTGATCGATTCGCACCTGATGGAGCAGATTTTCGACTCCGTGGTCGAGCATCACGGCAAATTCGAGGTGGAACAATTCCGCATCGGCCGCACCAACGCCGAGCCGTCCTATCTTCGGCTTAAGGTGGAAACGCCGGAAGGCGGCGAAATGCAGCAGCTTCTGACGCGTCTGTTGGGACTCGGCTGCGCCCCGGTTGATTCCGGCGACGCGCAGCTCGCCTCGGTTGAGCGCGACCGCTGCGCCCCTGAAGATTTTTACTCGACCACCAATCATCGCACCCTGGTGCGCCATCAAGGCCAATGGATCGAAGTCGAAAGTCAGCGCATGGACGCCATGATCGTCGTCGCCGACCATCACGCCATCTGCCGCCGTCTCCGTGATCTGCGCGAAGGCGACCAGGTGGTGGTCGGCATGCGCGGCATCCGCGTGATTCCGGAATCAAAGGAGCGCGATCGCCTCGCCTTCGCCTTCATGAACACCGAAATTTCGTCGGAGCGCCAGGTGGAAACCGCCGTGCGCCAGACCGCCGCGCTGATGCGCCAGACGCGCGCCGCAGGGCAGAAAATTATCGTGGTCGCCGGACCGGTGGTGATCCACACCGGCGGCGCGCGCGCGCTTTCGAACCTGATCCGCGAAGGCTGGGTGAATGCGCTGCTCGCCGGAAACGCGCTCGGCGTGCACGATATTGAATCGTCGCTGCTCGGCACTTCGCTCGGTGTTCGCCAGAGCGACGGTCGCCAGGAAGACCACGGGCATCGCAATCACATGCGCGCGATCAACGCGATTTATCACGCCGGCGGCATCGCCAAGGCGGTCGAAAGCGGCCGGCTCAAAAGCGGCGTCATGTATGAGGCCGTAACAGCCGGAGTGCCGTTCGTCCTGGCCGGCAGTTTGCGCGATGATGGTCCGCTGCCGGACACGATCACCGACATGAATCGCGCGCAGGACGCTTACGCCGAGCAGCTTAAAGGCGCCGGCCTGGTTCTCTGCTGCGGGTCCATGCTGCATTCGATCGCGGTGGGCAACATGCTGCCGAGCTGGGTGAAAATTGTGTGCGTCGATATCAATCCCGCGGTCGCGACAAAGGTGAGCGATCGGGGCACCGGCCAGGCGATCGGCGTGGTGACGGATGTGGGATTGTTCCTGGATCTGCTCTCGCGGGAGGTCTGTTCGTGACTGCCGCACTGCCAGCTCGACCGATGCCGGGTTTTTCAGAAAGCTCCAGCGCCAGCGCTCCGCAGCAATGAAACGCCAATACACCGACGAGCACGCCGCGGCCGGAGTCAACGCTCGTCTGCCGGAAATTGAAACGTGGCCTAATCAATTTTCAACGGGTTACGAAATCGAAATCATTATGCCGGAATTCACGTCCGTTTGTCCGAAAACAGGCTTGCCAGATTCCGGAATCATGACGCTTCGGTACGTGCCAGACAAGCTTTGTCTCGAATTAAAATCGCTAAAAATGTACACACTGGCGTATCGTAATTTAGGAATTTTTCAGGAAAACGCCGTCAATCGCATGCTGGCGGATATCGTCAAAGCCGCGCATCCGCATAGCGCCACGCTGGTGGGCGCGTTCGCCCCGCGCGGCGGAGTGACTACCAAAATTACCGCGAACTGGAGCCGCAAACGTGCGCGATGAAGAGTTAACCGCCGTCATTCGCGAAGTGCGCGAACGCGTTCGCGCGCGATATCCCGAGGGCTCGGCTGGTCTTGAAGGCGTCGGCGCGCCGGACCTGACGCCCCTGGTCCGCGCCCGCGACGCCGCCGAAGCCAAAGTCGCGGCCATCGGTACCGTCAATCCGCGCCCGCCCGGGCTGAAGAATTCGCTCGTGCAATTTTTCAAGAGAACGATCGCCCGCGCGCTCGATTGGCACATCCGCGAACAGGTCGAGTTCAACCGCGCGACCATGGCTTGCGTGCAGGCGACCATTGAAGCTTCGGCCGAATGCGGACGCGCGATGGTGGCGATGGCGTCGCATCACCAGGCGCTGCGCGAGGAGATGCATTCGCAGGTCCGCGCGCTGCGCGAGGAAATGATCGGGACCTACGATCAGCTTCGCTCCGATATGGCCGCTCTGTATCGCGAAGCGCAGGAGCTCAAGGACATTCGCGAGCACTGGGCGCAGTGGCGGGTCGGCTTTGAGGACCGTCGCGATGCCAGCGAAATTCACCTGCTGCGAACCGTTTCCGAATTGCAGGGAGCGTTTCAGCATCGGGTCACACTGCTCGAACAGAGTTTTCGCGAACTGGCGCGACAGCAGCACGCATCTTTTACCGAAGCGCTGGAGCGCAACACACTGGACGTGCAGAAGCGTCTGTGGCGCGACCTTGAAGAAATTCGCGGCCAGTATGAAAAAATCATCCATCACGAATTGAAACTGATCCGGCAAAAATCCGCAGCTGCGCCGGCGCCCACACCGGCTCAGCCGCTTACGCCCGCGCCGGTCGCGATCGACTGGTTCCGTTTCGCCGACGTTTTTCGCGGCTCGGAAGAACGTATCCGCGAGCACCAGAAAATGTATCTCGCAAAATTCTCCGGCGCCGCGGAAATTCTGGATGTGGGCTGCGGCCGCGGCGAGTTTTTGGAGGTCGCGCGCGACGCCGGCATCCCCGCCCGCGGCATCGATCAGAGCGAAGAATCCATCGCCATCTGCCGCGCGAAAAGTCTCAAGGCCCAGCGCGCCGATTTATTCGAGTTCCTCGATTCGCAGGCCGATGCTTCGATCGGCGGCGTTTATTGTTCGCAAGTGGTGGAGCATCTTCCGCCCGATCGGCTGCCCGATCTCATCAACCTGCTGGCGAAAAAAATGGCGCGCGGCGCGTTGGCCGCGATTGAAACGCCGAACCCGGAATGCCTGGCGATTTTCGCCACGCATTTTTATCTCGATCCCACCCACACGCGCCCGATCCCGCCCGCGCTGCTGCGTTTTTACATGGAAGAGGCCGGTTTCGTGAACCTCGAAATCGAGCGTCTTTCGCCCGCGATGGAAACCATGCCCGCGCTCGGCGAATTGCCCGCGGCGTTCCGCGAATCGTTTTTCGGCGGACTGGATTACGCCATCTTCGGCCGGATCTCTTAACGGTTCAGCGCCTTCAACAACACCTCCGACCGCGCCGGCTTGGCCACCACCGCATCCACCAGCGCTGCTTCCGCGCGACCCTCCAGATCCGCGCAATTCCCGCACAACACCACCACGCGCGAGCCGGCGCTGTGAAATTCGCGAATCAGCGCCAAGCCGTCTTCGAGCTCCGGCACGCGCAAATCCAGAATCACCACCTCCGCGCGATCCGCCGCGCGAGCTTCCGCCAGGCTCGCCGCGGTGGTAACCAGGTGCCCGGCGCGCTCCAGCACCAATTTGCGAAGTTCGAGCGCGGCGCGGTCGTCATCCACCACCAGCACTCGCGCCATCAGGAGAATTTAATGCCCGCGATCACCAGCGACGGCATCGCGTGGTTCCAGCTTTCGGGGATCTCATCGAAGGGCAGACGGAAGGTTTTGGTCTCGCCCGGCTTCAACCCGCCCATTTTCGAACTGACAATGGGGATGCGTTTCCGCAGCACCAGTTGCCCATACGAATCGCGAAAAATGCAATAAAGGTCCACTTGATCGAGCATCCGATCGCCGGTGTTCGCAATTTTTCCGCCGATCTCCACCACCACCTGGTTGAAATAGCTCTGATTGGCCTGCATGGTGACGTCGGAAAGCTGCAAATTCCGCACGTATCCTTTCGCTTCCGGTGTGAGCGGGATATCCTGCGGAGCGTGCCCCGTCAGATACTGCAAATAAAAATACAGCGTTCCGCCGAGCACGATCACCGCCGCCAAAACATACAGCGGCAGTTTCGCCATCGGCTGCTTTTGCGAATGCGGCGCTGTGAAATCAATGCCCACTGATGGTCATCTCCCGAACCAGAATCGTCGGCGACGCGACGGACGCGCGAAATTCCAAGTCGGATCCGGCGCGCTCCAGCTCCGTCATCATTTGCTGCAAATTTCCCGCGATGGTGATCTCGGAAACAGGATATGCCAGTTCGCCGTTCTCAATCCACAGCCCCGCGGCGCCGGAAGAATAATCGCCGGTGACGGTGTTGGCCGTCGCGCCGATCAGTTCCGTCACGTACAATCCGCGCGGCAGGCCGGCGATTATCTGCTCCGGCGTCTCGGATCCCGCTTCGATATAAAAATTCCCCGGCCCGACGCCGGCGCTGCCGCTCAGCCCGCGCGACGCGTTGCCGGTGGTGTGCAATCCCAGCTTGCGCGCGGTGTAGGTGTTGAGCAGGTAATTTTTCAGCACCCCGCGCTCGATCACCACCGTCCGGCGCGAGGCGACGCCTTCATCGTCGAACGGCGAGCTTCCGAACAACCCCGGCAGGGTCCCGTCATCGACCACCGTTAATATTTCCGACGCGATTTTTTCGCCGAGCTTTCCGGTCAGAAACGAAGCGTGCCGGTAAACGGACGATCCGCTCACCGCGTCGAAAATCTCGCCGAGCAGCATGCGCGCCGTGCGCGGCTCGAAGATCACCGGCGCGCGTTGCGTGGCGACTTTTCGCGGATTCAGACGCCGCACCGCGCGCTCCGCCGCTTTACGGCCGACCAGTTCCGCACTTTCCAGGCCCGCCGCGGTGCGCGAAGACGTGTACCAGTAATCGCGCTCGGTCGATCCGTTTTGCGAAGCCACCGGCTGTGCCGCCAGCCCGCAGCTCGAACTGCGATAGCTGCCGGCGAAGTCGCGCGAATTGGCGAACACGCGCGTTCCCAGGTGTGATTCAAAGGACGCGCCTTTGGAATTGGTCACGCGCGGATCGGCGGACAGCGCGCTCGCTTCGGCTGCCATCGCCTGCGCGATTTTCCAGGGAGTTTCGAGCGCGGCAACGGCGTCGTCGTACAATTTCAGATCGCCGTCGAACCGGCCGCACTCTTCCGGCAATCCGGCGTACGGATCTTCGCTGGTGATTTTCGCCAGTTCGAGCGCCGCGTCCACCATCTTCGAAATTCCGTCGCGCGAAAAATCCGAAGTGTACGACGATCCGCTGCGCTGGCCCGCCAGCACGCGAATCCCCGCGCCGCGCGACGCCGCTTCCTTCAAACTTTCGACCTCGCGCATGCGCACGCCGGCCTCGAATTCCGCGCCGTCGGAGATGGTGCATTCAGCGCCGGCCGCGCCGCCTTTGAGCGCACGTTCCACCGCGCTTGCGGCGATTTTTTCGAGCTCCGTCACGCCGCGGTCCCTCCCACGGTCAGGCGATCGATCTTCAGCGTCGGGATGCCGACGCCCACCGGAACATGCTGGCCTTCTTTGGCGCAAACGCCCACGCCTTCGTCGAGCTTCAAATCCTTGCCGACCATGCTCACGTACTTCAGCGCCTCCGGTCCGTTGCCGATCAGCGTCGCGCCGCGCACCGGCCGCGTCAGATGCCCGTTTTCGATCAGATAACTCTCGCTCGCCGCGAAGACAAAATTTCCGGAAGTGATATCCACCTGCCCGCCGCCGAAGGTGGTGCAATAAATTCCTTTGGGCACGGAACGGATGATTTCCTCCGGATCGCTTTCGCCCGCCAACATATAGGTATTGGTCATGCGCGGCATGGGGATCTGCTGATAGCTTTCGCGGCGTCCGCTGCCGGTCGGTGCGGCGCGCATCAACCGGCTGGACAGCTTGTCCTGAAGATAACCGCGCAGCACTCCATTTTCGATCAGCACATTGCGCTGCGTCACGTTGCCTTCATCGTCGACGTTCAGCGATCCGCGGCGCGATCCGATGGTTCCGTCATCGATCACCGTGCACAGCGGGCTCGCCACTTTTTCGCCGACGCGGCCGGCGAAGGCCGAAACGCCCTTGCGATTGAAATCCGCTTCCAGCCCGTGCCCAACGGCCTCATGCAGCAAAATTCCGGGCCATCCCGGGCCCAGCACGACGGTCATTTCGCCCGCCGGCGCTGCCACCGCGCCCAACTGCACGATCGCCTGCCGGGCCGCTTCGCCCGCAAAATACTCGGGCGTTTTTTCATTCAGAAAAAAATCGAGCATGACGCGTCCGCCGCCGCCCGAATGACCCTCCTGCGGCGGTCCATCGGCCTGCCGCGCGAGCACGGTCACGCTCATCCGCGCCATCGGCTGACGATCGAAGGTCAAGCGGCCTTCGCTGGTCGCCACCAGAACGTGACGCAGGCTGTCGGCATAGCCGGCCTGCACTTGAAACACCCGGCGATCGTAAGCGCGAGCCGCGCGATCGGCGCGTTTCACCAGCTCGACGCGCTCGGCGAGGCCCATTTCATTGGGCGCGTGCAGCATCGGATAAAGGTTGTGCCGCGGCGCCTCCTCAAAACCCGTCTTGACGATCGAGGCCGGCCCGTGCGCAATGCACGCCGCCACGCGCGCCGCTTTGCGAATTTTTTCCGGACTCAGATCGTCGCTATAAGCGTAGCCGGTGCGCTCGCCCGCGATCACACGCACGCCGACGCCCAGCGTCACGCCTTCGGTCGCGTTTTTCACGATGCCTTCGTCCATGCCCAGCGAGCTGGTCGACAGATATTCGAAATAGAGGTCCGCGTAATCGCCGCCGGCCGAGAGCGCTTCACTTAAATACTGCTCCAGATCGTGCTCGGTAAGCGCAAATCGAGCGGCGAAAAACGATTCCGAAAGGGGCATACTTCGAGCGTAGCATCCGGCAGGATGCGATCCCAAACGAATGGTTGCGCCAGGTGAATCAATGCAGCGGCCGCGCCCGTTGGGCCGGGGGTGTTCGCAACGGGCGGTTTGAGAAGCCGCCGCGGGCCGAGGGGCTGCCCCACTTCTTATCTCAGCGTCCCTGCGGACGCGGAGACGCGCGGACCGCGCGTTCGAAGGCCCAGCCGCGAATGTGATTGATCTGCTCCTTCATCGTTCGCGAGAGCGGAATGATTTTTGCGGCGATGCTGATCAGATCCTGCTCGGTGATCTCGCGCTGCTCCACCTGCGCGCGGGTGAGCGCCGAAACCACGCATTGTTCGATCTCCGCCCCGGTCCAGCCGGCGGTGAACTGCGCCAGCTTCGAAAAATCGAAGCGCGACGGATCGACGCCGCGGCGGCTGAAATGAATACCGAAAATGTCGGCTTGTTCCTCTTCGAGCGGCAGGTCGACGAAGAACACTTCGTCGAAGCGTCCTTTGCGGATCATTTCCGCGGGCAGCAAATCGATGCGGTTCGCCGTCGCAGCAACAAAGAGGCCGCTGGCTTTTTCCTGCATCCAGGTGAGGAAAAACGCGAAAATGCGGCCCTGCGCGCCGCCCGATTCGGTGGAGGTGACGCCCATCTCGATCTCATCGAACCACAGCACCGCCGGAACCATTTCTTCCATCATGCGGCAGGCCGCGACGAACGCGCCTTCCGGGTTGCCGTGGCGGCCGGAGAAAATTTCGATCATGTCGATGCGATACAACGGCAGTTCGAAGGACGAAGAGACGGCCTTCACGCACAGGCTTTTCCCGCAGCCGGGAATGCCCATGATCAGCACTCCTTTGGGCACGATTTCCGCGCTCAGGCTGTCCCGCGACTGAAATAAGTGGCGCCGGTCGAGCAGCCATTTCTTCAGATTTTCGAGACCGCCGACGTCGCCGATCTGGGTGCCATCCGCAACATATTCGATCACGCCGGTGCGGTTCACCAGCAGGCGTTTCTCCTGCAAGAAAAACGGCACCGATTCGGGTCCGAGCGTTGGATGGGCGGCGCGGGCGCGGCGCAACGCATAGCGCGCTTCGTCAAGCGTGAGGCCTTGCAGCGCGACGGCGAACTGCTTCAGCAGGGCGTCGTTTACCTGCTCCGCTCCGATTTCTTCGCGCAGGAAATCGAGCAGTTCCAGCTGGTCTGGCGGGCGAAGCTCGACGAATAGAATGCTGCGCTCCAGTTCCTCCGGGATGAAGCGAACCGGCGAAGTGATCACGATGAATTTTTCGCGATCCAGGCAGCTTTCGTGCAGATCGCGCAGGCGGCGCCGGATCTCGGCGGATTCGCGCAGCGGCTCGTGAAAATCCTTCAGGTGAAAGATCGCCGCGCCGCGATAACCGGCAATAAAATCGAGCGCCACGCGAGCGCTCCGCGTATCGGGGTCCATATCCACGCCATCCTGGCGCAGGCCTTCCGTCAGCGTCCAGGTCCAGACCTGGAGCGGCGCCGACGTAAATTGCCGGCTCGCGACTTCGCGCAGCACCCGTCCGATCCGCTGCTCCTCGGTCGACCGGATATAGGTGAGCGGCCGGCCGGACTGAAAGATTTCGCGAATCATTGCCGCGGCCCGGCTTTCGGCCATGGGGCGGCGGCTCACCGGCGACGAATTGTCAGACCCCATTCAGTTTTCCATTCCTATTATCAATCACGTTGCCGCGATTTTCGCGGAATGGTGCGTGAAATCTGGGTTGGAGAGCGGAATCGCCGCGGATGGCGTGACTCCGGCGGATGGTTGTGATAACGTTCGTGCCGGAGGTGTCGCAATGTTCAAATGGATCGCCGGCCTCTGGAACAAAATGATGCGGTGGATGCGCGGACCCGCTCGCCCGAACCGAAGCGCACGTCCGATTCCGCCGGCATATCTCCGCTCAAATCTGCACGGCCGTCATCGCTGAAGGTGCGCGGGCGCTTCGTGCCATACTGTTTCGTTTGTGAAGCACGGCTGGATTCGACGGTTGCTCAAGCTGGCGATCGCGGTGGTCGCGGCGCTGTACATCTTCTGGACGGCATCGCTGGTGACGCTGCGCTTCGTCAATCCGCCGACCACCGGCGTTCAGATCCAGCGGCGCGTGGAAGCGATGTTTTCGCGCGGGACGTATCGCAAGCGGCAGAAGTTCGTCCCTCTCGATCGCATTTCGCCGAACCTGCAACACGCGGTCATCTCCGCCGAGGACGGACGCTTCTACCATCATCACGGCATCGACTGGCAGCAGGTGGAACAAGTTGCCGAAGAGAGCAGCGAAACCGGCCACATTCGCCGCGGCGCATCGACCATCACCCAGCAGCTGGTCAAGAACCTGTTCTTCACCACCTATCGCGATCCGGTGCGGAAGGCGTTTGAGTACACCCTGGCTCCGCTGGCCGACTGGATTCTTGGGAAACATCGCGTGCTGGAGCTGTACCTCAACGTGATCGAGTGGGGGCCGGGCGTTTACGGCGCCGAGGCCGCCGCCGAATATCATTACCACACCACGGCGTCGCAACTCGATCGCGACCAGTCCGCGAGGCTCGCGGCGTGCTTGCCCGCGCCCCGCCGCCGGCGGCCCGGCCGGATGGACCACTATAGCGCTCTGATTCTCGATCGAATGCGCCAAGCCGGATGGTAATGAGCGTTATTCCCAGCGCAGCGCCCGCATTGGATCGATGGCTGTCGCGCGCCGCGCGGGCACGTATCCGGAAAGCAGCGCAACCAGTGCGATCCCGGCGACGGCGACCGCCACCGTCCGCGGGTCATTCGGCTGGATGCCGTAGAGTTGCGCTTTCACCAGCCGCGTCAGGCCGTACGCTACCGGAAGCGCGGCCGCGATGCCCAGGCCGATCAGCAGCAGCACTTCCTTCATCACCAGCCACACGACGTCGCCGCGCGACGCGCCAAGCGCCATGCGCACGCCGATTTCGCGCGTCCGCTGCGCCACCACGTAGGCCATCACGCCGTACAGCCCGATGGCCGCCAGCAGCGTCGCCAGCAATCCGAAACCGGCCGAAAGCGTGGCCACCAGGCGCTCCGTGATCAGCGACTCCTCCATCTGCTTTTCGAGCGTCTTCATTTCGGTGAGCGGCAGATTCGCGTCGAGCCGGTTCACCGTCTGGCGAATGAGCGGAAACATCTGCTCCGGCGAGCGCGCGGTGCGCACATACGCGTACATCCCCAGCATGAACGACATCTGCCGGTAGGGGCGATACACCTCGATCGGAATTTCGTCGCGCATGCTTTCGTACTTGGTGTCGCGCACCACGCCGACAATCTCGATATTCAGCTTCGTTCCCGGATCGCCGCCATCGCCCAGGTGTTTGCCGACGGCGATGCCATCGCGAAAATATTTCCGCGCAAAGCGTTCGTTGATGATGCACACCTGCGGCGCTCCGGTTTCGTCGCTCATGCGGAAATCGCGTCCGGCGAGAAGCGGGATGTTCATGGTCTTAAAATGGTCCGGCGATACGAAATTCATGTGCGGATCGGGCGCTTCCGCGGGTTTGTTGGCGAAGCCTTCCACGGACATCGTGTTGTCCCATTCATTGCCGGTCAGTACGGGCATGATGGCCAGACTGGCCGATTCGACGCCGGGAATCGCGTCCAGGTTTTCGCGCAGCTGGCGATAAAAATCGAGGGTGCGCGCGGCCGGATACCCGTTCAGCGTCGGATCGATCGAAAACTCCAGCAGATTCGTCGTGCGGAATCCCGGATCGAGGTCGCGCAGGTTACGCAGGCTGCCGATAAACAAACCGGCGCCGATCAACAGCAGCAACGACAGCGTCACCTGCGCCACCACCAGCGATTTTCTCAGGCCCACCGACGTTCCGCCGGCAATGGACCCGACCTGGTCCTTCAGCGTTTCGGCCAGATGCGGACGCGTCGATTGCAGCGCGGGCGCCAGTCCGAAAATCACGCCGGTCA
Organism: Bryobacteraceae bacterium; assembly: GCA_035507655.1. Classification (GTDB taxonomy): domain Bacteria; phylum Acidobacteriota; class Terriglobia; order Bryobacterales; family Bryobacteraceae; genus Palsa-187. The sequence continues at coordinate 53,041 of DATJNW010000109.1, read as the reverse complement.
GCAGCGCAATCGCGAGCGTGAAGGCCAGGATGCGCAGATCGGGCGCGGTCGAAATGGTTAGCGGGCTATCGCCCTGTGGTAGAAAATCGAGCAGCGCGCGATCCATCCAGATCGCCAGGGCGATTCCCGCAAGGCCGCCGGCCAGCGCCAGCGTGACGCTTTCCACCAGCAACTGCCGCACGATCCGCATCCGGCCCGCGCCCAGCGCCAGACGCACCGCGATTTCCTTCTGCCGCGCCGTCGCGCGCGCGATCAAAAGATTCGCCACGTTGGCGCAGGCGATCAGCAGCACCAGCGCAACGATCGCCATTAGCACCAGCAGCGCGTTTGAAAACTCCCGGCGCAGATCGGAATTGCCCTTGGAAGCCGGCAGCACGTCCATCCACATGTTCAGGAACCGCCGTTTGCTCTCCGGCGCGGCGCGCGCAAACTCTTTTTGCTCCACTTCCATCTGCAAAAGCGAGTGGAAGAACGGCTGAAGCGAGGCCTTGGCCTGCTCGATCGACACGCCCGGTTTCATTCGCCCGAATGTTTCCACCCAGCGGCCGCGCCGCGCCTTTAGGTTATAGTTGAAGCGCGATCCCACCGGGTCCATTTCGGTTTTCATCATCACCGGCACGCGGATCGCGACCTCTTCGCCGGGATTGGTCCCGTCGAATCCTGCCTGGCTAACGCCGACGACGGTCAGCGGATAGCCGTTTACCAGCAGCTTGCTCCCGATCACGCTGGGTTGGCCGCCGAAACGTTCCAGCCAGTAGCGATAGCCGAGCACGACGTAGGGCTCGCCATCGGGCGCGCGATCGTCGTCGGGGGTGAACACGCGCCCCAGGGCCGCGCCCACGCCGAGCACCGGAAAATAGGTTCCCGACACCAGTTCACCCGAAACATGTTCGGTTCTTCCGCCGGCGCTGACGCTCATGCCCATCGGGTCGACGCAGAACATGCCGCTGAACACCTGGTTGTGATCGCGAAAATCCTCGTACATCGGATAGGAAAGGCGATAGCGGCCGTTGTTGCTGCCATAATGCTGGCCGCGTCCCCACAACAGCACCAGTTGCTCCGGATTTTTCACCGGCAGAAGGCGCAGCAGAAGCTGATCGACCAGCGTGAAAATCGCGGTGTTGGCGCCGATTCCCAGCGCCAGGGACAGCACCGCGACGGCGATAAAAATCGGCGACTTACGAAAGGTGCGCGCGGCGAAGCGAAGGTCTTGAGCGAGGAATCCCACAAGCTGCAATACTCCCGTGCCTCAAGAACGTTACCGCGCTCATAAAAATTCGATTCGGGGGCGATCGCCGGCCCCACGGCAGGAGACTAATGCCGGCGATTGTGCTGGTCCTGAAATTCCTTCAGGCGGTTCACATCATCAGCGAGTATGTTCCGGTCGCGCGGCGCCAAACGCTGGTCATCGGAGGACTTGCGGATCGAATCGATCACATCGTTCAAGATGCCGTTATCCCAGCGGCCGTGGTCCAGGTCCGCCTGCATTTTGGTTAACTCCTGTTCCGTCCGCTGAAGACGGGCGCGTTCCTGTTCGGCCGCGTGGCCGGCCCAGATGTGATCCAGATCCTGTCTCACGTATGTAAACAGATGGGGTCTCCACTCGCCGCGGAAGCGCGCGTCGCGGTCGTGATACCAATCCTGCGCCGCGGCGCTACAAGCGAACGCCGCCAGGATCACGCCAGTCGTAAGAAGCCGACTCATACTACATCCTCCCAACGACCATTATCGCGGAGCCGGCCAGCCCGCGAACATCGCGTTGATCTCGCGATAGCTGACGGCGTCTTCGGCGAAGGAAAACGTGCCGCGCTCGCGCATTTCCGTCACAGCGCGAAGGAAAGCGCCCAAGGCAGCGCGGGAAAGCGCGCTGCCGATGCTGACACGCTTCACTCCCATGGCGGAAAGTTCGGCCAGGCTCAGCGGAACTCCTTGCATCCCCATCACGACGTTTACCGGCCGGTCCACGGAGCGGACGACCGCGGCGATATCTTCGCGGCTCGACAGGCCGGGCGCATAAAGCACATCCGCGCCCGCTTCCTGATACGCTTCGAGTCTGCGGATGGTGTCGGCCAGGTCCGGACGCCCCACTAAATAGTTTTCAGCGCGCGCCGTCAAGGTGAAAGGAAAGGAAAGACCGCGGACCACCTCCGCCGCCGCGCGAATCCGCTCCACCGCGTGCTCGTGCTCATAGATCGATTGCGCCGGCTGCTGCTTCATGTCTTCGATGGACGCGCCCGCCAATCCGATGCTTGCCGCGAGGCGGATGGTTTCTGCGACCGTCTCCGGCAAATCTCCGAAGCCATTCTCCAGATCGGCGCTGACCGGCAGATTCGTTGCCGCCACGATGGCCGCCGCATGCGCCATCATCTGATCGCGGCCGATGGCGTAGTCCGGCTTCCCGGCGGAAAAGGCATAGCCCGCGCTGGTGGTGGCCAGGGCTTCAAAGCCGAACTGCGCCAGCAGACGCGCCGTGCCCACATCCCACGGATTGGGAATGATGAAGGCGTCCTTGCGCTGATGCAGTGCGCGGAACGCTGCTCCTTTTTCTGCCTGGGTCGCCATTACTGCGGGATCACCACCGGCGTGCCTTTATCGATGATATACGTATCCACCGCCTTGGCGGTGATCTTCCCGATGTTGCGGGCGTTGTGAATATGGCCGCGCTCGGTGAAAAAGGTTTGGCCCGCCTTCACCGTCTGCGGCGGCTTCCCGTCGATCATCAGCACGATGGTTCCTTGAATGACGTAACCGAAGTCGTCACCTGCATGACTATGCCGTTGCGTGGTGACGCCGGGCGGAATCTCGATCAACATTTCCACGCCTTCGCGCCCGATATCGGCGAGGTCGTGGCGCTGTAGCTCCACCCATTTTGAGGCGGGTTGCCGCTGGGCGGAAGACGTCTGCGCGCCGCAGAGCACCACTGTTGCCAGCATGGCCGCTCCGGAAAAAATCGCTGCCCGTGTTGTCATCCTCGATTCTCCTGTTGGCGACTGTAGCAGACGAATTTCGAAATCAGTTCGACGGCAATCGAAACGTATTGAGCCGGGCTGAGATAACATGGCTCTTAAAATGGAACTGGGCTCCGACATCGCGCGCATCGCGGGACTCATCGGAGAACCCGCCCGCGCGGCCATCCTGGTGGCCCTGGTCGACGGCCGCTCGCGTCCGGCTGGAGAATTGGCCTTTATTGGAAATATTGCGCCGCAAACCGCCAGTTTCCATTTGCGTAAGCTCATGGATGCGTCTTTGATCGCCGTCGAAAAGCAGGGAAAGCACAGCTACTACCGGCTGGCGAACGACTCGGTCGCGGCGACGCTCGAAGCGCTGGCCGTGCTTGCGCCGCTGAGTCGGCAAATCGACGCGCGGGAACAGGCGCGGCACGATTCCGAAGGCATCCGGGAACTTCGTTTTGCCCGCACCTGCTACAAACATCTGGCCGGCCTGCTGGCGGTCGAGATGCACCGGGCGCTGCTCGATCGCGGATTCCTGGTGGCCGCCAGGGAAAGGACCTATCAGTTGACCGCTGCCGGGCAAGAATGGTGCAGCGAGCTGGGAATAAATCTTCCATCTTCGGCCCGTGGACCACGATTGCTCAGCCGCGCGTGCATCGATTGGACGGAGCGGCGCCATCACTTGGGCGGCGCCATCGGAACGGCTCTTTTTTCCCGTCTGACGGAGCTGCGCTGGATCATGGTCCATCCCGCACGCCGCTCGGTGCGTGTCACTCATCTGGGCGCGCGCCAACTCGAGCTGCAACTCGGAATCGCCATTTCGCGTTCGTCATGTTTCCGGATTTCCGTGACCCGGCCGCGAACGCAGGAGATCGGCATCGGTTAGTGTCCCGTCCCATTCGTCGCCCGTGGGGGCAGGCCGAGGGCCCGCCCCACAAACCCGCAGGAATAATATCGCTGATCTTCGGGATAGGAGACTCCTGTTTCGAAAGTTCCTTGCACAATTCGCGGCAGCCGCGGAGGCGGGCTTTTAGTCCCGCCGGTGAACCGCGGAGCTAAAAGCTCCGCGCGGGATCAATCCCGCCCTCCGAGACGTCACATTCGTATTCTTCGATAAGCGGGATGCCGCACAAGAGCTATGATTGAGGCGTATGCTGCGTGGTGTGCTGGTCCCGCCGCGATCGCTTGCATCGATTCTCTTTTTCACTCTCATCGGATTCGCCCACGCGCAAAGCGCGGATTGGCCGCAATTCGGCTGGGACGTGGCCAGCAGCGGAGCCTCGCAGGCGCCCACGGGCATCGATACGCGCAACATCGGCGCGCTGCGGCGGCAGCAGATCCAGCTTGACGGCACAGTGGACTCTTCCGCCATTTACCTGCACGGTGTAACCGTGAACGGATCAACGCACGACGTCTTTTTCGTCACGACGACTTACGGCAAGACCATCGCAATCGACGGCAATAGCGGCGTGATCCTGTGGGAGTACACGCCGCCGGAGTATTCTTCCTGGGCCGGAACGGTGGAGATCACCACCAGCACTCCCGCCGCCGATCCGGACCGGCAACATATATACGCGGCTGCGCCGGATGGCGCCATAAGGAAGCTCGCGATCGCCAACGGAGCCGTTGTGTGGACCACCGCCATCACCCTGCTCCCGCAATTCGAAAAAATCGCGTCGCCACTCAAGGTTTTCAACGGCAACGTGATCGCCGTCACCGGCGGCTATATCGGCGACGCACCACCTTACCAGGGACACGTGGCCATTCTCGACGCGCAGAGCGGCAGTCTTCTGCACGTCTGGAATTCGCTTTGCAGCAACGACCCGGGTTTGATCAACCCCAATTCGTGCGCGAACACGCGATCGGCCATCTGGGGGCGCGCCGGCGCGGTGATCGATGCTTCCACCGGCAATATTTTTGTCGCTACCGGAAACGGTCCCTACGATGGAAGCGAAAATTGGGGCGACTCGCTGATCGAGCTGAACCCGAATGCGACGCAGATCCTGGCGAACTACACGCCGACCGATAATACCCAACTGGAGGACGACGACCTCGACCTGGGATCGACGTCGCCGGTGTTGCTGAGTCCGGGAGTTGTGGCGCAAGGCGGCAAAGACAGCCTGATTCGGACGCTCAGCCTGGCGACCATCGCGGGCACGGCTCCGCATAAGGACAGTGAGATGCAGACGATGCCGACGCCTTCCGGCAATCTGTTGTATACGGCGCCCGCGGTGTGGGTGGAAAACGGCCAGACCTGGATGTTCGCCGCCGATGACGGGGCCACCGCGGCGTGGACTTTCAGCAGCGGGACGCTCACCAAGATGTGGAGTAACTCGAATGCCGGAACCAGCCCGATTGTCGCGGGCGGTCTATTGTACGTCTACAACCCGAACGGTGGGCTGTATGTCTACGATCCGGTGCACGGAACTGAGATTACGAAGCTCGAAAGCGGCGGCGGGCACTGGAACAGTCCGATTGTGGTGGACGGGAAAATCGCGTTGCCCGAGGGAAACTCGAACCAGCATGCGACGTCGGGCGTGCTGGATCTTTGGACTCTCCCGCGCGCTTTCGACCGGCCAAGGCGGCCGGCAGCCGTTCACCGCTAAACCCGAACCGAATCCTTACTTCGAACGGACCGCGATCACCTCAATTTCCACCAATGCTCCGGGCGCCGCGAGAGCGGCCACCTGCATGGCGCTGCGCGCCGGCTTGTTTGGCTGATCCTCGCTGCCGAAGAACTGCGCATAGGCGGCGTTCATGCCCGCGAAATCGAGCTTCCCACCCTTCGCCGGATCGCCGGCCATGAACACGTGCATCGCCACTACGTCGCCCATGGTGAGGCCCTGCTCCTTCAAAATGCCCGCGATTTTCGTCAGCGAGCCGGTCGCCTGCGATCTGGTATCGCCGTAAACCGCGGGCGTGCCTTTTTCCCGGTCGGCCGGCGTGATAGGCGGCCCGATCTGACCGCTGACGTACAACGTATCGCCGGCCCAAACCGCGGTCGCGATTCCCGATTTCGCGGTCTGAATGTGCTTGACCGGAGTCTGCGCGAAAATCATGCCGCTGAACACCGTCGCGCAGCCGAGCGCGTAAAGCCAACGCCTACTCTTCATTCGATTTTCCTTTCTGATGCGCGCGACGATTTAAGCGGTCGCCTTTTGCGCCGATCCGCCCAGCCGGACCCGTTCGGCGATCTTCTTGATCGCCGCGTGCGCGGCCAGAGCCGCGCCTTCCTGCCATGCTCCGATGCGGGCACAATGATCGCCGGCGAAGTAGAAGCGCCCGTCGGGCTGAATAAATTCGTTATATGGACCTTCGTAATAATTGCCTCCACGGCCGCCCACCCACGATCCGAGATTGTACGGAATTTTCGCCCAGTACATATACATCGGCCTCGTCAGATGCTTGCCGTATCCGGGATGCAATTTTTCGACCGCCTCGCGCGACGCGGCGATTTTCGCGTCCATATCGGGAAGCTTGCCGAACTCCGTGCCGCGCTCGCTGGCGTAGCCTGAAATGACCACGCCGGTGTCGCTGAACATTTTCGCGCTGGGATACCACACCAGGCCCACCGGCCCGCTACGCACCCAGGAAATTCCGCCATAAATGTTGAAATCGGTTTCCCAGAATCGTTTCGATTCCCAGGCGATCTTGTAGGCGTCGCCATACTCGGTCTGCGCGATGGCCTGCTGGATGCGCGGAGAAAAATCGTTGGGGATGGATTTGAGAATCGTAATCGGCAGCGCGCAGATGCAGTAATCGGCTTCGAGCACCTTCTCCACGCCGCCTTGCGTGTAGACGATGCGCACGCCGGCGTGCGTTTTGCGGATCTGCTGCACCGCCGAGCGGTACTCGACCACGTTGCCCAGCTTTTTGGCAAACGCATAGGGAATGCGATCCATGCCGCCGACCGGCTGGAACATGGTCGCCTGCATGTCGAGCGTCTCCTCGAACAAAATGCCGCGCCAGAAATCGGCGTCGAGCAGCGCATGCATCTCGAGCGGCGGACGCAGTTCCTCGGTCACCGGACCCGCACCCGGCAATCGCGACGCGCCGGCGCGGGACGATCCCTGATATTGATAATTATTCTTGAGATCCCCGTAGACGCGGAGAAACTCGAGCATTTTCTCCCGATCCTCGGCGCTCAGTTCCTGGTCGAGCGCGTGCTGGTTGACGCATTTGGCCAGCAGCTCCGCCACATGGCCGCGGGTGTCGTTGATCACCTGGCGCTGCTCCACCGCTTTTCCGCCGAAGGCGTCGTCCTTCACCAGCAGCGTGCTGCGGGAAGTGTTGACCTCCACTTCGAGAGGAACACCCAGCTCCTTGCAATACCCGAGAATCGTTTTGTGAATCGACGGCAGCCGCGCCGGCCCGGAGTTGAAATAGCTGTCGGGTTGCCAGGACGCGGTCTGCTTCACGCCGTCGATGAACTCGATGGTGGCGCCGTTGCGGATGGTCCAGTTGCGCCCGCCGGGACGGTCGCGCGCTTCGAGAACGGTGCAATGGAAACCGGCTTTGCCCATCTCGTAAGCGGAAACCAGACCGGCGATGCCTCCGCCGAGAATGGCAATTTTGACGCCCTTGCCGGCGCCGGCCGGCAAATCGACGGCCGAAGCCATCGCGATCGGCGCCAATCCAAGCGCGTGCATACTGGCGAACGCCGCGCTGAAACCGCCGGCCTGGCCGACGCGCGTGAAAAATTCCCGTCTGGTGTTAGTCACGTCAAACTCCTTTGTGCCGAAATGAAAGTCGATCACACGGAGCCTCACGGGGGCGACTCAAAGCAACGTGGGAACTCTCGCCGGAAACGCTAAGTCACACGAGAGAGTGAAGGTTTACGAGGCCGGAGCGCATCCTGGCGCTTTAAAGGAATAAGGAAACACTAACAGACTTTTCCGGCTCTGTCAATTCGCGGCGTGATTCCGACCGTTCAGGAGCGCAAACCCGGTAATCTGCGTGCACGCAACCATCGGCATGCAAACAAACGTGCTCTAGCAGGGTGCTGAAAAAGGGGACAGACTACTCTGTCCCCGCCTGTAAGTTATTCATGCCGCGTGCGACCATGGCCGTGGACAGAGCGGTCTGTCCCCTTTTTCAGCATCCTGCGAGTGGCATGGTGATTTTCGAGTTTTTTGAGGCCGATTAAACCTGGTCCGAAATCCCCAGCAGCCGGGTCCCGTTTTCCCAACGAATCTTGCGGAAAACTTGCGGCTTGGACATCCTCTGGACGTCAGCCAGCGTCGCGCGCGCGATGCATTTCCCGCGGAAACGCGGATTAGGGTTCATTTGACCTTTCCCGCGGCCATCGAGGCAGGAGCAGTCGCAGCCGAAAATGAGTTTATCCTGATGCCGCGCGAGAAAACCACGCGTGAATTCGGGATCGCGGTTCAGAAAATTATTGCAGGAGTTCGCCGACATGTCGGCCCACAGGTGCGGGTAGTCCGAAAGCCATTTATCGCTGATGCCGCCGGGCTTGATCGGACCGCTGGGATACGCCGTATCGTATTTATAATCCGCGCTGACGTTGGCCCAGAAGGTGTCCGCGTGGGCGATGAATTTCGTCTTCGGAAACGCGTTCAGCATTTTATCGAAGCGCTTGAACCCGCCGTTGAACACGCCATTGCCCGCCGCCTGCGGCACGTCGCCGAAGTGGATCGTGATGGGAACATTCAGGTCCGCGGCGAGCGCGTACATGCGCTTCATTTCCGGACCGTCGCACTCCACCTGATTCTTGATCTCGCCTAGCCCGAGGGCTCCGTTTTTCACCGCCGCGGTCAGCAGAGCGTCATTTTCCGGATGCCTCACGTCCGCGCTGACAAACCACACGAAACGCCCGGGGTGTTTTTCAGCGAGCGCCTGCGACGCGTCAACCCGCTGCACCGGCGTCAGCAGGTTCGCCTTGGTGACGCCGCTGCCGGTGATGTGATCGAAGTCCGATTCCGGATCGCGGCGCAAATGCAGGTGAATGTCCAGCACCGGACCACCCCATTCATAGGTGGGCTGCGCGAAAAGCGAAGCGGTCGAGGCGGCCGTCGCGGCGAGAAATTCTCTTCGGTTGATCATGTTGGTCCCTAATCAACTTACTCCTCTATCCGAAGGAGCGTCAAACGGCGGGTAGCCCGCTAAAATGTGTGCTCTCGGCGCCTGCCGGGAACTTCACGCCGCCATCGTTCGTAGTCATCAAAAGAAAAGATGGGTCGAGACCTCAAGTTCGGAATCCGTTCCCTGTTAAAGAACGCGAGCTTTTCGGCGACCGTCATCGTGACTCTGGCGCTCTGCATCGGAGCCAACACGGCGATTTTCGCCATCGTGCATTCGGTTCTGCTGCGTCCGCTGCCGGTTCCGCGGGCGGAAGAGATTCTGCTGATGGCAAACCAGTATCCACGCGCCGGAGCCGCCAATTCCAGCAACAGCGCCGCGGCCGATTATTACGACCGGCTCAGGGAAGTCACCGCGTTCTCGCGGCAGGCGATGTTCAATTTTTCGGACCAGACGGTGGACATCAACGGAACGCCGGAGCGGGTTACGGCGATGAGCGCGACGCCTTCGCTGTTTCGTCTGCTGGAAGTCCCTCCGCTGCTCGGCCGGACGTTCCATGACGAGGAAGGGGAAATCGGCGCGGATCAGAAGGTCGTGCTCAGCTACGGAATGTGGCGGCAGATGTTCGCCGGCTCGCGCGAGGCGCTCGGAAAACAGTTGCGGCTGAATGACCGGCCCTACACCATCGTCGGCGTGATGCCGGCCGGTTTCAACTTCATCCGTCCTGAGGTGCGCCTGTGGGTTCCGCTGGCCTTCACGCCGCAGCAAAAAGTCGGATACCACAACAATAACTGGTACAACATTGGACGGCTCAAACCCGGCGCGACGATCGAGCAGGCGCAGATGCAGGTGAATGCCCTGAATCGCGAGAACCTGGAACGATTCCCGCAGTGGAAAGAAATTCTGATCAACGCCGGATACCACACCACCGTGGAACCGCTGCGCGACATGCTGGTGAAGGACGTCAAGAGCACGCTTTATATGCTGTGGGGCGGCGCGATTTTCGTGCTGCTGATCGGCGCGATGAACATCGCCAATCTCGCGCTGGCCCGCATCACGCTGCGCCGAAAAGAATTCGCCACGCGCCTGGCGTTGGGCGCCGGACGCGGACAGATCACGCGGCAGACGGTGGTCGAAAATGTTCTGCTCTGCGGCGTCGGCGGTTTGCTCGGAGTGGGTCTCGGCGCCGCGCTGTTGCAATCATTGATGGCCATCGGGTTGAAGCAACTGCCGCGCGTTGACGAAGTGCGCATCGACGTTCCCGTGGTTCTGCTTTCGCTCGCGCTGGCCGTCGCCGCCGGCGTTCTGATCGGGCTGATTCCGCTGGCGCACGTTTTCCGCACCAATCTGCACGACGCTCTCCGTGAGGACAGCCGCACCGGAACGGCCGGCGCAGGATCGAAGCGGCTTCGTCAGATTCTGGTGATTGCCGAGATCGGATTCGCCTTCGTGCTGCTGACTGGCGCGGGACTGTTGCTGATCAGCTTCCGGCGATTGCTCAACGTCGATCCGGGATTCAAGACCGGGGGCGTGCTGACGGTTTCCCTCAGCGCGCCGCGTGCGCGGTACTCCACCGGCGCCGATTTAAGAATGTTGCTCGACCGGTCGCTCGACGCGCTCCGGCGCATTCCCGGCGTCACCGCGGCCGGCGCGACCACGGATATTCCGTTCAGCGACGATCATGAGGACAGCGTCATTCTTGCCGAAGGCCACGTGATGAAGCCGGGCGAATCACTGATCTCGCCGCGCCGCCTCGAAGTTTCGCCGGGATATTTCGAAGTGATGGGCATTTCGATGATTCGCGGACGCGCCTTCGACCAGCGCGATACGGAAAAAGCTCCTTTGGCCGTGATCGTCGACGAACGGCTGGCGCATCATTTCTGGCCGGATCGCGATCCCATCGGCCAGCGCATGTTTCAGCCCCAGGATCCCAACAACATCATGAAAACCGACCAGCACACGCTGTGGCTGAACGTGGTCGGCGTGGTGCACGAAGTCCGGCTGGACGATCTGGCGGGAAACGGCTCGCCCGTTGGCGCCTATTATTTTCCTCTCGCGCAGGACCCGGAACGGTCCTTCACGTTTGCGATCAAAGGCACATCGGATTTGAGCGCGCTGGGCCGCGAAGTCCGCGCCGCCGTCGCCGGCATCGACCCTGAGCTGGCGCTGTTCGATATGCACACCATGGCCGAGAGAACCGAGCTTTCCATGTCCACGCGAAAAGCGCCCATGGCGCTGGCGCTAGGTTTCGGCGGACTCGCTCTGTTTCTTTCGGCGATCGGAATTTACGGCGTTCTCACCTATCTGGTGACGCAGCGCCGGCGCGAAATCGGCCTGCGCATGGCGCTGGGCTGTTCGGCGTCCGGGATTGTGAAGCTGATTCTTTCCGAGGGTCTGCTGCTGATTGGAATCGGCGTGATTCTGGGCGTTGCCGGCGCGGCGACTCTGCGCAAAGCCCTGGAGAGCGAATTGTACGGCGTCCAGCCTCTCGATCCGCTGGTGATGGCGAGCGTGACGGCGGTACTGGGCACGGTCGCTCTGGCGGCGTGCTTATTGCCCGCGCGGCGAGCCGTGGACGTCGATCCCGTGATTGTGCTGAATGAGCAATAGACGGGATTCGGACCGTTTACGACAAGCCCAATCTCAGTCGAAGCGCGCTCGAACACTCCCTGGATACCGATAATTTCAAGAAGACGGCTGTCAAGACGGCCGCAGTATCGGCTACAATGCCAAATTAGGCTAAGGAGTCGTGAAATGTGGCAGGGGGAATATCGATTCCTGTTCAAGAATCTGATTCTTAAAGACTTTCGGATTCGATACCGCAACATGTCCTTGGGAGTGTTCTGGTCGCTGCTGAATCCTCTGATCATGCTGGCGGTTTACACGTTTGTCTTTACCCGGATTTTCGCAACCGCGACTCCTCACTGGGCGGTGTTCATCCTGTGCGGCATGCTTCCTTTCAATTTTTTCGCGATGGCCTGGAGTTCGGGAACTACCTCCATGGTTGACAATGCGGCGCTGGTGAAGCGTGTTCCGGTGCCGCGGGAGATCGTGCCGATCACCAGCGTTCTCGCCAATTGTCTCCATTTGTTCATCCAGATCGTTCTGTTGTTGCTGGTTACGGTGGGCAGCGGACTCGCGATCAATATTCACTGGCTGTGGCTGCCGGTGGTCTGGATTCTGGAGATCATCTTCGTTTGCGGTCTGGCGCTGTTTTTTGCCGCCATCAATGTTTATGTGCGGGACACGCGCTACGTGGTGGAATCGGCGACGCTGGTGCTGTTCTGGCTGGTCCCGATTATTTACGATTTTTCGATGATTCCCGTTAAATACCGGGATATTTATCAATATAATCCGCTGGCCGCTCTGATTCTCGCGATGCGGGAAATCCTTCTGACGGGCATCGCTCCGTCCACGATCCTGCTGTCCAAGCTTACCGCGGTATCCGTCGCGTCGTTCGTCATAGGCTGGCTGGTTTTCCGGAGCCTGAAAAGCCGATTTTACGATTATTTGTAATGATGAATGTAATTACTTGTGAAAACGTCTGGAAGACGTTTTATCGCCGCACCGGCCAAAAACTGGTTCGCGATCATCTGGCGTCCTGGTTCGGAGCGAGCCCCCGCCCCGACCATGCTTTTCACGCTTTAAAAGGAGTTTCGTTCCAGGTGGCTCATGGCCAAAGCCTGGCCGTCATCGGAAGCAATGGGGCGGGGAAGAGTACGCTCTTGTCCGTCGTTACCGGCCTGACCCGGCCGGAAAAAGGCAGCGTCCAGGTTCAGGGCAGGATCGCGGCGCTGCTCGAGTTGGGATCCGGCTTTCATCCCGACCTCACCGGGCGCGAAAACGTTCACCTGAACGCGGCTCTCCTGGGTTTTTCCGAGAAGCAGACGCGCATGATGTTTGACGCGATCGTCGATTTTTCAGGAGTGAAGGATTTTATTGATGAGCCGCTGCGAACGTATTCGAGCGGTATGGCACTGCGGCTTGCGTTCTCGGTCGCGGTGAACGTCGATCCGGAGATATTCATTATTGATGAGGTGCTCACGGTCGGTGACCAGGATTTTCAGGCCAGGTGCTCTGACCGTATCCGCGCCTTTCATCGGATGGGACGGACATTTTTGTGCGTGTCGCACAGCAAACCGATGGTGATGGAGCTGTGTGAGCGTGCGGTGTGGCTCGACCATGGCGAAGTGATGATGTACGGAAAAATAGAAGACGTCTTTGAGGCTTACGAAGGCCGGGCGGCGCTGACCTGACGGGATTTCTGAGCCAGCCGGATGGAGAGAGGCTTCGGCACCGGCTCCGTATCGAGTCGATGCCGAAGGTCTTGACAAGCCTTATTTGTTGACCGTTATACTGACGGTCTTCTTAATTTTCAGATAACTCGCGGTGATTGTGACCGAGGTTTCAGTGCGCACGGTACCCGCCGTGACTTTAAAGGTCGCCGAGGTCGCGCCCGCCGCAACGGTCACGCTCGCCGGCACGTTTGCCGCTTTGGTGTTGGAGCTGGACAACGATACGGTTGCCCCACCGGAAGGCGCCGCCGAGGTCAGCGTAACCTTGCCCGTCTTCGATTCGCCGTTTGTGAGCGTGTTAGAGCTCACGCTAATGCTGCTCAGTGTCGCAGCCGCTGCTGCCGGATCAATCGTCAGGCCTGCCGTTTTGCTGGCGCCTGAGTACGACGCCGTTAGTGTGACAGAAGTTGCCGTGCTGACGGTTCCCGCCGTGATCGCAAACGTGGCCGAGGTCGACCCCGCCGCAACGGTCAAGCTCGCCGGTACGCTGGCTGCTGAACTGTTCGAGCTGGACAACGATACCACTGCTCCACCCGAAGGCGCAGCCGAGCTCAGCGTAACTGTGCCCGTCCCCGATTGCCCGCTGGTGAGCGTGTTGGAACTGACGGTCACGCCGGTTAACGCGGCCGCCGCTGGATCGATGGTCATGCCGAACGTCTCACTCGCGCCGTTATAGGCTGCGGTTAAAGTTACGGGCGTGGCGCTTGTGACCGTTCCTGCGCTCACCGTAAATGTGCCCGAAGCGGAACCTTGGGGGATGCTAAGGCTGGATGGCAAAGTGGCGTCCGCTGGAGACGAACTGAGGGCGACGGCGACGGCGCTTGGCGCGCTGTTGGTCAACTCCACCGTGCATGTTGCCGTCGAGGGCGGCGTGAGCGATACCGAGTTGCAGGAAAACCCATTAAGGCCCAGCGGCGTGATCGTCACCGTCCCGCCGGTGACGGTCGTCGCGAGCATGGAGCCGCCGGCGTCGGCCGAATCGGGGCTGGAAAGCTGCAAAGTTGAAGACGTGTCGGTTGTGGTGCTCGATAAAGCCAACGCGATGGTGGCGACGACGCCCGTTCCAATCGTGGTCGCGTTCGATCCGGACAACACGCAAATCACCGAGCCTGCGCCCGGAACGCAGTCGACGGACTTGCTCGCCGCCGTTGCCGCCGGACCGGCCGAGACCGTTGCCGAGGAGAAATCGGCCGTCGAATAGGTCAAAACCCACTCGAGCGAAGCCGGAGGGTCGGTTGCTGGATCACCTAAGCTTAGGTCCAGGGTGAGCGCCGAACCAGGACTCGCCGAACCGGATCCGACGCCGAGCGAAACCGCTTGCGCGCCGGCCGCGCCAGCACTCAAGATAATCAATGAGATAAAAGAGAAATAACGAATCATTTGGTCCTGTCTTGCTCATCGATCTCTGGCGCGAATGCTTGAAGGCTCTGTTTTCCATTGGGGAAACCGTCATTTAATCCACGTACTAGGACGATGAGTATGAGCGTACCAGTACCAGATATGGATTCTAAGTTTAACGTTTCATCAGCTCGTCAGAAAAATACGCGAGGAAAGGCGCGATCGAGCTAGTAGATTGATTCCACGAGACTTGTTGTTTCAATGATTACGGAATGGCATATGGCGCCCGTCAGGGATTTTACGAAAAGCCTGAATTTTCGAATCGCGGTCCTCCTGCTCTCCGTCCTGAACGGAGCTCTTGCAAAGCCAGCGTCAGATAAGTCATGCTAGAGTGGCGATTCTTGAATTGGGGGCTGATTGGATGGGTTCCGACAACGCCGTCGACGAGACGATTCTTTCCTGGTTTGCGCTGCGGGTTCGTTCGAATTTTGAACGTGTTGCCGCGGTCCATTTGCGCGATCGCGGGTTTGAGGAGTTCTCTCCGATCTACAAAGCGGAGCGCCAGTGGTCGGACCGAAAAAAACAAATCGATGCCTTCCTGTTTCCCGGCTACGTCTTCTGCCGTTTGAATCCCAACGATCGCTTACCGGTGCTCACCATTCCTGGAGCGGTAGGACTGGTCGGTTTCGGAAAAGGGCCGACGCCGATTCCGGAGAACGAGATCGAGGCCGTAAGAAGAATGGTCGGCTCCGGTCTCCTGGTTGCGCCTTATCCGTTCCTGGCGGTCGGACAATGCGTGCGGATCGAACGGGGTCCGCTCACCGGCGTAGAGGGGATGGTCAAGGAAATCAAAAAAACGTTCCGTTTGATTGTCTCGGTGCACCTGCTGCAGCGCTCCGTTTCTGTGGAAATCGACAGAAGCTGGATACGGCTGGTTGGTTCGGAACCGAAAGCCGGGCGCGGGGCGCAAGATTCTTCTGGAATTCGCGCCAAGATGTGATAGGGCGAACGCTTGCCCCACGCGCCCTAGCTCACAACCAGCGTTGCGGTCAAACGTAGCGAGCGATCGAGCGGCCTGATCCTACGGCCGTTTTGCAAGCGCCGCAAACGGACTCCACTCCGTCTTTCGCACCAGTTCCAGAGCGTCCTCACGCTGCTTGAGCTCGCCCGAGAGGTATTGCAGCACGTCACGCTCCGCTTTGGTGGGCCGGGTATCGGCGCGTCCGGCTACATCCAGGAGATTGGCCAGCTTATCGTCAATGGCGTTGCCGTAGTTGGTCAGATCCTGCACGTCTTTGGCGCGGAACTGGCTCAGACGTTCCTCGATCGGGTAGAGCTTGTCATTGAGAACCTTCAGCGCGCGCGCGAGGTTTTGCGCGTCCGGCGTCCCTTGCGCCTTGCCGGCGGCGTCCTGCGCCTCGCGTCGCATTTCGCGGAGCTTGCGCACCGTGTCGTGCGTCTCGGTCAGCTTGTCGCGAATCGCAATCAGGAAATTGAACTCGTCGCGCAGATCTGCGTCACTGACATTTACCCGCGGATCTTTCACCACTTCGAACGGCTCGTTGTAAGACTGTCCATCGAGCGTCAGCTTGGCCTGATACCTGCCCGGAACGGCGAGCGGCGCCAGACGCCGGCTGCGCAGCGTGGTTCCCGGGATCACATTCGCCCACGGATAGCGCAGGTCCCAGACGAAGCGGTTCGCGCCGGCATGCGCGGGCACGCGCAAAGGCGCGGGCGCGTTCGATGCACTGTTGAAGGTTCGCACCTCCTGACCCTGCGGATCAAGAATCGTCAGCGTGACCTCGGCTTGCGGCGCGTCCTTCGCGTACCATTCGATGACCGCGCCGTTTGGAGGATTGCGGCCTTCGTTGCCCGCCGCGGCGCCGCCGGAAACTCCCGCGCCGGCGCCCATGTCGGCGAGCTCGGCGTTGGCGCGGAACCGCACGGCTGTTCGCGGCGCGAACAGATGCGTGCCCGATAAAGTCGCGGGAGTGAACTGGTGCAGCAGCGCGACGTTGTCCAGAATCCAGAAAGAACGGCCATGCGTGGCGGCGATAAGATCGCCGTTTTTCACCACCAGATCGTGGACCGGAACGGCGGGAAGGTTGAGGCGCAGGGATTGCCAGTTCGCGCCATCGTTGAAGGAAACGTAAACGCTCGTTTCGGTTCCGGAAAACAGCAATCCGCGCTGCCCGGGGTCCTCGCGGATCACGCGCGTGTAATCCCCGTCGGGAATCCCCGCCGTGATCTTGGTCCACGTCTTGCCGTAGTCGTGAGTTTTGTAGAGATACGGATGACGATCCTGAAGCTTGTAGCGCGTCGCGGCGACGTAGGCGGTTGCGGGATCGTGCGGGGAGGGTTCGACAATGGTGATGAGCGCGTACTCCGGCAGATCCTTGGGCGTCACGTTGGTCCAGTGCTTGCCGCCATCCTGCGACACCTGCACGTATCCGTCATCGGAGCCGGCCCACAGCAGATCTTTTTTCACCGGCGATTCCGCGAGCGCGAAAACGGTGCTGTACCACTCGACACCCGTATCATCCCGAGTGATCGGACCCCAGTATTGTGTCGAGATCGGGTCGCCGTAGGATGGCATCGGTTCAAGCTTCGTCGGATCGTGCCGCGTCAGGTCGGGGCTGATGATCTCCCACGTCTTGCCCTCGTCTTTCGAGCGGTGCACGAACTGCGACGAAACATACAGCGTGCCCGGATCGTTGGGCGAGCGGAGCACCGGGTAGGTCCATTGAAAACGGTATTTCATGGCGCGATCGCCCCAGCCCCAGTTGCTTTCCGGCCACGGTCCGACGTCCTCATTCTGGTGGTTTCGCAGATCCATGCGCTCCAGCATGTGATGCTCGCCCGCGACGATGATGTCGGGATCGTCCTGCTTGACGGCGATATAACCCGCTTCGCCTCCGCCGACGGTGAACCATTCCTGCTCCGTAATCGAGCCGTAATCGGAGCGGCTGGGCACGGAGATGGTGGTGTTGTCCTGCTGCGCGGCGTAGAGGCGATAGGGGAACTGATTGTCGGTGGTCACGTGATAAAACTGGGCGGTCGGCTGGTTCATCTCGGTGGACCAGGATTTCCCGCCGTCGAACGACACGCTGCCACCGCCGTCGTTCGCTTCAATCATGCGGCTGGTATTGTCCGGATCGATCCACAGATCGTGATTGTCGCCGTGCGAGGTGCGCATGGGGACGAAATTTGAACCGCCGTCGGTCGATTTGTACGCCTGAATGTTCAGAACGTAAACGGTATCGGGATCCTTGGGATCCGCGAACACGTGATGGAAGTACCACGGCCGCACGGTAAGGCCGGCCATGGCCGACGTGCGTTTCCAGGTTGCGCCTCCGTCATCGGAGCGGAACAAGCCCTTCTTGCCGGTTTCGGCGTCGACCAGGGCCCAGATGCGCTCCGGCCGCGCCGGCGAGAGCGCGACGCCGATACGGCCTTTGATACCGCCCGGCAGGCCGGGATTGTTGGTCAGCTCCGTCCAGTGATCGCCGCCATCGGTGGTCTTGAACAAGCCGGTGCCCGGGCCCGCGCTGCGCAGGCCCCAGGGGAAACGCTGGAACTCGAGCAGCGAGGCGTAAAGCACGTTGGGGTGGTTGGGGTCCATCGTGAGATCGATCGCGCCGGCGATGTCGGAGCGATAGAGGATCTTTTCCCACGTTTTGCCGCCGTCCCTGGTGCGGTAAACGCCGCGATCGGGGCTCGGTCCGAATCCGTCTCCGAATGCGGCGACGTAGGCCAGGTCGGCGTTGCGCGGATCGACGCGGATGCGGGCGATCTGCCGCGTAGCCACCAGCCCCATATTGACCCACGTTTTGCCGGCATCAGTCGATTTATAGACGCCGTCGCCATAGGAAGCGTCGCCGCGGAAACAGGATTCGCCCATCCCGACGTAGATGACGTTCGGATCGGACGGGGCAACGGCGATCGCGCCGACCGACGCCGTCTTGAAGAAATCGTCGCTGATGTTGCGCCAGGCGATGCCGCCGTTTTCCGTCTTCCAGAGGCCGCCGCCGGTGGTTCCCAGATAGAAGGTCAGCCGATGGTTTGGATCGCCCGCCACGGCGACCGAACGGCCTCCGCGCGAAGGTCCGACCAGGCGCCACTGAAGGAGCTTTAAATAGGACGGGTCGACCGGTCCATGGGGCGTCGGCGCCTCCTGTTCCGCGGAGCGGCCGGCGACCACCATGAGGAGGAGCGGCGCCAGCAGGAGCGGAAGCCAACGAGGATCGCGCATGAAATCGAGCCGGCCGCGCCTGACCACCGCTTTCCTTTCGGATCGACTTTCAGGCTCTGCGGCGCCGCCAGCACTTCGCAACTGCTCCTGGCGCACCCCTGCTTGCCGACGAATCTCTTTAAACATGTGCTCCTCCACTAAGGCGAAATTATACAGCGAACCACCGGCCAGGGGTTTCTCGAAAACGACTGGTGGCCGCTTTCCCGCACAATTCGTGATAGTCTGAACGGAAAGTTCGTTTCGAGGACCATGAGCATCTCTAAGCCGTTTATCGAGCGGCCGGTCGCCACAACTCTCCTCACGGTCGCGCTGGGAATGTCCGGCGTGGTCGCTTACAATTTCATGCCCGTAGCGCCGCTGCCGCAGGTCGATTTTCCCTCGATCAATGTCAACACCAGCCTGCCCGGAGCGAGTCCGGAGACGATGGCGTCGTCGGTGGCGACTCCACTTGAACGTCAGTTCGGACGCATCGCCGGAATCAATGAGATGACCTCGTCGAGCACGCTCGGCTCGACCAGCATCACCCTGCAATTCGACCTGTCACGGAATATTGACGCCGCCTCGCGCGACGTGCAGGCGGCTATCAATGCGGCGCGCAGCCAGCTTCCGCAGAATCTGCCGCGCAATCCGTTCTGGCACAAAGTGAACCCCGCCGATTATCCGATTCTGCAAATCGGCTTGACCTCGCCTACGCTGACGCCGGGCCAGATGTACGATGCCGCCTCGACCATCATGTCGCAGAAACTTTCCCAGGTACACGGCGTCGGTCAGGTATTTCTCGGGGGAAGCGCGCTGCCCGGCGTGCGGGTGGAAGTGAATCCGACGCTGCTCAATCATTACGGGCTGGGCCTGGAAGATGTGCGGACGATGCTTTCCAATGCCAATGTGAACGAGCCCAAAGGCGATTTTTCGGGCTCGCGACAATCCTGGATCATCCACACCACGGACCAGATCCGCAAAGCCAAGGACTATCGTTCTTTGATCGTCGCTTATCGCAACGGCGCGGCGATTAAACTCTCCGATATCGCGCAGGTAGACGATTCGGTCGAGGACCTCCGCAATATCGGATTCGTCAACAACCAGCCGGCCGTCATCGTGCGCATCAACCGCCAGCCGGGCGCGAATATCGTCGAAACGGTCGATCACATCCGCGCGGTGCTTCCTTATATACAGGCCTCCATGCCGGCTTCGATCGAGCTGACCATGCTGGCGGACCGGACCACTACGATCCGCGCCTCGGTCCAGACCGTGCAGCAGACCATGGCCATTTCGATCGGACTTGTGATCATGGTGGTGTTTCTGTTTCTGCGCAGCGTGCGCATCACGCTGATCCCGACGGTGGTGGTTCCGGTGTCGCTGGTGGGGACTTTCGGCGTGCTGTATGTATTCGGATACAGCATCGACAATCTCTCGCTGATGGCGCTGACCATCGCCACCGGATTCGTGGTCGACGACGCCATCGTGGTCATCGAAAATATCACCCGGCACATGGAACAAGGTATGCCGGCGATGCAGGCGGCGTTAAAAGGCGCGGCCGAAATCGGTTTCACCGTGGTCACCATCAGCATGAGCCTGATCGCGGTGTTCATTCCGATTTTGCTGATGGCCGGAATCGTCGGCCGCCTGTTCCGGGAATTCGCCGTCACCCTTTCGGTGGCCATCGTTTTGTCCCTGGCGATGTCGCTCACCATGACGCCGATGATGTGCGCGCGCCTGCCGGGGAGCGGCGCCGAGGAAAAGCACGGCCTGGCTTACCGTTTCAGCGGCTGGATCGTCGACGTTCTGCGCCGCGGATATGAAAAGAGCCTGGCCGAAGTGCTGCGCCAGCAGCCGTTGATGCTGGTGGTGACGCTCTCCACCATTGCGCTCAGCGTTTATCTGTACATTGTCATTCCCAAAGGATTTTTCCCGCAGCAGGATATCGGACGCATGAGCGGCACGCTCATCGCCGACCAGGCGACCTCCTTTCAGGCGATGCACCAGCATGTTCTGGAACTGATCGACATCGTCCGCGAAGATCCCGCCGTGGAGAGCCTGAACGCCTCGGTTGGCGCGGGCGGTTTCGGCGGCGCGGCGCTGAACAGCGGCAGCATTAACGTGACGCTGTACCCTTTGGCGCAACGCAAAATCACCACCGATGAGGTCATAGCGCGGCTGCGCCCCAGGCTGAACCGCGTTCCGGGCGCGAGTCTTTATCTTCAGGCAATTCAGGACCTGCGGGTGGGCGGACGCGCCAGCGGCGCGCAGTATCAGTACACGCTGCAATCCGATAGCGTCAGCGAGCTGAATGAATGGGCGCCCAAAGTGTTTCACGCCTTGCGCGCGCTGCCCGAGCTTGCCGATGTGAACAGCGACCAGCAGGACCGCGGTTTGGAGGCCGGTCTCGAAATCGACCGCCTCACCTCCGGGCGATTGGGAATTTCCACTCAGTTGATCGACAATCTTCTGTACGATGCCTTCGGCCAGCGCCAGGTGAGCGTGATGTACACGCAATTGAATCAGTATCACGTGGTCATGGAAGTGGACCCGATCTTCTGGCAAAATCCCGACGGTTTGAAATATCTTTACGTCCCCAATAGCCACGGCACCCAGACGCCGCTCAGCGCCATCACCCGATACGTTCCCAGCAACACCGCCCTGTCGGTCAATCATCAGGGACAGTTCCCCTCGGTGACCATCTCCTTCAATCTGCCGGTGGGCACTTCCTTGAGCCACGCCGTTCCGGCGATCGAGCAGGCGGAGCGCGACATCGATCTGCCGGGGTCCATTCACGGCAGTTTTCAAGGGACCGCGCAGGCCTACCAGGACGCGCTGTCGAGCGAGCCGATCCTGATCGTGGGCGCGCTGGTGACCGTGTACATCGTTCTCGGCATGTTGTATGAGAGCTTGATCCATCCCTTGACCATCCTTTCGACGCTGCCCTCGGCCGGCGTCGGCGCGCTGCTGGCGCTGATGCTGACCCACAACGAGCTCAACGTGATCTCGCTGATCGGGATCATTCTGCTGATTGGCATCGTGAAGAAGAACGCCATCATGATGATCGATTTTGCCATCGCCGCGGAGCGCGCCGAAGGGCTAAATCCGGAACAGGCGATTTTCAAGGCCTGCGTGCTGCGTTTCCGTCCGATTATGATGACCACCATGGCCGCGCTGCTCGGCGGATTGCCGCTGGCGCTGGGCCATGGGGAAGGTGGAGAAATGCGCCGTCCGCTGGGCATGGCGATCGTCGGCGGGCTGTTGTTCAGCCAGGCGCTGACGCTGTACACGACTCCGGTGGTTTATTTGTACATGGATCGCATGCGCCTTCGCTGGGAAGGCCTGCGCGACCGTACCCGCCGGATGCGTCCGCAGGTTCCCACTCCGACCATGCCGCAGGCCTGACGACGGCAAACCGCGCGCCGCCGCTTGCCAATCCCCGCCGGCTTCCAGTAGATTGACCGCATGACCATTCGATCAACTTTCGCCGTTTTCGTGATCTTGATCCAACCCGTGCTTTCCGCCGAAGTACTGTACCTCCGCGCCGGCCGGCTGATCGTCGACGCCCGGCAAGCGCCCATCTCTGAAGGAGCCGTGATCGTCACCGACGGAACGATCACCGCCGCCGGCGCGGGCCTGGCCGTTCCGCCCGGTGCGCGGCAAATCGATCTCCGCGCCTACACCGTTCTGCCTTCCATCCTCGACGCGCATTGTCATTTATGGACCGGCGGCCTCTTGCAGACGCCTTCGCCCGCGTATGCCGCGCTCAAGGCGGCTCAGGCCGTCGGCTATGCCCTCGATTCCGGGATCAGTGCCCTGCGAGTTTTGGGCAGCGCCGACTTCGTGGACGTCGCCATGCGTGAGGCGATCGAGGACGGGACCATCCGCGGGCCGCACATTATTCCCGCGGCGCACGCCTTGACCATCCCGGGCGGACACGGCGATCACTTCACGCTGCCGTACTCGATCGGGCTCACCGATGTGTACACGCCGTTGCACGGCTTCGTCAGCTCTCCGGCCGACGCGGAACGCGCCGTGCAGTTGCAGATCAAGTACGGGGCCAAAGTGATCAAGCTGCTGGCCTCCGGAGGCGTCGGTTCGCCGCTCGATTATCCGACCGACGAACACCTTTCGCCCGAGGAGATGCGCGTGGCGGTGGAAGAAGCGCACATGCATCACCTGAAAGTCGCCGCTCACGCCGAGAATCTGCGCACGATTCTGGACGCTTTAGCCGCCGGCGTGGACTCGATCGAGCACGGCTCGGAGCTGAACCAGGAGGCTATCGAATCGATCAAGAGCCACGGCGCGACGTTAGTTCCGACGCTCAACGTGGTCGATACCTTCCAGACCTTCGGCGAGCGGCAGCATCTGCCGGAGGTGATGTTGATCAAGGCGCGCAATCTGGCCAAGTCGCATTTCGCCAGCTTTCAACTCGCCTTGAAGAATGGCACGCGCGTGGCCGCGGGATCGGACACCTTTTATAGCCCCGGCGGCGCGACCGTGCTCGACGAGCTGGTGACCGATGTCAAATACGGCATGACTCCGCGCCAGGCGCTCGAATCCGGCACCATCACCGGAGCGTCGCTGCTGGGGCTGGATAAACTCGGGCGCCTGGCCACGGGAATGGAAGGCGATCTCATCGCCGTCGAGGGCGATCCGCTGACCGATATCCACGCGCTCGAAAAGGTTCGGTTTGTTTTATACAAAGGCGCAGTCATAAAAGCTCTGCATCCGTAACCTCGTGCGGAACATCAACAACGGGAGCCGATCATGAATTGCGACCTGGTGGTTCTGTTCGAGCATCCCGAGTGGCAGAAACCCCTGTTTTCGGCCCTGTCCCGCCGATCCGTGCGGTTTCGGGCGTTCGATCTCAAGCAGGCAGCTTTCGATCCGGATCGCGTGCCGGATGCGCGACTCTACTTCAATCAAGCGAGCCCCAGCGCTTACGTCCGCGGCAACACACGAGCCGTGCCGCTGGCGCTTGCTCTGATGCGGTCGCTGGAACTCGGTGGCGCGCGCGTGCTTAACGGTTCCCTCGCCTTTTCGCTCGAACTGAGCAAGTCCGCGCAAGCGGCGCTCATGCAGCGGTTGGAGATCCCGCATCCTCGAACGCTGGCATTCAACGATGTTGAAGTCGCGCTGGCCGAGTGGCGAGATCAGTGGCCTGCATTGCTCAAGCCGGAACAGGGCGGCAGCGGCGCGCGAATGTATCTGCTGCATTCGGCGGACGAATTGGTAGACCTGCTGCGAAAACTTCCGGGCCTCTGGTCTCCCGACAACCTGCTCCTTCTCCAGGAGCACGTCGAGTCGGATTCATCTCAGGGTATCGTTCGGATGGAGTTTCTGGGCGGCGAGTTGCTCTACGCGATGCGTGTCGTTTCCCATGGAAATTTTAACCTGTGCCCGTCGGAGGTCTGCAACCCCGAAGCCGGCGGCGCTTCGCATTGCGAGACTACTCCCGCGACGCCCGTCGAATTCTATCCGTTCCAGGATGTGCCGGCGGCGGCGGTAGAGACCGGCGCGAAATTGATGTCGGCCGGCGGCCTGGACGTGGGCGGCATCGAATACCTTGAAACGCGCGATGGCCGGCGCGTCTTTTATGACATCAACGCGAACTCCAATCTGCGTGCGCCTATTGCTCAAGCCTTCGGCTTCGATCCGTTCGAGCGGGTGGTCGACTTTCTGCTGAAGCAGGTTGAGGCCGCCGCACGGCCGTAGCGCCCTTACTGCGCTCCTTCAGCCCCCGGACCGAGGTATTTTTCGACAAATTCCACGCTGCGCCGGTAGCGGTCGAGAATGTGCTTCTGTTCCCGCAATCCGTGCGGCTCGCGCGGATAGGTGACAAACATCACCGGCACGTTATAGCGCTGCAATCCGCGGAAGAGCATCTGGCTTTCCGAAATCGGATCGGTGGTGTCGGCCTCGCCTTGCAGGATCAGCGTCGGCGTTTTGGCGTTCTTGATGTACAGAATCGGCGACGAATGGTCGAAACCGGCGTGATTCTCGTACGGCGTGCTGAAATACCACTCGTCGCCCGTCGAGTGCGCTTCGGTTCCGAACTCCGTCGCCAGGTCGGCCATGCCCGCGCCGCAGATCGCGACCTTGAAACGGTCGGTTTGCGTAATCGCCCACTCCGACATGTATCCCCCGTAGGACCATCCGCCGATTCCCAGACGATTCGGATCGGCGATTTTGCGCCGCACCAGATCGTCCACGCCGGCCATCACATCTTTAAAATCGCCGCCGCCCCAATCGCCCTTGTTCGACGCGAGAAATTTCTGCCCGTATCCGCTGGAGCCCCGGATATTCGGCTGCATCACGGTGTATCCGCGCGCCACCAGCAACTGCGTCAGCGCATCGAAACGATCCCGCCAGGCCCCCGCCGGTCCGCCGTGGATCATCATGATGGTCGGCGCGGGTTCGCCCACGCGCGTGCCGGCGCCGCGGAACAGCGCCGCTTCAATCGGCGTCCCATCGAAGCTCTTATACGTGTAAATTTCCGCCTTCTGAAGCGCGATGTTCGAGAAGCCGTCGTTTAAATGGCTCACCGCTTTTCCGTCAGCCCACAACTCCGGCAGCACCGACGCCGACTGCGCCACGTACACCACATCGCCCTGCTTGCTCACCGCGAACTGCGAAATATCCAGCGAACCGCTGCTCGCCAGCTTGCGCGCCCGTCCTCCCACCGCTTCCAGCTCGCCGCGGAATCCGGCGGTGAACAGCGCCGCGACCTCGGAATTGTTCAGCCATTCGAAATTTCCCACCGGCCGGTCCTTATCCGCGGTAATATTTTTCGGATTCCGCAAATCGATCGGCGCGATGAACAGATCCTGCGCCTGCGGTCCGTCGGCCGGCGACATGACGAACGCCACCGACGCTCCATCCGGTGAAACCTGAAGGCCGCGGAACGGCGCTTTGGGCCAGGCCAGCTCGGTGAAATTTCCGCCATCGAGGGAAACGGAATAAATCCGTTCCACATTGCGCAGATCGGACTCCGGCTGATCGGTCGCGGCGGCCAGAAAATGTTGTTCATCCGGCAGCCAGTCAAACTCGCGGATGGCGTAAGCGCCGCCGGTAATGCGCTGCACTTTTTTGGTCGCCAGGTCGATGGTCCAGATGCGCGCCGGATGCGGCTCGCCGATCACGTGTTCGTCGTCGCCGTCTCTCTGTTTCTTTTCTTCTTCCGCGCTGCGTGGATCCTGCGCCAGAAACGCAATGGTCTTGCCATCCGGCGACCATTTAAACTGCATCACCGAATTTTTGCCGCTGGTCAGCTTCGCCGCCTCGCCGCCCGTGGCCGGCATCAGCCAGATCTGCTGGTGTTCCTCGCGATCCGATAAGAACGCGAGAGATTTCCCGTCCGGCGACCAGCGCGGCGACGATTCCGATTTCGCCGACGTGGTCCACTGCCGCGTTTCCTGCGTCTCCGTATCGTACACCCAGATGTGCCGCAGCGAACCGCGTCCCACCGGCGGTTCCTGCACCGTTAACGCCACGCGTTTGCCGTCCGGAGAAAAATGCAGATCCGACGGCTCCCGCACCTGGATCGCTTTTTCCACCGTCAGTTGATCGGCGGCCATCGCCGCGCCGGCCAAAACAAGAAGGAACGCCAGTTTCTTGGTCATGGGGCGAGTTTATCAAAACCGCCGCGCTAAATCTGGTTCGATTCAGTCCGCACCCCCGCCAGTGCTCCTCGCCTACCAGTGCGTCAACGACCCATCCGGCCGCCGATAAATCTGACGGTGTACCGGCTGCGTCACTTCTCCGATCATGGTCAGCGGGCCGGTGTCGAGCGTGACGCCAAGCCCCGGCCGCTCGTTGGCATAAAGCCTTCCCGCCTTGAAATCCGTGTACTCCGGAAGATACGGAATCTTGCGATCGCCGTAGTTGTATTCGAACATCACGCTGAGCGGATAGGTCACCAGGCAGTTGACCAGCGCCGCGGTCGCCACCGGTCCGGTGAAGTGCGGCACCATCCCCACCGCGTGCGTTTCGCACAGCGCCAGAATCTTCAGATATTCGCTGATCCCGCCGACGTTGGGCAGCGTGCAGCGGTTGTAATCGATATCGTGATTCTCCACCAGCTTGTTAAAATCCCAGCGCCAGCCCCACTCCTCGCCCGCCGCAATCGGCAGCGAAGTCATCTGCCGCAGTTTCGGAATGTCTTCGAGGAAATGTTCGGTGCGAACCGGATCTTCCACCAGGTAAGGCGAGTATTCTTCGATCAGCTTGCAGCCGCGCAGCGCGTCGTCATATTCGAAACGCTGATGAAAATCGACGCTCCAGTCGCCCCGCGAACCGAGCGCCTCGCGGATCTCTTTCGCCTCCCGCGCGAGCGCCAGCAGCCGTGCGCGCACATCCCAAACCTCGCCGCCGGGATCGGCCGCGCCAATCCGGTACAGCTTATAACCGGCATCGAGAGTCGCCTGCACGCGGTCCTTCATCGTTGGCTGCGCGCCGCCCGGCCCGGCCGGTGGACGAACATTGCCGGTGTTATAGCACTCGCAATAATCGCGCACCGCCCCGCCCAGAATTTCATGAATCGGCACGCCCAGCGCTTTCCCTTTGATGTCCCACAGCGCCAGGTCGAGCGCGCCCATGGCATCCTGTTTTTCCCGGCCCGGAGGATAGAACCAGGCCATGTATTCTTCCTGCCAGATGGCTTCAATATTGAACGGATTCTTGCCAATCAGCGAGCCGGCGCATTGCTCCAGCGTATCCTTGGCGCCGCCCTCGCCGATGCCGGTAATCCCGGCGTCGGTCTCCACCGTCACCAGCATGTTGCTCTGGTTAAAAAGCTGATTGAGGTCGGGCGGTTTGTAAATGCGGACCCGCGTGATTCGCGTCTTGGGCAACGCAGCGTGGGCCAGCCTCGGCAGGGCCACGTAAGCCGCGGGCAGGGCTGCGAGCGACTTCAGAAACGATCTTCGCTTCATAGATCATCCTTTCTCACAGAAAAGCCAGCATACGCCGTTTCACCACCCGGATGCAGGAACCAGCCCGGCGCCAATCCATCATCAGGCTTTGTGATAAGATGCATACTGAATACAACTTTTATGTCCTCTGTGCCTCTCCGCTCCGTTGGTTCAGGAGCCGCTATCGTCCTCGGCGCGATTATGGCCACCTGCGTTTACGCGGCTCATGACGATGCCTTCGATTTCCCGTACATCCCCTACGACCACCCGGCGATCCAATACCCGGCTCGTACGCCCGACGACGCAGTCACACACTTGCAGAAGCGGATCGACAGCGGCGCGGTCAAATTGGACTACGATCGGCGCTACAGTTATCTTCCCAGTCTGTTGAAGCACTTCGGCGTGAATCCCGATTCGCAGATGCTGGTGTTTTCGAAAACCAGTTTCCAGGGGCCGAAAATCTCGCCGAAATCGCCGCGAGCGCTGTATTTCTCCGATAACGTCGCGGTCGGATACGTGCCGCGGGGAGATGTGATGGAGGTGATCGCCATCGATCCCCAACAAGGCGTGGAATTTTACACTCTCGATCTGGAAAAGCAGGCCAAGCCCGAATTCCTGCGGCGGACCATGCAATGCATGCAGTGCCACATGATTCCGGGCACCTTGAATGTTCCCGGCCTGGAGATAACCTCGGTGATCCCGGCGCCGGACGGTTCGCTGAGATTTCCCGCCGCGGGCATCATCGTCGACCACCGCACTTCTCTCGACGACCGCTGGGGCGGATGGTATGTGACCGGCACGGCGGGCGAATTGCAATCCCGCGCCAATGCCTTCGCGTCGCGTCCCGATCTGCCCGGCGTGCTGGAGTATCGGAACACCCAAAATCTGACCAGCCTTCGAGACCGCCTCGATACCACGCAATACCTGGAGCCGGCCAGCGATATTGTGGCGCTGATGACCATCGAACATCAGACGCGCGTGACCAATCTGCTGATCCGCCTGGGTTGGGAAACGCGAATCGCGGAGCAAGAGGGCAAAATGGAGGAATTCCGCAAAGACCGCTTGAATATGATTGTCGGCCAACTGGCCAACTATATGTTGTTCACCGATGAGGCGAAAATCCACGACCCGATTACCGGCGTTTCCACCTTTACCAGGACCTTCCCGGCGCGCGGTCCGCGCGACAGGCAAGGCCGCTCTCTGCGCGATTTCGACCTGAAAACAAGATTATTTCGCTACCCTCTGAGCTACATGATTTACAGCGACCTGTTTGACGCGCTTCCCGGCGTCGCCAAACAAGCCGTTTACCAGCGCCTTTACGATATGCTGACCGGGAAAGATGAAGCGCAACGTTCCGCGGCAGATCGCCGCGCCATTCTCGAAATCGTCCGCGACACCAAACCCGGTCTTCCGGCCTACTGGAAATAGCCAACCATGCAACTGACTCTACATTCCGAGTACGCGCTGCGGGTCCTGCTTTATCTCGGTACGCAGCCCGGCCGGCTCTGTTCCACGCGCGAGATCAGCGACGCCTACGGGATTTCCAAGAACCACCTGGTGCGCGTGGTCCAGACCTTGGGCGAGCACGGGTATCTGGAGTTGTTGCCCGGTCGTAACGGCGGCATCTCGCTGGCAAAAGAGCCTCATTTGATCCGCTTGGGCGACGTGGTGCGCGACGCGGAGCCGAACATGCGCATGGCGGAGTGTTTTGACCGCCGGACCAATCACTGTGTGCTGACTCCGGTCTGTTCGCTGCGGCCGGTTCTGAATGAGGCGCTGAACGCGTTCCTGTCGTCCTTGAATCTGCACACGCTGGCCGACCTTCTGTCGCACGGCGCGCGGCAGAAGATGTCCGCGAAATTTGCCACGCTCACGGTCTGACAGGGTGCTGAAAAAAGTGGACCGGCGCGGCACCCTAAACTGCCCGCCGGTAGATCCCTTCAAAATACCAGCCTGAGAGCGAATTGAATCTGCCGCGAAGTCAGCCGCGGATCCTGTACGCCGGCCGAGGTGATACGGGCGAAAGTCGAGCTGGTTTCAGTCGTCGTCGGGTTATCGAAATTGGCGTGGTTGAACACGTTGAAGAATTCGGCGCGGAACTGCACGTAGCGCGTTTCCTTGAACACGAAATTCTTCAGCAGCGACGGGTCGAATTCCACCTCGCCCGGTCCGACGATGACGTCGCGGCCCGAATCGCCGAAACGGCCCAGGAAATTATCGCTGAAGCAGGCCGTGTTGAACCACTCATGCGGCGTGTGCGAAAAATCGTTGGGATTGCATCCCGAAACAACATCGGGACGCGTGGCGGAGTTGGTGCCGGTAAGCGTCAGCAGGCCCACGGAAGGATCGATCGGATTGCCGGACTGGACGCTGAAAATTCCGTCGGTCTGCCAGCCGCCGATCAGGAAATCGCCGATCCAGTTCATGTTGCTCAACGCCGCGCGGCCCTTGCCGACCGGGATCAGGTAAACGTAACTCAGGATGAAGCGGTTGCGCGTGTCGAAGGTGGAGGGACCGGCCTCGGCATGGAAGTTGAAGGGATCGACCACCGCCGCGTTCCAGGAAGAATCCGTGTCCAGCGATTTTGAATAAGTGTAGCCGGTAAGCAGCGTCAGGCCGTGGGAAACCTTCTTTTCGAGCTCGATCTGAAGCGCGTTGTAGTTGGAGGTCGCCGCAGAGGAATCGACGGTGAGGCCCGCGAAATTGGAATAGGGGCGATTGGCCTGATTGAAAAGCGGCGAAGGCTCCGGCAGGTTGGCGTTGTACTCGCGATCGAGATGGGTGCCTTTGGAGCCGACATAGCCGACCGTCAAACCCATATCGCCAGGGAGCTGGCGCTGCACGTTGAAGCTCCACTGCTGGACGTAGCCTTGTTTGAACGGGCTTTCGAGCCACGTCGCGCTGGGAACGGGAGGGGTCGAAGTGCCGCCGTACGGATTGGCGAGGTTGATGTTGGGAACGCCGTTGCTGCTGGGATTAAAACTCAGCGGCACCACGAAGGGCGGGCTGAGCGCGGGAGTGAGCAGGATATTCAGCAGCTTTTCATCCCAGAAAACGCCGTATCCGCCGCGAAACACCGTGTTGTTGCCGAAGGGCGTGTAGGCGAAGCCGAATCGCGGCGCGAACTGTTTCTTACTGGTGTCGTAGAGATTCTGTTGCGACGGGCTGGCGGTCTTGATGTCGCCCGGAACGTTGGGATCGAAGGTCGACAGGTGATTGTACTTGTCGATGGTCGGCGAGTTGTACTCCCAGCGCACGCCGAGATTCAAAGAAAGGTGCGGCGTGACGCGCCAGTCATCCTGGGCAAAGAAGTCGAGCGAAGAAGTGCGGAAGCCGGTGACGTCGCTGGCCATAAGCCCGCCAAAAGAACGGCTGACGGAGCTCGAATAAGGATCGCCCAGCAGCAGGTCGGCGATGGAGCTGCCGCCGGAGCTCGAATTGGCCGCCGCGCTGGTATAGAAATTCTGGAAAACCAGCGTGCCGCGCGCCGTCGAATCGAACAGAAGATTCAATTGAAAACGGCGGAAATCCTCGCCGAATTTGAAATTGTGCTTGCCGTGGATCCAGGAGAAGGTGTCGGTGACCTGATAGGTGTTGTCCTTGCGATCCTGCGGGAGATTGGTGGCGTCGCCTTCGGTATCGTAGCCGGACGGTTCGATGAGCGGCGTGCCGTAATCGATCGGATTGCGCGAGGTGCCGAGGATGCCGAGCGCCGTGGAATTATCGGTCGACTCATCCTGCTGGAAAATTCCGCCGCGGGTGCGATTGTAGCCGAGGCGCAGCTCATTGATCTTGGTGGCGCCGAACAGGTGGACTTCGCCAAGCAAAAAACTCTGGCCGCCGTTCAGCGTGTTGCAGCCGTAACCGGGAAGGTTGTGGGAACCGGCGCAGAACGCGTCAAAGGTATTCAGGCGGTTTTCGTCGTAAAAAGAATAGCGCCCGAACAGGCTGTCGGAGTCGGTGAAGCGATGATCAATGCGGCCGGTGTACTGGTTCAGGTCGTCCATGGCCCCTATGGTCGAGTCGTACAGGCCGCTGGAGGCGTTGTTGGGCGCGTTGGGAAGCGGGTACAGATTGAGAACGTTCTGGCCGACAGGACTGATCTCGCTCGCCGGAATGATGTTGCCGGAAAATGGTGCGCGCTGGCCGGTCGAGCTGATCGAGTTAGGATCGTAAATCGGGCTGCTCAGCGCCGAGAAGTTGCCGGAATGCATCGCCGCGGTGGGCACGGTGCCGACTTTACTCACCGAAAAACGGATCCGCGTGCTTTCCCAGTTGAAGAAGAAAAATGTTTTGTCTTTCTTGATGGGTCCGCCAATCGAGGTGCCGAACTGGTTGCGCTTGTACGGAGGAATATCGTGCGGATCGAAGAAATTGCGCGCGTCTAAATCCGCGTTGCGCAGGTATTCATAGGCCACGCCGTGGAATTGATTGCTGCCGCTCTTGGTGGTGTAGTTGATCTGCCCGCCGCCGCTGCGCCCGTACTCGGCCGTGTAGGTGGTTTCCGCGACTTTGAATTCTTCCATCGCGTCCGGGTCCAGCGGCACCACCCATTGATTGATGGCCAGGTCGTTGTTGTCCACCCCGTCGAGCAGAAAATTATTCGACTGCTCGCGCGCGCCGTTGATCGACACCGATCCGCCCTGGGTCTAGTTCTGCGAGCCTTTGACGCCGTTGTTGACGCCCGGCACCAGCGTCACCAGCTCCAGCGGATTGCGTCCGTTCAAGGGCAATCCCGTGACCTGTTGACTCTCGATCACGTTCCCCACCGTGGCCGAATCGGTGCTGATCACGGGCGTCGTCGCCTCCACCGTCGCGGTTTGCGTGACCTCGCCGACCGTGAGCGTGAAATCCACGCGCAGGCGCTGGTCGACGTCGAGAACCAGATTCTGTTGCGTCTCGCTCTGAAAACCGGCGCGCTCCGCCGTGACGTTGAAAGTTCCGACCGGCAGTTCCGTAAAAAGAAATTCGCCCACGCCGTTCGTATTTTGGTCGCGAGTGAATCCGGTGGCCGGCTGGCGCACCGTGACTTTAGCGCCGCTTACGACGGCGCCGCTCGAATCGCGCACGGTTCCGAGAATCGTGCCGCGAATGTTCTGGCCGGACAAACCAGCCGCGATGAAAAACAGTAAAGCTCCGCATGACAAAATCCGTTTTTTCATAAATTACCCTCTCTCCTGAAAGCGAACCAGCAGAAATTTCCGCCATCATATCATGTCTGCGTTAACTTTTATAAGAGAAAAAATGCATGCGAGGCCGGGCCCGGCGCAGGGGCCTGGAACACAAATTCAAGGCGCCAGCTTCGAACTTTGGCGAAACGCCGACGGATGATACCATGACATTCATGAAAAAGCGCCTGTTTTTTGCGGCTCTCCTGGCAGCCGGCGTCGCCATCTACGCTCAAACTCGACAGGACGGGGGATTTTCAGTGGTCGAAGCGAGCATCCCGGAAATGCGCGCCGCGCTCGAGCAGCATCGCGTGACCTCGCGCGAGCTGGTCGCGCAGTATCTGGCCAGAATCGGCATGTATGAGGATGTGCTGCATTCGGCCATCACCGTGAATCCGAATGCGCTCAAAGAGGCCGCCGAACTCGATCGCGAACGCGCCGCGGGTCACCTCCGCGGCCCGCTGCACGGCATTCCGGTCGCGCTCAAGGACAACATTCAGACCACCGAAATGCCCACCACCGGAGGTGCGCTCGCTTTTGCCGGCTACACCCCTCCATACGAGGCGACTCTGACCAGAAATCTCCAGGCCGCCGGCGCCATCATCATCGCCAAAACCACCATGACGGAGCTGGCCAATTGGGTCGCCGGCGCGCCCATGCCGATGCCCGGAAATTACAACGCCATTCGCCTGTGGGGGATGAACCCCTACGATCCGCGCCGCGACCCGCGCGACGCCTTCAACGATGGCCGCGGCGCGATGAGTCCGGCTGGATCCAGCTCCGGCATCGGAACCGCCGCCAATCTGTGGGCCGCCAACGTGGGGACGGAAACCTCGGGATCGATCCTGGGCCCGTCGAATCAGAACATGCTCGTGGGCATCAAGCCGACCGTGGGACGCGTCAGCCGCTACGGCGTGATCCCCATCACCGCCGATCAGGACACCGCCGGACCCATGGCCAAACACGTCGCCGGTGCGGCCATCCTGCTCGGCGCAATGGAGAGCGCCTCGCCCGACCCCAATGATCCGGCCACCTCCCGCTGCACGGCGCCGCCGAATCGTGATTACACGCCGTATCTCAAGGCCGACGCGCTGCGCGGCGCGCGCATCGGCATCCCGCGCGAGTTTTACTACGATCGTCTGCCCGGCTCACCAGGCGGACGCGGAGGCGGCGGCCTGAATCCCGCCCAGGCCAGAGTGATGGCCGGCGCGATCAGTGTGCTCAAGGAGCAAGGCGCGGTGCTGGTCGATCCGGCGAATATTCCAACCGTCGAGGAGCTGGCGCACTGGAATTTTTGTTCCGGCGCGTTTGAGGGCAAAGGCCGCGATGCCAACTGTTCTGTGGTGCTGAAATACGGCATGAAGCGCGATTTCAATAAGTGGCTGGCGACGCTGGGCCCCTCGGCGCCGGTGAAATCGCTCACGGAGCTGCGCGAATGGAACATTCGCCACACCGCCGCCGGCGCCATCCGCTACGGACAATCCGAGCTCGACATTTCCGATGAAATGAACGTCCAGTCCGACCGCGCCCGCTACGAAGCCGATCGCGCCAAAGACATCGATATGGCCGGCACTCGCGGCATTGACGCGGTGATCAAGGCGGATCACCTCGACGCCCTGTTATTCCCCGGATCGAGCAGCGCCTCGATCGCGGCCAAGCCCGGCTATCCCACCGTCATCGTACCGTTCGGGATGGTGCCCAACGCTCCCAACCCGCCGTTTCCCGCCGGGTTCGACGCCAAGCCCCAACCCTACGGCGTCGGCTTCACCGGAATGGCGTGCAGCGAGCCTCGTCTAATCGGGCTCGCGTACTCGTTCGAGCAGGCCACCAGGCGCCGCGCCCCGCCGCCCTCCGCGCCGTGAGCGTGCCTAACGCCGAGATGTTCGTGCAGCGCCCGTTCCGCCGACACGCACGCTCGCCGCAGTTTTTCGCACTCTGAGTACGCCATCTTGAAATCGTCCGCGACCATTCCGCAAAGCCTCCGGCAGGCCGCGGTATAACGAGTCACCGCCTCATCGTACAGCGACAGCAGTTTTCCGCAATCGTCGCACTTCCAGGCCAGCGGAACGCGTCTCAGCGCGAGGTTCATTGAAGTATCTAACCATCAACAAGCATAGGAGTTAGCCCGTTATACCGCAATACTTACGAAGCGGGAGATGGAATGGCGAACCGGCAGGGTTGATCCGCTTCGGTCCGTTGGTGGCGCACGCACTCCTGCGTGCCGCGTCGAGACTCTTCTCGACGCACGGCTGATCGAGCGGAACTGAGCGTCGGCAAGAGTGCCGACGCGGCACGCAGAAGTGCGTGCGCCACGCACCCATACTGACCGGGGGTTGCGTCAGCGATATCAATGCCGTCTGTCCCCTTTTTCAGCACCCTGCCAGTAATGGCGCGGGCAAAACCTCGCTCCGCCGCACAAATTCTTAAGGCTTTTTCATCTCCGGCAAGCTGAACGAGAACGTGGCCCCCTGGCCGTCCCCCTCGCTTTGCGCCCAGATGCGTCCGTGGTAGCGCTCGATAATGCGCTTGGAAATCGCCAATCCGACGCCGGTGCCCGGATATGCAGTCGTGTGCAGGCGCTTGAACAACCCGAAGATGCGAATCGCATGACTCGGGTGGAAGCCGATGCCGTTATCTTTCACGCTCACCACCCATTCTCCATCGCGCTTTTCCGCGCCGATTTCCAGCCGTAGCGGAACATCCGCGCGGCGATATTTCAAGGCGTTCGAAAGCAGGTTCCGAAACACCATCCCCATCTGCGGCCCATCCCCGAGCACGGTCGGAAGCGGGCATCGCACCAGCATGGCTCCCGCTTCCTCGATCCGCACGCTGAGCACCGAAATCGCTTCATCCAGGCACTGGTTGAGATCCGTGGCCCGCGACGGCTCCTGCTCCGGGTGGACCGCGCGCGAGTACTCCAGCAGATCGCGGATCAATTGCTGCATCTTCCGCACCGAGCCGTCGATGTAGTCGGAAAATCGCACCGCCTCGGCATCGTCACCCGCGCGGCAGTGTTCGAGCAGCAGCTCCGAGAATATTTTCACGGTCCGCAACGGCTCTTGCAGATCGTGGCTGGCCGCGAAGGCGAACTCCTCCAGCTGCGAATTGAGCTTTTTGAGCTCCTCGTTTTTCCGCTGCAACTCCTCGGCGTACGCGCGCCGCGCCTCCTCGGTTTTCTTCCGATCGCTGATGTCAGTGAGGGCGCAGCGCCAGGACGAGTCGCCGCTCTCCTCGACCGGACCCTCCAGATACACCGAAACCGAAACGCGCGCGCGGTCCTTCCGGCGCAGAGACAGCTCGCAGGCGAACAGCGCGGCCCCGCTGGTCAAGCCCTGCCAGCAGCGGTAAAACTCGTCCGTGGATTCGCTGGCGATGAAACGGTTAAAAGGCTGCCCGGTGAGCACACTGCGCTCTGCCCCGAGCAACTGCGCCGCCTTCAGATTCGCCTGTACGATCACCGCGTCCCCATTCAGCATGAGGTAGCCCACCGGCGCGAAATCGAAAAGATCGCGATAATGAGCGCGCGATTTATCGAGCTCGTCCTGCGCGCGGAGCAGTTCGTCATTTTGCATCTCCAGCTCGATCTGGTGGATCTCCAGCTCATGCACCAGCCGCCGGACTTCTTCAGCGCTCAGCCCGCCGATTTCCCGCCGCGCCTCCGAGGCGGATTCTGCGCGTTGACGCAGGCTCGCCGCTGGCTTCGATCTCGCTTTGTCCGGCCCTGCCATCGACTTCTACTCCAACACCTTGAACCAGTCAGCGAAACATTCAGCCCAAAATATCTTTGATGGTCATGGCAATCGCCTCCGGTGCTCCGGCCTCGTCGGTGAGCAGCGACAGCGTCAGTAACCCCTTGTGCTGCTCGCCGTTCTTGCCGACCCGCGTGCATCCGACGCTGCGAATGGGCTCACCCTGGCGGCAGCGTTTCAGCCGCTCCTCCAGCAGGTCTCGCTCCGCGGCTGGCGCGGTGATACGCACCGGCTGGCCGAGCAGATCGTCCCGCGTCCAGCCCGAGCTGCGAATCACCTCTTCATTCAGATCGGCGATGCGCCCCTCCAGATTGACCACCAGGATCGGATCCAGCGCGTCGGTGAACACTTTGGACATCCGGCGCAGACTTTTTTGCGTCTGTTTCACCGGATTAATATCGACAAACGTCAACACCACCCCGTCGATCATATTTTCGGCCTTGCGGTAGGGCATGATGCGTAACAGATACCAGTGCCCATCCTTGGTTTGCACCTCGGCATGGTGGAAGGCCAGAGTGCGCAGAACCTGCCGGCAATCGGCCACTAAGTCATCATAACTTAAGTTCCAGACCAAGTCAGCAAGTGGCCTTCCAATATCGCTCGGAATCAGGTTTACCAGGAGTTTGGCCTGCTCGGTGTAACGTGTGATGCGCAGACTTCTGTCCAGGAAAATAGTCGCGACCTCGGTGCTGTTGAACAGGTTCCGCATGTCGTCATTGGCCCGCGACAGTTCATCAACCTTGCCCTGAAGCTCGGCGTTCACCGTGCTTAACTCCTCATTCAAGGACTGCATTTCCTCTTTGGAAGTTTCCAGTTCCTCGTTGGCCGATTGCAGTTCCTCGTTCGTCGATTGCAGCTCCTCGTTGGTCGATTTCAGTTCTTCGTTGGAGGTCTCCAGCTCTTCAATGGTGGTTTGCAGAGACTCCTTGGTCGACTGCAACTCGCGCTCCAGCAAAGTGCTTCGCGTCTTCTCGCTCGCCGAGGCCCGCCGTCCCTGGATTTTGGCGGTCTTCACCGGCGGACGCACCGGCCAGAACGTGACCAGAAACAGGCCGCGAAGGCTCTCCGGTTCCTGGATCCGGCTGACGTGCAGGTCGATAAACGTGAAGTCTCCGTTGCTTTTGACCCGCACGTTTTCCCGCACCACTTCCGTATTCTGCCCGGCCGCGTGACGAAGCGCGGCCGACAGCTCCAGTTGCAAACCTTCGCGCGCCATATCGAGAAGGTTCAGGCGCGGTTTGCCCGCGGCCGGCTCCAGAAACGCGCCCGTGCGGCCATGAAAATACAGCGCATCGCCGCGGTCGTTGATCACCACGCTGGCGGGGGCGAAGCGTCCCAGCAACAGCTTCTCGACGGTGTTTCCGATGGTGGCTTCCTTCGGCTCGCCCACGGCCTGAGCCCGGCGCTCTTCCGGTTTGTCGCGCCAGGACCCCGCGGAAAATTCGACTATGGGATAAACCGGCCGCGCGACTTCGATGCGCCGGTAGATCCTCCAGCGTTTATCCACGATCTCGAACAAATCGTGAAAGTTCCCGACGGTTTCTGAAGGGCCCAGAAATAACAGTCCGCCCGGCTTGAGCGCGTAGTGAAATATGGGCAGCAGCCTCTTTTGAACGTCGGCGTTGAGGTAAATCAACAGATTCCTGCACGAGAGCAGGTCGAGCTTGGTGAAAGGCGCGTCCTTGATCACGTTGTGCACCGCGAAAATAGTCATCTCGCGAATGTCCTTGCGAATGCGATAGGCGCTGCCGTCGCGGAGGAAATTGTGCTCCAGCCGCTCCGGCGACACATCCACGGCGATTCCGTCCGGATACTGCCCATTGCGGGCAGTATCGATCGCCGCGGCGTCCAGGTCGGTTCCGAAAATCTGCACCTCGAAGTGACGCTTCAGGGAATGCATGCACTCGCGAAACACCATCGCCAGACTATAGACCTCCTCCCCGCTGGCGCACCCCGGCGCCCACGCCCGCAGCGTATAGTTCTCCGGCCGGGATCTGAACAATTCCCGCAGCGCGTTCTTGGCCAGCGAGTCGAAAGCCTCCGGATCCCGGAAAAAACAGGTTACGCTGATCAGCAGTTCTTTAAACAGAATGTCGATCTCGTGCGGGTTGTTCTGTAAATACCGCACATAAGAGAGGAGATCCTTTATCTGGTGCAGGTTCATCCGCCGCTCGATGCGGCGCCGGATGGTGCTGGGCTTGTAGCCGGAAAAATCGTTCCCGGTGCGGGAGCGAATCAGGACGAAGATCTTCTGGAACGGCTCGGTCGTTTCCGCCGTCTCCTGTTCCGGCGGCGGGATCACCACGTAGGGTCCGTTCGCGTAGGCGACCAGTTGCTGCGGCATGGCGGCCGGAGCCAGGACAAAATCGGCAAGTCCGGTGCCGATGGCGCTGCTCGGCATTCCGCTGTACTTTGCGGATTCCACCTGCTGCACCATGGCCATGCCCAGTTCGCCCTTGACGGCCCTCAGCCCCAGCGTCCCGTCGGTTCCGGTGCCCGACAAAATGATGCAGATGGCCTTCTCTTTCTGGTCCGCGGCCAGGGATCGGAGGAAGTAGTCGATGGCCAGGTGCGGCGCCTGTTTCGGGTCGGTTTCCATGCGGTGCAGGGTGCCGTTGAGAATCGCCAGATACCCTCCCGGAGGCCCGACGTAAACGTGATCGGGCAGCACCGGGACGCCGTCGTGCGCCTCCACCACCGGCAATTTGGCGTTTTTGCCCAGCAGCTCCGGAAGCATGCTGGTGTAGCCCGGATGCAGATGGGAAACCACCACGAAGGCCATGCCGGTATCGGCCGGCATGGCGCGAAATAACGCCTCCAGCGCTTCAAGCCCGCCGGCCGAGGCGCCGATGCCGACAATCGGAAATCGGGAGTCGGCCTTGGCCGGCTCGGAAGCGCGGGCAGCTTTCGCGCCATCCCCGCTTACTGCGCGGATCGCCTTGCCGGCTGTCTTCTTTTTTTGCGCCTTCGCCGGAGGGTCTTTGCGTTTGTTCATTTTGATTCGAAGTCCGCACGTCCGCTAGTAGTGTACTCCGGCCGTGGCTCAGCCGCGCAATTCGGCTCCAGAACGCGAGCCCCGGCACTCGCGTTTTTCTTGAACAAGCTCCCGGTGTCCTGAGTTGGAAATAGAAAAAGGGGACGGACTACGAAATCAGTGATATTGTTGCCGGCGGTTTGTGGGGCCGATGGGAGCCGCCTCGCAGCCTGGTGGCATAAAGCAGCGCGACGCGGTGGATCTGCCGAAACCATTTGTTCGGCTTCACGCTTTGGCGCCGCCTTCAACGCCGAACTGCTTCGCATACTCCGCGCGCAATCGCTGCCAGCCTTCGAACTTCATCGCCTCCGGACCAGCCATGCGCGCGATGGGAGTTCCCGCCAGGCGCCGGTCGAGAACATCGAAACAAATGTGCCATCCGGCCGCACCCCAGGCGATGAAGTTTCGAGGAATGTTGATCCACAGCGTCAGCCGGGTCCCGCCGCCCAACTCTGCGAGTTCCCAGCGGATATCGCCGTACTCCAGCAAGCTGGGAGCCTCGACGCGCTTTACCTTGGTTTCGATCGGCGCGGGCCGCGCTCCCAGCCAGGTGAGCTTCACCGTTCCCACCGCGTCCAGGCTCCCCTCGATATCGAAGGGCGCCCATTCGCGCAATTGCGCCGGATCGGTAAGCGCCTGCCAGACTTTTTCCGGCGAGTGGCGCAGGTCTCTAGTCAGAATCAGCGTCCACTTCTCTCCGTCCTTGCGCACCTGCGCCCCGCTGGCCGGACCCGGTGTGTACTGCGCGTCGATCATCTCGCGTCTCCTTAGCGTGAATAACGCATCAACTGGGTGAGCTGAATGAGATTGCCGCAGGTGTCCTTCACCATGGCGATCTTGGAGGCCGTCACGTCCGTTGGCGGCATGGTGAACTCGGCGCCGCGCGTTTTCATGCGCTCGTAATCGGCCTGCACGTCGTCGGTGAAGAACATGGCCGCGGGCTGGCTCTGCTCGAAAATAGCCTGCTGGTAGGTTTTGGCCGCCGGGTTGTTGTTGAGCGCCAGTTGCAACTCGGCGCCGTTCGGCTCCTCTGCCGAGCCCACCGTGAGCCAGCGAAACGGCCCTTGGCTGAAGTCGGCCTTCTTCACGAAACCCAGCACTTCGGTATAGAAGTGCAGGGCCTTTTCCTGGTCGTCGACATACACACTGGTCAATTTGATTTTCATATCGTTTCTCCTTTGTCACTTTCGCGGTTTGGGCCGCGTCGTTTTCTTTTTGCTTGCGGTGGCCTGATGCAGACGTTCCATGCGGTCCAGATGGCGTTCGAGAGCATCGACGTGAGCCGACCAGAACCGGCGGAACGGAGCCAGCCACGCATCGATCTCCTGAAGCGGTTCAGGCTTCAGCCGGTACAGGCGCCGCTGCGCGTCCACCGTGGATTCGACGAACCCGGCGTCGCGCAGCACCCGCAGGTGCTTGGACACGGTCGGCTGCGGCATGCCAAGCTGACGCTCGATCTCGCCCACCGATTTTTGTGAGGAGACCAGCAGGTTTAAGATCGCGCGGCGATTCGGCTCGGCGATGATTTCGAACACGGATTCCACGCTCTTTTTATACCCCGAAGAGTATATGCGTGTCAAGGAATATATTAAAAAATTTCCGCCCGGTCAGGTCACCTTCATCCGCCGCAAAATTTCGTCGATCTCCGGCCGCATCACCACCCCCGCCGCGATTTCCGCCAGTCTTTGCTCCTCGCGCGCAATCTGCTCCGCCGCCATCCGCGCCACCATCTCCGCATCCTCGATCGGCGCCACGGTCACCCCGTCCCGATCCGCCACAATCACGTCGCCCGCCCGCACCGCCACGCCCCCGCACGCGATCGCGCCGCCGATCTCGCCCGCGCCATCCTTATTACAAGCCCCCGGCGACAATCCCCGCGCATAAACCGCCAGCCCGATCCCCTCGATCGCCTCCGCATCTCTCACCACCCCGTCGACGATCACCGCGCGCACGCCCATCTTCGCCGCGCTCGACGCCATCAGCTCGCCGAACACGGCATTGTTCAGATTTCCCTGCGTATTCACCACGATCACGTCATTCTCGCGCGCCAGCGAAATCGCTTTGTGCAGCATCAGATTGTCCCCGGAATGGCACCACACCGTCAGCGCCGATCCAATAATCCGCGGTGAAGCCCACACCGGCCGGATGCCCGAATCCATCGCGCCCAGCCGCGACATGCAATCGGCCACCTGCGCGCTCGAGGCGATCCCGAACGAAGCCAGCAATTCTTCTTTAGCCCGCGCCCATTCCGTGCGCACGCGAAAACCGGGTTTCCCAGGGTTCATAAACAAATTTCACCAGATTCATCAACCACATCGCATCCCGATCCGCGTTCCCGCGGCCCGCTCCCCACTACCATTCAGTCGAGAGTGGTTGGCGCGCTCATCGGCCTCCAGCCCACCGCGCGGCGGGAAGTACTCGAGTCCCTCCGGCCGCAACGTAAAGCCAGCTAGCATGGCGACGATGGGCGCAGGTCGGCCAACGCGTCAGTGTCGATCCCCACGATGGGGGAAAACGTCGGGCGCCTTACTCGTTTGAGCGCAAATCAAGCAGCGGCCCGGGTCGAGAAAGTTCTTTGAAAGGAAGTCGGGAAAGCTTAGCTGCCGGGAGTTTTCGACAACTGTTCCTTGGTCCACAGGCTCGCCGGATTCAACTCCAGCGCCCGCTGAAACTCCCGCCGTGCGTCCGCATTCCGATTCTCTTTGCGCAGCGCCAGCCCCAGCCACAGGTGCGCCTCGGCCAGTTTCGGTTGCAGCTCGATCGCTTTCTGAAAATCCTTCACCGCCAGTTCCAGGCCTCCGCCCAGCGCCGGCGGCAAATAATAGTTCCCCACTCCCTGGCTCAAATAATTCATGGCGGATTTCGGATCGAGCTCCACCGCTTTATTCACTTCCTCCTGCGCGCACTTGCCGTATTTCATGCCTTGCAGAAAATTGGCCGACACCGCCTGTCCGCACAGCGTCCCGTAAATGCGGTGATACTCGGAGTCGTCGGGCTTCAGCGCCGCCGCCCGCTGCGCCGCTTTAATTCCCGCCTCCGCCGCATTGTGCGCCAGATTTTTATCGCGCTGCTCGATCGCCACTTCGGCCAGGTAGGATTCGGCCAGGGCATAGCGGTATTGCGCCGCCGCGTCATGGGATTGTTTCTGCGCCTCCGCGCCGAGCTGCGCCGTCATCCGCTCCAGCGCCGCCCGATCCTGCGCATCGCGCGCGTGCTCCAGGTCATTCCCCGGCGCGCCCATCCACAACAGAAAGAGAATCAGGTGCATGCCATTTCGATTCTAGCAACCCGCTTTTAGTTACAATAGAGCGAGATGCGCCCGTAGCTCAGTCTGGATAGAGCGCTTGCCTCCGGAGCAAGAGGTCGTAAGTTCGAATCTTACCGGGCGTACCATCCCTCGAACGCAGCGTCGCCTGGAGGGCGGACTTTCAGTCCCGCCCGCCGGGACGCGCCCGTAGTGGTCTACGGCGCCGGGATCACCTCGTACATTAACGAAGCCCCTTGGTAGACGGGCTGATAGTAGATGCCGCCGCAGTTGTACACCACCGATCCGTTGTAGCTCGGCACTGTCACGCAAGCCCCCGGCAGAACCGGCACCATGGTCCCGACCATGGGCGCCGCGACCACCACCGGCGGCGGAGCAACCGCGTTGCCGATGGCGAATCCGGCCGCTGCGCCGAGGATGCCCGCCGCCAGCGCGCCGCCCCAACCCGGTCCGACTCTTCGATTAATCACCACCGCGCCATGCGGCCCACGCGCGTGGCCGACCTGGGTAAACCGGCGCGGCCCGTAACCTTCCACTCGCGCCAGCAGCGGAAGCGCCAGCGCCGCGCTGATCACGATCGCAATCAGTTTCGTTTTCATCGCTCACCTCCCGCTTTCTTTTGGGCCGGCGCCGGCTTCGGCCGGAGCGCGTTCCAGCTGACCTCGGACGCGCCTTCCGGCTTCACAAAAGTAAAAGCGCTGTTGGGAATTTCCGCGTTCAGATTCCAGTCCGTAAACTCGACGTTCACGCGCGGCTGTCCTTCGACATTTTTGTAGATAATCGACATCCGCCGCGGCAGCACTTGATGGGGCCCGGTCAGCCACAACTGCCAGTTCGCGTCCGCTTCGGTGAACGCCAGGTGCAGCCACTGCTCGTTACCGACGTTGATGAAGCCGATTTCGTTGGCGCTCTCTAAACCATCCGAGAGGCGCTGATCCGCGTCGCTCGACAAAAACGGAAGGAGCGGCGTGTGCACGTCCATTTTGTCGCGCATCATTTCAATGGCCCCGTCGAGCGTCGCCGCCGACGGGAGAATCGTATAGATGCGAGCCGAAATCGGCATGACCATGACATTTTTACCGTCATACCAGAGCGTCAGATCGGAGGTATCCGAGATCACTTGCAGACGCATTTTATCGGGCCGCTGCACCTGGACGGTAACGTCATGGAAAAAATCCAGCATCTGCCCGTTGGTGCCAGGTTCTTCGCGCATGATGCGCGCCTTGAAGGAAAAACTGGTGGCTCGCTGAAGCTGCGCGCTCATGCTTTTAAGGGCGTGCATGGCAACAGGATCGAAGTTCGTGGAATTAACGTTGGTTTTTACCGGCGTGTTCTGGGCCGGCAATAGAAGCGGTCCCGCCAGCAGTAAAGCGGCGGATAAAGCAATATGTG
This sequence comes from Bryobacteraceae bacterium, assembly GCA_035507655.1. Lineage (GTDB taxonomy): Bacteria > Acidobacteriota > Terriglobia > Bryobacterales > Bryobacteraceae > Palsa-187. The sequence continues at coordinate 8,667 of DATJNW010000109.1, read as the reverse complement.
ACGATACGGATCGCGGCATCTCTGCCCACCTCCCGGGGAATATGTGCAGTTCTCCTGCCACCAGGTCGCAAACTCCCAAACTTTTTTCCGGGTCGAATCCGTTCTTTCTTCCGGTGCGCTCCGCATTCGCCAACCCGCATCATGAAGGCAAGAGGATTTCTCAAAATGCAAAACAGTCTGATTCAATTTTCCGGCGAACTCGCCGCAATCGTCGAGCGAGCCGGCCAATCCGTCGTCGCCGTTTACGGCGGCGGACGATTTCCGTCAAGCGGCGTTCACTGGCAGCCCGGCGTCCTCGTCACCACCGAACATTCGCTGCGGCGCGATGAAGATATCAAGGTCGGCCTGCCCGATGGACGCGCCGTCCCCGCGGAACTGGCCGGCCGCGACCCCGGCAGCGATCTGGCCGTGCTCAAATTCGACGCCGGATCCATGCCCGCAATCGCCAGCGGAGCCGCCGCGCGAACCGGCGACCTGGTGCTCGCCGTCGGCCGTCATCGCGACATTGGAGTGTGCGCCTCGTTGGGAATTGTCAGCGTCGTCGGACCGGCCTGGAACACCTGGCGCGGCGCGCGCATCGATCCCTTCATCCGCCTCGATCTGAACCTTTATCCCGGCTGCTCCGGCGCGGCCATCATGAATGGCAATGGAGAAACCATCGGCCTCGCTACCTCGCTGCTTTCCCGCATCGCGCCGGTGGCCGTGCCGCGCGCCACCGTCGATCAGGTTTTGGGCGAACTGCTGCGCCGCGGTTACATGGCGCGCGGCTATCTCGGCGTCGGATTGCAGAGCGTGCGCCTGCCCGAAGATTTCGGCGAAGGCGGGCTGATCGTTTTGAGCGTCGAAAAAGACAGCCCCGCGGCGCAGGCCGGTCTGGTGGTCGGCGATATTCTGATCGCGCTCGACGGCCATCCGGTGCGCGATACCCGCGACGTGCAAAATGTTTTATCCGGCGGGAACATCGGAAAAGCCGTCAGCGCGTCCATTCTGCGCGGCGGAGCGCGCAGCGATGTGAAGCTGACGGTCGGCGAGAAAGGAAAATAAATGCCCGCCGATCTGGGAACGGTGGCCGACGAGCTTCGCCGGCTCACCGTGCATGTGCGCGACGGCGGCGCGGGCGTGATCTGGCGCTCCGACGGACTCATCGTCACCAACGCTCACGTCGCGCGAAGTAATCGCCAGCGCGTTGAATTGTTCGATGGCCGCGTGGTCGACGCGACCGTCACCAGACGAGACGTGCGCCGCGATCTGGCGCTGCTTCGCGCCGATTTCAGCAATGCCTCCGCCGTTCGCATCCGCGATTCGAATGAGCTCAGAAGCGGCGAACTCGCCATCGCCATCGGCCATCCCTTGGGATTTCGCGGCGCGCTTTCGACCGGCGTAATTCACGGCCATGGTCCCATCGCCGGATGGGACCATCTCCCGTGGGTGCAGGCCGATATTCGCCTGGCGCCCGGAAATTCCGGCGGACCGCTGGCCGACGCCGAAGGACGCGTGGTGGGAATCAACACCATGATCGCCGGACGGCTGGGGCTCGCCGTGCCGAGCAACGCGGTGCGTGCTTTCGTCGCTCGAGAAACGCAGCGCGCCGCGCTCGGCGTGACCATCCGGCCCGTGCAAGCCGGTCTACTGGTGCTCGAAGTCCAGCCGGATTCGCCCGCCGCGCGCGCGTCGCTGCTTCCCGGCGATCTTTTGACCGGACTGTCGATCGCCGAATTGTACGACGCCATTCAAGCGGGTGGCATCATGACGCTGCGTTTTGCAAGAGGCGGCCGGCGCGTGCGCGAAGTCGCCGTGCGGCTGGCCGCATGATCCGTGCGCTGGTGGTGACCAATTCCGCGCTGCTGCGCGCGGGCCTCGAATCGCTGGTGGAAGTGGCCGGCTCGACCGCATCGCTCGAAGAAGCGATTACGCTCGCGGCCGACCGCAATCCCGACCTGATCATCGTCGAAGCGAGCTCAGACTGGGACAGCGCGCAGGAACTGCTGGAGCTGGCCGCGCAATCGATTCCGGTGCTGGTGCTGACGCCCGGTCCGCAGCCGGCGTGGATCAGCGAAGCCTTGCGCGGCGGCGTCCGCGGAGTGATTCCGCGCGACCTGGCGGCGGCGGAAATCGACGCGGCCATTCGCGCCGCGGCAGCGGGATTGGTGGTGATGCATCCGCAGACGCTTGAGACCGCCAGCCTGCGCAGCGCGCCATCCGATTCGGGCGACCCGCTGAGCCGCCGCGAAATCGAAGTGCTGCGGCTGATGGCGGAAGGATCCAGCAACAAAGCCATCGCCTGGCAGCTTCACATCTCCGAGCACACCGTGAAATTTCACGTCAACTCGATTTTGCAAAAACTCGATGCCGAGAGCCGCACCGAAGCGGTGATGCTCGGTTTGCGCCGTGGTTTGATTCCGCTATAGTGTCGAAGATACCCCCGCCCTCACTGGCGGGGCTTGCACACGTCGAAGCGTCGTGATTCGTCAGTGGCGTAAGCCGCCAGGCTTGCGCTCGGCGCGTCTCGATTTATTGTCCGCGAGCCGCACCCAGCCTGGCTTATGCCACGTCGGCGAACACAAAACCGTCGCGCTCGACGATCTCGCCGTCGCGCACTTCGATCGGCGCGGTGAACGCCGGCGAGTCGAAAACGAAAGTGTGGAACTCGCCATTTTCCCCGCACGGATCGACGCCCGGCGGCAGGCTTTTGAGAAGCGGAAGATCGAATTCGCGTCCGGCGAAACTCCGGTCGAGCTTCCGGGGATCGACACAAGTGATCTTCGCCCGGACACCGGCGCCGATCATATCGAGAGCCAGTTGCCGCGTCGGAAGCCCCCACAGCGGAAACAGCGGAACGAGACCCGTGCCGCTCAGCTGGCGCTCGCGATAGGCGCGCACGTCTTCAAGAAACAAATCGCCGAAGGCCACGGCTTCAATTCCCTGGTCCACCGCGCGACGGCAGACATCGGCCATCAGGTCTTCGTATTCCTGATTGGAACACGGCCACGGCAGCTCGACGGACCACAGTGGCAGCCCGGTTCGCGCGGCCTGCGCCTCCACCAGCGACCGGCGGACGGCATGCATCGCCACGCGATCAGCAGCGCGGTTGAACGTGGTCAGCAAGCCGGCGACGTCAACATCGGCGCGGCCGCGCAGAAGGTGCAACGCCCAGGCGCTGTCCTTGCCGCTGCTCCACGACAGCAGGACCCTCATTGCCCCGCGATCCAGGCCGCGATTTTTTCCGCCGTCCGCGCATACGCCTGCACGGCGAGCCGCAGGTGCTCTTCCTTGGTGTCCTCGATTTTGTTGTGGCTGATGCCGCCGAGCGATTGCACGAACATCATCACCGTGGGAATGCCGCTGCGCGACATCTCCGCGGCGTCGTGCAACGGACCCGAGGGCAGGCGATGCGCCACACCGGCCGTTTCGCGAATCGCCTGTTCGCACAATTCGATCAGCGCGGGCGAGAACGGCACCGGCTCGATCGACCAGATGCGCGACCACTCGACGGTGCAGCGCTCCTCCGACGCGAATCGTTCGCTCGCCTGGCGCGCTTCGCGGTACATTGCCGCCAGAACCTGCGCGTCCAGATCGCGCTGATCGAGCGTCGTTTCGCAGCGGCCGACCACCGCGGTGACGATTCCGGGAAACGTTTTCACGCTGCCCATGGTGCACACCGCGTCGGGATGTTTGCCGGCGATCGCGCGAATTTCGAGCGCCAGTTTGGCCGCCGCGGCCAGCGCATCGCGGCGCGATTTCATCGGCGTCGAACCGGAGTGCGCTTCCTGGCCGTGAAACGTAATCGCGTGGCGTTCCACGCCCTTGGTTCCGAGCACCACGCCGAGCGGCAGGTTCATCGATTCGAGAACGGGGCCTTGTTCGATGTGCAATTCCAGATACGCGGCGGCGTTTTTTCGCTCGACCTGCGCCTCCGGAAAGCGGTCGATTTCGACGCCGCAGCGGCGCAGCGCGTCTTCCAGGCGAACGCCGTCGCGATCGGTGCGCCCGCGGTCGGCGTCGATCGTCTCGGTGCCGGCGACGGCCGACGAGCCGAGCAGACTGCGCCCAAAGCGCGCGCCCTCTTCGTCGGCGAAATCGACCAGGCGAATGGTCACCGGCGGACGGCCATTGTATTTCGCGGCGAACCCGCGCAGAGTTTCGAGCGCGGTCATCACGCCGAGGCAGCCGTCGAGCCATCCGCCATTGGGCACCGAATCGAGATGGCTGCCGAGGATCAGCGCTTTTTCCGATTCGCCGCCCAGCGTGATCCAGCGGTTGCCGGCGGCGTCGCGATGATCTTCGACGGGAAGCCCGGCGAGCTTTTCGGTGAACCATTGGCGCGCCTTCAGCCACAGATCGGTCCAGGCGACGCGCTGGGCTCCGTTCTGGTCAGCGGTGAGCGCGCGAAGCTCTTTCAATTCGTCGATGGTTCGGGAGGGGTGGACGGTCATGGTCTAATATTAGAAAGTTTTTGCGGCCGTCAAACAGGTGTCGAGAAGAGTCTCGACACAGCGCGCACGAGTGCGTGCGCCACAACCGGCTAGTAAGAGGGCTCGCGTTTGAGAAATCTGCCGCGGCCGCGTTCGCCGATGAATTTTCCGTCGCGCGCCTGCACTTTTCCGCGCACCGTCACCACCGCCGGCCGGCCTTCAATCTCCATCCCTTCGAATCCGCTGTAATCGCAATTGGAGTGCTGCGCGGCAGCCGTCAAACGGCCGCGATAGGCGTCGTCCCAGATCACCAGGTCGGCATCGGCGCCGAGGGCGATGGTTCCCTTGCGCGGGAACAGCCCGAAAATTTTCGCCGGACGCGTGCTCAGCGCGTCGACGAAACGATCGAGCGGCAGGCCGCGCCGCTTCACTCCGCAGGTGTACATCAGCACCACGCGCTCCTCAATTCCGGGGATGCCGTTGGGAATCGCGGTGAAGTTGTCAAGCCCTAAAAGTTTTTGCGAGGTGTCGAAGGGACAATGATCCGTGCCGACCGTATCGATCAAACCGCCGGCCAGCGCATCCCACAGAATCGAATGATTGCGGCGATCGCGCAGCGGCGGCGACATCACGTGCTTCATTCCTTCGACGCCGGGCCGCTCGGCATAAGTTTTGTCGAGCAGGAAATGCGGCAGCACCGATTCGATGGCGATGCGCACGCCGCGCCGCTTCGCCGACGCCGCGGCATCGAGCGCGCCTTTTGAAGACAGATGCACCACGTAACCCGCCGCGCCGGTCATTTCTAAAAACGTGGCGAAGCGAAACGTGCCTTCGGCTTCAACCGCTTCGGGACGGCTCGGCTCATGCCATTCCGGTCCGCTTTTGCCCTGCGCGAGAAAAAGCTGCTGAAGGCGCGCCACCAGCTCCGCGTTCTCGCAGTGCGCGGTGACGATCACGCCGAGCCTTTTCGCCAGCTCCAGCGTTTGATACATCTCGCCATCGTCGACGCCGAAGAAATTTTTGTACGCCAGAAAAATTTTGAAAGAGGCGATTCCGTCGGCGACGATTTCGCGCAGTTGGGCTTCGGTGTGCGCTTCGAATCGCGTGACGGCCATGTGAAAGGAATAATCGCACGCGCTGGCGCCAGCGGCTTTGCCTTTCCAAAGCTGATAGCCTTCGAGCGCGTCATCGAGACGCGACGGGCAGGCCATTTCGATAAACGTCGTGGTGCCGCCGGCCAGCGCGGCGATGCTCGCGGTTTGGTGCGTGTCCTTGGCGAAGGTCGCCATGAAGGGCAGATAAACGTGAACGTGCGGATCGATGAAGCCGGGAAACACCATGCGTCCGGCGGCGTCGATCACTTCGGCGTCTGGCGGCGCGTCGAGATTCGCGCCGATGCGCGTGATGGTTTCGTCTTCAATCCAGATGTCGCCGCGCGATCGTGAATCGGCGTTGACCATTTCCGCGTTGCGGATCAGCAAAGCCATTTACACCAAGTTTACTGTGTTCCAAGACCGCAGCCGTTTTCGGCCAATCTGCGGTCCAATACAGGTGGGGCAGGCTCCCGGCCTGCCTGGTGGACTCAAGAAGATCCATCCTGCTAGTGAATCTCGATACCCGCGGACTTGCGGTATCTTTCCATCGCTTCCCAATTTTCGGTGACCTCCGGCTGGGTCTTCGCCAGTTGATCCCAGGTGACCGGCTCGCGGCCCGAGGGAAGCTCCACCATTTCGATACATTTTTCCACCGGACAGACGTTATAGCAAAGCCGGCAGCCGACGCAATCGTCTTCGCGCACGCGCGGCTGCGGGCGATTCGCGGCCGCCGCGGCGCGGCCGTTCGAGCGAGTGTCCCAGGCGTACGGCTCGACTGCACGGCCCGACGAATCGATCAGGTCGATACACTGGTGCGCGGTGTCGTGACAGGCGACGTAGCACAGATTGCATTTGATGCAGCGCGCTTCCTCGATGCGCGCGACGGCGCGGAACGACAGATCGAAATCCTTGAAATCGGAGATGCCGGATAACGACCTGCCGCGAAAATCGGCGACCGAGTCGAAACCTTTCGACTCCATCCAATCGGCGAGGCCATCGCACAAATCTTCGATGATGCGATAACCGTAGTGCATCACCGCGGTGCAGACCTGAAGGCTCGCCGCGCCGAGCAGCAGAAATTCCGCGGCGTCTTTCCAGGTCGAAATTCCGCCCATGCCGGAAACCGGCAGCGCAGCCTGGCGAACCGGCTGGTCATTGCACACCGCGGCAAGCATGTTCAGCGCGATCGGTTTCACCGCCGGCCCCGCGTAGCCGCCGTGGCCGCCTTTACCGGCGATGCTCGGCGCAATTTCGAAGGTGTCGAGATCGATTCCGGTGATCGAGTTCAGCGTGTTGATCAGCGAAATGGCGGTGGCGCCGGCGCGCACCGCGGCTCGCGCGGGATAGGCGATATTGGTGATATTCGGCGTCAGCTTCACCATCACCGGAATTTTCGCGGCGTCCATCACCCAGCGCGTGATCTGCTCGCAATATTCCGGCACCTGGCCGACGGCGGAGCCCATGCCGCGCTCGCTCATGCCGTGCGGGCAGCCGTAATTTAATTCGATGCCGTCGGCGCCGGTGTCTTCGATCTGATGCACCATGGTGCGCCACGCTTCCGGTTTCGATTCGACCATCGCCGAAACGATCACCGCGCGATCGGGCCAGGCGCGCTTCACTTCGCGAATTTCGCGCAGGTTGGTTTGAAGCGGACGGTCGGAAATCAGCTCGACATTATTGATGCCGAGCATTTTCTGGCCGCCGTATTCCCACGCTCCGTAGCGATTGGAGACATTTAAAACCGGCGGTCCGATGGTCTTCCAGACCGCGCCGCCCCAACCGGCTTCGAAGGCGCGCATCACCTGATACCCGCTGTTGGTCGGCGGTGCGGAGGCGAGCCAGAACGGATTCGGACTGGTGATGCCGGCGAGATTGCTGCGCAGATCGGCCATGCTATGCAGCCTCCGCGCGCAGAAACGCGTCAACGCTGCGCGCCGCGAGCTTGCCTTGTTCCGCCGCTTCCACCACCATCGCCTCGCGCTCGCCCTTGGCGTAGATGCAATCGCCCGCCGCGAAGACGCCGGAGCGCGAGGTGCGCAGCGCGTCGTCGACGCGTACCACGCCGCGATCCGTTGCAATCCCAAAGGCGTTGAGCGTGTGCTCGAGGCGCGATTGTCCGATCGCGCTGATCACCGCGCTCGCGCTCTCGGTAAATTCGCTACCGGCAATCGTTTCGAGCTTGCCTTCGCGCATCTGCGTGCGTACCAGCGTGATGTCGCCGTCACCGATGCGTACCGGCGCGCAGAAAAAACGAAACTCGATGCCTTCGTCTTTGGCAAAGTCATATTCAAAATCGTAGGCCGTCATGTGCTCGGGTCCGCGACGGTAGTACATCGTCACGCGCTCCGCGCCGAGCCGCTTCGCGCAGGTCAATGCATCGATGGCGGTGTTGCCCGCACCGATCACCGCCACGCGGTCGCCGAGTTCACCGACGCGTCGCCCGGTCTTCACGTGCTCGATGAAGTCGAGCGCATCCCATGCATAGGCTTCACCCTCGATGCCAAGCGAGGGCACGCCGCCCATGCCGCACGCGAGGATCACCGCGTCGAAATCTTCGAGCAGCGCATCGACCGGAAAGTCTTCGCCAACCTCGACGCCCGTGCGCACGCTCACGCCGAGCTGCACGACGTAGTCGGCCTCCCAGAGCGCGACGTCGTTCGCCAAACGAAACGGGACGATGCCGTAGGTGTTGAGGCCGCCGAGCTGATCGTGCGTCTCGATGATCGTGACGGCGTGGCCGTAGAGCCGAAGGTCGCGTGCCGCCGAAAGTCCGGCCGGCCCTCCGCCGACGACCGCAACCTTCTTGCCGGTTGGCGGACCCGGCTTGAAAAGCTGTTCGCCGCTTGCGCGCAGCGCGTCGAGTGCGTAGCGCTGTAGATCGCCGATGCGAATCGGCGAATCGTCTTTCGCATACACGCAGGCGCCTTCGCAGAGTTCGCTGGTCGGACAGACGCGCGCGCAGCTTGCGCCCATTGGATTCGCGCTGAGGATATCGCGCGCGCTGCCGCGCAGATTTCCCTGCGCGATCTTGGCGATGAACGACGCAACGTCGATGTGCGTCGGACACGCGTTCATGCAGGGCGCGTCGTAGCAGTACAGGCAGCGATTGGCTTCGAGCTTGACCTCGAGCTCGGTCAACGGTTTGTGAATCGAGCCTAGAT